>JAKLFE010000064.1 GCA_022711355.1 Spirochaetota bacterium | reverse complement strand
CGCTTTCACTCCCGGTGCCCGATGGGAAGGGTGGGGCGCGGGGCAGCGCGACGAGAATCGCGATCTAGTGAGCGATTCTCGTCGCGCTGAACCTTCCGAAGGTTCCCCCTCCCCGCATCACCCATCAAGCACTACAAGGTTCGAGGCAGTTTCAGAGGCTCAAGACCACTTTCCCAGACTCTCCCGAGAGCATGGCGTCGAAGCCCTTCTGGAAGTCGCCGAAGGAGAAGCGGTGGGTGATGACGGGGGCGATGTCGAGGCCGGATCGGATCATGGCCTCCATCTTGTACCATGTCTCGAAGATTTCGCGGCCGTAGATGCCCTTGAGGAAGAGGCCCTTGAAGATGACGCTGTCCCAGTCGATACCCGCGCCCTTGGGCAGAAGGCCGAGGAGGGCGACGCGGCCCCCATTGTACATGTTGTCGAGCATCTGGGCGAAGGCCTGGGGGCTCCCGGACATCTCGAGGCCGATGTCGAAGCCGCCGACCATGCCGAGCTCCTCCATGACCTTCTTGAGGTCCTCGCGGGCGACGTTGACCGCGCGGTCGGCGCCCAAGCGCTTGGCCAGGCCGAGGCGGTAGTCGTTGACGTCGGTGATGACCACGTTGCGGGCGCCGTTGTGCCGGCAGATGGCCGCGGCCATGCAGCCGATGGGGCCGGCGCCGGTGATGAGGACGTCCTCGCCCACCATGTCGAAGGAGAGGGCCGTATGGGTCGCGTTGCCGTAGGGATCGAAGATGGAGGCGATCTCGTCGCTCACCGCGGGGTGGACCTTCCAGAGGTTGGTCGCGGGGATCGAGGCGTACTCCGCGAAGATGCCGGGACGGTTGACGCCGATGCCCCGGGTGTTGGGGCAGAGGTGCCGCTTGCCCGCCTTGCAGGCCCGGCACTCGCCGCAGACGACGTGGCCCTCGGCCGAGACCCGGTCGCCCACCTTCCAGCCGAGCGCCTCCTTGCCGAGCTCGACGATCTCGCCGACGAACTCGTGGCCGATCGTCATCGGCGTCTTGATGGTGCGCTGGGACCAGGCGTCCCATTTGTAGATATGGACGTCGGTGCCGCAGATGGCCGCTTTGCGCACCTTGACCAGGACGTCCTTCGGGCCCAGCTCGGGCATGGGGAGGTCTTCCATCCATAGGCCCTGCTCCGGGCTCTTCTTGACGAGCGCTTTCACATGGGACTCCTTTTCCGTGCTAGTATACGGCTTGATGCTCGGCCTGTGAAGGATAGGGACGCGCGCCGCGGGCGGCGCGCGGGCGATTCTACGCGCCGCAGCGCTCGCGGCGACCGGGAGGCTCTCATGAAGAGAAGCATGGGTATCCGCGGGAAGCTGATCCTCGCCCTCGGCCCTGCCCTGGCCCTCCTCCTCGCCGCCCTCGTCCTCGTCGTCTACCTGCGCAGCTCGGGCCTGGCCCGCGAGCTCCTCATGGACGCGGCGGCGGAATCGGCGGGGCGCTACGCGGCCGTCATCTCGGCCCGGATCAACGAGTCCTTCGCCGCGGCGAGGACCCTGGCCCAGATCCTCGACGACAGCGAGCGCGAGGCGCCGGCCGCGCGGCGCAAGAGCCTGGACGGCCGCCTCCTCGGCCTACTCGAGCGCAACCCGAGCTTCTGCTCGATCTGGACGACCTGGGAGCCGGACGCCCTCGACGGCCTGGACGCGCTCTACCGCGGCGGCGCCTACGGCAACGAGTCCGGCCGGCTCGACTGCACCTGGTACCGGGGCGCGGACGGCTCGCCGCGGAAGATGGTGGCCTCCGAGGAGGAGGTCCTCGCCTCCGCCTACTACCAGGAGCCCAAGCGGACGCGGCAGGAGACCGTCGTCGGTCCCTACCTCTACGAGTACGAGGAGGAGGGCATGGCTCCGGTCCTCGAGACGAGCGTCATCGTCCCCATCCTCACGAGGGACCTCCGCTTCCGCGGGGTCGTCGGCATCGACCTTTCCCAGAGCGTCTTCCAGACCATCGTGAAGGGGATCAAGCCCTACGGCTCGGGCCTCGCGGTCCTCTACGCCAAGGACTCCCTGATCGCCGGCCACGCCGACGAAGCCTTCCTCAACCAGGGCCTCGAGGCTGAGGCCGGGCTCTTCGAGCCGGGGGACTTCGAGCGCTACCGGGCCCTGGTGGCCGGGCAGGAGGACGGGAGGGCCCGCCTCGTCCGCGACGGCCTGCCTTCCCTGGTCGCGGCCAAGAAGTTCACCGTGGGCCTCACCTATACCCGCTGGACCCTCGCCATCATCGTGCCCGAGGCGGCGATGACGGCCCGGGTCGACCAGCTCGCGGCCAGCCTCGCGGCCTGGGGCTCCGCGGCCCTGGCCCTGGTCCTCGCGGCCCTGGTCGCCTCAGCCTCCGCCATAGCCCGGCCGGTCCGCCGCGTCTCCCTCGCGCTCCGGGAGGTCGCGGAGGGGGAGGGCGACCTCCGCCTCCGCCTGCCCGCCTCCTCGGGGGGCGAGACGGGGGAGCTCGCGGAGCGCTTCAACCGCTTCGTCGGCAAGCTCGAGTCGAGCATCGCGCGGCTGAAGTCCGTCGGCACCAGCGGGGCGGCCGTCGGCGAGGAGCTCGCCGCGAGCTCCGAGGAGAGCTCGGCGACGATCGTCGAGCTCGACGCGACGGTCCGCTCCCTCCAGGGCAAGATCGCCTCGCTCGACGGGAGCCTCCGGGAGGCCGACGAGGCGGTCGGGGCGATCTCGGGCGAGATCGGGAAGGTGGGCGGCCTCGTCTCGGGCCAGGCCGAGGCGGTCGCCGCGGCCAAGCTCGCCTCGGACGCCATCGTCGGCTCCCTCGAGGGCATGGCCCGCGCCGCCGGCGAGCGGGGGGCCGAGGCCGAGGCCCTGGCCGGCAAGGCGCGCGAGGGCGAGGCCGTGGTCGGTACCGTCCTAGGCTCCGTGAAGGAGATCGGCGGCTACGCCCGGAGCATCGCCCAGATGGCCTCCGTCATCGACGACGTCGCCGCGCGGACGAACCTCCTGGCGATGAACGCGGCTATCGAGGCCGCCCACGCGGGCGACCGGGGACGGGGCTTCGCCGTCGTGGCCGCCGAGATCCGCAAGCTCGCCGAGGAGACCGGCCGCAACGCGGCGACGATCTCGCAGCAGCTCGCGACGGTCACCTCGAGAATCGACGAGAGCGCGAAGGGGGCCGAGGCCGCCGGGCTCTCGATCCGCGCGATGACCGAGGGCATGGAGGGCTCCGCGGCGAGCTTCCGCGCCGTCCTCGGGGATATCTCGGCCCTGGCCGCCCGCGGCGCCGAGATCGGCGGGTCCCTCGCCGCCCTCGTGGCCTCGACCGGGGAGCTCGCGGAGGCGAGCGGGGACATCGATCGCCGCTCCGAGGTGATCCGCGAGGCCACGAGGAGCCTCGCTCGGCTCTCGAGCGAGAACACCGCGGGCTTCGCCGAGATGGCCGCCGGCATCGCCCAGCTGCGGGTCGCCGCCGAGGGCCTGTCGAGCCTGGGGGCCGAGAATTCGCGCAACGTCGAGATACTCGAGGAGGAGCTCGGCCGCTTCAAGACCGGCGGGGGCGAGGGCGCCTAGGCCCGGCGCCCGCCTCGGTTCACGCGGCGGCGAAAAGCGTATATACTGGGACCGGAATCGCCGGCACAGCGAGGACGGCACCAAAGGAGGAGCGATGTCCCTTATCCAGAAGCAGGATCCCGAGCTCTGGCAGGCCATGGAGCTCGAGGCGGCGCGGCAGCGCGACAAGCTCGAGCTCATCGCGAGCGAGAACTACACCTCGCCGGCGGTCATGGAGGCCGTGGGCTCAGTCCTTACCAATAAGTACGCCGAGGGCTACCCGGGCAAGCGCTACTACGGCGGCTGCGAGTTCGTCGACATGGCCGAGAACCTCGCCCGCGACCGGGCCAAGGCCCTCTTCGGCGCCGACTACGCCAACGTCCAGCCCCACTCGGGCAGCCAAGCCAACATGGGCGTCTACTTCGCGGCCATCAAGCCCGGCGACACCATCCTCGGCATGAACCTCTCCCACGGCGGCCACCTCACCCACGGCTCGCCCGTCTCCTTCTCGGGCAGGCTCTACAAGGTCGTCAGCTACGGCGTGAGCAAGGACACGGAGACCATCGACTACGAGGAGCTCGCCCGCCTCGCCCGCGAGTGCAAGCCCAGGATCATCGTCGCGGGGGCCTCGGCCTATTCCCGCGTCATCGACTTCAAGCGCTTCAGGGAGGTGGCCGACGAGGTGGGCGCCTTCCTCATGGTCGACATGGCCCATATCGCCGGCCTCGTCGCGACCGGCCTCCATCCGAGCCCCGTCAAGCTCGCCCACTTCACCACGACGACGACCCACAAGACCCTCCGCGGGCCCCGCGGCGGCATGATCCTCGTCGGCGGCGACGCGGACAATACACTCGGGGTCATGAATCCCAAGGGCGACAAGCCCAAGCTCTGGTCCGAGCTCATCGACGGGACCGTCATGCCCGGGATCCAAGGCGGCCCCCTCATGCACGTCATCGCCGGCAAGGCCGTGGCCCTCAAGGAGGCACAGTCCCCCGAGTTCAAATCCTACATGCAGCGGGTCGTCTCGAACGCCGCGGCCATGTCCACGGCCCTCTCCGCGGGGGGGGCGCGCATCGTCTCCGGCGGCACCGACAACCACCTCATGCTCGTCGACCTCACCGGCCTGGGCATCACGGGCAAGGAAGCCGAGAAGTGGCTCGACGAGGCGAACATCACCGTCAACAAGAACGGCATCCCCTTCGACCAGAAGAGCCCCTTCGTCACCTCGGGCATCCGCGTGGGCACGCCCGCCGTCACGACCCGGGGCATGGGCCTGCCCGAGATGGGCGAGATAGCCGGCTTCATCATGGAGGTCCTCAAGGCCAAGGGCGAGGAGAAGGTCCTCCGCTCGGTCAAGGAGCGGGTGATCCGCCTGACCGCCCGCTTCCCCCTGCCCTGAGCGCGAGCGGGGCGGCGCGGGGGCTTAAAGCCTTATTTCGATGTGAAATAGCCCCGTCGAGCCGAGCCCGCGGCCCGGCGAGCCGCCCCTCCTTCCGCAGGGGCCGCGTTTCCCCCGCTTTTCCGCCCGGATGTGGTGTATATTGTACTCGGCAGGGCCCGCGAGGGGCCCTGCCGCTCCGATTCCCCCGGGACCCTGCGTTATGCTTTCATTGACAGCGGGATCGAGCCGATCCTATACTTAGCCCAAGTCGGCACCGAGGAAAGCGCCAGGAAACACGATGGATAGTCCGCTTCAACTCACGTTCGTCAACTTCAAGAAGGACTCGTACATCATCGTGGAGGGGAAGCAGAACGCCGACCGCTTCTTCATCATCCGCTCGGGCAAGGTGCGCATCGCCAAGGAAGTCGAGGTGGTCGAGGAGGAGGGCGGCAACGTCCTCGGGCCGGGCGACTCCTTCGGGGTCGTCTCGACCATGTCCAACCACAGCCACATCGAGACCGCCCAGGCCGTGACCGACTGCACCCTCATCTCGGTCCACCGCGACCAGTACGGCCCCCTCATCGAGAAGAACACCCCCGTCGCCATGAAGATCATCATGGCCTTCTCCAAGCGCATGCGCTACCTCGACGAAGCCCTCACCCGGCTCACCCTCAAGAACACGGCCGAGGGCGACCCCTCCCACCTCTTCCGCGTCGCCGAGTACTACGCCAAGCAGAGCCAGTACAACCAGGCCTTCTTCGCCTATTACCAATACCTCAAGCACTGCCCGAGCGGCCAGCACGTCGGCATCGCCCGGGAGCGGCTCGCCAAGATCAAGCCCTACTCCAAGGCGGTCTACCTCGACGGCTCCACCGAGGAGTTCAACCGCCACTACCCCAAGGACACGATGATCTTCCCCGAGGGCATGCCGGGCTCCGAGCTCTACATCATCCAGAAGGGCTCGGTGAAGATCACCAAGATCGTGGACAACAACGAGGTCCTCCTCGCCGTGCTCAAGTCCGGCGACATCTTCGGCGAGATGGCCCTCCTCGAGAACAAGCCCCGCTCGGCCAACGCCGTGGCCTTCGAGGACGCCTACCTCCTCGCCGTCAACAAGGCCAACTTCGAGCGCATGGTCTCCACCCAGCCCCAGATCGTCACCCGGCTCACCACCCTCCTCGCCGAGCGCATCTGGTTCATCTACAAGCAGCTCGCCAACACCCTCCTCTCCGATCCCCTCGGGAGGATGTACGACGCCCTCCTCATGCAGCTCGAGAAGAACCGGATACCCCTCAAGGCCGGCGCCGCCTACACCTTCGAGTTCGGCCCCAAGGAGCTCGTCGGCATGGTGGGCCTGCCCGTGAACGAGGGCAGCCTTGTCGTGCACAAGCTCCTCGAGAACTCGAAGATCCGCCTCGCCGAGAACAAGCTCCTGGTCCTTGACGTCACCGAGATCGAGAAGCAGACCGAGTACTACCGCAAGATGCAGAAGATCGAGAAGGCCCGCAAGGACGCCCAGCTCGCCCGTTGAGCAGCCCCCCGACGCCCGAATCCGCCTACGCAGCCATCGACGCCTCCCTCGCCGAGGCGGGACTGTCCCTGCGCCGTCCCCTGCCGGCCTCCGAGCTCGGCGCCCTTCGCTCCTTCCTGAGCCCCGCCCTCCGCTCCCGCTACGGCGCCGACGCCGCCCGTTCCGCCTTCGCGGTCGCCCTGCCCTACGGGGAGGGGCCGGCCGAGCCGCCTCCGTGGGCGCGGGACTGGCTCGCCGTCCGGCCGGGGCCCCTGGCGGCCATAGCCCGCTTCGCCCGGGCCAACTGGTACGCCGAGCTCGTCGCCCGGCTCAGGGCGGCGGCCTCCCTGGCCAGGGGCCGCCTCGAGGCGGGGAGCAAGGACGCGGGACCCTCCCGCGGCTGGCGTTTCCTCGCCAACTCAGGGCTCCCCGAGAAGCGCCTCGCCCTGGCCGCCGGCCTCGGCGAGCTCGGCCGCCACGGCCTGGTCATGGTCCCCGGGGCCGGCTCGGCCTGCGTCCTGGGCCTCCTCCTGGCGCCGATCGCGGCGGAGGGCCGGCCGGGAGGGGAGGGGGGCGGGCCCCGGCGCGAGGGGCCGCCCCGCCTCGGCGAGGGCTGCGGGAGCTGCCGCTCCTGCCTCGAGGCCTGCCCCACGGGAGCCCTCTCCGGGGCGGGCTACGATCGGGAGCTCTGCCTCCAGTCCTGGAGCACGAGGCCCGGCCCCCTTCCCCCGGCGATCGAGGCGGCCTGGGGCGGCCGCCTCTACGGCTGCGACGCCTGCCAGGAGGCCTGCCCCCGTTTCCGCCCCGATCCCGGCTCCCGGGCGGCCCGGGGCCTCCTCGGGCCCGGCCTCCCGGCCTCCTGGCTCATCGAGGCCCCCGAGGCCGAGCTCAGCTCCCTGCTCCGCGGCAGCGCCCTCGGCCTGGGCTGGATGCCGAAGGAGGCTTTCCGGCGCAACGCCGCCCTGGCCCTGCGGGGCATTTGACGCGTGCGGCCGCCTCGCCTACACTGGAGCATAGAAGGAGGGTCCACCCATGGAGACCTCGAACGCCAACCAGTACCTCACTTTCACCTTGGACGACGAGCAGTACGCCATCGGCGTCGCCAAAGTCCGCGAGGTGCTTGAGCATACCAAGATCACGAAGCTGCCCCGCACCGCCGAGTTCATGAAGGGCATCATCAACCTCCGCGGGGCGGGCGTGCCGGTCATCGACCTCAGGCTCAAGTTCGGGATGCCCGAGACCCCCATCACCAAGGACACGAGCATCATCGTCATGGAGGTCGAGAGCCAGGACGGCAAGGTCGTCGTCGGGGCCCTCGCGGATTCGGTCCACGAGGTGGTCGAGATCGACGAGAAGGCGATTGAGAACGCCCCCCGCTTCGGCACGCGCCTCGCGGCCGAGTTCATCCGGGGCGTGGGCAAGAAGGACGAGGCCTTCATCATCATCCTCGATATCGACCGCATCTTCAACGCCGAGGAGATGACCGTCCTTACCCGCGAGGCGGCCCCGGCCGAGGCCACTGCCTAGGCGCGAAGCTATGCGTTCCCGGCCCCTCTCCGCTATGATCGGGGCATGATCGAGCTCCTTCCCCTCGTCAACAAGACGGCTCCCCTCAAGTTCAACGGGGCGGAGCTCCGCCTGGACCTTTCCCACGCCCTCTTCTCCTCCTACGAGGTCGACCTGGGCACGAGGCTCCTGCTCAAGGCCGTGGCCCGGGACCCGGCCCTCGAGCGGGCGCGCCGGATCCTCGACGCGGGCTGCGGCACGGGGGTCATCGGCCTGGCCCTGGCCAAGGCCTTCCCCGAGGCCGAGCTCGTCCTCCGCGACCGGGACTCCCTGGCCGTCGCTTTCGCGGAGCGGAACCGAGTGACCAACAAGCTTCGAGGCAGGACGGCCTGGACCGATCCCGAGACGGGGGCCCGAAGGACTCCCGTAGCCGCGCCCCGAGCCGAGCTCGGCCTCCTGGCCGACGGCCTCGAGGGCGGGCCCTACGACTACGTCCTTTCGAACCTCCCCGCCAAGGCCGGGGCTCCCGTCCTCGAGGCCTTCTTCGCCCGCGCCGCCGGCCCGGCCGCTGGCCGGGCCGAGCCCGCCCCGGGCCCGGCGGGCCGGCCGGGCTTCCTCGCGCCCGGGGGCAGGCTCGCCGTCGTCATCGTCAACACCCTCGCCGAGAAGGCCGCGGCCTGGATCGCCGCCGCCGGCCTGACCCTCGTCTCCCGGGAGCGGGGCAGCGGGCACACGGTCTTCATCGCCGAGTCCCCGGCCCCGGCCTGCCCGGCCGGGAGCCCCGGCGAGCCTTCCGCTCCGGAGGGCGCCGGCAGGCCGATAGCCTCCCCCGCGGGGCCGGAGCTCGATCTATCGGGCCTGGACCTCTCAGCCTACCTCCGCTGCGAATCCGCCTTCAAGTTCGCCGATGTCGCCTATCGCGCCCGGGGCTTCTGGGGCCTGCCCGACTTCGATACCGTCGGCTACTCGGCCGCCCTCGCGGCCGACACCGCGGCGAGGGCCTGCCCGGGCTCCCTCGTCCGCGAGGCCCTCGTGATCAACCCCGGGGTCGGCCACCTGCCGATCTGGATGGCGCGGAAGCTCGGCCCCGCGCGGATCTCGGCGGCCTCCCGCGATCTTTTGTCCCTGGCGGCGACGGGGGCCAACCTGGCCCTCGCCGGCGGCCGCAGGGCCCCCGCCTACCGCTGCCTCGACGAGCTCCGCCTCGACGAGCTCGCCGAGGAGAGCTCCCTCGACCTCCTAGCCGAGCTGCCCGAGCTCGTGCCCGAGTACGACTGGATAGGCCCCGCCTGGGAGCGGGCGGGAAGGCTCGTCAAGGCGGGAGGCGCCTTCCTCCTCGTCGGCCCCGCCACCGAGCTCGGCCGCGCGGAGAAGCGCCGCCCCTCGGGCTGGCGCCTCGCCGCGGAGCGCAAAAGGCGGGGCTTCGTCGGGGCGGCCTGGATCCGCACGTCCTAGACCCGCGGCCGTCCCCGCCCCGAGCGGAGCGGGCTCCGACCGGAGCCGGGGCCGGCGGCGCCCGGCCGCCCCGGCCTTCAGTCCTCGGTCGGCTCGAGGGAGACCTTGCTGAACTCCCAGTGCTCCGGCGAGCGCCAGAGGCTCGAGAGGGTGAGCTCGCGGATGAAGATGAGCTCCTTGGGCAGGCGGTCGTAGAGCTTCATGAACAGCTCCTCGTGCGAGAGGATCTCGTTCACCCACAGGCCCCGGTCCACGGCCATGAGCTCGTTGAACTTCTCCTCGCCGAAGTCCTCGAGGCCCTTCCAGCAGATATCCTCGTAGCGGGGCATCCAGCCGAGGGGGCTCTCGACCCCCTTGGCGTGGTTGTTCGCCCGCTCGACGATCCACTTGAGGACCCGGATGTTCTCCCCGAAGCCGGGCCAGAGGAAGTTGCCCTCCTTGTCCTTGCGGAACCAGTTGACCCCGAAGATCCGCGGCGGGTTCTTGATGTTGCGGCCGAAGCGGAGCCAGTAGTTGAAGTAGGCCGCCATGTGGTAGCCGCAGAAGGGCAACATGGCGAAGGGGTCGCGCCGCACCTGGCCGACGGCGCTCGTCGAGGCCGCGGTGGTCTCGGAGCCGAGGGTCGCGGCGAGGTAGACCCCGTAGATCCAGTTGAAGGATTGGTAGACCAGGGGATAGACCGAGCTGCGGCGCCCCCCGAAGACGAAGGCCTTGATGGGCACGCCCTCGGGCTTCTCCCAATCGGGATCGATCGAGGGGCACTGCCGCGCCGGGGCGGTGAAGCGGGCGTTGGGATGGGCCGCCGGCTTGCCGGAGGCCGGGTCGTAGGCCTTGCCCTGCCAGTCGACGAGGCCGGCCGGCGGGTGCTTGCTCATCCCCTCCCACCAGACGTCGCCGTCGCCCGTCAGGGCCACGTTGGTGAATATCGTGTTGGAGCGGATCGTCGCCATGGCGTTGGGATTCGATTTCTCCGAGGTGCCGGGGGCCACGCCGAAGTAGCCGTACTCGGGGTTGATGGCGTGGACCTGCCCATCCTTGTCGGGCTTGATCCAGGCTATGTCGTCGCCTACCGTGGTCACCTTCCAGCCGCCGAAGTCCTTGGGCGGGATGAGCATGGCGAAGTTGGTCTTGCCGCAGGCGCTGGGGAAGGCCGCGGCGATGTAGCTCTTCTCGCCCTCGGGCGACTCGACGCCGAGGATCAGCATGTGCTCGGCGAGCCAGCCCTGGTCCCGCGCGATCACCGAGGCGATGCGGAGGGCGAAGCACTTCTTCCCGAGAAGGGCGTTCCCGCCGTAGCCCGAGCCGTAGGACCAGATCTCGCGGGTCTCGGGAAAGTGGACGATGTACTTGCGGTCCCGGTCGCAGGGCCAGGGGACATCGGCCTGCCCCGGCTCGAGGGGGGCGCCGACGGAGTGGACGCAGGGAACGTACTCGCCGTCGTGGCCGAGGGCCTCGATGACCCGCTCGCCCATCCTCGTCATGATCCTCATGTTGGCGACGACGTAGGCCGAGTCGGTGATCTCGACGCCGATGTGCGCGAGGGGCGAGCCGATGGGGCCCATGCAGAAGGGGATGACGTACATCGTCCGGCCCCGCATGCAGCCGGCGAAGAGGCCGCTCAGGACGGCCTTCATCTCCTTGGGATCCTTCCAGTTGTTGGTGGGGCCCGCCTCGACCCTGCGGCGGCTGCAGATGAAGGTCCGGTCCTCCACCCGGGCCACGTCTCCCGGGTCGGAGCGGGCGAGGAAGCTGTTCGGCCTCTTTTCCGGATTGAGCCGTATGAAGGTTCCCGACCTCACCAGGGCTTCGCAGAGCTCCTCGTTCTCCGCCTTGGAGCCGTCGCACCAGTATACCCGATCGGGAGCGCAGAGCTTGGCGATCTTGCCCACCCAGGCCTTGAGCCCCTCGTGCCTCACTCGTTCCGGATCCAGCATCTTCGATACCTCCTTGTCGCTTCGGTCCCGCTGTGCCTTCGAGCCGTATCTCGATGATATAGGTGGAATTGGGTTCCGTGTAAAAAAATCCTCATGCCGCCTCCCCCGGGACCGGGGCCGCGCCGCCCGGGAGGCCGGGAGCGCCGCCAGGCGGGAGTGCTGCCGAGGCGGAGGCCCGGGTCTCGCTCCGATGGCCTGCCGCGCCGGGCCGGGAGGAAGGCCCGGGTGAATGCCGGGGAAGGGGAGGGCGGGAGAGGGGTGCCTTCCCCCGGGCGACGCGCGTCGAGGCGAGGGCGCGGTACGATGGGCGCAACCGCCAGGGCGAGGCGATAGGCGCCCTCGATCCGCTTTTTTAGGAAAAATTTGCATTGACGGCCGCTACGGTTTATTATGGATGCATGACCAAGGCAGAAACGTCCATCCTGGAGTCCAGGACTCCGGAGGAGTACATCGACAGGTCGCTCAAGGCCAAGCTCGCCCCCGCGGCGAAGGCCCGCCTGGCGAGGCTGTGGATGGAGTCGACGGGTTATACGAAAGAGGATATCCTCCGCGCGCGCAACCGGCATCCCTACTGGAAGCGCAAGAAGATGGAGGGCTCGGCCGAGCGCACGAGGCGCCGCCTCGCCGCCCACGACTACTCGGGCGGCGGCTCGGTGGATTGGAGCCCCAAGCTCGTCGAGGAGTTCCTCTCCCTCAACGGCACGCAGCCCTCGGGCCGCTACGAGCGCAAGGATTGGGAATTGGCCGAGCACTTCGGCGCGACCATCCCCTCCATCCAATATATGCGCCGTAAGCTCCGGAAGGTCCGCGAGCTCCTCGGTTCCCGCGCCCCGGCGGCGCGGATAGCCGAGTACCTCTCCCGGGCCGAGTCCGTGCTTTCGCGCGGCAAGGGCGCGGTGGAGGAGCTCGTCGCCGCCGAGAAGAAGCGCGCCGCCGTCCCGGCCAAGCCGCGCAAGGCCGTCAAGGCCCGACCGGCCGCCAAGAAGGCTCCCGCCAAGGCCGGCAAGCCCGCCAGAGCCGGGAAGCCCGCCAAGGCCGGGAAGAAGGCCGCCCCCAAGGCTAAGGCCAAGGCCCGCAAGGCGGGGCGCGCGGCCAAGCGCTAGAGCCCCGACCGGGACCGGCCTCCGCGAAAAGCGGCCGGCCCGGTCGGTCTCCCCCCTACAGCCTCTTCTACTCGACGCAGCCTGCCTCGAGGAGGCTTCCCGCGAGCTCAATGGGCCAGGGAGGCCTCCCCGAAGGGATTGGCGCGGCTCAAGACCTCGCGCAGCACGGCGTTCTCGGGAGCCAAAAGGCCCGGATCGGCCTCGGCCAAGGCGAAGGCTTCGGCCCGGGCCTCCTCCAGGACCGCGAGGTCCCGGACGGGGTCGGCGATCGACAGGCGCAGGTTGCCCGACTGGGCCGTGCCGGCGAGCTCCCCCGGCCCGCGGATGCGGAGGTCCCGCTCGGCGAGCTCGAAGCCGTCCGGCGACTCGAGCATGGCCTTCAGCCGCTCCTTGGCGTCCTCGGTCAGGCCCTCGGAGTAGACCAGGAAGCAGTAGGACTGCTCGGAGCCCCGGCCGACGCGGCCGCGGAGCTGGTGGAGGGCCGCCAGGCCGAAGCGCTCGGCGTGCTCCACGACCATGGCCGCGGCGTTGGGCACGTCGACCCCCACCTCCACGACGCTCGTGGCCACGAGGATGTCGAGCTCCCCCTTCGAGAAGGCGTCCATCGCGGCCCGCTTCTCCTCCTCCTTGAGCCTCGAGTGGATGAGCCCCACGCGGCGCTCGGGGAAGACCTCGCGCGCCAGGCGCTCGGCCATGGCCTCGGCGTTCTTGAGCTCCCTGCGGTCCTCCGCCGAGGGGCTGCCTGAGCCGCCTATGAGGGGATAGACGAAGTAGGCTTGCCGGCCCTCGGCCAAGAGCCGCCCGACGTATTCGTAGACCCGCGCCTCGTTGCCCGCCTTCGCGAGGTGGGTAACGATAGGCTTGCGGCCCGCGGGCATGGTCCTGATGGTCGAGACGGCCAGGTCGCCGAAGACCGTGAGGGCCAGGGTGCGCGGGATGGGCGTGGCCGTCATCATCAGGAGGTCGGGCATGGGCCCCTTGCGGCCCAGGGCGAGGCGCTGGAGGACGCCGAAGCGATGCTGCTCGTCCACCACGGCGAGGCCCAGGGAGCGATAGGCGACCTCGTCCGAGAAGAGGGCCTGGGTGCCGAGGACGAGGTCCACCTCGCCCGCGGCCAGGGCAGCGAGGAGGGGCGCGCGGGCGGCGTCCTCGACGTTGCCCGAGAGGAAGGCCAGCCGCACTCCCAGGGGCTCGAGGAGGCGGGCCGCGGTCTGGGCGTGCTGCCGCGCGAGGAGCTCGGTCGGGGCCATGATCGCCGCCTGCTTCCCCGACTCGATCGCGTCGAGGCATGCGAGGAAGGCGACCAGGGTCTTGCCCGAGCCCACGTCGCCCTGGAGGAGGCGGGCCATGGGCCGGCTTCCCGCCATGTCGGCGGCTATCTCCTCCGAGGCCTTCCGCTGGTCGGGGGTCAGCTCGAAGGGCAGCCGCTCGAGGAGGCGCCGCTTGAGCAGGCCCTTGGTCTCGCCCCGCAGGACGCTCGCCTCGCGGCGCCGCAGGGCCCGCCGGGCTACGGCGAGCTGGAAGAAGAACAGCTCCTCGAAGACGAGGTAGCCGCGGGAGCGCTCGAGCTCGGCGGCGTTTTCGGGGAAGTGGATGCCCTTGAGGGCCTCGCGCTTGGGCGGGAGGGCCCGGCGCTCCCGCAGGGCGGCCGGCAGCTCCTCCTCGACCCGGGAGCCGTACTCGGCGAGGGCCAGCTTGACCAGGCGGCGAAGGTTGCCCTGCTGGAGCCCCTCGGTGAGGGGATAGACGGGGAGGACCCCGGACTTCGGCCCCTCCTCGACCCGTTCTGCCTCGAAGACTGTGGATTGGATCTCCCCGTAGCGGTACTGGAACTTCCCGGTTACGAGGATCCGGGCCCCGACGGGGAGGCTCAGCTCGAGGAAGGGGCGGTTGAAGCAGACGAGGACGGCTGGCCCCGACTCGTCGCGGACGTGGATCTTCAGGGTCCGCATGCGGCCGTAGCCGAACCAGTCGTGGGCCAGGACCTCGGCCTCGGTGTGGATCCGGGGAGCCGCGGCGAAGGAGGAGAAGGGGACGAAGACCGTCCGGTCGTCGTAGTCGCGGGGGTAGTGGGTGAGGAGGTCGGCGACGTTGAAGATGCCGAGCCTCGCGAGCTTTTCGCAGACGGCCTTACCCGCCCCCCTGAGGGCGCCGACCGACTGGCCGAGCTCGCGGACGAACATGGGAGGAAGATAGCACGGAGGGCGGGGGGAGGAAAGCTCCGGCCTAGCCCGGCAGCTCCGCGAGGAAGGCGGTCAGGGCGAGGAGGTCGGCGCAGCCCCCGGGGCTCAGCCGCCGCGCGGCGAATTCCTCGTTCATGGCCGCCACCGCCTCCCTGCCCGCCTCCGTGGCCATGCCCCCGAGCCCGAGGGCCCGGGCCGAGGAGGAGCGGAGTAGCTCGAGGCCTTCGGGGCCGCAGCGAGCCAGGACGTTGCTGTCCTCGACCTGGCCGAAGAGGACGAGGAGCGCGTCGACGAGGGCCTCGCCGCGGCCGAGGCCCGCCGACAGCCCCGCGCGAAGCCGCGGAAGGGAGGCTCCGACGACCGAAGGGAAGCCCCCCTCGGCCTCGGCCCGGGCTCCCCCGAGCCCTGAGCCCAGGCGGAGCCGCTCCCCCGCGCTCAGGGTCGAGGCCTCGCGGCCGGCGAGGCCGGCGAAGTCCCGCTCGCAGATGCCGCGGACGATGCGAGCCGCCATCCGGGCGCAGGCTCCCGCCTCGAGCCGCTCGCCGCGGCCGGCGAGGAGGCCCGAGGCCGCGCAGAGGAGGCCCAGGGAGAAGATGAGGCCCTTGTGCGTGTTCACTCCCCCCGTCGCCGCGAGCATGTCCCGCTCGGCCTCGAGCCCGGCCGCGCGGAGGCTGGGGAGGAGCTCGTCGGGCTCCCGGCCGCCGAAGCCGCGGCCGAGGCGGGCGAAGGTCTCGAACCAGGGCGCCAGGGCGGCCGCGCTCGCGAGGAAGCTACCGTAGTCCATGTCGAGGTGGGCTCCCCGCGAGGAAGGGCTGACCAGGCCCGGCTTGGGCTCCGCCGCCGCCTCGGCGACGAGGGCGCGCAGGGCCGCCTCCCCGATGGCGCGGCTGCTCTCGCCCATCGCGCCGGCCCAGGGGCCCCGCGGCCCGAGGGTGAGCTCCGGGGCGGCCGCGCCCGAGGCGGCCCGCGTTCCCGGGGGCCCCAGGGGCCCGCCGAGCAGGACCTCGGCGGCCCTCCTGATCTCTTCGAGGCCATGGCTCCGCCCGGCCACGCAGGCGGCCGCCTCGGCACCGCAGACCAGGCAGCTCCGGGGCCGCCGTCCGAGCTCGGCTCGGCCGAGGACCGAGCCCCCGGGCCCCATGGCGTCGAGGTCCGCGAGCTCCCCCCAGGGATGCCCCTCCTCGAAGCCCAGGGCGAGCTCCTTGGCCTCGGCGAGGCCGACGTCGAGCTCGAGGTAGCCCTCGGGCCCGTCGGCGCTAAGGCGGAACTCGCCCCTCCCCGGCCCGAGGCCCGCGTCGATCGAGGCCCGGCGCAGGGCCGCGTACAGGCCCTGCCCCAGGCCGGCTCCCTCCCTCCCGACGCGCAGGGGGGCGGGGAGGCGGAGGGTCAGGCTGAGGAGGGATCCCCCGGCGCCGAGGCCGCGGGCGAGCTCGAGGCGGCGGGCCCAGCGGGCCTCGCGGGCCTCGAGGAGGGGATTCCCCATGCCCTAGGCGGTGGCCCGGGCTATGGCCGTCTCGAGCCGGGCGCGGAGGGTGCACTCGAGGGCGCCCCGGTCCTGGATCCGGAGCGAGGCGCCCGAGAGGCCCGTCGCTGCGACGAGCTCCTCGGCCACCGCGGTGATCCTCCTGCCGTACTGCTTCATGACGATGCTCTCCACCTGGAGGCTCACGGCCGCCTCGCTCGAGGGCCTGAGGGTGACGAGGACGTCGCTCGACTCGAGGGAGCCAGCCACGGAATCCTTGATCGCTTTCATCGCAGTCCTACTCCTCTATCGGCGCCCGGGGCGCCTCCTATGCGCGGCCGCGGCCCTCAGTGCCGCGAGTCGCTCGCCTTGATCCGCTCGATGACGGGCCCGGCCTCGGGCGAGGTCAGCCACTCCCAGGTGCTCGGCGGGACGAGGGGCCTGACCGCCGCCAGCTCGCCCTCGCGGATGAGCCGCCGCACCCGCGAGGCGCTCACCGCCTCGCCCCCCCTCTCGAAGCGGGGCATCTCGACGACGCGGAGGGCCGGTCCCTCCCGCCCCGGGTCGGGGAGGATCTCCTTCATGAGCCTATTGTAGACCGAGGTCGTGGGACAATACGGCTCCGTCCCCACGAAGCGCGCCGCGGCGCCGAGGGCCGGCGCGGCGTGGCGGCGGAAGAGCTCGAGGTCGAGGGCCGCGTGGAGCTCGGCGATCCTTCCCTCCTCCTGGCCGGGCTCGGGCCGGGTGAAGTAGGTCGGGAAGGTGGCGGAGGAGATGACGTAGGGCCCGCCCGGGAGGACCGTCAGGTTGGGGATGTCGCGGCTCCCTCGCCGCACGAGCTCGATCCTGGCGGCGAAGGGGAAGAGGGAGCGGTCCTCCTCCACGACGAGGACGTAGAGCCAGGGAACCGAGGAGGCGGCGAACTCGAGGAGCTTCCGGTGCCCGAGGGTGAAGGGGTTGCAGTTGACGACGACGACCCCCGCCCCGCGCGGCTTGCCCTCCGCCGCCCGGGCGAGGCTCGCCTTCCAATCCTCGATGCCGGGCGAGCCCCACTCGAGGAGGGCGACTCCCCGCCCGCGGGAAACTGCGGCGCCCAAGGCTCCGCCCGTTCCGGGGCCCGGGCCGAGGACGGCCGAGGCGAGGGGCGCGAAGCCCAGCTCCGCGAAGCGCCGTCCCTCCTCGGGCTTCGAGAAGAGGAAGAGATGGCCGATGCCTCGGCCGAGGGCCGCCTTGATGAGGGCCGTGACGACCTCCGCGGCCCCGCCTTCTCCCTCGGCCTCCCGGGCCACGGCTATGCCCTCGAGGACCTTCCCCACCAGGGCCCCCGTGGCCGCCAATCGCCCCTGGTCGTAGAAGCCGAGGACGAGGCTCTCGCCGCCGGGGACCGAGAGGCCCCGCGAGCGGAGGAGGAGCTCGCGCTCGGCGAGCTCCCCGGGCTCCGAAAGGGCGCGCTCCTCCCAGGAGCGGAAGGACTGGGCCATGGCCCCCTCCTACGCGGCGCCGCCGCCGGGGACCGCGTCCCGCGCGGCCTTCCGCGCGGCGTTGAGGGCCCCACCCGCCAGGAGTATCTCGGCCTGCCGCCTCGACAGGCCGTGCCGGGCGCGGAAGCTCCGGCCCTTGGTCAGGTTCCTGATCTCGATGAACTCGCCCTCGAGGGAGCGATGTATGTCGCCTAACGCGAGCCTGTCGCCCTGGCCGAGGGCCTCGAGCTCGGCCCTCGACTCGAAGATAAGGGGTAGGATGCCCGCGTTGACGAGGTTCTGGCGGTGGATCCGCGCGTAGGAGAGGGCGATGACCGCCTTCACCCCGAGGAAGAGGGGCGAGAGGGCCGCGTGCTCCCGGCTCGAGCCCTGGCCGTAGTTCTCCCCGGCGGCGAGGACGCCGCCCCCCGCGGCCCGGGCCCGCGCGGGGAAGCCCGGGTCCACGGCCGCGAAGCAGTACTCGGAGATGGCGGGCAGGTTCGAGCGGAGGGACATGATCTTCGAGCCCGCGGGCAGGATGTGGTCGGTGGTGATGTCGTCGCCGAGCTTCAGCAGGAGCTCCGCCTCGACCGAGTCGGGGAGGGGGCGGAACTCGGGCAGGCTCTTGATGTTGGGCCCGCGCCGAATCCTCAGCTTCGAGCCGTCGGCCGGCGGCGCGACGAGCTGGGAGTCGTCGATCTCGTAGCGCGCGGGCAGGACGAGCTCGGCCGCGGGGCCGAGGCTCCGGGGATCGGTGATGACCCCCCGCAGGGCCGAGACGGCCGCGGTCTCCGCGCTCACGAGGTGGACCTGGCCGTCGGCCGTGCCCGAGCGGCCCTCGAAGTTCCGGTTCGAGCTCCGCAGCGAGATCCCGCCCGAGCAGGGGGCCTGGCCGATGCCGATGCAGGGGCCGCAGGCGCACTCGAGGATGCGGGCCCCGGCGGAGACGAAGTCCCCGAGGATGCCCGCCTTGGCGATCATGAGGAGGGTCGAGCGGGAGCCCGGCGCCACGACGAGGCTCGTGCGCTCGGCGATCCGGCCCCCGCGGAGGATGGCCGCCGCCCGGGCCAGGTCGAGGTAGGAGGAGTTCGTGCAGCTGCCGATGAAGCACTGGTCCACGCTCTTGCCGGCGAGCTCGCGGACCGGGACCACCTTGTCGGGCATGTGGGGCAGGGCGATGAGGGGCTCGAGGGCGCCCAGGTCGATAGTCAGGGACTCGTCGTAGCTCGCGTCGGGATCGGCCGCGAGGGGCCGGTAATCCTGGCCCCTGCCCTGGGCCTCGAGGAAGGCCCTCGTCTGCTCGTCGCTGGGGAAGATCGAGGTCGTGGCCCCGAGCTCGGCGCCCATGTTCGTTATCGTCCCCCGCTCGGGCACGGTCAGGCCCGCGACTCCCTCCCCGCCGTACTCGAGGATCTTCCCGACCCCGCCCTTCACCGTCAGGCGTCGCAGCACTTCGAGGATGATGTCCTTGGCGCTCACCCAGGGCCTGAGCCTGCCCCGCAGCTCGACCTTGAGCACTCGGGGCTTGGGGATGGAGAAGGGGAGGCCGGCCATGGCCAGGGCCACGTCGAGGCCCCCCGCCCCCATGGCGAGCATCCCCAGGCCCCCCGCCGTGGGCGTGTGGCTGTCGGAGCCCAGGAGGGTCTTGCCGGGGACCCCGAAGCGCTCGAGGTGGACCTGGTGGCAGATCCCGTTGCCCGGCCGGGAGAAGATGATGCCGTACCTGGCGGCCACGTCCTGGAGGTAGTTGTGGTCGTCGGCGTTCTCGAAGCTGACCTGCAGCGTGTTGTGGTCGACGTAGCTCACCGAGCGCTCGGTCCGCACCCGGTCGACGCCGATGGCCTCGAACTGGAGGTAGGCCATGGTACCCGTCGTATCCTGGGTAAGGGTATGGTCGATCCGGAGCGCCACTTCCTCGCCGGACTCGGAGCCCGGGATCCGGTGGCTGGCGATCAGCTTCTCGACGAGATTCCTGCCCATGGCCTGCGCCTCCCTCGTTTTCTCGCTTTACAGATCCAGAAACTTGGACTAGTATACACCATGTATCCTGGATCCAGAATAGTGAATCCAAAAATACGCCGTAGACACCGTTCCTTGAAGGGAGGCTCGCGTGGGTTTTCTGAAGGATGTTCCCGATCTCCGCACCCAGCCTATGCGGGACATCGTCTTCGAGCACCTGCGCAAGGCCATAGTCCAGGGCGAGCTCAAGGCCGATACCTACTTCACCGACGCCGAGATAGCCGAGGAGTTCGGGGTGAGCCGGACCCCGATCCGGGAGGCCCTGCAGAAGCTCGAGATCGCCGGCTACATCGAGCGGGTGCCCATGCGGGGGAACCGGGTCCTCGGCCTCTCGCCCAACGAGCTCGCCCACTCCTTCGGCATCC
>JAKLFE010000063.1 GCA_022711355.1 Spirochaetota bacterium | reverse complement strand
CCTCGCACTCGAACTGCCGCGCCCTCTGCTCCTTCCCCCGCAACCTCGACGACGGCCGCATCGAGGCGGTCGCCCGCTCCGGCGGCCTCGTGGGCGTGAACGCCGTGCCCGACTTCGTGGCCGACGGGGGCGGGGCGGCGGCGAACCTCGGGAAGCTCTGCGACCACATCGACCATATCGTGGAGGTGGGGGGCATCGGCTGCGCGGCCCTCGGCCTGGACCTGGACGGCTACGATCCGGCCAAGGGCGGCCCCCTCCGCGACTGCTCGCGCATCCAGGAGGTGGCGGCGGAGCTCGGGCGCCGCGGCTACGCTGAATCCGAGGTGGCCCTGGTCATGGGCGGGAACTGGCTGAGGGTCCTCGCCGCGGTGCTGGGGTAGGGCAAGCCTCCCCCTCCGGTTGCCCTCCGCGCCCCCGGCTCGCTATACTGCGCCTCGATGAACGACCAGCAGACGCGCGCCGCGGAAGGCGCCAGGCTCCTCCCCGCGATCACCGGCCTCTTCGTCGGCGTCCTCGTCCTCTCCAACGTCCTCGCCGCGAAGATGGTGCAGATAGGCCCCTTCGTCTTCGACGGGGGGACCCTCCTCTTCCCCCTCTCCTACATCTTCGGCGACGTCCTTACCGAGGTCTACGGCTACAAGGCCTCGCGCAAGGTGATCTGGACCGGCCTCGCGATGCTCATCATCATGTCCCTCAACATCTGGCTCATAGGGATCCTCCCCGCCGAGCCGAGCTGGGGACTCCAGGGAGCCTACGACTCCCTCCTGGCCGTGGTGCCCCGCATAGCGCTGGCGAGCGTCCTCGGCTACTTCGCCGGCGAGTACTCCAACTCGGTCGTGCTCTCGCGGCTCAAGGTCCTCACCGAGGGCCGCCACCTCTGGCTCCGGACGATCGGCTCCACCCTCGTCGGCCAGCTCTTCGACACCCTCATCTTCGTCGGCGTAGCCTTCGCCGGGCTCTACGAGGCCCCCGTCATCCTCGCCATGATCCTGTCGAACTACCTGTTCAAGTGCGGCATCGAGGCCGCCTTCACCCCGATCACCTATCGCGTGGTCGCCTTCGTGAAGCGCCGGGACGGGTTGGACGCCTTCGACCGGGGCGAGCGCTACAATCCCCTGCCCAACGGGGCCTGATCCTCCCGGCGCGGCTTTCCGCACCGCCTTCCGGTGCCGGGGATACTGCTAACGCGATTCTCATCATTTCCTGTTCCTCCAAGCCCGAAGCGGGCGTATAATTCCTCCTCGCCGGCCAGCGTTCCGGCCATCGCGTCAAGGAGGAGTCATGAAGAAAGCCCTCGTCTCGCTCGCGTTCTGCCTGCTAGCCCTGGCCCTGGCCTTCGGCCAGGCGGTCTCCACCAAGGACATGAAAGCCCTCGTCGCGGCCGCCCAGAAAGAGGGCGAGCTCACGGTCATCGCCCTGCCCCGCGACTGGGTCAACTACGGGGAGATGATCGACACCTTCTCGAAGAAGTATGGCATCAAGGTCAACGAGCTCAATCCCAACGGCTCCTCGGCCGAGGAGATCGAGGCCATCAAGGCCAACAAGGGCAACAAGGGCCCGCAGGCCCCCGACGTCATCGACGTCGGCCTCAAGTTCGGCCCCGAGGCCAAGAAGGAAGGCCTCCTGGCCCCCTACAAGGTCCAGACCTGGGCCACCATCCCCGAGAGCGCCAAGGACAAGGAAGGCTACTGGTACGGCGACTACTACGGCCACCTCGCTTTCGAGGTCAACAAGGACATCATCAAGAACGTCCCGAGGACCTGGGCCGACCTCCTGAAGCCCGAGTACAAGGGCAAGTTCGCCCTCTCCGGCGACCCCCGCATCTCGAACCAGGCCTACATGACGGTCATAGCCGCATCCCTCGCCAACGGCTCGAAGAGCCCCGCCGACGTCAAGGCCGGTCTCGACTACTTCGCGAAGATGAACCGGGCCGGCAACCTCGTGCCCCTCATCGCCGTCACCGGGACCGTCGCCTCGGGCGAGACCCCGATAACGATCGAGTGGGACTACAATGCGCTCGCGAACCGCGACAAGCTCGCGGGCAATCCCGAGGTCGAGGTCGTCGTGCCCGCCACGGGCGTCGTGGCCGGCATCTACATCCAGGCCATCAGCGCCTACGCGCCACACCCGAACGCCGCGCGGCTGTGGATGGAGTTCCTCTACTCGGACGAAGGCCAGCTCATCTGGCTCAAGGGCTACGGCAACCCGATCCGCTACGCCGACCTCGTGAAGGGCAAGAAGGTCCCGGCCGATCTCGCCGCCAAGCTCCCGCCCGCCCCCGCCAAGGTCGTATTCCCTACCCTGGACGAGCAGGCGGCCGCAGCCAAGGCCATCGTCGAGGGATGGGACAAGATCGTCGGCGCCGATATCCAGAAAAGATAAGGGATCGCGTATGACCGCTCTCGCTGAGCGGGAGGCCGCGGGCCCGGCGCGCGAAAGCGAGCCGGGCCCGCGGGCCGGTCACCCGCGCGCCGACGTCAAGCGCAGCCTGTCCTGGCTGGGCCTCGTACCTTTCTTCCTCTTCGCCTTCGCCTTCATGCTCCTGCCGGCGAGCTCCATACTCGTAGGCAGCTTCCAGGACGCGGAAGGGGCCTTCACCCTGGCCAATCTGGCGAATCTGTTCCGGCCGAGCATCCTCAACTCCTATATCGTGACCATAAAGGTGAGCGCGACGACCGCGCTGCTCGGCGGCCTACTCGGCTTCCTCATCGCCTACGCGATCACCCTCGGGGGCCTGCCCAAGCCGCTGAAGTCCTTCATGTCGACCTTCTCGGGGGTCGCCTCGAATTTCGCCGGCGTCCCCCTGGCCTTCGCCTTCATCGCGACCTTGGGCCGCATGGGCGTCCTCACCGTCTTCCTGCGGACGGCCTTCGGCATCGAGCTCTACGACGCCGGCTTCAACCTCTACAGCTTCTGGGGCCTCTCCCTGACCTATACCTACTTCCAGATCCCCCTCATGATCCTCATCATCGAGCCGGCCCTCGAGGGCATGAAGAGGGAGTGGCGCGAGGCGGCCGAGAATCTCGGGGCCACCTCGCTCCAGTACTGGCTCAAGGTGGGCCTGCCGGTCCTCATGCCCGCCTTCCTCGCGGCCTTCATCCTCCTCTTCGGCAACGCCTTCGGCGCCTACGCCACGGCCTACGCCCTCACCGGCGGCCTCATCAACCTCGTGACCATCCTCATCGGCGCCCAGGTCAAGGGCAACGTGCTTCACGATCCCAACCTGGGATACGCCCTGGCCCTCGGCATGATCATCATCATGACGGCATGCATCCTCGCCTATTCCTGGCTCCAGAAGCTGAGCTCGAGGTGGGTCAAATGAAGCGCAAGACCGGGCTTTCCTGGCTCTGGCTCCTCCTGGGCATCGCCTACTTCTTCATTCCCCTGGCGGCCACCTTCCTCTTCTCGCTTCGGGGGAAGAAGGGGGTCTTCTCCTTCGTCGCCTACGCCAACGTCTTCGCCGACCCCCTCTTCCTCAAGACCTTCGGCTTCTCCCTCCGCATGGCGATCCTCACGGTCGCGGCCGGACTCGCCCTCATCGTGCCCACCAC
The DNA here is from genome assembly GCA_022711355.1 of Spirochaetota bacterium. Classification (GTDB taxonomy): domain Bacteria; phylum Spirochaetota; class Spirochaetia; order Treponematales; family Rectinemataceae; genus JAKLFE01. The sequence goes on along the minus strand of JAKLFE010000063.1, from coordinate 17,096 downwards.
CATCTGGTTGCACCTGAAGGTGCCCAAAGCCAGGCCAGTCGTCGAGATCTTCACCCTCCTGCCCTTCGTGATCCCGCCCATCATCCTCGCCTACGGGCTCATCAGGCTCTACGCAAAGCCGCCCATCGCCTTGGTCCAAAGCCCGGTCCTCCTCGTCGCGGGCTACGTGATCATCTCCTTCCCCTACATCTACCGCTCGGTGGACGCAGGCCTGCGGGCGATGGATCTCCGCGGCCTCACCGAGGCCGCCCAGAGCCTGGGCGCGGGCTGGCTTGCCCTCATGCTCAGGGTGGTGCTGCCCAACCTCAGGACCGCCCTTCTCTCCGCGACCTTCCTGACCCTCGCTATCGTCATCGGCGAGCTGACCCTCGCCAACCTCCTCGCCTGGCCGGCCTTCGGTCCCTACATGGCGCAGATGGGACGCAATCGGGCCTACGAGCCCGCGGCCCTCTCCATCATCAGCTTCGGCCTCACCTGGGGCGCGATCGGCCTCATCCAAGCCCTCACACGGTCGGGCAGGGACAAGGCTTCGGGAATCGGCGCGGGCGCGCACTGAAAGAAAGACTAGGAGCGGCAGCATGGCCTTCATTGAACTGCGGGACATAGAGAAGAGCTTCGGCAAGAATCAGGTCGTAAAGCGGCTGAGCCTCGACGTCGGGAAGGGGGAGTTCGTATCCTTCCTCGGCGGCTCGGGCTGCGGCAAGACCACGACGCTCAGGATGATAGCCGGCTTCGAGACGCCTTCCGCCGGCTCGGTCAAGGTGGACGGCAGGGATATGTCGGGCATCGCGCCCAACAAGCGCAACCTCGGCATGGTCTTCCAGAACTACGCGCTCTTCCCCAACATGACCGTGCGCAGGAACATCGGCTTCGGCCTCAGGATAGCCGGCGCCAAGGGAGCCGAGGTCGAGTCGCGCGTCGACGAGATGCTCGGCCTCATCCACATGGAGGAATTCGCCCACCGCTACCCCCACCAGCTCTCCGGCGGCCAGCAGCAGCGCGTCGCCCTCGCGAGGGCCATCGCCGTCCGCCCCTCCGCCCTCCTCCTCGACGAGCCCCTCTCCGCGCTCGACGCGAAGATCCGCGTCAAGCTCCGCGACGACATCAGGGCCATCCAGCAGCGCTTGGGCATCACCACTATCTACGTCACCCATGACCAGGAGGAAGCGCTCTCGATCTCCGACCGGGTGGCGGTGATGCGCGAGGGAAGGATCGAGCAGATCGGGAGCCCCTTCGAGGTCTACAACCGGCCGGCCACGCCCTACGTGGCCTCCTTCATCGGCACCCTCAACCTGCTCTCGGGCGCCGTGGCCGACCCCTCCAAGGGGACGCTGCTCGTCGCGGGGAGGGAGCTGCGCTCCTCGGGCCCGATCGAGGCGCCCGCGGGAGCCGAGGTCAAGCTCAGCCTCAGGCCCGAGTCCCTGTCGATCGGCGCGGGGCAGGCGGGGCACAACCGCATAGAGGGAAGGATCGAGAGCGTCAAGTTCCTCGGCTCCGTGGTGCGGGTCGTCGTGGAAACAGGCGGGCAGCGGGTCTTCATGGACACCTTCAACGACCCGAGCGCCCCCCCGCCTCCCGTCGGCTCGAGCGTGGAGCTCTCCTTCCCCCCCGAGGCCCTCAAGGCGGGGGCCGCCGAGGCCGCGAGCGAGCCCGAGCGGGCCGCGGCCGCCGAGGAGGGCTGAAGGCGGGCCCTAGATCCTCCTGCCGCGATCGAGCAATCCGCGCAGGAGGAGGCCCGCGCGTCCCTGGCCGCCCCGGTAGGGCTCGCCCGCGAGGAAGAGGCCCTCGACCTTGATGGCCCTGAGCTCCGAGGGCCTCATGCCCAAGGGATCGCGATCGAGCAGCACCATGTCCGCGGCCTTCCCCTTCTCGAGGCTGCCTCGCTCCCCCTCGTCGAAGCCGACGTAGGCGGCGTTCCGCGTGTACAGGTCGATGGCCTCCTGGATCGTGAGAGATTGGCCGGGCGCGTAGTGGTTGCACGCCGCCCAGATGCCCTCGATGGGGTCGGGCACCGTGCAGGGCGCGTCGGAGCCGCCGCTCATGACGATGCCCATATCGCGCATCGCCCGGAGCGGCGAGAGGCGCATGGCCCGCTCGCCCATGATCCGCTCGAGGTACTCGAGGGGTTCCTGCTCCCAGCGGAGGAAGGCGGTCTGCAGGGCGATGGAGATGCCGAGCCGGGCGCAGGACTCCAGGCCGCGCGCGGTGGGCAGGCAGGCGTGGATGATCGTATGCCGATGGTCCTCGCGCGGGAAATCGTCGAGGGCGGCGGCGATAGCGGAGACCGCCTGCTCGAAGGCGGCGTCGCCGATCGCGTGGAGCTCGATCTGGAGCCCCGCGCGGTTCGCCTCGACGCAGAAGGCGCGGACGACGCGGTCGGGATAGTAGAGCACTCCCTTGGCGGCGCCGGGCGGCAGGGCGGCGGCCGGGGCGTAGGGCTCGAGCATGGCCGCGTCGGCCGAGCCGAAGCAGCCGTCGAGGGCCGTGGCGAAGCAGCCGCCGATCCGCGGTAGGCCGCGCCGCAGCGCCTTGCGGACCTCCATCGTCTGGAAGAACACGCGGTATTGCACGGGATCGCGGAGGCCCCTCGCGAAGAGGCTCTCGAGGGTCACGTCGAGGTCGAGGGGGAAGCCGACGCCGGTCACGGAATGCACCGCGCCCACGCCCCGCGCGGCGAGGCCGTCCATGGCGCGGATCATGTCACCGAGGGTCTTGGGCAGGGAGACCTTGCCCGTGACGAAGTCGGTGACGCGGAAGAAGGCTTCCTGGGTCATGAGCCCGGACTCGGCGTCGAAGCCGCGCAGCGCGCGCGTCTTGGCGTCCAGGAGGGCGATGAGGGCCGAGTTGGCCACGCCCGCGTGGCCGTCGTACTTGACGACGAAGGCCGGCTTGGCGGGGCATGCCTCGTCGAGGTCGGCGCGCGACAGGAGCCGGCGCTCCCTCACGCAATGGGCCGAGGTGCCGAAGCCGAGGAGGACCTTCCCCTCGGAGCGGGCGTGGCCGGCGACCAGCTCCTTCGCCTCGGCTACGGAGCGGGCGGCCCTGACGTCGAGCCCCGCCGAGAACAGGGCATGGGACATGAAGTGGATATGGGTGTCGGCGAAGGCCGGCAGGAGGGCCCTCGCGCCGAGCGCGGTCCTCGGCGCGCCGGCGTATTCATCCGGCAGGCGGTTCCCGACGAAGGCGATACGGCCCTTGTCCTCTACGAGGAAGCGATAGACGCCGCGGGAGGCGTCGCAGCTGACGATAGACCCCTCGTAGACCATCATGGGCGGCCTCCTGCGAGCTCGCTGGGCGGGATTGTACTATGCGTCGGGCTACCTGTCGATTCGGACGGCGCCCATGGGCGAAAAGGCCGCCCGGGGTGCGGTCCCCCGGGCGGCCTTGGGCCAAGCGAGGTTGGGCGGCCCTAGACCCCGAGGTAGGCCTCCCGCACGCGGGGATCGGCGGCGATCTCCTTGGCCGGGCCCGAGATGGTCGTGTAGCCGACCTCGAGGACGTAGGCGAAGTCGGCGATCTCGAGGGCCTCGGCCGCGTTCTGCTCGACGAGGAGTACGGTCGTGCCGCGCTTGTTGATCTCCACGATCTTCTCGAAGATCTCGTCGACGAGGACGGGCGCCAGGCCCATCGAGGGCTCGTCGAGGAGGAGGAGCTCCCCCCCGGTGACGATGGCCCTGCCCACGGCGAGCATCTGCTGCTCGCCGCCGGAGAGGGTGCCGCCGAGCTGGGAGGCCCGCTCCTTGACCCGGGGGAACATCGCGAAGACCTCGTCCATGCGCCGCCTGACCTCTTTCTTGTCGGCGACCGTCCAGCCGGCGAGCTCGAGGTTCTCGCGCACCGTCAGGGTCGGGAAGATCTTGCGGCCCTCGGGCACGTGGGAGATGCCCAGGCCCACGAGGCCGTGGGCCTCGCGGCCGGTGATGTCCTGGCCCTTGAAGACGATGCTCCCGCCCGAGGCCTTCTCGAGGCCGGAGAGGGCGCGGAGGGTCGTCGTCTTGCCGGCCCCGTTGGCGCCGATCAGCGTGACGATCTTGCCCGCCGGCACCTCGAAGGAGACGTCCTTGATGGCCTCGATCTGGCCGTAGCTCACCTTGAGATTCTTGACCTTCAGCATCACGCGCCCCGCTTCCCGAGGTAGGCCTCGAGCACCTTGGGGTCCTTGCCCACGTCCTCGGGCAGGCCCTCGGCGATGGTCTCGCCGAAATCGATGACCTTCACCCGCTCGCAGATGCCCATGACGACCTTCATGTGGTGCTCGATGAGGAAGACCGTCACCTTGAACTCGTCGCGCACGCGGCGGATGAGGTCCATGAGGTCGGCGACCTCCTTGGGGTTCATGCCCGCGGCCGGCTCGTCGAGGAGGAGGACCTTGGGCTTGGTGGCGAGGGCCCGGGCGATCTCGAGGCGGCGGAGCTCGCCGTAGGGCAGGTTCTTGGCCCGCTCGAGGGCGCGGCCATCGAGCTTCATGACCGCGAGCAGGCCCATGGCCTCCTCGCGGACCTCGGCCTCCTCGCGGAGGAAGGAGGGCGTGCGGAGCACGGAGGAGAGGAGGCCCGAGCGGACGTTGTAGTGCCGGGCGACGCGGATGTTGTCGAGGGCCGTCATGTTCCCGAAGATGCGGAGGTTCTGGAAGGTCCTGGCGATGCCCTTGTGGACGATCTTGTAGGGCTTCCAGCCGGTGATATCCTGGCCGCCGAGGAGGATCTTGCCCTCGGTGGGCCGGTAGATGCCCGTGATGAGGTTGAAGGTGGTGGTCTTGCCCGAGCCGTTGGGGCCGATGAGGCCGTAGATCGCCCCCTCCGGCACGTCGAAGCTGAAGCCCGAGACGGCCTTGAGGCCGCCGAAGTAGTGGCTCATGCCCTGGATCGAGAGGATGGCGCTCATCGCGTGCCCTCCTTCGCCGGGTCGCCGATGACGAGGAAGCGGGCTTCCTTGGTGCCCATGAGGCCCTCCGTGCGGAACAGCATGATGAAGACGAGGAGGAGCGCGTAGATGACCATGCGCCACTCCCCGCCGATCGGCAGGCTCGTGGCCTCGGCCAGGCTGTCGATGACGATCCTGAGGCCCTCGGACATGAAGGTGAGGGCGAAGGCGGCGATGACCGAGCCGGTCAGGGAGCCGACCCCGCCGGTGTAGACCATGATGAGGACGAGGACCGAGCCCATGAAGCCGTACTGGGTGGGATGGGCGATCTGGAGGAGGTGGCCGAACAGGCCCCCCGCGATGCCGGCGAAGAAGGCCCCGACGGCGAAGGCGAGGACCTTGTAGCGGGTCGTGTCGACCCCCGCGAGCTCGGCGGCGAGCTCGTTCTCCCTGATGGAGACCAGGGCCCGGCCGTGCGAGGACTCGACGAGGTTGCGGATGACGACGAGGGTGAGGAAGGCGGCCGCGAAGATGAAGCTGAAGTTGGAGAACTTGGGGATGCCGAGGAGGCCGCGGGGCCCGCCGACCGCCGGTATGTTGTTGAGGACGGTCTTGATGATCTCGCCGAATCCGAGGGTGACGATGGCGAGGTAGTCGCCCTTCAAGCGGAGCGAGGGGAAGCCGATGAGGACTCCCACGAGCGCGGCCGCCAGGCCCCCCGCGACGATGCCGCCGACGAAGACCGCGTAGCCCGCGAAGCCGGCCTCGGGAGAGACCTTGAAGACCAGGGTCGTTATGGCGCCGGATACGTAGGCCCCTACCGCCGCGAAGCCCATGTGGCCGAGGGAGAACTGCCCCGTGATGCCGTTGATGAGGTTGAGGCTCACCGCGAGGATCACGTAGATGAGGGACTGGTTTATGATGTGCTGGATGTAGCCGTTGATGAGGCCCGTCAGGCTCAAGGCCATGATCAGGGCATAGAAGGCCAGGGCGTAGAGGCTCAGCTTGGGCGTTCTGAAGTGCTTCATGCCGCGCTCCTAGATCTTGTCCGCGATCTTCTCGCCGAGTATGCCGCGGGGCCTGACGAGGAGGACGACGATGAGGATGGCGAAGGCGATGCCCTCGCCGAGGAGGGAGTTGTAGGCCGAGGCGAAGGTCTCGGCGAGGCCCATGATGTAGGCGCCGAGGACGGCGCCGGGTATGTTCCCGATCCCGCCCAGGACCGCCGCGATGAAGGCCTTGAGCCCCGGCTGTATGCCCATGTAGGGGAAGATGCGCGGGTAGGTCATGCCCGAGAGGAGGCCGGCCGCCCCGGCGAAGGCCCCGCCGATGAGGAAGGTCCAGCCGATGACCTTCTCGACGTCGATGCCCATGAGGCGGGCGGCGTCCTTGTCCTGGGAAACGGCGCGCATCGCCTTGCCGAGGGAGGACTTCTTGACCAGGAGGGTGAGCCCGATCATCAGGATCGCGGCCACGGCGAGGTCGATGACGACGTAGTTGGAGATCGTCGCCTGGCCGATCGGGATCTGCCGCTTGGGCAGGACGGTCGGGAAGGCGCGGAAGCTCGGCCCGATCGCCGGGAGGGCGGAGAAGAAGTACTCGAGGAACATGGAGACGCCGATCGCCGTGATGAGGGAGGAGAGCTTCGGCTTGTAGCGGAGGGGCTTGTAGGCGAAGCGGTTCGAGAGGAGGGCGACGCCGCCGCCAGCCGCCATCGAGGCGAGGAGGACTATGAAGGCCAGGATACCGCTGCCCTTGGCGAACCAGGTGTTGAACAGGTAGAAGGCCGCGTAGGCCGCGTAGGCCCCGAGCATGAAGAAGTCGCCGTGGGCGAAGTTGATGAGCCTGACGATGCCGTAGACCATCGTGTAGCCGAGGGCGATGAGGGCGTAGATCGAGCCGACCTGCAGGCCGTTGATGATCTGCTGCGTATTGACGATGCTTCCCATGGGGACTCCTTAACGCGCGAAGAGGGCTCCGCCGGCTTTCGGCCGGCGGGCCCCCTCCGCAGAGGAACGTAGCCTAGTCTCTGATCGTATTACGGATTGACCGTGGTCCGGTAGACCTGCTTCCCGCCCTTGATCTCGATGATGGCCGCGGCCTTGATCGGGTTGCGGTTGGCGTCGAACTTGACCTGGCCGGAGACGACCGCGAGGTCGGTCTTGGCGAGGGCCTCCTTGATCTTGACCCCGTCGGCCTTGCCGGCCCGCTTGATCGCGTCGAGCATGATGTACATGGCGTCGTAGCCGAGGGCCGCGAGGGCGTCGGGGGCGTCCGAGGTCTTGAAGCGGGCCTTGTAGTTCTTCACGAAGGTGAGGACCGCGGGGGTCGTCGCGTCGGGGGCGTAGTGGTTGGTGAAGAAGCAGTTCTCCACCGCGGCGCCGCCGATCTTCACGAGGTCGGCCGAGTCCCAGCCGTCGCCGCCCACGAAGGGGCCGGTGTAGCCGAGCTCGCGGGCCTGGGTGGCGATGAGTGCGTCGTCGTTGTAGTAGTCGGAGCAGTAGATCACGTCGGGCTTGGCCTGGATGATCTTGGTCAGCTGTGCCTTGAAGTCCGTGGTCCCGGTGGGGTGGGCCTCGTAGGCGACGACCTTGCCGCCGAGGGCGAGGAAGGCCTTCTGGAAGTTCTCGGACAGGCCCTTCGTGTAGTCGTTGCCGACGTCGAAGATGCAGGCGGCGGTCCTGGCCTTGAGGTCGTTGTAGGCGAACTTGGCGCCGACCGTCCCCTGGAAGGGGTCGATGAAGCAGGCGCGGAAGATGTAGTCGCCGACCTGGGTGACCTTCTCGTTCGTGGAGGTCGGGCTGATCATCGGCACCTTCGCGGCCTGGGCGATGGGGGCTCCGGCCAGGGTGACCTTGGACATGACCGTGCCGACGAGGGCGACGACCTTGTCCTGCTGGATGAGCTTGGTGTAGACGGTGGCGCCCTCCGCGGGGTCGCCCTTGTCGTCTGCGAAGACGAGCTTGATCTTCTTGCCGAGGACACCTCCCTTGGCGTTCCACTCCTCGACGGCGAGGGTCATGCCGTTCTTGGTCGACACGCCGAAGGTGGCGGCCTCGCCCGTCACGGGACCGATGCCGCCGATCTTGATCTCCTGGGCGCCGGCCGAGAGAGCGACGAAGACCAGCAGTGCAGCGACGAAAGCGTACGGTCTCATAAAGCCTCCTTCCGTACTATTCGAATCGTCCTTCTATGACGTTTCTGTCTAAAGTAGCCGAAAATTGGCGTCAAGTATGAAAAAACTCATTGTTGAAACAAAGTGGGGGAGGGGTTTCCGAAGGGCTATACGGATGTTCGGTGGAATGCAGCGCATGAAACGGCATTTTGCGTTATCGCCGTATATCTAGCTTTTTCCGTGAAATATCAGTCCGCCTCACTACGGGCCTCCGGCCGCAACCGAAGCGGGGGAAGCTGAGCTTCGAGCTTCCCGTGCTATACTCTGGCCCCGTGAATCCCACCTTTTCGCGCCGGCTTTCCTGGCCCGCTCCCCCGAACGCCCTCTCCCTGCTCCGCGCCGAGCTCGAGGGCGGAGGGCGGCGAGTCCTCGATTTCTCGGCGAGCAATCCCACGAGGGTCGGCCTGCCGAGCCTCTTCGCGCCGGGCAGGGCGGGAACCGCGGGTCCCGATGCCCTGGCCGGCGCCGAGAAGCTCCTCTATGCGCCCGATCCACGGGGTCTCGCCTCGGCCAGGGAGGCCCTCGTCCGCTTCTATGCCGGAGGCGGGGGAGGGCGTCGAGCTTCACCGCCCCTCGATCCGGCCTCCCTCTTCCTTTGCGCCTCGACCTCCGAGGCCTACGGCTGGCTCTTCAAGCTCCTCTGCGACCCGGGCGATTCGGTCCTCGTGCCGCGTCCCGGCTACCCCCTCTTCGATTATCTCGCGGGCTTGGAGTCGGTCGAGGCCCGGCCCTATCGGCTCGAGTACGCCCATCCCCGGGGCTGGCGCATCGACCTCGAGTCGGTCGAGGCGGCCCTTCGCGCGGGCCGTGCTCGGGCCCTCGTCCTCATCAACCCGAATAATCCGACCGGTTCCTATGCCGCTCCCGCGGAGCGAGCCGCCCTCCTCGAGCTCTGCGCTCGCCACGGGACGGCCATCATCGCCGACGAGGTCTTCTTCGGCTTTCCCGTCGAGGCCGAGCCGGAGGGATCCTCCGCGCCCCGCTCCTTCCTCGGCGAGGACTCGGTCCTCGTCTTCGTCCTCGACGGGCTCTCCAAGCTCCTGGGCCTGCCCCAGGCCAAGCTCGGCTGGATCGCGGCCTCGGGGCCCCGCGCCGAGCTCGGGGAGGCCCTGGGGAGGCTCGAGATCGTCGCCGATTCCTACCTCTCCGCGGGCACGCCCATCATGGCCGCCCTGCCGGGCCTCCTCGACCGGGAGCGGCTCTTCGGCGGCGCGGCGCGGGCGCGCATTGCGGCGAACATGGCGGCCCTGCGCTCGGCCCTCGAGGAGCCCGGCTCCCCCCACCGCCTCCTGCGCTGCGAGGGAGGCTGGACCGCCCTCGTCGAGTCGCCTCGCATCGAGCCCGAGGAGGAGCTCGCCCGCGGCCTTCTTTGGGAGGAGGGCCTCTGGGCCCAGCCGGGCTACTTCTTCGACATGGAGCGGGAAGCCTTCTTCACGGCCTCCCTCATCCTCGATGAAAGCGCGCTCCTCGAAGGGGCTCGGCGCTACCGGGCCTACTTCGACCGGCTCCTCGCCTGAGGCCGGCCGTCGCCTGCCCGGCGGCGGCGCTCAGGCCCCGGGCACGAGCCTGGACTTGAGCACCTTCTGCACGATCGACCTGCCCGGGTCGGCGATGTACTCCACGAGGATCTTGGCGGCCTCCCAGCCCATCTCGTAGCTCGGCTCCACGAAGTGGGGCATGGACGCGAGGCAGGGCAGGGCGGGGTTCTCGACCTCGCCGTGGGACGCGAGGCCGACGTCCTCGCCGGGCTCGAGGCCCAGGCGCAGGAGGCCGCGGTGGGAGGCCCGGAGGAGGCCGTCGTTGAGGGCGAGGAGGCAGTCGAAGGGCCTCGCCGCCTCGAGGAGGCCGGCGAGCCGGTCGGCCTCCCCTCCCTCGGGATCGCGGTTCAGGAGGTTGTCGTTGGCGCGGATGACGAGGGCCTCGCCCGCCACGAGGCCAGCCTCGGCCAGGGCGTTGCGATAGCCGGCCTCGCGGTCGTCCATGCTCGTGCACTCGAGGCCCCGCGCCAAGGCTATCCGCCGGTAGCCCCGCTCGAGGAGGAGGCGGGTGAGCTGCCGCGCGCTCTCCTCGTGGTTGGCGACCGCGTAGTTCGCGAGGAGCCCCGGCACGTAGCGGTCGATAAGGGTGTAGGGGATCGCGGCCCGGTCGAGCAGCGCGACGAGGCGGCGGTTCCGCTCGGCGTAGCCCGCGTCGATGACCGGGGCGAAGATGACTCCCGACACGGAGCTCGACAGGAAGGAGCGGAAGTACTCCTCCACCTTGGCGAAGTCCCGGTCGGCGTTGCAGATCAGGGTGTGGATGCGGAGATCCCAGAAGTAATCCTCGATGCCCCTGAGCATCTTCGAGCCGAAGGAGTCGCGCACGTCGTCGATGGCCACGGCGATGAGCTTCGGCTTGTCGGACGCGGCTTCGCGGCGCTTGACGAAGGCGCCCTTGCGATGGGGAAGCCGCTCGAGCAGGCCCTCGAGGATAAGGTCGGAGAGAGCTCGTTTGGCCGTGATGAGGCTGACGCCCTGGGCCTCGGCGATGGCGCGCTCCGAGGGGAGGGCCGCTCCGGGGCTATAGTTGCCTGAGAGAATCTCCGCGCGGAGCGCTTCTTTAACCTTCGTATATAAAAGGGGTGACTCACTGGTTTTCATCAGGTAATCAATATACCCAAATAGTGGCGAAGACAAGGGGAGTCGAGCGGTATCGATTTATAATAAAGAGTTACGCAGTTGTGCGATGATTATTGTTGTGAATAAACCTATAAATAGATATAATCAAAAAATAAATTGACATAACAATAAATCAAACATATAGTGGCCGCAACGAGATCGAACCGCGGCCTGAACGCTCTGGTTCCGAGCCCCGAGAAAGGATGCATAGTTCATGGCCAAGCCGCTCAAGATTGTCCTCATCGGGGCCGGCAGCCGCGAGTTCGCCCGCGGGCTGGTGCACGACCTCATACTCGAGAAGCCCCTCCTCGAGGCCCGTGAGGTCGAGGTCGCCCTCGTCGACCTCAATGCCGAGCGCCTCGAGCTCATGCGCGCCTACGCGGTCCATGCGGCCGAAACCCAGGGGGTCAGGATTCGCTTCACCGCCAGCCTCGAGCGCCGCCCGGCCCTCGAGGGGGCTGATTTCGTCCTCGTCTCGATCGCGCGAAAGCGGATGGAGCTCTGGGAGCAGGATTTCCGCGTCCCCCTCGCCTTCGGCATCCCCCACGTCTACGGGGAGAACGGGGGGCCGGGAGCGGCCTTCCATGCCCTTCGGAATTTCGCGGCCATCATGCCCATATGCCGGGACATCGAGGATATCTGCCCCGAGGCTTGGGTCATCAACTTCACGAACCCCGAGGCCAGGATCCTCACGGCCATACTGACCCTGACGAAGGTCAGGGCCATCGGGCTCTGCCACGGCTTCTACAGCTTCCGCCGTCTCGCGTCCTCGGTCCTCGGCCGGCCGGAGGGGGAGCTCGACCTCAGGACCGCGGGCATCAACCACTTCTACACCTACTACCGGGTCGCCGACCGGGCCAGCGGCGAGGACCTCGCCCCCGAGCTCGAGCGGCGCCTCGCCGCCGATCCCTCCCTCCTCCCGCCCCTGGTCCGCTATTTCTGGGAGCGCTTCGGCGCCCTCGGCTACTGCTCGGACCACCACATCGGGGAGTACCTCGGCTTCTCCCACGAGATAATCGGGAAGCTCTGGACCTTCGGCATCGAGGATCGGATCGTGGACCCGGGGGAGTCGGGCGTCGACGGGCGGCTCGTCTTCGAGGCCTGGCGCAACAAGCTCGATGTCAAGAGCTACCGCGAGCGGGGCATTGCCGAGAAGGAGCGTGCGGCCTTCTCGCCGACCGCCCCCATCCCGCCCGGCGCCATCTCCGCCTCCGGGGAGCTCGCCGTCCCGGTGATAGCCGACATCGTCCTGGACCGCCGGGCGTGGCGGCCCTCGATGAACCTCCTCAACGACGGGGCCTACATCGCGAACCTCGATCGGGACACGGCCGTCGAGCTGCCCGCCGTCGTGTCGGCCTCGGGCCCCTGCCCCGAGGCGGTCGGCTCCCTCCCTGAGGGCTTCGCCGCCCTCGTCCGCCAGCAGCAGTCGGTGCAGCGCCTCCTCGTGCGCGCCTACGCCGAGGGTTCGAGGAAGCTCCTCCTCCAGGCCCTCCTCGTCGACCCGGCCTGCGCCGGGCGGGCGCGCTCGGTCGAGGCCATGCTCGACCACATGCTCCGGATCCAGGAGCCCTGGCTCCCGGAGCTCCGTTGATCCGCCGGTCTCGCATGCCGCGGCCGTCGAGCCGCGGTGATCCGCTTGCGTTCGTGAAGGAGGCAGCATGAACAGGACACTGAAGAGGGCACTCGCGGCGGCGCTCGTCGCCGTCTCGGGCCTCGGGCTCGCGGCCCAGGGGGTCGTGACCCTCAGGATGATCGCGCCCTGGGCCGACAAGGAGCTCGAGGGCTTCAAGCCGGTGCTCGAGCGCTTCGAGCAGCTGAACCCGGGGATCAAGGTCGAGTACCGCACGGGCAAGCCCGAGGACACGGCCACCATCCTCTCCGCCCAGTTCTCGGTGAAGAAGACCCCCGCCGACATCATCGACACCTCCTTCTCCGCCTTCATCGTGCAGGAGGCCAGGAAGGGCAACATCCTCGACATCAGCGGCGCGGTGGACATCAAGGACTACCGGCCCGGCTCCATCGACCAGTTCGTCATCGGCAGGAAGCTCTACGGCGTGACGAGCATCGGCGGCCTGGACATCGCCGAGTACAACGCGAAGTTCTACCGCGACAACAAGCTCCCCGAGCCCAAGGACGCCAAGACCTGGGAGGACTTCCTCGCCCTCATGGACAAGGTGCGCAAGGTCCCCGGCGTCAAGGCCCCGATCGGCACCGGCGGCGGCGTCGGCTGGACCAACACCACGGTCGTCCAGACCTTCATCAACACCTTCGGCGGAAAGGCGATGTACAACGGCCTCCTCGTCGGCTCGATCTCCTGGGAGAGCCCCGAGGTGAAGAAGCTCTTCAGGGAGCGGCTCCTGCCCCTCCTCCAGGGCAAGTACTTCGGCGAGCCCGAGGAGAACGCGGCGGTCACGCAGAACATGTGGGCGGGCAAGTACGGCCTCTTCTTCGGCGGCACGACCGACTCCCTCAAGTTCCCCAGCCCGGCCGGCGACTACTCGGTCTGCCTCCTCCCGGGGCAGAAGGCGATCTCGATGTGGACCGATTTCTGGTTCATCCCGGCCTACACCGAGCACCCGAAGGAGGCTCTCAAGCTCATGAAGTTCCTCGCCACCGAGGGGCAGGCAATCCAGGTGAAGGGCGGCGGCCGCATAGCGACCTATACCAAGGTGCCGCTCTCCAACTACCCGGCGGCCGAGCAGAAGATCCTCAAGATCATCGGCTCCGTCGCGGTCAATCCCGACATCGACGACATCATCGGCGGCAAGTTCCAGACCGTCATGTGGGACCAGCTCAAGCTGCTCTGGGCCGACCCGACCGCGGATACCCTCGACTCGGTGCTCGCCGAGATGCAGGCCGCCTCCGTCGAGACCCTCAAGGGGAGCGCGAAGTGAGCCTCGGGGCGGGGCCCGGCCCCTCGATCGGACCCGGACCTGCGCCCCTCCCCGCGGGCCGGCGTGAGCCGGCCCGCGCCGGAAACCCGCGGCCCCGGCGGCTCAAGGCCGAGACCCTCGTCTTCGTCCTCCCGGCCTTCCTCCTGGTCTCGGTCTTCCTCCTCTATCCCGTCGTCAAGAGCCTCCTTCTGAGCCTCTACTCGAACGAGGACGGGAAGAGCTTCGTCGGCCTCGCCAACTTCGCCGCCCTCTTCCGGGGCAGGGACATCGTCAACCTCCGGAACATCCTCCGGCTCCGCCCGCCCTTCGGCGCCCTGCCGAACAACCTCATCTGGATCGCGATCCACCTTCCCCTGTCGATGTCCCTCGGCCTGGCCTGCGCCCTCCTCATGATCCGCCTTCCGCGCCTGGCCTTCCTGCGGACCTTCGTCTTCGTCGGCATGCTCGTCCCCGGCGTGGTGACCGGCATCGTGACCCTCTTCCTCTTCGAGAAGGGCGCGGGCATGATCCCGAACCTCTTCCACCTCATCGGGATCGAGGGGCTGTACATCAACTGGTTCTCCCATCCCCAGACCGCCCTCCTCGCCCTCATCCTGACCAGCGTCTGGACCTGGACGGGCTACAGCATGGTGGTCTTCCTGGCGGCCCTCTCGGGCATCCCCCAGTCCTACCTCGAGGCGGGCATCGTCGACGGGGCGAACGCCTGGCAGCTCTTCCGCTACGTCAAGCTGCCCCTCCTCCGCAGCTCCATCGGCACGATCGTGGTCATGTCGGTCATCCAGGAGCTGACGGGCTTCGACCTCGTCTACTCCTCCACCTACGGGGGGCCGGGCGGGGCCTCGAACGTCATGGGCTTCCAGATGTACCTCGAGGCCTTCAAGTACTTCAAATTCGGCACGGGCTCGGCGATCGCCACCCTCATCACCCTGACGGCGGCCGTGCCCATCGTCCTCAACGTGCGCAACTCGGCGAGGCAGGCATGACCAGGGAAAGGCCCGCCCTCGCGGCGGCTCGGGTCCTCGCCGCCGCGGCTATCGCCCTGGCCTGGATCCTGCCCTTCGTCGGCATCGTCATGGGCTCGCTCAGGCCCTACGGCGAGATCGTCAACGGCTGGTGGAGGACGGAGGAGCTCCACCTGAGCCTCGAGAACTACGCCTTCGTCCTCGGCGGGACGAGCATCCCCATGCTCCGCGCCCTGTGGAACTCCTTCTTCAGCTCGATCCTCGGCGCCGCCTTTCCCGCCCTCTTCGGCTCCATGGCGGCCTACGCCCTGGCCCGCCACTGGATCCCCCTCAAGGGGCCCACGATCGCGGTCCTCCTCTCCCTCATGGCGATTCCCGGCCAGATGATCGCGATCCCCGCCTTCAAGCTCCTCAACTCGCTCGGCCTCCTCGACCGCTTCGCGAGCGTCATCCTCATGAACACGGTGACCGCCCTGCCCTGGATCATCTTCTTCATGCTGAACGTCATAAAGGGCCAGGACCTCAACATCGAGGAGGCCGCGAAGATCGACGGGGCCTCGGATTACTGGATCTACGCCCGGGTCGTGATGCCGCAGAGCTATCCCTCCCTCCTATCGGTGGGGATCCTCCAGTTCGTCTGGTCCTGGGACTCCTTCTTCTGGCCCCTGGTCTGCCTCTTCGACGTCAGGAAGCTCATGGCCACCCAGGTGGTCCCCATGCTCCGCGGCCAGTTCATCCAGAACTGGGGGGCCCTCTGCGCCGCCTCGGTCCTCGTCGTCTCCGTGCCCGTGATCCTCTTCGTGGCCTTCCAGAAGTACTACATAGCCGGCTCGGTGGGCTTCATCTCCGACAAGTGAGGCTGGGCGGCCCCGCCCCGCGATTGCCATTCGCGCCTCCCAAAGGGTATAGTGCCCTATCGTGGCGCCACGAGGGGAGGGGAGATGGCCGCTCGCGTCATAGACGGGAAAGAGGTCGCCCGCGCCAAGCGGGCCGAGATCAAGGCCAGGGTCGAGGCCCTCGCCGCGCGCTCGGTCGTGCCGGGCCTGGCGGTGATCCTCGTCGGCGAGGACCCGGCCTCGGTATCCTACGTGACGGGCAAGGAGAAGGCCTCGGCCGAGCTCGGCATCGCGAGCCTGGGCAGGCGGCTGCCGGCCTCCGCGAGCGAGGCCGAGCTCCTCGCCCTCGTCCGGGCCTACGACGCCGACCCCGCGGTGCACGGCATCCTCGTGCAGCTGCCCCTGCCCCCGCACATCGACGAGCGGCGGATCATCTCCGCGATATCCCCCGAGAAGGACGTGGACGGGCTCACCGCGGCGAACGTCGGCCGGATGCTGCTGGAGGAGCCCTGCTTCGTGCCCTGCACCCCGGCCGGGGTCCTCGAGCTCATCCGCAGCGCCGGGGTCGAGACCAGGGGCGCCCGGGCCGTGGTCCTCGGCCGCTCGAACCTCGTGGGCAGGCCCCTCGTCAACCTCCTGTCGCGCAAGTCGTACAACGCGACCGTGACTGCCTGCCACACCGGGACCCTCGACCTCCCCGCGATCTGCCGCGAGGCCGACATCCTCATAGCCTGCGCGGGCCGTCCCGGCCTGGTCCGGGGCGATTGGATCAAGGCCGGGGCCTGCGTCATCGACGTCGGCGTGACCAGGGTCGAGGACCCTGGCGCCAAGGCGGGCTTCCGCCTCAAGGGCGACGTCGACTTCGAGGCCGCCGCCGCGGTCGCCGGCTGGATCACGCCCGTGCCCGGCGGGGTCGGCCCCATGACGATCACCATGCTCCTGGACAACGCGACCGCCGCGGCGGAGCGCGCCTCCGGCATCCTCCCCGGAAGCGGGGCCTAGGGTGGTCGACGTCCAGAGCATGCCCGACGACCGACGCGTGAGCATCAAGAAGGTGGGCGTGAAGGGCCTGCGCTACCCCATCGTGCTCCGCGACAAGGCGGACGGGATCCAGCACACCTCCGCCCTCGTCAACCTCTACGTCGACCTCCCCCACGACTTCAAGGGCACGCACATGAGCCGCTTCATCGAGGTCTTCGACTCCCACCGCCGGGACCTCTCGATGCCCCGCTTCCTCGAGATGCTCGAGGAGCTCCGCGAGAGCCTCGACGCCCGCACCGCCTACGCCGACCTCCACTTCCCCTACTTCATCGAGAAGCGGGCACCCGTCTCCGGCCAGGCCGCGGTCATGTCCTACGACTGCGGCTACGCGGGCAAGGTGGGCCCCGGCGGGGGAAAGGAGTTCGACGTGACCGTGGCCGTGCCCGTCCAGACGGTCTGCCCCTGCTCCAAGGCCATCTCCGAGCACGGGGCGCACAACCAGCGCGGCGTCGTGACCCTCTCCGTGGCCCTGGGGCCCTTCTTCTGGATCGAGGACCTCGTCGCCATCGTCGAGGGAGCGGCCTCGAGCGGCGTGTATACCCTCCTGAAGCGCGACGACGAGAAGTTCGTCACCGAACGGGCCTACGAGAACCCGCGCTTCGTCGAGGACCTCGTCCGCGGGGTCTACGTCGAGGTCGCCGCCCTGGGCAAATTCCCCCGCTTCTCGG
>JAKLFE010000062.1 GCA_022711355.1 Spirochaetota bacterium | reverse complement strand
GGATCGCGGATTCCGAGGCCGCGCCGGGCAAGAAGCTCGACTTCCTCTGCCAGGAGATGAACCGGGAAGTGAATACCATCGGCTCGAAGAGCATGCTCCTCCCGGTGAGCCAGGCCGTGGTCGAGCTCAAGGACGCCCTCGAGAATATCCGCGAGCAGCTGAGGAACATCGAATGAGCGCCCCCATGATCGCCATCTCCGGCAAGTCCGGCTGCGGGAACACGACCGTCTCCCGCCTCCTCGCCGCCAAGCTCGGCTTCGAGCTCGTCAACTTCACCTTCCGCAACCTCGCCGCCGAGCGGGGCGTGGACCTGGCGACCATCATCGAGCTGGCCGAGGAGGACTTCAGCTTCGACCGCCTGGTCGACGCCCGGCAGGTGGAGCTGGCCCGCGCGGGCGATTCCGTCATCGGCTCCCGCCTGGCGATCTGGATGCTTCCCGACGCGAGCCTGCGCATCTACCTCACGGCGAGCGCCGAGGCTCGGGCCCGGAGGATTTGGTCGCGGGAGGGAGGGGAGTACGAAGCCGTCCTCGCCTTCACCCGGGATCGGGATGCCAAGGACCATGAGCGCTACCGCAGGATCTACGCCATCGATAACGACGATTTCGCCTTCGCCGACCTCATCATCAATACGGAGCGCTTCGCCCCCGAGGCGATCGTCGAAATCATCATACAAGCGTACAATGAAACGAAGAAAAATCGGATCGCTATCAGCTCGTGATTGTCTAGTATTCTATACAACATGAAGCGCCGTTATCGCAAGCAATGCAGATAGAGCAGCGACCGTTATATAATCCCGCCCCTTCCAGCGCCTAAAGGATACTCCTCCCTCCCCCCTCCAGCCCCGGGCAGCCAAGGCCTCGGGCAAGTAGACTGCGGCGAGCATGAGCCTGCGCAGATAGGCGGTCAGGAGGGCGGCGCCCGGTTGCAAGCCAGCGCCGGCGCCCTTCCCGAAACGAATTCCGCGAGCCTTTGCCGCCTCGAGGGTCGAACGCCATTCCTCGGCGATGAGGGGCATGAAGCCGAGGACGAGGGAGAGGGAGAGGCCGAGGTCCCGCCTGCCCCGTCCCGGGAGGAGCGTCGCGGCCCTGGTCGCCGCCTCCCTGAGCTCGGCCCTCGTCGTAGAGGCGTAGAAGAGCCGCCCCGCGAGGAAAGCGGTCGCGAGCCTGAGGCAGTATTCGGCCGCGGCCCGGAGGCCGCCGACCTCGAGCCTGATGCCTTCGGTGAAGTCGAGGCCCTGGGCCAGGGCGGCGAAGAGGCCGAGCCAGGCGAGGAAGAGGGAGTCTCGGAGGAGGCGAAGGGGCCCGACGCCCTCGCCGAGGACGAGGAGGATAAGGATCGCGGCGCAGGTCCCTGCCGCCGGGGCCGACATGAGGAAGGACGCCGAGGAGAACAGGGCGAGGCAGAGGAGGCGGCTTGAGGGGGCGAGCTTCGAGGCCGAGCCTAGTCGAGCCACAGGAGATCCCCCACCGAGGACGCCGGCCGCAGGGGATCGCGGAGGCCGAAGCGCTCGATCCCGGCGGCCAGGGTGGGGCCGGGCTCCCCCGCGAGGACGATCCTGCCCCGGTCCATGACCGCGAGCCGGTCGGCCATGCCCAGGAGCTTCTCCAGCTCGTGGGTGACCACCAGGAGGGCTATGCCCTCGGCCACGAGGGTCTTGAGGACCCGGAGGACCGAGGACACCCCGTCTCGGTCGAGGTTGGCGAAGGGCTCGTCGAGGATGATGGCCGCGGGCGAGAGGGCGAGGACGCCGGCCAGGGCGAGCCGCCGCTGCTCCCCGCCCGATAGGGCGTGGACGGGGCTCTGGCGCCGCTCGGAAAGGCCGCAGAGCCCCATCGCCACCTCGGCCCGGGCCGCGGCCTCGGCCGCCCCGAGACCGAGGCTCTCGGGACCGAAGCGGAGATCCTCCTCGACGCTCTCGCCGACGAGCTGGAGCCGGGCGTCCTGGAAGACGTAGCCCACCCGGGCCGCGGGGGATTCCGGGTAGGAGAGGAGGGGAGCCCCGCCGAACAGGACCTCGCCCTCGCTCGGCTCGAGGAGGCCGGCGAGGATCTTGGCCAGGACGGTCTTGCCCGCCCCGTTGCGGCCGGCGAGGACGGCGAGCTCGCCGGCGGCGAGGCGGAAGTCCACCTCCCGCAGGGCCCAGGCTGTCCCGGGGAAGCGCTTGCCGAGGCCCCGGGCCTGGAGGAGGGGCTCAGGCACGGCCGTGGCTGCCCCTGCCGGTCAGGGAATCGGCGAAGGGGCCGAGCTTGGCCGCGACGAGGGTGGCGAGGACTGCCTTCACGGCGTCCCCCGGCAGGAAGGGGAGGAGGCCGAGGGCGAGGGCGGCTCCCCACTCGACCTCCTTGAGGAGCTTCAGGCGGAGGACCCCGAGGGCGAGGATGAGGGCGAAGCCGAGGACGGCGCCGAGGGCCGACCTGGCGAGGCCCCGCTTCCGCGCGACCAACCCGGAGGCGAAGGCGGCGAGCGCGTAGCCGACGAGGTAGCCGCCGGTGGGGCCGGCGAAGAGGGCCAAGCCGCCCCTCCCCCCCGAAAAGACGGGGAAACCGAGGGCGCCGAGGCAGAGGAAGGCGAGGACGGCGGCGCTGCCCCAGAGTGGCCCGAGGAGGAGGCCTGCCAGGACGACGAAGAGGTTCTGCGCGACGATCGGCACCGGGCTGCCCGGGATGGGCAGGGCCACGAAGGCGCCGGCGGCGCAGAGGGCGGCGAAGAGGCAGGAGAGGGAAGCGCGGGCAGCTCGCCCGCGCGCGTTGCGTATCATGCCGCCCCTATACCCCCGTCCCGGCCTCCCTGTCAAGCGAGACCGCTTCCTTCCCTTGCCTCGCCCGCCCCGGAACGCTAGGATAGACGGATGAGGAGCCGGCCACATGGAGCATAGGGAAGACATCGTCCTCGTGACCGGGGCTTCGGAGGGCATCGGCAACGCCTGCGCCACCTTCGTCGCGAAAAAGGGCTTCCGAACCTACGGGACCTGCCCGAATCCCAATTCCTACGAGAGAAAAGCCGACGAATTCTTCGAGCTCATCGCCATGGATCCCCGGGAAGAGTCCTCGGTGGCCAAGGCCGCCGAGGCCCTCCTCGCCCGGGAGAAGCGCCTCGACGCCCTGGTCTGCTGCTCGGGCACGGGCTTCTTCTCCTCCATCGAGGATTGCTCCCTTAAAGAGGTCGAGAACATCTTCGAATCCAACCTCTTCGGCGCCATCAGGACCATCAAGGCCTTCCTCCCGGCCATGCGCGAGGCAGGCTCGGGCCGGATCCTCGTCGTGGCTCCCCTCGCCGCCGGCTCCCGCCTCCCGGGCATGGGCCTCTGCTCCGCTGCCGCGCGGGCGGTCGAAGCCATCGTCGACACGCTCAGGGTCGAGCTCAAGCCCTACGGGATCCAAGCCTCGGTTCTCGAGGTCGGCCCCATACGCGCCATCTTCCACGATTTTCCCCGGGCCGCGGACTTCGCCGCCGCGAAGAGCCACTACCGCCGGGCCCTCCGCTTCGTCATCGACGGCTCCGAGCGCCTCGGGCCGGCCGGCGACGTCCCCCTCGGCGCGGCGCGGGCCGTCCACGAGCTCATCTCGGCTTCCCGCCTCCCCGCGCGCCGGCGGATCGCCCCCCTCGTGCCACGCGCCACCGCCTTCTTCTCCCGGGTACTCCCCCTCTGGCTCGACGAGGCCCTCCTCATCCTCAGGCTCCGCCTGCATCGACATAAGGAAAGGAAGAGCTGAACATGTCCATCACCAAGCTGCCCTTCGGCACCCTCTCCTCCGGCGAGGAAGTCTCCCTCTACCGCCTCGCCGCCGGGGACTTCGTCGCGACCATATCGGACTACGGGGCCAGCCTCCTGTCGATCCTCCTCCCCGAAGGGAGGGGCGCCTGGGTCGACGTCCTCGTCGGCCCGGCCTCCCTCGCCGGCCTCCTGGCGAACCGGCCCTACTTCGGCGCCTCGGTGGGCCGCGTGGCGAACCGCATCGCCCGGGGCCGCTTCTCGCTCGGCGGCAGGGACTACCAGCTGGCCGCCAACGACGGCGGCCAGCACCTCCACGGTGGCCTCAAGGGCTTCGACAAGCGGCTCTGGTCGGCCGAGGGCTACGAGGAGGGCGGGCTCCCCCGGCTCGCGCTCAAGCTCCTGAGCCCCGACGGGGAGGAGGGCTACCCGGGCGAGCTCGAGGTCGAGGCCCGCTTCGGCCTCTCGGCCTCGGGCGAGCTCGAGGTCGCCTACGAGGCGAGGAGCGGGGCGGCGAGCCCCGTCAACCTGACCAACCACGCCTACTTCAACCTGGCAGGCGAGGGCAGGGGGGACATCCTCGGCCATCGCCTGCGGCTCCTGGCCTCGAGCTACCTCAAGACCGGGCCCGACCTCATCCCCACGGGCGAGGTGGCGCCGGTAGCCGGGAGCCCCTACGACTTCCGCGCGGCCAAGCTCGTCGGGGCCGACATCGCGCTCGCCGAGGGCGGGGCGGCGGGAGCTGGCTACGATCACTGCTACGTCCTCGACCGGCAGGGCCCGGGGCTCTTCCGCTTCGCCGAGCTCGAGGATCCCCGCTCCGGGAGGCGCATGGCGGTCTCCACGACCCTTCCCGCCGTGCAATTCTACTCGGGGAATTTCCTGAACGGGGAAGCGGGCAAGCGAGGCTCGATTTACGGCCGGCACGCCGGCCTCTGCCTCGAGACCCAGTTCTACCCGGACGCTCCCAACCAGCCTTCCTTCCCCTCGATCATCCTCGAGCCGGGCAAGCTCTGGTCCCATCGGACCGTCTTCGCCTTCGAGCCCTGAGCCAGGCCGCCGGGAAAGGATCTCGGGGATTCAGCCTCGCTGGCGCAGCTCGGCGAGGACGTACTCGATCCAGGGAGCGCTCTCCGTCGGGTAGCGGTCCCGGGCCGTGAGGAACTCGAAGAAGGCCTCGCGGCTCGCCCCGGCGTAGGCCAGGGCTTCACCGAGGTAGAAGCGCGCGCGCGCCGCCGCTCCCTCGCCCCGATTGAGCGAGAGGTACTTGCGCAGCTGCTCGGCCGCCCCCGCCCAGTCCCCCGGCACGAGCTTCTCGGTCACGATGAGCGAAAGGGCGTAGTCCTCTCCGCCCGAAGGGGGAGAGAGCTCCTCGGCGAGGAGGCGGAGGGGTGGGAGCGGGCGCTTGATCTGCGGAGCGAGGGCGAGGAGCCCGGATACGGCTTTCTCGGTATCGGGGCTCACCGCGCGGCGCTGCGGCGCCTCGACGGGCGATTCCGGCACCGGGATCCCCGTAGCGGCGTCGAGGAGGAAGGCGGGCAGGGGCGGGGTCCTCGAGGAGGGGGAGACCTCGGCGATGGCGGCGTTCCTCGAGGTCAGGGCGAGCCGAGCGGCCTGGGCCGTGGCGTTGCGCCCGGCGACGAGCTCGATACGGCCAGCCTTGAGCTCGTCTTCGACGAGGAGCGCGTACCAATACTCGATTCCCGGCACCGGGAAATCCACGAAGCTGCCCCCTTTGTCGAGGAAGGTGGCCACGAGGACGGCGTCGAGGAGGTCGGAGGCCCGCGCGATGGGGGAGGTCCCCCGATAGGCGACGAGGCGCTCTCCTTCCCCTCCTTTATAGCTGAGGACGATGCTGTCGCCCCTGGGCTGGGCCGAGAGGGCCTCGACCCTCGGCCGTGAGGGAAGCGGGATCTCGGGGGCCGGAGCCGGGGTCAAGGGCGCCGGCGCGGGGGCCGCGGCAAGGGCGGGCTTGAGGGAGATGGGCGCGGCGGTCTCGTTGCTCGCCGGGACGAAGGCGGGGAAGGGGGAGCCGTCGGCGCCGAGGGCGAGCACGAGGTAGTAGTACTCGGACTCGTCGGGGGGCAGGTCGACGTAGCTCCGGATGCCCTGGGCCACGTCGCCGAGCGCGGTCGCCTCGGCCAGGTTCGAAGCGTCGATCCGGCTGCGGTGGCGGTAGACCCGGTAGCCGCCCAGGGCCCCGGGATGGTCGACCCAGTCGATCTCGACCCTGCCTAGGCGCATGGCGGCCCGGAGGAAGGCGGGGTAGGGCAGGACGGGGCCCGCCTCGGCAGGCCCCGGAGCGGCCTGCGCCGCGAGGGGGGGGACGAGGAGGGCGGCTCCCAGGAAGGCTGCCAGGAGGACGAGAGCTGCCTGGGCCGAAGGCCGGGGAGTTTTCATCATACTGTAATGATTATCGGAAAAAAGCTGATTACGCCAGTGCCTCGCGCGCGGCCTCGAGCCTTGAATTGACGCGTTCCCCGCTTTCCTGTAGGATTGGCCCATGTTCGTAGCCGTGGTCTGCGACATGGGCAGCGAGGATTCCCGGTCGGCCCTGTACAATCTCCTGCCCCAATACGGCTTCGAGCGCGTGCAGAAGGCCTGTTTCGAGTGCGCGGCCGTCTCCGACAAGCTCCTGGCGGGGCTCAAGCGGGACATCGACAAGATCACGGATTCCTACGATACCGTCCGGCTCTATCAGTATCCCGTCGAGGGCACCCTCGTCCTCACCGTCCTCAAGGACAACAAGTGGCGGAGGATCATCGTTCGCGATCCCTCGCGGCCGCGGGAATAAGGGCCGAGGACGAAGGCATCAACGGAGGAACCCATGCTGGAAGACATCGCCGGACCCGTCGCCTCGCTTCGCGAGGAGATCCTCGATATTTGGGGGCGTCTTTGACTCGGCCGCACTCGAGAAGCGAATAGCCGAGAAAGAGGCGCTCAGCGCCGCGCCGGGGTTCTGGTCGGACGGGGCCAAGGCGGGCCGCGTCATGACCGAGATCAAGCAGATCAGGGACAGGATCGAGAGCTGGTCGCGGCTCAAGGCCGACGCCGAGGCCCTCGACGAGGTCCTCAGGATGGCCCGCGAGGAGGGCGACGACTCCATGGAGGCCGACATCAGGTCCTCCTTCAAGGAAGTCTCGGAGCGCTTCGATAAAGCCATCGTCCTCGAGCTGCTCTCGGGCGAGGCCGACCGCGCCGGGGCCTTCCTCTCCATCCACGCCGGCTCCGGCGGCACCGAGGCCTGCGACTGGGCCTCGATGCTCATGCGGATGTACACGCGCTGGGCGGAGCGCCGCAAGTTCAAGGCCGAGGTCGTCGACCTCCTCGAGGCCGAGGGCGGCATCAAGTCGGTGACCCTCCAGATCGAGGGGGACTACGCCTACGGCTACCTCCGCGGCGAGTCGGGCGTGCACCGCCTCGTCCGCATCTCCCCCTTCGACGCCAACGCGCGGCGCCATACCTCCTTCGCCTCGGTCTACGTCCTCCCCGTCATCGACGACTCGATCGACGTCGAGATCCGGCCCGAGGATATCCGCATCGACACCTACCGCTCGGGCGGGGCGGGCGGCCAGAAGGTCAACAAGACCGACTCCGCCGTGCGCATCACCCACCTCGAGACGGGCATCGTCGTCACCTGCCAGAACGAGCGCAGCCAGTACAAGAACAAGGACGTGGCGATGAGCGTCCTCAAGTCCCGGCTCTACGAGCATTACCGGGCCGAGAAGGACAAGGAGAACCAGAAGTTCGCCTCCGAGAAGAAGGAGATCGCCTGGGGTTCCCAGATCCGTTCCTACGTCTTCCAGCCCTATACGATGGTCAAGGACCACCGCAACAAGTTCTTCGTGGGCAACGTGCAGGGAGTCATGGACGGGGACATCGATCCCTTCATCGAGTCCTACATGCGCTGGCGCTGGCAGGGAAGCCCCGCCAACGGCAACGCCGCCGCGGGAGCGGAAGACGAGGAAGAGGATCTGTAAGGAGGGGAGGGCGGAGTGCTCCAGCATCCGAAGCTCTCGATACTGAGCCTGGTCCTGGCCCTCGGCTCGGCAGGCTCGGCCTTCTCGCAGGCGGCCTCCGGGAAGGGGGCCGAGGAGGGCAAGCCCTGGCTCCTCGGCCTCGCCCGCTTCTCGGCCGAGGAGCTCTCCCTCGAGGCCCTTCCCCTCGCCGACGTCATCCCCCGCCTCGTCGCGGCCGAGCTCTCCGTCCTGCCCGACCGCCTCCAGCCCGAGGCGGAGGCCCAGGAGGCCCGGCGCCTCGCCGCGGAGCGGGCACGCTACGATGCCGGCAAGGAGCTCGCCGCGCGGCTCGACGAGCGGGCCGCTCGCTTCCTCGACCCCTCCCTGGGCCCGGCCGCCCGCGGCGCCGAGCTGGACGCCGCGGACAAGAAGGTGGCCGAGGCAGCCGGGCGCCTCGAGCCCGAAGGCGACGCGGGTCCCGGAAAGGGAGTGTCGCCGGAAGGAGCGGAGGCGGCGAAGCCGGCTCCCGTGAAGGCCGCGCTCTGGGAGGGAAACGGCCGAGGAGAGCTCATCGAAGAGGCCTCGTCGGCCCCCGCCGCGGCCGCCAAGGCCCAGGGCCTCGACCTCCTGGTCTACGGGAGCGTCTCGCCCGCCTCCGGCCGCGACGCCGGCTACGTCCTGGTCCGCGTCCAGGGCTACGACGCGGCCCTCGACCGCTCCGTCTTCTCGTGGAAGGGCTTCTGCTCGACGGAGGATCCCGGGCCCCTGGCCAAGGCCATAGCCGCCAAGCTCGAGCGCTGGACGGCGGGACGGGACTTCGGCCGCCTCGACCTGAGCCTCCAGCCCGGCTCGGCCATCGCGCTCGCCGACGGCGAGCGCCTGGAAGCCTCGGCCCTGACCGTCTATCGCTTCGAGCCCGCGACGGTCAGGATCCAAGCCTCGGCTCCCGGCTACGCGGCGGCCGAGGCGGCGGTGGAGCTCGGGCTCGGGGAGAGGCGCTCGATCTCCCTCTCCCTCGAGCCCGTCGAGTACGGCTCGGCCTCGATCAGGGTCGATCCGCCCGAGGCCAGGATCCTCGTCGATTCCCTTCCCGCGGCCGAAGCGGGGGCCGTGGCCGTGGAGAAGGGCCTTGCCCTGCCCCTGAGCGGAAAGCGGGAGATAGTCCAGGCCTACGCCCCCGGCCGCGAGCCGGCCTTCCTCGTCCTCCCCGAGACCGGAGGGGAGGCGGGTCCCGGAGGCGAGGGAGCCTTCGGCGAGATCGAGCTGGGCATCGAGCTCAAGCCCGAGGACGGCTTGGGAGCCGGCGGCAGGGTCGCCGCCGCCAAGGACGATTTCTACAAGGCCTTCGGCTGGTTCATGGTCTCCCTCCCCGTTTCGTCCCTCGCGCTGGGGACGGGGGCTCTCTACGGCGAGGCGGCCCAGCGCTCCCTCGACGATGGCCTGATCTCGAAGTACTACGCCACGGAGATAGCCGCTGGCGCTGCCATAGCCCTCTCCGCCGGCCTCGCCGCCAATATGATCGTGCGCCTCGTCCGCTACCTCCGGACAGCGCGTTAGGAGCCTCGCGCATGGGTTTTTCGGATCGCCTCAGGGCCCTCTTCGGCCTTCGCCGCGCCGACGACGAGCTTTTCGACGAGCTGGCCGACCTCCTCGTCGAGGGCGATCTCGGCGCCTCCCTCGCCTTCGCGGTGGCCGACCGGCTTCGCTCCTCCTGCGCCTCCAAGCGCCTGTCCGAGCCCGCCGAGGTCAAGGCCGAGCTCAAGTCCATACTGGCCGGCTACGGCAAGGAAACCCGGATCGAGCCCCTGCCCGGCGCGCTGAACGTCTTCCTCCTCCTCGGGGTAAACGGGGTCGGCAAGACGACCACCTGCGCCAAGCTCGCGGACTACTATCGGCGAAGCGGCGCGGCCTCGGGGGTCGTCCTCGCGGCAGGAGACACCTTCCGGGCGGCGGCGGTCGAGCAGCTCAAGATCCACGGCCAGCGCCTGGGCGTCAGGGTCGTGGCCCAGGCCCAGGGCTCCGATCCCGGGGCCGTCCTCTGGGACGCGGTGGACGCCGCCAAGGCCGAGGGAGCCGACCTCGTCATCGCCGACAGCGCGGGCCGCATGCACACGAGGGGCGACCTCATGCGGGAGCTGGGCAAGATGGACAAGATCATCGCGGGCAGGGCCCCCGGCGCGAACTACCGCCGCCTCCTCGTCATCGACTCGACGACGGGCCAGAACGGGATCAGGCAGGCCGAGACCTTCGGCTCGGCGGTGCGCATCGACGGGGTCGTCCTGACCAAGCAGGACTCCTCGGCCAAGGGCGGCATGGCCATAGCCCTGGCCAAGGAGCTCGGCCTGCCCACCGCCTTCGTCGGCACGGGAGAGGGCTACGGGGACATAGCGCCCTTCTCCCTCGACTCCTTCCTGGACGGCTTCCTCGGGATGGGCAGTTGAGCGGCATCCCTCGCTCCTCGCGGCCGCCCCTCGCGGCCGCCCTCGCCCTCGGCGCCGCCCTGTTCTGCTCCGCCGATCCGCCGCATCAAGCCGCGCCGCCCCAGGCCGAGCCTGCCCGGGGCCCCTCCGGCTCGGCTCGGATCGAGGAGGAAATGCGCGAGGGCCGCCTCGAGGCGCGCCGGATCTACGACGCCGCCGGCGCCCTTTCCGAGGAGTCCTTCTACGGCCCCGAGGGCCTGGCCGAGACCCGTTCCTATATCCGCAGCCGGGGCAGGCTGGAGAGGATCGAGGCCAGGGACCCGGCCGGCCTCCTCGTCGGGGAGATGGCGTACCGCTACGACGGCTCGGGCAGGTTAATCGGCCTCGCCTGCTCGGGCAGCTTCGGCCAGGGCAAGGCGGGCATGCTCGCCTCGGGCCCCGCCCCGAGCGCGACCTGGGTCGCCGAGAGTCCCAAGCTGAGCATCCAGCTCCTCGACGAGGCGGCCCGGCCCCTGCGGATCGAGGAGCTCGCCGAGGGGAAAGCCAGCTCCAGGCGCGAGTATTCCTACGGCGAGGGGCCCTTCCCCCAGCGCTCGCGCGAGGAGGAGCTCGGCTCGGGCCTCCTCGTCCTCAGCGACTTCGATCAGGCGGGCAGGATTCTTCGCAGGGTCGAATCGCGGGGAGGGGCCGACGAGCTCCGCGTCGAATACCGCTACGACGAGGCCGGCAGGCTCGTCGAGGAGCGGAGCCGGGGAGGCCTGGGCCTCGTCCTCCGCCTCCTCTCCTACGGCGAATCGGGCGAGCTCGTCCGCGCGGAGACGCGGATCGGCGGAGTCGTTTCGGAGTCCGTCGCCTACGAAGGCGAGACGAAGATCGTCGAGAGCTACCACGAAGGCGAGCTCTTCGTCCGCGCCAGCTATGCCGGAGGACGGAAGCTGCGGGAGGAGTTCTTCGAGGAAGGGGTCCCGGTCCGATCCAAGGAGTACCGATGATCGGCTCATCCTGGGTCGCCTTCGTCTCCGGCCGCTGGTACTCGGCGAGGCGGGAGAGCGGGGGCTCGGCCTCCTCCATCCTCGCCTCGGCCGGAATCGCGATCGGGGTGGCCGCCCTCATCGTCGTCCTCGCCGTCATGAACGGCTTCCAGATGGGCTTCATCGACTCGATCCTCGAGATCGCGAGCTTCCACGTCAGGATCGAGGGCCAGGGCTCCTCCCTCGACGCGGCCCTCCTCGACCGGCTGGCGGCGGAGCCCGGGGTGAGGAGCGTCCTGCCCTACGCGGAGACCCGCTGCCTCCTCGCCTCGAGGGACGGCAGGGCCCTGCCCCTCGCGCTCCGCCTCCTGCCCGAGGACGCGGAGCGCCGAGATCCCGCCCTGGCGCCGGCCCTCGCCCTGGAGCCTCCCCTCTTCGCCGCGGCCGAGGGCAGGGCGCCGAGCCTCGTCCTCGGCGTCGAGGCGGCCCGCTACCTCGGCCTTGCGGCGGGGGCGGAGGCCGAGCTCCTCGTCGTCGGCGCGAGCGCCGAGGAGGGCCTCGAGACCCGGAGCCTCGAGGTGAGGATCGGGAGGACCTTCCGCTCGGGCTACTACGACTTCGACGCCGGCATGGCCTTCGCGCCTCTCGCCCTCGCGCCCGAGATCCTCGGACCCGTCGCCGCGCCTCCCATCGCCTACGGCGTCAAGCTCGAGAACCGCTACGCCGACGGCGAATTCGCCTCCCGCCTCGCGGCGGACTACGGCCTGGGGCCCGGACAGGCCCAGAGCTGGCGCGACTACAACCGGGCCTTCTTCGGCGCCCTCCGCACCGAGAAGACCGTGATGATGCTCCTCATCGGCCTTATCTTCCTCGTCGTCGGGGTGAACATCTTCCATTCGATGCGGCGGGCCGTGGCCGAGAAGATGGAGGATATCGCCGTGCTCCGCGCCCTGGGGGCGAGCCCCGAGGCCCTGCGCCGCGCCTTCATCCTCGACGGCCTGGCCATCGGCGCGGGAGGCGCCTTCGTCGGCCTCCTCCTCGGCCTCCTCGTCGCGGTCAACGTGAACGAGGTCTTCGCCATAGCCGAGGCCATCGTCAACGGCCTCGCCTCGCTAGCCGCCCGCCTAGGCGGCCCCGGCGCGGCGTCCTCCTTCCGCGTCTTCTCTCCCCAGTACTTCTACCTCATGGAGGTCCCCGTGCGCGTCCTATTCCCGGAGACTCTGTTCGTGGTGGCCGTGGCGACGGCCTCGGCCGCGGCCGCCGCGGCCGCGGCCTCGACCCGGGTGTCCCGCCTCCTCCCCGCCGAGGTCCTCCGCAATGAATGAGCCCGCCGTCTACTGCGCGGGCCTCGGGAAGACCTTCGCGAGCCAGGCCGAGACCCTCCAGGTCCTGCAGGGCCTCGAGCTCTCCGTCGAGGCGGGCGCCAGCGTGGCGATCATGGGCGCCTCCGGCTCGGGCAAGAGCACCCTCCTCTCCATCCTCGGCGGCCTCGACCTGCCGACCGAGGGCCTCGCGAGGGTAGGGGGCTGGGAGCTCTCGAGCCTGCCCGAGCGCAGGCTCGCGGAGTACCGCTCCTCGACCGTGGGCTTCGTGTTCCAGTTCCACTACCTCCTCAAGGACTTCACGGCCCTCGAGAACGTGGCCATGCCCGCCTACATGCGGGGCCTCCCCCGCAAGGCGGCCAACGAGCGCGCCGCCGCCCTCCTCGGCGAGGTCGGGCTCGCTGGGAGGCTCGGGCACTTCCCCTCCCAGCTCTCCGGCGGCGAGCGCCAGCGCGCGGCCATCGCCCGCGCCCTCGTCAACTCCCCGGCCCTCGTCCTCGCCGACGAGCCCACGGGCAACCTCGACGCCTCGAGCGCGCGCAACGTGCGCGAGCTCCTCTTCGGCCTCTCCGCCCGCGGCGGCACCACCTTGATCGTCGTCACCCACGACGAGGGCCTCGCCCGCCAGGCCGACCTCGCCTACCTCCTCGAGGGCGGGGCCCTGCGGCCCCTCCCGCCCGCGGAGGCCGCGCCTTGAGGCTCGGCCCGGCCCTCCTCCTCGGGAGGCGCATGCTCGTCGGCCGCCGGGTTCCCGGCGAGGAGCTCCCCGGACGGCGCTACCTCCGCGGCGCGGTCCTCGGCATTGCCCTCTCCCTCGTCCCCCTCGTCGTGGTCCTCGTCGTGGCCGACGGCATGATCGAGGGGATCACCGCCCGCTACCTCGAGACGAGCACCTACCACCTCCAGGCCCTTCCCCGCTACCGCCAAAGCCGCGCCGAGCTCGAGGCCGCCGCGGCCGCCTTGGCCGGCCTCCCCGGGGTCCAGGGCGCCTACCCGGAGAGCCAGGGGCCGGCCATGGCCATCCTGGGCGCCAAGAGCGCCGGGGCCGCGATCCGCGCGGTGGACCCGGCCTTCCTGGCCGATCCCGGCACCTCGCGCTACCTGCGGGCGGTCGAGGGAGAGCTCTCCCTCTCCTCCCCGAGCGAGGTCCTCCTAGGCGAGGCCCTGGCGCGGAGCCTGGGAGCCCACGCGGGCGACGCCGTGAGCCTCGTGACCGTCAGGCCGAGCGCCGAGGACGGCTACGCTCCCAAGCTCTCCCTCTTCCGGGTGCGCGGGATCGTCTCCGCCGGCTACCGGGAGCTCGACGCCCTCTGGGCCTTCGTCTCGCTCAAGGCCGGCGCGCGCATCCTCTCGGAGGAAGCCTCCCGAAGCCTCGTCGGCGTCAAGGTAGACGCGCCCTTCGGCGAGCTCTCCTCGGCCCAGGCCGAGCTCCGCAAGGCCCTGGGCGAGTCCTGGTTCGTGCTGCCCTGGCCCGAGGCCGAGCGCAACATCTGGAAATCCTTCGCCACGACCCGGGCCCTCCTCCTCCTCATAATGGCCCTCGTCGTCGCCGTGGCGGCGATCAACGTCGGCTCGGCCCTCGTCATGCTCGTCATCGAGCGGAGGCGGGACATAGCCATCCTGAAGAGCGGGGGAGCCAGCCCCTCCTTCGTGGGCCTGGTCTTCGTCCTCGCCGGCCTGTCCACGGGGCTGGCGGGCACCCTGATCGGCCTCGGCCTGGGCTCCCTCCTCTCACTGGGAATCAACGGCCTCATCGCGGGGGCCGAGCGGCTCGTGAACCTCGCCGCCGACCTCGGCTCCGCCCTGGGAGGCCGCGCGGCCCCCTCGGCCATCCGCCTCCTGGATCCCGGCTACTACCTCGAGAAGATCCCCGTGCGCATCGATCCGGCCGAACTCGCCGGGGTGGCGGCGGCGAGCCTGGCCCTCTGCGGCCTGGCTTCCCTCCTCGCGGCCCGGCGCGCCGCGGCTCTTCCGCCCCTCGAGATCCTTCGAAAGAGCTAATGCCGGGAAGCGGGCGCGGACCGGGCCTGCCGGCTTCATTTTTTATCGAAATGGATGTATAGTGGCGCGAGCCTTCAAGCGCCGCGGGCGTTCGGGCGCGTAGCGAGAGCGGAGGAAAACGATGGTGAAGAAAGAAAGCGCTCCTCAGGGAACCGGCGCCGCGGCCGGCGGCAAGGATCAGGACGAGAAGCTCAAGGCCCTCGAAGCCGCCCGGCTCCAGATCGAGAAGCAGTTCGGCCAAGGCTCCATCATGAAGCTCGGCGCCCACGACAACGCCCAGGGCGTCGACACCATCCCCTCGGGATCGATCCTCCTCGACGAGGCCCTCGGCGTCGGCGGCTACCCCCGCGGGCGGGTCATCGAGATCTACGGGCCCGAGTCATCGGGCAAGACCACCCTGGCCCTCCACGCAATCGCCGAGGCCCAGAAGAAGGGCGGCATAGCCGCCTTCATCGACGCCGAGCACGCCCTCGACCCGGTCTACGCCAAGAACCTCGGCGTCAACATCGACGAGCTCTGGGTCTCCCAGCCCGACAACGGCGAGCAGGCCCTCGACATCGCCGAGTCCCTCATCCGCTCGGGCGCCGTCGACATCATCGTCGTCGACTCCGTCGCCGCCCTCACGCCCCAGGCGGAGATCGAGGGCGACATGGGCGATTCCCACATGGGCCTCCAGGCCCGGCTCATGAGCCAGGCCCTGCGCAAGCTTACCGGCACCCTCTCCAAGTCCAAGACCATCCTCGTCTTCATCAACCAGATCCGCATGAAGATCGGCGTCATGTTCGGCAATCCCGAGACGACCACGGGCGGCAACGCCCTCAAGTTCTACGCCTCGGTCCGCCTCGAGGTCCGCAAGATCGAGACGATCGAGAAGGGCGAGGAGGAGGCGGTCGGAAACAAGGTCCGCGTCAAGGTCGTCAAGAACAAGGTCGCCCCTCCCTTCCGCAAGGTCGAGCTCGAGATCATGTTCGGCAAGGGGATCTCCGCCACCGGCTCCCTGATCGACGCCGCGGTCAAGTACGACATCATCGACAAGAAAGGCGCCTGGTATACCTGGGGCGAGGAGAAGGTGGGGCAGGGCAGGGACAACGCCAAGCTCTACCTCGAGCAGAACCCCGAGGCCGCGGCCGCCATCGAGAAGAAGGTCCGCGAGGCCATCTTCTCGGCCCAGCATCCCGAGAAGGCCGAAGCGGCGGCTAAGCCCTCCCCGGCAGCAGCTGCCCCGGCCGCCGCAGCCAAGCCCGCGGCGGTCGCCGAGAAGCCAGCCGCCGCCCAGCCAAGCGCCCGAGGCCCCGGCAGGCCGCCCAAGCAGGCCGCGGCCAAGGGCCCCGCGGAGGACGAGGGCCTCTTCTAGGCCCATGGCCGTCGTCTACCTCGGCCTCGGCTCCAACCTCGGAGACGCGGAACGCAGCCTTCGGGAAGCCTTCCGCGAGCTCGGGGGCATCCTCGGTGGCGCGCGGCTCTCCCGCCTCTGGCGCTCCAAGGCCCGCTACGTCGAGGATCAGCCCGATTTCCTCAACGCCGTCGCCGCGGGGGACTGCGCCCTGCCGCCCCGGGAGCTCCTGGCCGCGGTGAACCGGATCGAGGCAGCCTTCGGCCGCGACCGGAGCCGGGAGCGGATCAAGGGCCCCCGACCCCTCGACATCGACATACTCCTCTACGGAGAGCGGCTCGTCGCCGAGCCCGACCTGGTCATCCCCCATCCCGGCCTGCGCGAGCGGAAATTCGCCCTCCTACCCCTCCTCGAGCTCGCGCCGGGGCTCCTCGACCCGGCCTCGGGGAGGAGCTTCGCCTCGATCCTGGCCTCCCTCCCTCCCCAGGGTATTTACCTCCTGGGCCATGGCGACTATGATCGGCTGTACATCTAGCCATGGTCGATACCCCGGTTTCCGCCGATGCCCTCGGCGCCGAGCAGCTCGGAGAAGGAAGGCTCTTCCGTCTCAAGGACTTCGAGGGACCCCTCGACCTCCTCCTCTTCCTCATCAAGAAGAACGAGCTCTCCGTCTACGACATCCCTATCGCCTCGATAACTGAGCAGTACCTCGGCTTCCTCGACGGCGAGGATGCGGTCGAGCTCGATGACCTGACCGAGTTCTACGCCATGGCCGCGACCCTCCTGTACATCAAGTCGCGGATGCTCCTT
Source organism: Spirochaetota bacterium (assembly GCA_022711355.1). Classification (GTDB taxonomy): domain Bacteria; phylum Spirochaetota; class Spirochaetia; order Treponematales; family Rectinemataceae; genus JAKLFE01. Next base: position 4,271 of record JAKLFE010000062.1, on the reverse strand, counting down.
CCCGTGGACGTCGATCTCGGCGAGGAGATCGACGATCCCCGGCGCGAGCTCATCGAGAAGCTCATCGAGTACCAGAAGTTCAAGCGCCTCTCCGAGCTCATGGAGCGCAAGGAGATGGAGGTCGAATGGAGCCTCGAGCGCAAGAAGATCCAAAGGCCCCTGCCCTTCGCCGAGGAGAAGGAGCTCTGGGAGGAGATCGACGTCTGGGACCTCCTGCGCTCCTTCTCCTCCCTGGTCACGAACCTCTCCTCCGAGCGGATCATGGATCTCTACGAGGAGGTCTCCATCAACGAGAAGACCACCCTCATCCGCGAGCTCCTCGAGGCCAGAGAGAGCTTCGCCTTCACCGACCTCATAACCCGGCCGCGCTCCACGATGGACATCGTCTGCGCCTTCCTGGCCATCCTCGAGGCGGTCAAGTACCGCATCATCTCCATCTACCAGCACCGGCTCTTCGGAGACATCATGATCAAGGCCCGCCCCGACCAGGGCGGACACGGGGACGAGCATGGAAGTCAGGCTTGAAAAGGAGGCGGCCCTCCTCGAGACGGTACTCTTCCTCGAGGCGGAGCCCCTCGACGAGCTCGCGCTCGCGCGCATAACGGGCCTCTCCCGCGAGGTGGTGGAGCGGGCCCTCGAGATCCTCGTCGAGGACTATTCGGCTCCGAGCCGCGGCCTCGAGCCCCTGCGCTCGGGCGGGGGCTGGATCCTCGCGCCCAAGGCCGAGCTCTGGGAGTCGCTCAAGGAGCGCTACGGCCGCAAGAACGAGTCCCGGCTCTCGCGGGCCGCCCTCGAGACCCTCTCGATCGTCGCCTACTCCCAGCCCATCACGCGCGCCGAGATCGAGGCCATCCGCGGGGTCTCGGCCGACGGCATGATGCGCTTCCTCCTGGAGAAGGAGCTCGTGAAGGAAGTGGGCAAGAAGGAGGCCCCGGGCCGCCCCGTCCAGTACGGTACTACCAAGGAGTTCCTGAAGTACTTCCGCCTGGGCAGCATAGCCGACCTCCCCAAGCTCGACGAGCTCGAGCGCGAACGCTACAGCCCGAGCGCCCCGGCCCTCCCCGCCCAGGAAGGGGAGGCCGCGGCCGGTCCCGCGAGCACGGAGGCCCCCGTTGCCGCCTCGGCCCCCGAACCGGCCCTCCCCGCGAGCCCGGAGGCCCCCGCTGCCGAGCCGGCCGCCCCCGAGGCGAGCCTCGAGCCCCAGATCCAGAGCGCGGAAGCCCCGGCGGCCCCCCTCGAGGACAAGCCCAGCGATGCCTGATATCCCCCCCGTAGAAGCTCCCCTCCGCCTCCAGGCCTTCCTGGCCAAGGCCGGCGTGGCTTCCCGCCGGGCGGCGGAGCGCATCATCCTCGAGGGCCGCGTCGCCGTGAACGGCCAGGCGATCCGAGAGCTCGGCACGAAGGTGCTCCCCGGGGACCGGGTGGAGCTCGACGGCCGCCCCTTGAGGCTCGAGGGCGCGAAGCGCTACATCCTCCTCAACAAGCCCGCCGGCTACCTCTCCTCCATGTCCGACCCCGAGGGCAGGCCCCTCGCGGCCGACCTCCTCAAGGGCAGGGTAGGGGAGCGGGTCTACAATGTCGGGCGCCTCGACCAGTGGTCCTCGGGCCTCCTCCTGTTCACGAACGACGGGGAGCTCGCGGCCAAGCTCAGCCACCCCTCGGGCGGCATCGACAAGGAGTACGAGTTCCGCGCCGACGCCCCGGTGCCCGACTCCTTCTTCGCCGGCCTCTCGGCCGGCATGATCGTGGACGGGGTCCAGTATCGGGCCCTCTCGGCCGAGCGGACGGGCCCTGCCTCGGGGCGGATCGTCCTCCTCGAGGGCAAGAACCGCGAGATCCGGCGGGCTCTCGAGGCCGTCGGCCGCCGCGCCCTGGAGCTCCGCCGCATCCGCATCGGCCCCCTCCGCCTCGCCGACCTGCCCGAGGGCTCCTTCCGCGACCTGAGTCCCGGCGAGCTCGACTCGCTCCGCGGCTATTGCATCTCCTGAACCGAACTCCGGAGGTTGTTTTCGATGGTTATCGCCATAGACGGGCCCGCGGGCTCGGGAAAGAGCACGATCGCGCGCAAGGTGGCCGAGGCCCTCGGCTTCACCTACGTCAACTCAGGGAACCTCTACCGTGCCCTCACCCTCCGGGCCCTCCGATCAGGAGTCGCCATCGAGGACCCGGCCGCCCTCCTCGCCTGCGCCGCCGCGGCGAGGATCGAGTATCGGATCGGACGCCTCTTCCTCGACGGGGTCGACGTGGAGGATTCCCTCCATTCGGCCGAGGTCGACGCCCTCGTGGCCCAAGTTTCGGCCCTTCCCCCCCTTAGGGACATCGTCAACGCCCTGGTCAGGCGCATCGCCGGGAGCACGGACGCCGTCGTCGAGGGAAGGGACATGACGACGGTGGTCTTTCCGGAGGCCCGGCTCAAGTTCTTCCTCGACGCCAGCCCCGAGGCCAGGGCCCGTCGCCGCTTCGACCAGGGGGTGAGCGGGGCCTCGCTCGAGGAGATACAGAAGAATATCGAGATGCGGGACGAGATCGACCGATCCAAGTCGGTCGGATCCCTTAAAATCGCGCCTGATGCCGAATATTTGGATAGCTCTCACTTGACCATACAGGAAGTTTATGACAAAGTATACGCGAAAATTCTTCTTATAAGGGAAGACCATGGGCGCTAAGGAAGTGGAAATGAATGCCGCACTCCCCTCCAAGGACGACATTCAGACACAATTGCAGGAGCAGTACCTCAAGTCGCTTGAGGGGCTGGAGGAGGGGGACCTCGTCGACGGTCACGTCATCCAGGTCACCAATGACTTCGTTTTCGTCGACGTCGGCTACAAGTCCGAGGGCAAGATCCCCGTCATCGAGTTCGGTGACAAGCTGCCCAAGGTTGGTGACGTCGTCGGGGTGATCCTCGTCAAGAAGGAGACCCACTCCGGGGAGATCGTCGTCTCCAAGAAGCGGGCCGACGAGAAGGTCTACTGGCGCGCGATCGCCAACGCCTTTAAGGACCACCAGGTCGTCGAAGGCACCATCGACAAAGAGATCAAGGGCGGCTTCGAAGTCAACCTCGGCCACAGCCTCCGCGGCTTCCTCCCCGCCTCGAAAGCCGATATCCAGAGGATCGAGAAGGGCGACAAGCTCATCGGCCTCAAGTCCATGTTCTACCTCGAGCGCCTCTACTCCGAGAAGAAGGTGAACATCGTCCTCAACCGCCGCAAGTGGATGGAGGAGGACATGGAGCAGCGCCGCGAGGCCTTCTTCCAGAACACCCAGATCGGCGACACGGTCAAGGGCGAGGTGAAGAGCTTCACGAGCTTCGGCGCCTTCATCGACCTCGGGGGCTTCGACGGCCTCCTCCACATCAACGACATGAGCTGGGGCCACGTCACGCGGCCCAAGGACTTCGTCAAGAAGGGCCAGGAGATCGAGCTCAAGGTCATCCGCATGGAGCCGGAGGAGCGGAGGATCAACCTCTCCCTCAAGCACTTCACCCCCGACCCCTGGTCGACCTTCGAGGAGCGCTACCACATCGGCGACGTCGTCCACGGCAAGGTCACCAAGCTCACCGACTACGGCGCCTTCATCGAGCTCGAGGAGGGGATCGAGGGCCTGGCCCACATCTCCGAGTTCTCCTGGATCCGCAAGGTCCGCAAGCCCGAGGAGATGCTCCAGGTCGACCAGGAGCTCGACTGCATGGTCCTCAACTACGACCTCCAGGCGGGCAAGGTCTCCCTCGGCCTAAAGCAGGTCCAGGACAACCCCTGGGACCAGGTCTCGGTCAAGTACCCCGTCGGCATGCGCCTCACCCGCAAGGTCGTCAAGCTCACCTCGGCCGGCGCCTTCGTCGAGCTCGAGGAGGGCATCGACGGCTTCCTCCACGCCGACGACCTCTCCTGGACCAAGCATGTCCGCAACCCGGGCTCCGAGCTCGAGGTCGGCCAGGAGATCGAGGTCATGGTCATCGAGAGCGACTCCGAGGATCGGAACATCCGGGTCGGGGTCAAGCAGCTCTCCGAGGATCCCTGGCACTCCTTCTCCAAGGCCTTCCGCGTCGGCTCCACGGTCGAGGGCGCCGTCTCTTCCGTCACCGAATTCGGGGTCTTCGTCAAGGTCCAGGGCGATATCGAGGGCCTGATCAAGAAGCAGGACCTCTCCGAGGACAAGGACGAGCCCTACGACGACGCGCTCAAGCGCTTCTCGGCCGGCCAGGTCGTCAAGGCCCTGGTCGTCGAGCTCAGTCCCGAGCGCCAGAAGCTCGGCCTCTCCATCCGCGACCTCGC
>JAKLFE010000061.1 GCA_022711355.1 Spirochaetota bacterium | reverse complement strand
AACCTCTACGAGACCTTCGACTGGCTCGGCTTCCACTGGGACGAGGGTCCCGACGTCGGCGGCCCCTGCGCTCCCTACGTCCAGTCCGAGCGCTTCGAGCTCTACAAGGAGCACGCCCTGAGGCTCGTGGACATGGGCCAGGCCTACTACTGCTTCTGCGGCGAGGAGCGGCTGGCCAAGCTTCGCTCCGCCCAAGAGGATTCCGAGAGCTCCGACCAGGGCTACGACCGCCAGTGCCGCGCCATCGACCCGGCCGAGGCCAGGCGCCGCGTCGAGGCGGGAGAGAAGGCCGTCATCAGGCTCAAGATCCCCCTTGAGGGCAGCACCCGCTTCCACGACGCCCTCCTAGGCGACATCGAGTGGAAGAACGAGGACGTGAGCCCCGATCCGGTCCTCCTCAAGTCCGACGGCTTCCCGACCTACCACCTCGCCAACGTGGTCGACGACCACCTCATGCGCATAACGCACGTCATGCGCGCCCAGGAGTGGATCCCCTCGGCCCCCATGCACATGATCATGTACGCCGCCTTCGGCTGGCAGCCCCCGGAGCTCATCCACCTCCCCATGGTCCTCGGCCAGGACGGCCACAAGCTTTCCAAGCGCCACGGCGCCACGAGCGTCAACGAGTTCCGCAAGGGCGGCTACCTCCCCGAGGCCCTCATCAACTACGTCTCCCACCTCGGCTGCTCCTTCGAGGAGGGCCGCGACATATTCCCCCTCGCCGACCTCGAGCGCCTCTTCAAGGTCGAGAAGCTCAACAAGGCCCCCGCGGTCTTCGACTACCAGAAGCTCGAGTGGTACAACGGCCAGTATATCCGCATGAAAGGCGACGCCGAGCTCGCCGCCCTCGTCGCCCCCTTCCTCGAGGCAGCCGGCCTCGCGCCCGTCGACGGCGCCTTCCTCGCCGCGGCGATGCCCCTGGTCAGGGAGCGGCTCAAGTTCCTCGCGGACGCCCCAGCCATGATGCGCTACCTCTTCGAGGAGCCGGCCCTGCCCGCCGCCGAGGAGTTCATCCCCAAGAAGCTCGACGCGGCCCGGGCCGCCGAGCTCCTCGCCGCCGCCGGGCGCCTCCTCCCCGGCCTCGACCCGCATGAGGTGCCCGCCTGCGAGGCGGCCTTCCGCGCCGAGGCCGAGCGGCTCGGCGCCAAGTTCGGCGACCTCATGATGCCCTTGCGCGTGGCGATCACCGGCTCCCGCGTGAGCCCGCCCCTCTTCGAGTCCATAGCCCTCCTCGGCCTCGAGCGGAGCCTCGCGCGGATCGGACGGGCCGCCTCCTTCCTCGCGGGGCGGCAGGCATGAGGCCGAGCAGGCTCGGGCCCCTCCTCGCGGCCGCCCTGGCCTTGGCCGCGGGCTTGGCCTGGGCCTCCCCCGCGACCCTCTCTTCCCCGGCCCCCATGTCCTGGCTCATCAGCGGGGAGCGGGGCTCGATCTACGTCCTGGGCACCATGCACGTCGGCTCAGGCCCGCGCCAGGGCTTGTCCGGCCCGACCGCGGCCGCCTTCGCCAAGGCCGGCACCCTCCTCGCCGAGCTCAGCGGCGAGGACTACGCCAACGCGGGGCCCGCCTCGATCCGCCTCATCCAGGCCTCCCTCCTCCCCGACGGGGCGAGCATCGAGGGACGCCTTTCGCCCGCCTGCCGCGAAGTCGCCCTCTCCCTGGTCGGGGCGGAGGGCTTCGCCGCCCTCTGCCGCTTCGAGCCCTGGGTCCTCTCCCTCGCCCTCGTACAGGGCGTCTACGCCCAGGCCGGCCTCGACGCGCGCTACGGCATCGACCCCCTCGTCTACGGCCTCGCCGGCGAGCGGCCCGTCCTCGGCCTCGAGAGCCTCGACGCCCAGCTCGCCCTCCTCGACGAGGGCAGCGTCGAGGAGCAGCTGGCGAGCCTCGAGGCCGCCGTCCCGCGCATAGCCGACGGGAGCTCGATCCAGGAATCGATCGACCTCGTAAAGGCCTACGAAGCCGACGACCGCGAGCGGGTGGCGGCCCTCGTCGCCTCCTCGATCGAGGAGAGCCTTCGGGCCAATCCCGCGGACGCGGCCTCGATCGACAGGATGTTCGGCGAGCGCAACGCCGCCTGGGCGGAGCGGCTCGCCGCCTGCCTCGAGCGTGGCGGCGACTACTTCATCTTCGCCGGCGTCGGCCACTTCCTCGGCGAGGGGAACGTCTTCGAGGAGATGCACGAGCTCGGAGCCCTGCGATGATCGATCCGAGGAGAGAAGGGGCCTACGAGCGGCTCTACGCCCAGCTCGAGCCCCTCGTCAAGGAGAAGTCCCCGAGCCTCGTGGCCGGCATGGCCACCGTCGCAGCCCTCCTCCACGCGAAGCTGCGGCATCATTTCTGGACGGGCTTCTACTTCTACGCGGCGGAGGACGAGCTCCACGTCGGCCCCTACCAGGGCGCCGTGGCCTGCCAGGTCCTCAAGGGCCGCGGCGTCTGCCTCGCGGCGGCCCGCTCGGGCGAGGCCCTCGTCGTGCCCGACGTCGAGGCCTTCCCCGGCCACATCGCCTGCGACTCCCGCTCGAAAAGCGAGATCGTGATCCCGCTCAAGAAGGAAGGCCGCGTCGTGGCCGTCCTCGATGTCGATTCGGCCGAGCTCGCCCAGTTCGACGAGGACGACGTCGGGCCCCTCTCCCGCATCGTGGCCCTGCTCGAGCCGTTCGCCTGAACACCCATCTTCACCGTCGAGACTGGTGCCGCATATGGAGCACGATGCAGGGCAGAGCCTTAGTATTGGCGATTTTCTCTGTTATGGAAGCGTAATAGGTACCGGATTGTATTCCCACAGGTGCCGTGATACTCCTAACTGCCCTTGACGATCGTCGCCAGCGGACCAGACTGAACCATCGAGCTTCAATACGAGGACATGAGCGTTACCGGAGGCGACATCGGCAACCTCTGAAAAAACGAGTCGCGGCGCAGGGGCGTCGGCCGAGGATCCATCGCCGAAGCACCCCATCAGATTGTTGCCCAAAGCCCAGAGGGAACCATCCTTCTTGAGTGCCATTACGAAGCTACCATAGCCAGTCACCTTCTTGACATCATCCATTAGCTTGGCAGGCCTCTGTTGGTACTCTCCCGGAGCTATGCCGTAATATGCGTTCGTTGCCTTTCCCCACCACCAAAGCGTGTTGTCGCTTTTTATGACGAAGAAAGTGTAGCCCCCGCTGGCAATATCTACTGTGTCGTCCATCAGCTTCACCGGAGTCAGTCGATTTATCTTATCGCCGAGTCCTAGTTGGCCCAAGAAATTGCCGCCCCAGCCCCACAGGCTGCCATCGGCCCTAATAGCAAAGGACGCGGAGCCTCCACGCCAGACTCGAGTCACATCCGACATCACTTGTACGGGCGTAAGTCGCTTCTGCTTTGTGCCATCGCCGACCTGTCCGTATTCATTGCCCCCGCAAGCCCAAAGCGTGCCGTCCTTCTTGAGGATCAAGCCAGCCTTCGCCATGGCTACATCGTTCCCAATTTTTGTCATGCGACAGAAGGACGATTCGCTGCCAGTACCGAGCTGGCCGGAGGAGTTGCCGCCGCAGGCATAAAGCTCATTGTCGAAGGTTAGGAAAAAGGTCCCTGAACCCGATGTCCAGACTGAAGCGAAGCGAGGATCCGAGCGTTTCTTTGGATACGAATGTTCTAAAGGACTGAAGGTATCCGGTTCGTATCCATGCTCGCCCGAATCATTCCTACCAAAGGAAAAAGTCGTACCATCCGCTCGTATTATAAACGAATCGTCCGGGCCGGCCTCGATCCATATGGCGCCGTCCATGATTTTAGTGAACGTGGATCGAGAGAGGAGGGCTCCCGAACCTAGTTGCCCTTCGCGGTTGTCTCCTATGCCCCAGAAAGAACCATCCATGAGCTGGAATATCGTGAACTCCCTTCCTGCGGCCATGGCCGATACGCCCGATTGTAGGCAACGCCAGGTTCCTTCAGACTGCGTGCCCGGGCCCAGTTGCCAGTAGAAATTACTACCAATTCCCCAGAGCACCCCGTCGTCTTTCAGGGCCAATGTGTGCCAATACCCTCCAGAGGCGGAGCGGATAGAAGACGCGAATGCATACGGCTGCAAAACTCTATAGGCCAGGTTCCCGACTTGGGAAGATTGGTTGTCCCCGAATCCTACCAGGGTTCCATCTGATTTCACCACGAGCGTGAACCAAGCACCCGCAGCGATTGAGACTGCACCATCCATGACCTTAACGGGTGTTGTTCTATCGATTGTATCACCCGTTCCCAACTCCCCACTAAAATTATCGCCGCAGGTCCAGACAGAACCATCTATTCCCAGTAGGACCGAATGGTTAAAGCCAGCCGCCACTGCCTTTATCCCTTTCATCATCAACTGCGGAGCATGACGATCTATCGTAGTCCCATCGCCCAGACAGCCACATGAATTATCGCCGAATGCCCAGACGCTGTCATCCGCCTTATTGACTAGGGTGAAGCCATGGCCGGTCGCGACGGATCGAGCGCCAGACATTACCTTTATAGGCTTTTCACTAGATCTGGTTGTATTGTCACCGAGACGCCCATTTGAGTTATGCCCGGCCATCCAAAGAGAGCCATCTTCGGTGATCATCGCGAAATGGCTACCGCCGGTTGCAACGGAACGTACGTCTCCCATGATTGCCACCGGACTAGAAACACTCGCAAGCCCATGGCCGCAAACCCCAGCAATGTCCTTTCCGAATACATAGGCAGTCTTATTCGCCCCAATGAGAATCGCGCTGTCTTCTGCTGCGGCCAGGGTTTGAAGTGGGACGGAATACAAGAAATAGTGGCCTGAGGATGTGGATGAAAGCGAGCATTTCGGCGCTATAGCGATTGCCTTGATGACGACATCCCCAGAAACCGCGATTGCCGTGGTATAGCGAGTGCTGGCAGCTGGTACAGGGTCGGAACCGTCGAGCGTGTAGTAGATCTCTGCTCCAGCCGAAGGGCTTGAAAGCGACACTGAAAGATTCGAGGTATAGCCATCGGGCGGAGGATCAAACTGAACCATCTCGGTGGGGGGGTACTTGATCCTGAAGACCGCCGATTTGACATGAGAATCGTCGAGCACACCATTGGTTGCGATCGCCGAAAGCGTCATGACTGTACCATCGCCATCTATTGGTATCGGTGCGCAGTAGAGCGGCGATTCGGCCGTCGGTGCGCTCCCATCGAGGGTATAGCGTATAACGGCGCCCGCTGTCGGACAGCTAATGGCGATCGACAGTCCAGAAGTGAATTCACCACCCTCCTGCGAGAAGAGAGGCGTCGATACCCTATGATAATCTATGACGATCCTGGAGCGAGAGACCGCCGAATCCTTCATCCCCGACTTGCATACGATCGCGGAAATTGTGATATCGGATCCGTCTCCGACGATTTTGATAGGCTCAGTATAGAGCGACGAGGCCGAAGTCGGTACCGAAGCATCAAGAGTGTAATGTATAGCGGCCCCTGGGGTAGCCGCTGTGAGGATTATCTCTTGATCCGTGTCGTATGATCCTTCAACGATCGATATGAGAGGAGGAGCTAATTGCCTCTGTTCTTCGCCCACCGAATCTTTGTCCTCATCGATTCGGAAAAAGTTCCGGCAGGAAAAAACAAGGAGTAGCAGTGGGAACAGCACAACGAACCATGAATTGTTTTTAACATTTCGTTTTTTCATGTGTTCTCTCCACCAACTTATCGTTGAGGATTGTCAGTATATCATATGTATAATTCGTGTAAAGACAAAAGAATGCTATGCCTAATCGTCTATCCGAGTGTTATATTTCATATTCCGCGCCTTGACCGAGGAGGGCGCCGCGCGGCACACTATCCCCGCCGCGCCCCTGAAGCGCGGTCAAGGAGTCCATCATGAGCGACAAGCCCGCCTCTCCCGCGAGCCCCGAAAAGAACGAGAACTCGAACCCCGCCTCCGACTTCATCCGGGAAGCCGTGGCCGCCGACCTCGCGAGCGGCAAGACCAAGGAAGTCCGCACCCGCTTCCCCCCCGAGCCCAACGGCTGGCTCCACATCGGGCATACCAAGGCCTTCCTCATCGACTTCGGCGTCGCCGCCGACTTCGGCGGGAAGTGCAACCTCCGCTTCGACGACACGAATCCCGAGAAGGAGGACATGTCCTACGTCGAGGCCATCAAGCGGGACATCGCGTGGCTCGGCTGCGACTGGGAGGACCGCGAGTTCTACGCCTCCGACTACTACGAGCGGCTGTACGAGCTCGCCGTCAAGCTCATCCGCAAGGGCGTGGCCTACGTAGACGACCTCTCCGCGGAGCAGATGAGCGAGTACCGCGGCACGGCCGTGGCCGACAAGAGCAACATCACCGTCACGCCGCCGGGCCGCAACAGCCCCTGGCGCGACCGCTCGGTGGAGGAGAACCTGGACCTCTTCGCCCGCATGCGGGCGGGCGAATTCCCCGACGGCTCGAAGACCCTCCGCGCCAAGATCGACATGGCCCACCCGAACCTCCTCATGCGCGACCCGCCCATGTACCGCATCCGCCGCGAGCCCCACTACCGCACCGGCACGACCTGGTGCATCTACCCCATGTACGACTTCCAGCATCCCCTGTCCGACGCGATCGAGGGCGTGACCCACTCCCTGTGCTCCCTCGAGTACGAGATCCACCGCCCCCTCTACGACTGGTTCATCCGCGAGGCCGAGGTCTTCCCCTCGCGGCAGATCGAGTTCGCCCGCCTCTCCATCACGCACTTCGTCCTCTCCAAGCGCTGGCTCCTCCGCCTCGTGCAGGAAGGGCGCGTCGCCGGATGGGACGACCCGCGCATGCCCACCCTCTCCGGCCTCCGCCGCCGCGGCTACAGCCCCGAGGCCATCCGCGACTTCATCTCGCGGATCGGCGTCGCCAAGACCGACTCCATGGTGGACGTCCAGTTCCTCGAGCACTGCCTCCGCGAGGACCTCAACAAGCGGGCGAACCGGGTCATGGCGGTCCTCAGGCCCCTCAAGCTCGTCGTCGAGAACTGGCCCGCGGGCAAGGTCGAGCAGCTCGAGGCCGTCAACAATCCGGAGGACCCGGCCGCCGGCACGCGGAAGGTCCCCTTCTCGGGCACGCTCTACATCGAGCGGGACGATTTCATGGAAACGCCTCCGCCGAAGTACTTCCGCCTCTTCCCTGGCAACTCGGTGCGGCTGCGCTACGGCTATATCGTCACCTGCACGGGCTTCAGCAAGGATCCGGCCTCGGGCGAGGTGACCGAGGTCCGCTGCAGCTACGATCCCGCGACGAGGGGAGGGGACGCCCCCGACAACCGCAAGGTCAAGGGCACGATCCACTGGGTCGACGCGCCGAGCGCCGTCAAGCTCGAGGCGAGGCTCTACGACCACCTCTTCGAGGCCGAGCGGCCCATGGACGTCCCCGAAGGCAAGGATTGGGTGGAGACCATCAATCCGAAGTCCCTCGAAACGGTCGCCGGCGCATTAGGCGAACCCGGCCTCGCCGCGGCCAAGCCGGGCGACCGCTTCCAGTTCGAGCGCCTGGGCTACTTCTGCGCCGACAACGACTCCGCGCCAGGCGCCCTCGTCTTCAACCGGACGGTATCGCTCCGCGATACCTGGGCGAAGATCGAAAAGAAGGGCGGTTGAAGGCTGCCGCCGAACGGGGCTGGGACTAGCTCGGCCAGCCCCGTTCGCGGCGGGGGGACGCAACCTTTTCCGCGTTCGGCGGATCGAAGAATCTGCAGCATCGGCAAGGCAAGACCTTGATTGGAGAGGACATGGAGAATGCATCCCCGGGCGCGAAGGCCGAGCCCAAGGCTGCGGCCTCGAGAGAGCCCGCAGCCCCCGCGAAGAGAGCCTTCATCGCCAAGTCGATATTCATGACCCACGCGCGCCGCATCGGACTACTGCGCACCGCCTTGGGCGGAGGGCTCATGTACCTCAGCGTGCTCGAATTCATCTTCCTGCACCTGACTACGATCATCGTCCTCTACCGATGGATGCTCACGCCCCTATTCCGGATCAGGAAATTCCGGATCGGGGACTACATCCTCCTCGACCGGAGCAAGATCAAGGGCATGCGCCGCTTCGACAAGCTCAATTGCGAGTTCTGCGGCTACGCGAACGGCACGGCCACGCTCTGGAACGACGAGCTCGACGAGCTCGCGTCGGCCGACCTCAGGACGGGGAATATCCTAGGAAAGCTCTTCGCGGCCCTGTATACGCTCTGCCTCGCGGTATTCCTCTTCTTCAACTTCGTCTTGAGCAAGATACTCTTCCTGGTCATCGCGCTCTTCCTGGGGCTGCATTGGGCCAAGACCGGAGCTATCCGGGACCGGCTCGCCGCGGAGGGCTACGCGGGCGGCCACGCCGCTCCGCTGCGCCAGCTCCTCCGATTCGCGAAGCTCTACGCCGAGTCGCTCGCCCTCAATCTCGAGCAGATCGAGTCGGGCTGGTGCCCCCTGAAGCACATCGAGGGCGCCTCCTCGGTCGTGCCCGACCATCACTCGTATTTCTACGGTCGGGACAAGCTCGAGGAGGCCATCGAGGCCATCGCCAGGGAGGGCAGCGTCTCGCCGCGCAAGCCCAAGTATTGAGCGGGAGAGCTGCCTTCCCGCGGCCTAGAGGCGCAGTTCCCAGGACTCGATATCCACCCAGCGGCCGAGCTTGAAGCCGACTTCCCGATAGAGCCCCGCCCTCGCGAATCCGAGCTTCCGATGCAGGGCGGCGCTCGCCTCGTTGGGCAGGGCGACGATTCCGATCATCGCGTGCCTGCCCTGGGAGCGGGCGCGATCGACGAGCTCCCCGTACAGGAGCTTCCCAAGGCCCCGGCCCTGGAAGGCCGGGTCGAGGTAGATCGTCGACTCGACCGTGCCCCGGTAGGCCTCGCGGGAGCGCCAGGGCCCGTAGTAGGCGTAGCCCGCGAGCTCTCCCCCGACCTCGAGGGCCAGCCAGGGGAAGCCCTGGCCGAGCTTCTCCTCGATGCGCGACGCCATCTCCTCGGGGCTCGGGGCCGCGGACTCGAAGCTCACGCAGCTTCCCTCGACATAGGGCGAGTAGATGGCGGCGAAGCGATGCGCATCGGAGGATCGCGCATCGCGGACGACGTTTCTATCCATAGCTATACCTCCAGGCCGGATCGAGTATATCATGCGCCCCATGAACGCCGAGTACTACCTCCAGGTCTCCTGCCCCGACCGGGCCGGCCTCATCGCGGCCATCACGGGCGCGGTGGCGAGCGAGGGCGGCAATATACTGGACCTCCGCCAGCATACCGCCGCCGATATCGACAGCTTCTTCCTCGTCGCCCTCTTCGCGATAGACCTCGGATCGCGGTCGCCGCAAGGCTTCGAATCGGGCTTCGGCTCCCGCTTCTCGGAGCTCGCCCGGGAGCGCTCCCTGCAGTGGGAGCTCTGCCCCAAGGCGCGCAGGCGCCGCGTCGCCATCCTCGTCTCGAAGACGAGCCACTGCCTCTACGAGCTCCTCTTGAAACGGGACGAGGGCGAGCTCGACTGCGACTTCCCCCTCGTCATCGGGAACCATCCCGACCTCGAGCCCGCGGCGGCGCGCTTCGGGATTCCCTTCCGCCTGGTCGAATCGGGGAGCGGCAAGGCCGCGAGCGAGGCCCGGATCCAAGCCCTGCTCGAGGAGTACCGCGTCGACCTCCTCGTCCTCGCCCGCTACATGCAGATCCTCTCGCCCGAGTTCTCGGCCCTCTGGAGGGAACGGATCATCAACATCCACCACGGCTTCCTGCCGGCCTTCAAGGGGGCGAAGCCCTACCACCAGGCCTGGCAGAAGGGCGTCAAGCTCATCGGGGCCACGGCTCACTTCGTCACCGAGGATCTCGATCAAGGTCCCATCATCGCCCAGGACGTGCTCAGGGTGCCCGACTCGGCCTCGGTCGCCCAGTTCATCCGCATGGGCAAGGACATCGAGCGCAAGGTCCTCGTCGAGGCCCTCTCCCGCTACCTCTCCCACGCGGTCTTCATCAAGAACGGGCGAACCTTCACCCTGGGCTGAGGGCGTCTCCTCCCGAGGGGCGAGAGACAAGGATGCCCTTGATGGGACAGGCCACTTCCCGTAGAATCCATGGTCGATGGCGCAGTACGCGTTGTTCCTCGCCCTGGCACCCTTGGCCCTCGTCGGCGCGCTGCTCGCCAACGCCCTGCCGCGCCTGGTCCATTCCTATCACCGCTTCGCCTGGCTCCGGATATACAACCACCTGCAGCTGGGCTTCCTCGCCTGCAACCTGACGGAGTTCCTGTCCAAGGACCCCGCGATGAAGCAAGCCCTGGCGGCCATCGATTACCTCTTCCTCGGGACGGGGGCCGCGGTCTGGCTCTTTTTCTGCCTGGAGTACGCCGGCATCCTCCGCCACCCCAAGCCCTGGCAGGGCCTCTGCGTCGTCATTCCCGCCTTGAGCTGCGCCTTAGGCCTCGCCAACGGAAGCTCCGGCCTCGTGTGGCGGGACCTGCGCTTCGTCGATCGCGGCTGGGTCCTGGCCATGGAATCCGGCGGCTACGGCCCGGCGGCCATAGCGACGATGATCCAGGCCTACGCCCTCACCTTCGCCGGGGCCATCATCCTCCTGCAGCACAGCATCCAGACCCACAAGCTCTTCCGGCGGCAGACAAGCTGGATGCTGGCGGGGGTGGTCCTCCCCGTCGCGACCAACCTGGTATTCATCCTCAAGCTGGTCCCCGGCTGGAACAAGGATTTCTCCGCCCCCATGGCCGCCCTGGGCGGCTTCTGCTTCTCCATCGGCTGCCTGCGCTATCGCCTTTTCTCGGTCGTGCCGGTATCCCGGCAGACCCTCTTCCAGCACCTGAATCTCGGCCTCCTGGTCATCGACTCCGCGGGCAGCATCGTGGACCTGAACGCCGCGGCCTGCCGGATGATCGGCAAGTCCGAGATACAGCTCCTCGGCATCCCCGCCGAGCCGGTACTGGGGGGGCTCGCCGAGCGCTGCGTGGTGACGCGCCATCAGATGCCCGGCCCCGAGGGACAGACGGAGGCCTGGCACATCGAGCTCCGCGAGCGCGACGCCGCGCGGGAGCTGTCCGCGCCTTCACCCGAGGAAGCCGATGCCATCCTCTCCCTGGGCGAGCTGCGCGTGCTGGAGATGCTCGCGCGCAATCTCAGCAACAAGGAAATCGCCCAGCGGCTCGGGGTATCCATCAGCACCGTCAAGTTCCATCTGAGCAACGCCTTCCGGAAGACGGGAGCCGCCAATCGCGCGGACTTGGTCCATCGGAGCGCCGATATCCTCAACGGCAGGGCCGCGGAATGAGCTACCTAGCCAAAAACTAGCCTCGGCGCTTCCGTATCGATATCCCCTCCCGTGCTACTATCTCCACGAAACTGCTGATCGAGAGCTAGCGCACCGGAGAGCTCATGAAACGAACGATCCCCTTCCTGATCGCCATGGCACTTTTCTGCCAGGCCCTCGCCGCCGAAACGGCGCGCCAGCCGAGCTCGGGCTGGGCCCTGTCCACGACGCCTTCCTTCGTCCTGCCCATCGTGGACGGCAGCTTCGGGGCGAACGAGCTCTTCTCCTCCGCTTGGGGCGGCTTCGTCGGGGCCGAGCGGGCATTCGCGGGCAAGCCCTTCGCCCTCCGCCTCGGCCTGGGCTTCGAGAGCGGCGGCTTCCTCGACGCCGACGGCATCGAGGTCTCGGGCAGCAGGAGCGAGCTCTCGCTCACCGGCGGCCTCCAGGGCGAGAAGCGGCTCGGCTCCCGCGCATCGCTCCTGGCCTTCCTCGACGCGGGCCTCGGCTATGGCTTCCTCTCCAGCGGGGACAAGGAGCCCTACGCGGTAGGCCGCCTCGGCGGGAGCTTCGAGCTCGGCATCTCGCCCTCCCTCTCCGCCTCCCTGGAAGCCTCCTGGCTCCATAAGATGGGCCTCTACGGCGGCCTCGGCCTGGGGCTCGGGCTTTCATACGCGCTTCCCGCGTCCTCCAAGGCCCCTCCCGCCAAGCTCCGCCTCCTCGAGCTCGGCTCCTTCGCGATCCAGCCCCTCTTCCCCATCCTCCGCGCGCGCTACGACGAGGAGCCGCTCGGCCGAGCGACGATCTCCAACACGGGCAAGGAAGCGGCGACCGACGTGCGGGTGAGCCTCTATCTCAAGCAGTACATGGACGCGCCCAAGCAATGCGCGGTCATAGCCCGGATCGAGCCGGGCCAGAGCGTCGAGGTGCCGCTCTACGCCCTCGTCAACGACAGCATCCTCGCGGTCACCGAGGCCACGAAGGCCGCGGCAGAGCTCTCGATCGAGTACTCGGGCGAGGGCGCGCTCTCCCGGTCCTGGACCGTCCTCGTCTACGACCGCAACGCCCTGACCTGGGACGACGACCGCAAGGCCGCGGCCTTCGTCTCGAGCAAGGACCCCTGGGTCCTCGACCTGTCGGGCAACATCCTCGCCGCCTGCAAGGACGCGCGCAGCGCCGAGGTGGAGAGGAACATGCAGACGGCGATCGCCTTCCATGAGGGCCTCAGGGCCTACGGCATAGGCTACGTCCTGTCTCCCAGCCGCCCCTTCGCCCAGGCATCGGTCGACAAGGCGGCGGTGGACAGCCTCAAGTTCCCCCGCCAGACCCTGGGCTACCGCTCGGGCGACTGCGCGGACCTCTCGGTCCTCTACGCTTCCTTCTTCGAGGCGGCCGGCATCGAGACCGCCTTCGTCACGGTGCCGGGCCACATCTTCATGGCCTTCGACTCGGGCCTCTCCATGGACGAGGCCCGGGCGCGGGCCTTGGACGAGCGCGAGCTGATCGCCCGCGGCGGCAGGGCCTGGGTCCCCCTCGAGACGACGATGCGCGATTCCGGCTTCCTCGGCATCTGGCGGAAGGCGGCATCGGAATGGCGAGAGGCCTCCGCCGCGGGCGCGGCGGCCTTCTATCCCATGCACGAGTCCTGGAAGGGCTATCCCCCCGTGGGACTCCCCGCCGACGGCTCCTCCGTCGCGGCGCCGCCCCCGGACAAGGTTCGCGCCGCCTTCTCCGCCGAGCTCGCCAGGCTCGCTAAGCTCGAGGTAGAATCGCGCATCGCGCGCATCGGAGGCGGGCAGGGCCAGGAGACGGCCCGCGCCCGCAACGACCGCGGCGTCCTCTACGCCAAGTACGGCATGTATGCCGAGGCCGAGCGCGAGCTCAAGGCCGCGGCCAAGGAGGGCTCGGCGTCCGCCTTGGTCAACCTCGGCAACATCGCGTACATGAAATCGGACCTCGCGGGCGCCTATTCGTTCTACACGCAGGCGGACAAGCGGCTTCCCAACAGCGCCAAGATACTCCTCAACATCGCGCGGACGGCCTCCGCCTTGGGAAAGGAGAGCGAAGCCGCGAGCGCCCTGGGCAAGGCCAAGCAGCTGGATCCCTCGCAAGCGGAGCGCTTCTCGTCTGTCGTCCCGGCCTCGCCCGACGCGGGCAGGGCGGCCGAGGCGGACGCCTCCGGCGTCCTGTGGCTCTGAGATAATCGCCGCGTCATTCCGGCAGGAGCGTGAACATGGATCAGCAGGTATCGGCATATGCGCATCGGCCCCGCCTCGGGGCGGTATCCGGAATAGCGGCCGCTTGCGCGGCGCTCCTGGCCGCCTTCTCGGCTTGCTCGAACCCGCTCATGGAGGCGGCGGAATCCCTCAAGGCCGACGCGGTATCGCCGAAGCTCGTCGTGAGCCATTCCGGTTCCAAGCCCATGGCCGCCGGGGGAGTGCTCGACTACGGAAGCATCACTATCGGGTCCAGCATGAATGTCGAGCTCAGCATCGCGAACGAGGGCAAGAGCGCCCTCGATATCGACCTGACGAACCTTGGGTTGACTTCGGGAGCCGCTACCGAAGCGGATACTTTCGCGATCGGAACCAAGCCGTCCGGGCGTATCGCCGCAGGCGCCAGCTCCACCATGATCGTGACCTTCACCCCATCAGCCGACGGGGATAAGACGGCTACCATATCCATACCGACCAACGATACGAAGAACCCGCTTTTCTCCTTCACCGTACATGGTACGGGCTCGTCTATAGCAATCGCGACGTCCGCGGTTTCGGACATCGAAACGACCAGCGCCACGAGCGGGGGCAACATTGCCGAAGCCGGGGGGCAGTCCATCTCGACGCGGGGTATCTGCTGGGATACCCTGCCCAACCCGACGATCGACGATTCCATCGTCGAGATCGGCTCGGGCTCGGGCGACTTCAACGGCGTCATGACGGACCTGAGCGCGGGCACGCTTTACTACGTGCGCGCGTACGCGAGCAGCGCTACGGGCTGCACCTACGGTCCCCAGAGATCATTCATGACCCTGCCGGAAGCGCCCATGGCGCCCAGCGTATCCGCCTTGGGCAACCCCGCCGGCAGCGGCAAGCTCGCCGTCAGCTGGAGCGCGGTGACGGGCGCATCCATCTACGACCTGTATTGCAGCAGCTCGAATAGCTTCCCCTCGGCCCAATCGCCGATCTCCACCGCCAGCACGACCTATACGGTCGGCGGGCTGACGAACTTCTCGAGCTACTACTTCTGGATAAAGGCGCGGAACGCGTCGGGACCGAGCGCGGCCAGCCCGACCATGGCAAGCCCGGTCATGGTGGGCGTCAAGGTGAGCTCTATCACTTTGAGCAAGAGCTCGGCGACCTTCCTCGAAGGTTCATCCGAGACGATCACCGCGACCTGCTACCCCTCTACGGCGACCGTATCCAGCGTCACCTGGACGACGAGCAACGCGAGCGTCGCCGCGGTTTCTGGCGGCGTAATTACGGGCGGCGCCGCCGCCGGCTCGGCCACCATCACGGTCACGGCCGACGACGGACAGGGCGCTTCAGCCACCTTCGCCGCGACGACCAAGGCATATCTGCAGAATGACGTCGGTCCGGCAGGGGGCATTCTTTTCTATGACAAGCTCTCGTATTCCAACGGCTGGCGCTACATGGAGGCGGCCCCGGTCAATGTCGGGGGGGGGCATGCTTGGAGCCCCTATGCATACTACGTGAACATAGCTGGAGCTTATGGTACTGGTATCGGCACAGGCCTCGAGAACAGCCTTGCGATAGAAACAACCTTCGGCAATGGAACCTACCTCGCCCGGGATTGTCTTGAGTATTCGCTGAACGGCTATACCGATTGGTTCATGCCGAGCGATACCGAAAGCGCGAACGTTGTATTCTACGTCATGGGGACATCATATTCATTGTTTGCATACTTCGTCTCATCGACGCAGAGCGGCAACGGGCAAGGTAGCCACTGCAGAGCGCTAGATTGCAGCACCGTCCAATGGGGAGATATCACGGTAGTAAAAAAAAGTGCAAGCATCGTGACGAGGCCTGTTAGGCGCTTCTAGCGCCTGGGATCCCTTACCAAGGGGGAGCTCGTGGCCCCGGCCCCGAGCTCCCCGGCGCATCAGACCTTGGACCCCTTGAGCCTCTCCGCGAGCTGGGCCACCCGCTTCCCCTGGAAGCGGGCCCCCGCGAGCTCGTTGGCGCTCGGCCGCCGCGAGCCGTCGCCTCCGGCTATCGTGCTCGCCCCGTAGAAGCTGTTGCCGCTCAGCTCGTCGACGCCCCCGAGGACGCCCGAGCTCAGAGGCAGGCCGACGTAGAGGCCGCCGTGGTGGAGGACGTAGGGTATGAGGCCGAGGATCGTGGCCTCCTGGCCCCCGTGCTGCATGGCGCTCGAGGTCATCATGGCTACCGGCTTGCTCTCCAAGGCTCCCTTTGACCATGCCTGGCCGGTCGCGTCGAGGAAGGCCTTGAACTGGGCCGGCACGACGCCGAAGCGGGTGGGGAAGGCGAAGACGTAGCCGTCGTAGTCCCCGAACTCCTCGAATCGAGCTGCCTGGACCGAGGCGAAGGCCTTCTGAGCCTCGTCCGCATGCATGGCTTTAAGCACTTCCGCGGGAAGGGTCTCCGGTACCCGAAGCAGGGCGGCATCGGCCCCCGCCTCCTCGATACCAGCGGCGGCCGCCTTGGCCATCTCGTACATATGCCCATAGGTCGAATAGAAATACACGGCAATCTTCGGTTTCATCGTGCTTCCTCCCTTTCCAGCAAGTGACAGTTTATTCTGCATTCTTAATATAAGCCTTTTACTATGAAGTGAGTAGTTTTTTCGAACCGGAGGATCGTCTCGGGAGCGGCGATCCCATCCAGGCCTGGGCCAGGCTTGCGTAGCGTGGTATAGTTGAGTGAATTCTTCAACAAAGAGGCCGCCTTGTTCGAAGAGCTCTACTTCTACGTGCGCGGATGCATCGGATCCTCCCTGGTCGTCGGCGGGCTCTCGCTGCGGCTCGCTCACAAAAAGGAGCGCGGACTCCGAGCCTTCGGCGCGATGTACCTGTCCATCGGGGCGCTCTTTACCATGAGCGCCCTCGATCCCATCCTCGAGCTGCCGGTCGACCTCGACAACCTCCTCTATCAAAGCCTCATGTGCTACCAGGGGATCGTCCTCATCGACATAGCCCTCTATTTGTTCGGAAACGAGCAAAAGGCCGGGGGACGCTCCATCCTCAAGCGGGCGGGCCTGGGCTACGCGGCTCTCCTCGTCCTCCTTCCCCTCCTCGACTACGCCTTGGGGCTCGAGTCGAACAGGAGCAACGTCGAGGACTCCCTCCTCCGAGCCCCCCTCCATGCGGCCGCCATCCAAGCTGCCTACGCCTGGCCCATCGCCGCGACGATCGCCGCCCTCCGCATAGCCCGCTGGAAGCTCGCCGACATCACGGGGAAAACGCATGAAGAGAAGCGCCTCCTTTCCGCGCTCGGCCTCGTCATTCTGGATATAGCGGCGATACTGATCGGCTTGGCGCTTTCCCAGCGATTCTTGTATCGACTCGGCCATCTCCTACTCGA
The DNA here is from genome assembly GCA_022711355.1 of Spirochaetota bacterium. GTDB lineage: Bacteria > Spirochaetota > Spirochaetia > Treponematales > Rectinemataceae > JAKLFE01. Next base: position 4,809 of record JAKLFE010000061.1, on the reverse strand, counting down.
ACTTCTCCTCCTCGGCGGCTATCTCTACGTGGTCCACAACCCCCGCGCCCTCATGCGCCTGCGCTCGGAGATCGGCCAGGAGCACGCGAGGCGGATCAGCCTCGGCGAGGACGAGGCGGCGCTCATCGAGAAGCGCCTCGCGAGCATCGCCGACAAAGCCCAGGCCGTCTTCGACGAGGGCTTCGACCTGCGGAAGCTCGCGGCCCTGATCGGGATCCCGCCGTATCGGCTCTCCGCCTACTTCAGCTCGAGACGTCGACTCTCATTCCCCGCTTGGAAGAACAAGCTCCGCATCGAGTACGTCCGCGCCCGCATGGCCCAGCGGCCCGACCTCACGATCCTGGAGATCTCGGTCGAGGCCGGCTACCGATCCAAGACCACCTTCAACGAGCAATTCGCGCGCATCGTCGGCATGAGCCCGAGCGACTATCGCCGGAGCCTTTCCCGGGACCCCCAAGCGCATTGACCTGGCCGGATCGCTGAAATCGTGGTTCGGTTTTATAAAACCTGACGTCGTAGCGGCTGATTCCCGATACAGTAGGCCCATATTTCAAAAGACGCGGCTGGCGATGGGTAGGTCATCGCCAGCTTTTTTTTGACCCGCTGCGTGCGCGGGAAACCAGGCAAGAGACAGGGGAAGCGGCGCGCATGAAATGAGCTTGCCCAGGAGTCACCAGCATGCGCAGCACGGCTCGAGCATCGATCCTCCCACTCGTCCTGCTCTCCCTGATCCCATCCTGGGCCCAGGAAGCCCGCGAGAACCTCGACCTCCGCTACCGCTACCCCGCCTCGATCGGGGCGAGCTACCAGGCCCTCTCGGCCTTCGGCGAGTATCGGAGCGAGTATGACCTGTACGATCTGGCCGCCGTCCTCCGCTATCCCTTGCCCACCTTCCCCTCGATCCAGCCCCTCCTCCGGGGAGGCATGCTCCAATTCGCGCCTCGCGAGACCGACAATCCCTGGGAGCACAAGGATATCTACGCCCTCCTCGGGGCGGGCTACGCGAAGCGCTTCTCCAAGACCTTCGAGCTCGGCGCCGAGCTCGAGGCGGGGCCCTCGCTTTCGCTCTACCCGAAGCTCTTCCCCGAGACCGGCTCGGTGGGCAACTGGAACCTGCTAGCCCAGGCAGGCGGGCGCCTCGCCCTCATACCATCCTTCAACTTCGCCGTGGAGCTCGAGCCGAGCCTCAGGTATCTCCGCTCCTTCGGCGCCGTGAGCGACTTCGACGGCCTTATCCTCGGCCTGGGGCTCTCGGTCCACCTCCGCCTCGGCGAGGACCCGGACGCGGCCAAGGCTCCCCTCAGGAGCCTCCGGATCTCGGACGCCGGCTCCGCGTCGGTCTTCCCGGCGATGCAGAGCTGGTACGCCAAGAATCCCTTCGCGAAGCTCGGCCTGAGCAACACCGAGGCATTCCCGCTCCGAGACGTCGAGGTGAGCTTCTTCCAGAAGGGCTACATGGACTCGCCAACCCTCTGCGCGAGGATAGCCGAGCTCGCCCCCGGGGAAAGCCGCGAGGTCGGCGTCCTCGCTTCCTTCAACGCCGAGGTCTTCCGCAACGAGGGCGTCACGCCCCTCTCCGGGGAGATCGTCGTCACCTATACGGGGAAGGGCAGGGCAGGGGAGCAGCGAGCCTCGCTCGCCTACGACCTCCAGGACAAGGGCTCCATCGTCTGGGACGACGACCGCAAGGCCGCGGCCTTCATCACGCCCGCCGACTCGGCCCTGCGCAACTACGCCAGCTATATCAGGCAGATCAACAAGGACGCTATACAGATCGGCTACTCGCCGACGGTGCAGTTCGCGGCCCAGGTCTTCCACGCCCTCGGCGAGCTGGGCATCCTCTACCAATCCGATCCCACCCAGCCCTTCGCCTCGGCCAAGGGCGCCGCGGTCTCCGTCGACTCGGTAAGCCTCCCGCGGCAGACCCTGAAGCGCATAACCGGCGACTGCGACGATCTCTCCGTCCTTTACGCGAGCATGCTGGAGTCGGCGGGCGTCGAGACGGCCCTCGTGACGGTGCCGGGGCATATCTTCGTGGCCTTCGGCACCAAGGCGGCTGGCAAGGACTACGGCGAGCTCAGCCCCGACCGCACTATGGCGATCAACGTCGAGGACCAGCTCTGGGTTCCCGTCGAGATCACGATGATCGGGAAAGCGAGCTTCGTGGAAGCCTGGCGCAAGGGCGTCGAGGAGTGGCGCTCCTGCGAGGCCTCGCCCGCCTCCCGCGGCTTCTACCTGACGAAGAAGGCCCAGGAGATATACCGTCCAGTCGGGCTCAAGGAAACGGACCTTGGCCTCCAGTACGGCAGCAAGGAAACGGTCGTGGCGGCCGCGGCCAAGGATGCGGCGAGGCTCGTCGACGCCATCCTCGAGGCGGCCGGCGCCGCGGCCAAGGCCACGGGCTCCAAGGAGGATTTGAACAGGCTGGGCATCAAGCTCGCGCGCTACGGCCGCTACGCCAAGGCAGGCGAGTCCTTTGCCAAGGCCGCCGCAATGGATCCGCAGTACGCCAGCCCCCGGCTCAACCTCGGGAACCTCCTCTTCCTCGCCAAGGACTACCCCAAGGCCCTTGCCGAGTACCAAAAGCTCGATCGGAGCCTCTCGGGCGGCCAGGCATCGCCCCTCCTCGCGCCGCTCAAGCTCAATATCTCCAAGTGCTACAGCGCGATGGGCGACGCAGCGAAGGCGGGCGAATACCTGGCCAAGGCCTCCGACCTCGATCCCAAGCTCGGCGAGCGCTACGCCTACCTGGGCCAAGCCCAGGCGGGCGGCGCCCAGGGCCGGGCCGCCGAGGCGGGAACGGTCGAAGAGCCGTTTTTCGGGGAGTAAGGACGATCATGAAGGAAAGCATCGCGCGTTTCGCCGCCCTCGCCTGGCTCTGCCTCCTCGCTTCCTCCTGCGACATGCTCCTGATCGACAAGGACATGGTCGCCTCGGCCAAGGACACGAGCGGCCTGACCGTCGGCTCGGGCGCCCGCTCGGTCACCGTATCGTGGACCCCGGACCCGACGGCCTCAGGCTATACGCTCAGGTACACCGTCAACGGCACGGAGCCCTCGGCGACGAACGGCATCTCCCTCGAGAACGCGGTCCCTCCGGTCTCGCTCTCCGGCCTCGCAACCGGCAGCCTGCACTGCTTCAAGCTCGAGGCGAACTACGCGAACGGCGAGGTGAAAACCCTCGGCCCGGTCAGTTCGATCCCCCTGGCCGCGGGAACCTTGCGCCCGCTCGTCGCCCAGGAAGGATCCTACCTCCGGGTCGAATGGCCCGTCATCGAAGGCGCGGCCAAGTTCAAGGTCCATAGGAGCGAAGGCGGGAGCGACGCGTACTCGCTCAGGGCCGAGCTGAGCGGCAACAGCTTCCTCGATACCTCGACCCGGCCGGATACGATATACTCCTATCGCATCCAGCCCGCCGAGAGCTGCGAGGTCCTGAGCCTGCCCGGCTCGGGCAGGACCTCGGCCCAAGCCTCGGGCAAGGACATCATCGGAACCATCGATCTCGCCGCGATCAACGCGAGCTGGTACGCCAACAGCGTAGCCGTCTCGAGCTCGGGGCGCTACGCCTACGTCGCGACGATGAAGCGGGAGATCGCCATCCTCGAGCTCTCCGATTCCGGCCCGAGCTACGTCTCGGCCCTGAGCCTGCCGGCCGGGGCGACCTGCTCCAGGGTGCTGATCCAGGGCGGCTATCTCTTCGCGGCGGGCTACTCGACCATCTACCTGTACGACATCTCGAGCCTGCCTTCGCCCGACGCCTCGCCCCTGGGCTCCTGCGCGGTCGGGGAAGTGAGCTTCATGGCCGCCGACGATGACTACGTCTTCGTCTCGTCCATGTACGCGAAGAAGTTCTCGGTGATCCGGTATTCCGCCTCCGGACTGACCCTGCGCGGATCGATCGCCACCCCCGGGCAGGTGCGCGATCTCGCCGTATACGGGACGCAGGCCTACCTGGCCTCCGTAAACGGCGCTGGCGTAGACATCATCAGCTTCGCCAATCCCGACAGCCTTGTTAGGAGCAGCTTCTTCGCAGGCGGCGCTATCGGCAGCGATCCGGTCAGCCAAGTCGCGACCCTCGACGTGGCCTATCCCTACGTCTACGCCGACGTCAGCGCGAATAACCAGCACTACATCGTCGCCATCGACGTGAGCGACCCGGCGAGCCCGACGCAGAAGGCCTCCTTCCTGACCGCCGGCTGCACCCGCAAGCTGCGTGTCTCTGGCCCGTATATCGTCACGACCGAGCAGCCTACCGGCCTGCGGGTCTTCGCCGTCCCGACCCCGGAATCTGCCTGGGCGATGAAGACGGTGATCCTTAAAGGCAACAGCGATCCCGTCGATTTCTGCATGCTCGGCTCCAAGGCCGTCATGACGGGCAACTACCTGCGCAGTGTCGTCGCCTACGTGAATACCGGCGTCGGCGGCGCAAAGCCCGCCTTCAGCCTTACGGGCTCGACCTATGGCGCGCATGTCGCGCTCGACGGGGATTCCTGCTACGCCGTCGAGGGCGTCGCCGCGGAATCGTACCGGCTGACGGAGTACGACATCTCCGACATGAAGAGCATCAGCCTCAAGCGGGAAATTCCCATTCCCTTCACCTGCGTGGCATCCGCCGTGAGCGGCGACTACGCGTACCTCGGCCAATTCTATTCCCAGAACGGCAGGATCGTAGTCCTCGACCTTAAGACGGGGACGCTCACGCCCACGAGCGTCCTGGACAACATGATCAAGGACATCATGATCCGCGGCTCCTACGTCTTCGTGGCCGAGGGCAACGCGGGCATCGACGTCCTCGACGTGAGCGTCCCCA
>JAKLFE010000060.1 GCA_022711355.1 Spirochaetota bacterium | reverse complement strand
GCGCATCGGCCTCTCCCTGACCTCGGGCTTCCAGCTCAAGCCCGAGCATTCGGTCACGGCCTTCGTCGTGGCCCGTCCCGACGCGGAGTACTTCAACCCATGAGCGGCAAGATCCCCGTGGCCGTCCTCGGCGCGACCGGCGCCGTCGGCCAGCGCCTCGTCTCCCTCCTCGGCTCCCACCCCTGGTTCGAGCTCGCGGGCCTCTGCGCCTCGGAGCGCTCGGTCGGCAAGCCCTACCTCGAGGCGGCGCGCTGGCTCCTGCCCTCGCCCCCGCCGGACTTCGCCCGCTGGGCGAAGGTCCTGCCCTGCGAGCCGGACGCGCGTTGGCAGATCGCGTTCTCGGCCCTCGACGCCGGCCCCGCCCTCGATATCGAGGAGGCCTTCGCCCGGGCGGGGGCGGTGGTGGCGTCCAACGCGCGCAGCCACCGCATGCGCTCCGACGTGCCCCTCGTTGTGCCCGAGGTCAATCCCGAGCATCTCGGCCTCGCGGAGCTCCAGCCCTACGGGGGCCGCGGCGCCATCATCACGAACCCGAACTGCTCGACCATCGGCCTCGTCCTCGCCCTGGCCCCCCTGGCCGAGCGCTTCGGCGTCGAGAGCGCGGCGGTCACCACCTTGCAGGCCGCCTCGGGAGCGGGCTACCCGGGGATGAGCTCCCTCGACCTCGTCGACAACGTCGTCCCCCTCATCGGGGGCGAGGAGGAGAAGCTCGAGACCGAGCCGCGCAAGATCCTCGGCCGGCTCGAGGGCGGCCGCGTCGCCGAGAGCGGGATACGCCTCTCCGCCACCTGCACCCGGGTGGCCGTGATCGACGGCCACACCCTGGCGGTCTCGGTGCGGCTGCGCTCGCGCGCGGCCCGCGAGGAGGTCCTCGAGGCCTGGGCCTCCTGGCCCGGCCGGGTCGCGGGCTTGGGCCTGCCGAGCGCCCCCGAGCGCCCCCTGCTGTACCGCGAGGAGGCCGACCGCCCCCAGCCCCGCCTCGACCGGGACGAGGGCCGCGGCATGACCGTCGTCCTCGGCCGCCTGCGGGCCTGCCCCTTGGCGGATTGGAAGTTCGTCGCCCTCTCGCACAACACCCTGCGCGGGGCCGCCGGGGGGACCATCCTCCTCGCCGAGCTGGCGGCCTCCCGCGGATTGTGCGGGCTGAAGGCGCCCGGCCGGCCCAGGAGACCCCGATTTACACGATCATTTCCCATCGATATAATCCGGACGGCTCTTTAGGCCCGCTCGTACGAACGGACCACGCGTACGGTTCTTTCAATGGGGTGGTTCCATGGATACTAATGTCTGGCTCTACATCGGCATGGGCCTCGGCGTCGTATCCTTCTGCATCTCCCTCGCCATCAACGAGTGGGTGAAGCGGCAGGACGCGGGGACCGAGAAGGCCCAGAAGATCGCCAAGGCGATCAAGGACGGGGCCTGGGCCTACCTCCGCAGGCTCTACGGGGCCCTCACCGGGGTCGCCATCGTCCTCGGCGCCGTGCTCGCCATAGTCTTCTCCTTCAGCTCCGAGGGCTTCGGCCTCGCCCGCGGCCTCCAGACCGCCGGCGCCTACGTCGTCGGCGCCTTCTGCTCGGCCATAGCCGGCTACCTCGGCATGTCCGTGGCCGTGCGCGCCAACGTGCGCACCGCCACCGCCGCCGAGCACTCGCTCAACAAGGCTTTCGACGTCGCCTATCGCGCCGGTTCGGTGCTCGGCCTCGCGATGGTCGGCATCGCCGTCTTCGGCATGTGCCTGATCTACCTCCTCACCCGCGACCCCGAGATCGTCCTGGGCTTCTCCTTCGGCGCCTCCTCCCTGGCACTCCTGGCCAAGGCGGGCGGCGGCATCTACACCAAGACCGCCGACATCGCCGCCGACCTGGTCGGCAAGGTCGAGGCCGGCATCCCCGAGGACGACCCCCGCAACCCGGCCGTCATCGCGGACAACGTCGGCGACAACGTCGGCGACGTCGCGGGCATGGGCGCGGACATCTTCGACTCCTACGTCGCCTCCGCGGTCGCGGCCATGCTCATCGGCTTCACGGGCTTCCTCTCCTTCTCCGCCGAGGAGCAGGCCTTCTACACCGTGCTGCCCCTCATCCTCGCCATCGTCGGCATCGTGTCCTCCGTCATCGGCATCCAGCTCGTGCGCGTGGGAAAGAACGGCAAGCCCGGCACGGCCCTCAACATGGGCACGGTCGTCTCCTGCCTGATCTACGCCGCCCTCGCGACGGCCCTCTTCCTCGCCATGAAGTGGAACCTCGGCGCCCTCATCGCCACGGTCTCCGGCCTCGTCGTCGGCGTCGTCATCGGCTTCACCACCGACTACTTCACGGACGACAACTTCGCGCCCGTGCGCAAGACCGCCGAGATAGCCAAGTCCGGCTCCGCGCTCACGATCATCACCGGCCTGTCCTACGGCTTCATCTCCATGGCGCCCTCGATCATCGGTATCGTCGTCGCCACCCTCGTCTCCTACTTCTCGGCCCAGGCCTTCGGCCTGCCCGGCATCTACGGCGTCGGCATCGCCGCCGTCGGCATGCTCTCCCTCACCGGCGTGGTCGTCGCCAACGACGCCTACGGCCCCATCGTCGACAACGCCAAGGGCGTCGCCGAGATGTCCGGCTACGGCGAGGAGGTCGTCGAGCGGGCGGACGCCCTCGACTCGGCCGGCAACACGGCCAAGGCCATCACCAAGGGCTTCGCGATCAGCGCCGCGGCCCTCACGGTCCTCGCCCTCTTCGCCGCCTACAAGGAGCAGATCGAGCAGTACATGCCCGGCCAGGAGCTCCTCTTGAACCTCCAGGACCCCATGGTCCTCTCGGGCATCCTCCTGGGCGCCATGATCCCGCCGATCTTCTCGGCCCTGACCATGCTCGCCGTCACGAAGAACGCCTTCAAGATGATCGAGGAGATCCGCCGGCAGTTCCGCGAGATCCCCGGCATCCTCAAGGGCACGGCCGACCCCGACTACGCGACCTGCGTCGGGCTCGCCTCCGAGGGCGCCCTCAAGGCCCTCGTCCTCCCCGCCCTCCTCGCCGTCGTCCTGCCCCTGGCCGTAGGCTTCGTCCTCGGGCCCGCCGCCCTCGGCGGCTTCCTGGGCGGCGCCATCTTCGTCGGCGTCATCTTCGCCCTGTTCATGTCGAACGCGGGCGGCCTGTGGGACAACGCCAAGAAGTACGTCGAGGCCGGCAACTGCGGCGGCCCCGGCTCCGACGCCCACAAGGCGGCGGTCGTCGGCGACACGGTGGGCGATCCCTTCAAGGACACCGCCGGCCCCTCGATCAACACCCTCATCACCGTCATGACCCTCGTGTCCTCCCTCTTCGCGCCCATCATCGCGCGCTTCCACTTCTTCGGCTGATACCGCTCGCATAACGCGTACATAGGGCCGCCCCGCTCCGCTCAAGGCGGGTCGGGGCGGCCTTCCGTTTTGCCGCGGTCCCGATCCGGGGCCTCGGCGCGCCGGCGGAAAGGGAGCCATGGCGATGCAGCTCGATATCCCGACGGTCGTCTGCGCCGCGAGCGTCGTGTTCGCGGCCCAGGCCGTCGCCGTCTTCGTCCAATACAAGGTCGACAAGGCCAGCCCGGGCCTCGGCTGGTGGCTCGCCGGGGCCGTCCTGCAGGCGCTGGGCTTCCTGTTCATGCTCGCGCTGCTGAGCCCCGCGCTCTCCGTGCTCGCGATGTTCGCCAATCCGCTGGTGTTCCTGGGCCAAGTCTCCTTGAGCGTCGGCATCGCGGAATTCCTGGGCCTCGACGGGGGCCGCAGGCGGCGCCTCTACGCGCCGCCCGCCGCCCTGTGCCTCGCCGCGTACTATTACTTCGTCTTCGCGCGCAACAGCACCCTGGGCCGCGCGGTCGTGATATTCGGGTCGACGGCCGCCGCCGCCCTCGCCACGGCCTGCCTGCTGGTCCGCGGGCGGCGGCGGCGCTTCTCCTCCTCGGCGGGCTTCACCGCCCTCGTCTTCCTCCTCTTCGGCTGCCTCCAGGCGGCCTTGGCCCTCGCGAACCTCCTCCTCCCTCCCCTCGAGTCCTACGGCGATATCGGCTCCTCGCCCATCCGGACGGCCGCCTTCATAGCGCCGATCGTCGGCAGCATCCTGTGGACCTTCGGCTTCATCGTCATGGTCAACCAGCGGCTGAACGCGGAGAACCTCGAGGAGAAGGAGAAGCTCCGCCTGGTCTTCGAGATCGGCCCCGAGGCGATGCTCATCGCGCGCCTGCGCGACGGCCTCCTCGCCGACGCCAACGAGGGCTTCCTGGAGATGACCGGCCACGCGCGGAGGGACGCGATAGGCGCCCCGATACTCGAGCTGGGCATCTGGGCGCGGGCTGAGGACGCGCTGGCCTTCCTGGCCGAGCTCCGGGGCTCGGGCGGGAGGATCGACAAGCGGGAGGGGCGCTTCCTGCGCAAGGACGGGAGCCCCTTCCTCGGCGCCGTATCCGGGCGGGTCCTCTCGATCGACGACGAGGAGCATGTCGTCGTCGCGATCGACGACATCACCGAGCGGAAGCGGGCCGAGGAGGCAATCCGCCACATGGCGACCCACGACGAGCTGACCGACCTGCCGAGCCTGCGGCTCTACCGCGACCGGCTGTCGATGGCCATGAGCCTGTCGCGGAGGAGCCGGAGCTCCGCCGCGGCGATGTTCCTGGACCTCGACGGCTTCAAGGCGGTGAACGACGGATACGGGCACGACGCCGGCGACGCGGTCCTGCGCGAGGTGGCGAGGCGCCTGCGCTCCGCCCTGCGCGAGACCGACACGGTCGCCCGCGGCGGCGGCGACGAGTTCCTCCTCGCGATCGCCGATCTCCGCCGCCCCGAGGACGCCGCCGACATGGCGCGCAAGCTCCTCGCGGCCCTGTCCCCTCCCGTCATCTACGGCGGCGCCTCGCTCTCGATCGGGGCGAGCATCGGCATAGCGATCTTCCCCCGGGACGGGGAGGAGGTCGACCGGCTGATCAAGCTCGCCGACGAGGCTATGTACGAGGTCAAGTCCTCGGGCAAGAACGGCTACGGCTTCGCCGGGGGGAGGGCGGCGGGGCCCTGAGCGGCCGCGGGCGAGCTTGCGGGCCGGCGCGGCGCGTGGTATGACGGAGCCATGACCAAAGCGGAGTATCGGCGGCGCCTCGCGGGCCGCAGCGTCGGCATCGCCGGCGCCGGGGGCCTCGGGTCCAACTGCGCGGCGGCCCTCGCCCGCGCGGGGGTCGGCCGCCTCGTGATCGCCGACTTCGACTCGGTGTCGCGCGACAACCTCGACAGGCAGTTCTTCTTCCTCGACCAGGTGGGCCTGCCCAAGGTCGAGGCCCTCGCCGCCAACCTCGCGCGCGTCGATCCCGCGGTCGAGGTGGTGGCGCGCAACGTCCGCCTCGACGCGGATCTCGCGGTCGAGCTCTTCCGCGGCTGCGACCTCGTCGTCGAGGCCTTCGACTCAGCCGAGGCGAAGGCCATGCTCATCGAGGCCGTCCTCTCGCGCCTGCCGGGCCTTCCCCTGGTCACCGCCTCCGGCCTCGCGGGCTACGGCGGCTCCAACGAGATGCGCGAGCGCCGCTCCGGCTCGCTCTACCTCGTCGGGGACCTGCGCTCCGAGGTGGGGCCCGAGTCGCCGCCCATGGCTCCCCGGGTCCTCATCGCCGCGGCCATGGAGGCGAACGCCGCCCTCGAGATCCTCCTCGGGGAGGGCGCTTGACACTCCCGCCCCCTCCGCGGCATGGTGTCCGCGGAGAAAACAGAAGATGAGCCCCGCTTCCGATCGCCTATGTTTCATGCCCCGCGGCCCGATGGGGCCGCGTCTCGCCTGATCCCTTCCTCCCAGAAGCCCGCCGCCCCAGCAGCCTCCCCTACCTCCGCTCCCCCGGGGCTTACCCTCCTCGGCCTCCGCAAGTCCTTCGGCGGAGTGCCGGTCGTGGACGGGATCTCCCTCGAGGTACCCCGCGGCTCGGTCTACGGCATCGTCGGCCGCTCGGGCGCCGGCAAGACCACCCTCCTGCGCATGGCCTGCCTCCTCGAGAGCCCGGACTCGGGCGAGGTCCGGCACGGCGGCCGGAAGGTGTCGGGCCTCGCCGGCGCCGAGCTCCTCGCCGCACGGCGGCGCGCGGGGGTCGTGTTCCAGTCCTTCAACCTCTTCTCCTCGCGCACGGCGGCGGGCAACGTGGCCTTCCCCCTCGAGGCGGCCGGCCTGCCGCGCCGCGAAATACGGGATCGCGTAACGCGCCTTTTGGACCTGGTGGGCCTGGCCGGCATGGCCGGCCGCCCCGCCGGCCGCCTGTCGGGCGGGGAGCGGCAGCGCGTCGCGATCGCGCGAGCCCTGGCCCACGAGCCCGAGATCCTGTTCTGCGACGAGGCGACGAGCGCCCTCGACCCGGGGACCACGCGCTCCGTCCTCGAGCTCATCCTCTCGCTGCGCGACCGCCTCGGCCTCACCGTCGTCATGGTGACCCACCAGATGGAGGTCGTGCGCCGGGCCTGCGACCTCGTCGCCGTCCTCGACGAGGGCAGGCTCGCCGAGGCGGGCGAGGTCGCCGAGCTCTTCGCGCGGCCCCGCTCCCGCGCCGGGCGCCGCCTCGTGGAGGAGCAGCTCCCCGACGAGGCGCGCGAGATCGAGGAGTCGGGCGCCGCGCCGCGGCTGCGGCTGCGCTTCGGCGGGGACTCGGCCTCGAGGCCGATCCTCTCCCTCCTGGCGCGGAGCTTCCCCGTCGAGGCGAACATCCTCTCCGGCACGATCCACGACATCCGCGGCCGCCGCTCCGGCGAGCTGGTCGTGGAGCTCTCCGGCGAGGAGGCCGCGGTCGCCGAGGCCACCTCCTGGCTCGGCGCCCAGGGCGTCTGTGTCGAGGAGGCCCGCCGTGGCTGAGATCCTCGGCCTCCTCGCCCTGCCCCTGGCCGAGACGGTCGTCATGGTGGCGGCCTCGACGGCCGCGGCCCTCCTCCTCGGCGGCCCCCTCGGCCTCGCCCTCTACCTCATCGCCCCCGGCGGCCTGGCCCCGCGGCCCGCGCTCAGGCGGGTCCTCGACCGGGCCGTCAACGCCCTGCGCTCCTTCCCCTTCGTGATCCTCATGATCCTCCTCTTCCCCCTCTCCCGCCTCGTCGTGGGCACGAGCATCGGCACCGCAGCGGCGATCGTGCCCCTCTCCATCGCGGCCGCGCCCTTCGTGGCCCGCGTCGTGGAGTCGGCCCTCGCGGAGGTGGACCGGGGCGTCGTCGACGCGGCGATCGCCTCGGGAGCGACGAGGCCGCGCATCGCCTTCGCCGTCCTGGTGCCCGAGGCCCTGCCCTCGCTGGTCTCCGGCCTCACCCTGACCGTCATCAACCTCGTCGGCTACTCGGCGATGGCGGGGGCGATCGGCGGCGGGGGCCTGGGTGACCTCGCCCTGCGCTACGGCTACCAGCGCTTCCGCCTCGACGTCACGATCGCCTCGGTCCTGGCCATACTGGCCCTGGTCGAGGGCGCGCAGTACGCCGGCACCCGCCTGGTCCGCAAGCTCATGTCCATGCGCTAGCGCTCCCGGGCCGCATCGGCCGCGGAGAGCGCGTCCTCACCCGAGCACCGTCCCCCATGGGGCGCCTTTCGGCGCACCCGCATCTTCCGCAAGGAGGTTCACATGAACCGCAGAACCCTCGCCGCCCTCGCGGCCTCGCTCATCGTCGCGTTAGGCGCCGCATCGAGCCTCTCCGCCCAGCAGGTACTCAAGGTCGGCGCCACCGCCGTGCCCCACGCCGAGATCCTCGAGCAGGTCAAGGACGAGCTCGCGGCCAAGGGCATCAAGCTCGAGATCGTCGAGCTCTCCGACTACGTGACCCCGAACCTCGCCCTCGCGGACCGGCAGCTCGACGCGAACTTCTTCCAGCACCGGCCCTACCTCGAGTCCTTCGCTTCCGAGCGCAAGCTCTCCCTCGAGAGCGTCGTCGCCGTGCACGTGGAGCCCCTCGGCCTGTACTCGAGGAAGTACAAGTCCCTCGAGGCCCTGCCCGCGAAGGCCCTCATCGCCCTGCCCAACGACCCGACGAACGAGGGCCGCGCCCTCGTCTTCCTCCAGTCCAAGGGCCTCATCAAGCTCCGCGAGGGCGCCGGCCTCAAGGCCACGCCCAAGGACATCGCCGAGAACCCCCGGGGATTCAAGTTCAAGGAGCTCGAGGCCGCCCAGCTGCCCCGCACCCTCAAGGACGTGGCGGCCTCGATCATCAACGGGAACTTCGCCCTCCAGGCCGGGCTCAACCCCGTGAGGGATTCCCTCGCCCTCGAGGGCGGGGAGTCGCCCTACGCCAACGTCCTCGTCGCCCGCTCGGGCGAGGCCAAGGATCCGCGCATCCTCGCCCTGGCCCAGGCCCTGACCTCGCAGAAGGTGAAAGACTTCATCCTGAAGACCTACGGCGGAGGCGTGGTCCCGGCCTTCTGAGGCGCGAGATCTCGAGCGGGGCAGGGCACCTTTCGCGGAAAGGTTCCCTGCCCCGCGCCCCATCCCTCCAAAGCCGGGCCGGTCGCGGGCGCCGCTCAGGGCTCCGGGCGCTCCTTCCTGCGGAGCCGCTCCCAGGCGAGGGCGGCCAGGGCGGCCGCTCCCGCCGCGGCGAGGCCGGCGAAGGCGATGCCCGCGGTGACCCCGGCCGCCCAGCCGAAGGCCTCGAGGGCCGCCCGGAGGAAGGCCCGGGCGGCCGCCCCCGGGGCCACCTCGCGCAGGGTGGCGTCGATGGTGCAGAAGGAGTTGCCCTCGCTGAAGTCGCCTAGGGAGACGCCGAGCTCCTGGATCTGCCCCTCGATCTCGAGGATCTTGGTCTCGAGGGCGACGAGGTCGGCGAGCCCGGCGCCCGCGCGCCGGAGGGCCGCGAGGCCGTCGCGGGTCTTCTCCAGGGAGAGGCGGCGGGCCTCAAGGGCCTTGTAGTCGCCGGTGCGGTCGGTCTTGTTGACGGTGACCGACTCGAGCTTGCCTATGGCGCGCAACGCGTCGATGGTCGAGTCGAAGGCCGCGGGCACGACGCCCAGGCTCAGGGAGAGGAAGCGGGAGCCGGGGAGCCCGTAGGCGTCCCGGCGCTGCACGACGGCTTTGGCGGCGGAGGCCGCCTCCTCGATCCTCCGCGAATCGGCCTCGAAGTCGCCCGACGAGGCCGAGAGGGTGGCGACCTGCTCGTACTTCTGGTCGAGGACCTGGGCCGGGGCGCTCGGCTGGGCTATGGCGATCTTGGCGCTCGCGTAGTTGCGCTTGGAGCGCGGCGCCGACTCGAGCGAGAGGTCCTGGACCATGGCCTCGCCGCGCCAGGCGGGGCCCTGGTAGGGGCCGACCTCGCCGCGGCCGAGCTCGTGTACGAGCCTCGCGGCGAAGAGGGCGAGGAAGAGGGCCGCGGCTGCGGCGAGGGCGATGCGGGTCCTTCGTTTCATGCTTGGCCTCCGGTAGCGCTATTCTAGCGCATCCTGCGGCCCGCGTCCGGCCCCGGGGCCTTCCCTCCCGGGCTAGACCGCGGCCAGGGCGGCCTCGAGGTCGGCGAGGATGTCGGCCTCGGCCTCGAGGCCGATGGAGAGGCGCACGAGGTCGGGCCCGACCCCGCAGGAGCGCAGCTGCTCCTCCGAGAGCTGGGAGTGGGTGGTCGTCGCGGGGTGGATGGCGAGGGACTTCGCGTCGCCGACGTTGGCCAGGTGGGAGAAGAGCCCGAGCGAGTCGATGAAGCGGGCCCCCGCCTCCCGCCCTCCGGCGAGGCCGAAGACCACCATGCCCCCGAAGCCCCGGGGCAGGAGGCGCTCGGCGAGGCCGTGCGAGGGATCGGACTCGAGGCCGGGGTAGCGGACCCAGGCGACCTTGGGATGCCGCTCGAGCAGGCGCGCGGCGGCCAGGGCGTTCGAGCAGTGGCGGGGCATGCGGAGGTGGAGGGTCTCGAGGCCCTGGAGGAAGAACCAGGCGTTGTCCGGCGCCAGGCAGGCGCCGAGGTTGCGCAGGGGCACGGTCCGGCAGCGGAGGGCGAAGGCCAGCCTGCGCCGCTCGGGGGGCGGGTCGATGGCCCAGCGCAGGCCGTGGCAGCTTTTGTCGGGGCGGGTGAAGAGCTCGAACTTCGGGTCCGACCAGTCGAAGCGCCCCGCGTCGGTGACGATGCCGCCTATCGCGGTGCCGTGGCCGCCCATCCATTTCGTGAGCGAGTTGATCACGACGTCGGCGCCGCGCTCGATGGACCTAAGGAGGTAGGGGGTCGTGAAGGTGGCGTCGACGACGAGGGGGAGGTGGCGTTCCTTCGCGATGCGCGATATCGCGTCGAGGTCGGCGACGTCGAGGGTCGGGTTGCCGAGGGTCTCGACGTAGAGGAGGCGGGTCTTCGGCGTGATCGCCCGCTCGAAGGAGGCGGGGTCGCGGCCGTCGACGAAGCGGGTCTCGATCCCGAGGTCGGGGAGGATGGCGTCGAACATCGTGTAGGTGCCGCCGTAGAGGTTGGAGGCGGAGACGATCTCGTCGCCCGCGCGGGCGATCGTGGAAACCGCCGCGAAGATCGCGGCGGTGCCCGAGGCGAAGGCCACCGAGGCCGCCCCGCCCTCGAGCTCGGAGACCCTGGCCTCGAGGACCTCGTTCGTGGGGTTGCCCAGGCGGGAGTAGATGTTGCCCTCCTCCTCGAGAGAGAAGAGGGCGGCGGCGTGCGCGGTGCTCTTGAAGGCGAAGGAGCTGGTCCGGTAGATCGGGACGCCCCGGGAGAGGGTCGCCGAGTCGGGGCTGTGGCCGGCCTGGACGGCGGCGGTGTCGAAGGCGCGCTCGCGCTCGGTCATGGGAGCCTCCCTTGTTTCGCGGCGGCGCGCTGGCCGCCTCGGATCCGCCCCCGCCGCCTGCGCGCCGCGGCTGCGGGCGGGGGCCTTCGGGCCGCTTTCAGCCGCCCTTCGAGAGCCTGCGCGCCAGGCCGTTGCCGATCGTCTGGATGAGCTGGACGAGGGCGATGAGGAGGGCCACCGTCACGTACATCACCGCGTTCTCGTAGCGGACGAAGCCGAAGCGGTAGGCGAGGTCCCCCAGGCCCCCCGCGCCGACGAGGCCGGCCATCGCGGTGGCGCCCACGAGGCCGATGGTGGCGATCGTGAGGGAGCGCAGGAGGGAGGGCCTGGCCTCGCGGATGAGGACCTGGACCACCAGGTCGCGGCCGCGCACGCCCATGGCCTCGTAGGCCTCGATCACCCCCCGGTCCACCTCGAGCAGCGAGGACTCGATGAGCCGGGCTATGTAGGGGGCCGAGTAGGCGACCAGGGGCACGATGACGCCCCGCACGCCGATCGTGGTCCCCGCGATGGCCTTGGTGACGGGCAGCATGAAGAACAGGAGGATGATGAAGGGCAGGGAGCGGACGAGGTTGATGAGGAGGTTCAGGGCCCCGTGGACGAGCCTGCTGGCGCGCGGGCGCCCTGGCCCCGTGACCACGAGGAGGGCCCCGAGGGGGAGGGCGATGGCGACGGAGAAGGCGAGGGAGACCCCGACCATGACGAAGGTCTCGCCGACCGCCTGGGCGATGTAGGGCGCCCACTCGCGCAGGAAGACGCTAATCCCGCTCATGTTCGTTCCCCCATTCGCGCACCGCGACGCCGAGCTCGCGCAGGTGGGCCAGGGCGCGGCCGACCTCGGCCTTCGCCCCCGAGAAGGCGATGACCAGGAGGCCGAAGGGCTCGCGCTTGAGCTCGATGATGTTGGCGGCCAGGATGTTGGCCGAGACCGCGAAGGACTTGATGGTCTCGGCGAGGGCGGGCCGGCCCGCGGCCTGGCCGCGGAAGGTGAGGGAGTAGACCGAGCCGTGGACCCCGAGGCGGTCGATCAGCGAGGCCGTCATCTCCCGGGGCAGGATCCCGGCCAGGAGGCGCCGGGTCGCCGGGTGCCGCGGGTCGGCGTAGACGTCGACGACCGCGCCCAGCTCCGCGAGCTCGCCCCCGTCCAGCACCGCCACCCGGTCGCAGACCGCCTGGACGACCCGCATCTCGTGGGTGACGAGGACGACGGTGATCCCGTAGCGCTCGTTGATCGCGGCGATGAGCCTGAGGATGGCCTCGGTGTTCTCCGGGTCGAGGGCGCTGGTGGCCTCGTCGCAGAGGAGGACCTCGGGGCCGTGGGCAATGGCCCGGGCTATGGCGACGCGCTGCTTCTGCCCGCCGGAGAGCTGGCTCGGGTAGGCGTCGAGCTTGTCGGAGAGGCCCACGACGCCCAGGTACTCGCGCGACCGGGCCTCCACCTCGCCCGGGGGGAAGCCCAGGAGCCGCAGGGGCAGGGCCACGTTCTCGAGGACCGTCGCCGTCTTGAGGAGGTTGAAGCCCTGGAAGATCATGCCCATCCTCCGGCGCAGGGCCCGGAGGCCCGCCGCGTCGAGGGACTCGAGGGGCGTGCCCTCGAACTCGATGGACCCGGAGCTCGGGCGCTCGAGGTAGTTGAGGCAGCGCACCAGGGTGCTCTTGCCCGCCCCGCTCTGGCCGATCACGCCGAGGATCTCGCCCCGGCGTATGTCGAGGGAGACCCCGGACAGGGCCGCGACCGCGCCGGGGCCCTGTCCGAAGGTCTTGCCGACCGAGCGGAGCGCGAATACGGTCTCGGCGCTCCCTACCATGATACGATGGTCGATCCCTTGAAGCGGCTCTCGACGAAGGCCTTGACCGGGGCAGAGCGGTAGAGCTTGACGAGCCGCGCGATCGTCGGGTCGTCCTTGTTCTCGGCGCGGGCGGCGATGATGTTGACGTAGTAGGAGTCCGGCGGCTCGAGGCCGATGGAGTCGCGGGCCGGGACGAAGCCCGCCTCGACGGCGAAGTTCACGTTGATGGCGGCCGCGTCGAGCTCCTCGAGCTGCCGGGGCAGCTGCGAGGCCTCGAGCTCCATGAAGCGGAGCTTCTTGGGGTTCTTGGTGATGTCGCGCACCGTCACCGCGAGGCCCTTGGACTTGTCCAGCTCGATGAGGCCGAGGGTCTGGAACAGGAGGAGGGAGCGGGAGCCGTTGCTCGGGTCGTTGGGCAGGCCGAGCCGCGCGCCGTCCTTGAGCTCGCCCAAGGACTTGAGCTTCCTGGAGTAGATCCCCAGGGGGGCGGTGATGGTGTTGGCGACGGGGACGAGGTCGAGCTTGCGGTCGGCCTTGAACTTGTCGAGGTAGGGCTTGTGCTGGAAGCTGTTCAGGTCGATGTCCCCCTCGGCGAGGGCGAGGTTGGGCAGCACGTAGTCGCTGAAGACCTTGATCTCGACGACGAGGCCCTCCGCGGCGGCGAGCTTCTTGACCTCCTCCATGATCTCCTCGTGGAGGCCGGCGGTCACGCCGACGACGAGGCGCTTGGGGTCGAGGGCCTTCTTGGCCTGGGCGGCGAGCGAGGCGGCCGCCAGCGCGGCCAGGGCGAGGGCCGCGATCGTCCGTAGGGTCTTGCGCATGGTCACTCCTTATCCCGGTCTCCGGGTTTCGATTGGTCGATGGTTTTCCCTGGCCCGCTCGGACGGGCTTCAGGATCGCGCGAGAAGCCGCTCCCCGGGCCTCGCCTAGCCGAAGGGCTCCGATAACCTGAGGTACTCCCCGCGGGGGATCGTCGGGGCGGGTGGGATCTGTCCTAGGGGGTAGAGGGGAGGATTTACGCGGAAAGCGGCCTCGAGGGGCCGCTTCGCATGAAACATAGGGCCATGTCGTCTGCTCTCATCTGGCTCTCCGAGGCCAAAATGGCGCATTCGCCCGATAATGTCAAGCCGTTACTACGAGAAAGAGCCGCCGGCGGGGCGGAGGGCGCTTGACAGGGGCGCTCGGCCCGGTCCATGGTGGGCCCGGAGCGACGACGATGCGAGCCGATACCACCCGCCTATGTTTCATGACCGGCGGCCCGAGCGGGCCGCTGGCGCGCTGACTCGCCCCGAGTCCTTCCCCCCTATAGCCCCTACATCCTCATCCACGAGACCAGGCGCCCCGGAGGCGCCCGCCGCGGCTTCGCGGCCGAAGGAGGCCTGAGGTGCCCGTACGCATACCCGAGGGACTGCCCGCCATGGGCGAGCTGGCCGCCGAGAATATCTTCGCCATGGCCAAGGGGCGGGCCATCCACCAGGACATCCGCCCCCTGCGCATCGCCGTGCTGAACCTCATGCCGACCAAGCTCGTCACCGAGCTGCAGCTCCTTAGGCTCCTGGGTAACACGCCCCTCCAGGTCGACGTCACCCTGATCCGCATGGAGAGCCACGAGTCGCGCAACGTGCCGGCCGAGCACCTCGAGGCCTTCTACGAGCCGGTCGGGCGGGTCCTGCGCGAGAGGTTCGACGGCCTCGTGGTGACGGGGGCCCCGGTGGAGGAGCTGCCCTTCGAGGAGGTCGACTACTGGCCCGAGATGGCCGGGCTCCTCGACTGGTCGCGGACGAGCGTCTGGTCGACCCTCCACATCTGCTGGGGGGCCCAGGCGGGCCTGTACCGGCACTTCGGGATCGGAAAGCACAAGCTTCCCGAGAAGATGTTCGGCCTGTTCGCGCATCGCGTCCTCGATGCCCGGGCGCCCCTCGTGCGCGGCTTCGACGAGCGCTTCCTCGCGCCCCACTCGCGGCACACCGGGATCGAGGCCGCCGACATCGAGGCCGCGCCGGGCTTGCGGCTCCTGGCGGCCTCCGACGAGGCGGGTGCCTACCTGGCCGCCTCGGAGGACGGGCGCATGGTCTTCGTGACCGGCCACCCCGAGTACGACCGGCTGACGCTCCGCGCCGAGTACGAGCGCGACCGCGCCAAGGGCCTGCCGATCGCGGTGCCGCGCAACTACTACCCGGACGACGATCCCTCGCGGGAGCCCGTCATGACCTGGCGCTCCCACGCGCACCTCCTGTACGCGAACTGGCTCAACTACCACGTGTACCAGGCGACGCCCTTCGACCTGGCGCGATTGCCGGAGACCGACACGCCCTTCCGGGGCGGCTGAAGGTCCGCCGCTCCCCGTGGCCAGCCGCGCGGGCGTCGGAGCTCGTGCTGCTGCGCCTAACGCGCGCGGCGCGGCGGAGCGGCGCTCAGGCTCCGGCCAGGGCCACCCGGTTGCGGCCGCCTTCCTTGGCGGCGTAGAGGGCCCGGTCCGCGGCGGCGACGAGCTCTTCGGGCGTGGAGCCGTGCTCCGGGGAGAGGGCCACCCCGACGCTCACGCTGACCGCCGCCGCCTCGGGCGGGCCGCCCGAGGCGGGCGGGTACTCGGGGGCGAGGGAGGCCGCCGCGGCCCGCACGGCCTCGGCGAGCTCGAGGCCCCGCTCCGCCGTGCCGTCGGGGATGAAGAAGGCGAACTCGTCGCCGGAGAGGCGGGCCGCCACCTCGCCCTCGCGCACGAGGGGGGCGAAGGCCGCGGCCGCGGCCGCGATGGTCGCGTCGCCGGCCTGGGCGCCGAAGGCCGCGTTGATCCGGCGGAAGTGGTCGATGTCGAGCATGAGGCAGGCGTTGCGCCGCGAGGAGCCCGAACCCGCGGCGAGCTTGGCGCGCATCGTGTCCTCGAGGAAGCGGCGGTTGAACAGGCCCGTGAGCTCGTCCGTGACGGCGCGGCGCCGCGCGGCCTCGCCCCAGCGCACGAGGCCGCCGAGGAAGCCCGAGGCCTCGTCGAGCCAGGAGACCATGACCCGGGCCATGGAGCCCAGGAGCTTGACGGCGATGACGGGGTGGTCCCAGACGAGGCGGTAGAAGTCGTCGCCCGCGAGGACGAGGAGCTCGCTGTCCTCCTTGGCGTAGCAGGTGGCCGAGCGGGGCTCGCGCTCGATGATGGCCATCTCGCCGAAGAGGGCACCGGGGCCGAATTCGTAGATGTCCCGCCGGCTCCCGTCGGCCTGGGTGACGTAGGAGCCGACGCGGCCGGAGCGGACGAAGTAGAGCTCGGTCCCGCTCTCGCCCTCGCGGAAGACCAGGGAGCCAGCTGGGATCGAGCGGGGCTCGAGGAAGGCGGCGACCGCCGCCACCTCGAAGCCGCCCATGCTCTCGAAGAGGGGCAGGGTGGCGAGGAAGTCCTCGACGCGGCCGCTCATCGCGATCCCTCCCCCTCCGCGCCGAGGCGGAGGATCCGGTCGCCGCCCGCGCGCCAGGCCCGCGTCAGGAGGCCGTAGGCCTCCTCGACGAGGCGCTTCCAGTCGGGGCGGTCGTCCGGCCAGACCGCGACCGCGAGGCTCGCGGTGAAGGCGAAGCGGGGGTCCACGGGGACGCGCATGGCCGCGACCGCGGCGGAGAGGCGGGCGGCCAGGCCGAGGGCCTCCTCGGCCGCGCAGCGCGGCACGACGACGGCGGTCTCGTTGCTGCGCATGCGGATGGCCCAGCCCCGGCCCAGGCGCTCGGCCTGGGCCGCCAGGATGCCCGAGAGGGCCGACATGGCCTGGTCCCCCGCCTGGTGGCCGTGCTGGTCGTTGAGCTCCTTGAAGCGGTCCGGCTTGAGGAGGATTATGGCGGTGGGCTCCTCGAGGGAGCGCGGTACCTCCTCGTCGAGGAAGGCGCGGGACCACAGGCCCGTGGCCGCGTCGGTGTAGATCTGGTGCCGGAGCTCGCGGACCCAGGGCGCGTTCTCCGAGATGAGCCTCTGGGTCGAGCGCAGGCGCGAGGAGATCATGGACAGGGCCCGGAGGAGGATCCGCGCCGCCGCCTCCGGCCGCTCCCGCGCGAGGTCCTGCATCCCCATGCCCCGGCGGGGGAAGGCGAGGGCCTCGGCGCCCGCGTCGGCGCGGGCCTCGGCGTCGAGGACGGCGCCCACCGCGAAGTCGAAGTCGCCTATCGCGTCGCCGGCGACGTAGCGGGCGAGCTCCCGGCCGGGCGAGAGCCCCTCGCGGCCCTCCTCGGCGCGGTAGACGCCGATCTCGCCGGAGCGGACCACGTAGAAGCGCTTGGCGCGCTCGCCGGGGCCGAAGAGGAGGCCCCCCGCGGGGAGGGCGACGAGCTCGGCGCGGGAGGCCGCGTAGGCCAGGTCCTCCTCCGGGAGGCCCGAGAGGAGCTCGGAGCCGCGGAGGAGGGCTGCGGCCTCGTCGCAGCCCAGGGGGAGGGCCTCGGCGCAGGCCTGGGTTCGGGTTTCGTCGCTCGGTGCTGCCATGGTTCACGCGTCCGGGGGGAATAGTACCGCGCGGAGGGCCGGGAGCGGAAGCGCCCCCGCGGGCGGGGCCGGCCGGGGAGCCGCCCGCGAGAGGGGGGCAGGGCGAGACCCCGCAGCCGCGCCGTCGCCTGACGGGGCGCGGCGAGGAGGCTCGCCCGAGGGGGGAGGCTTCCCCCCCTTAGCGCCTAGAAATACAGCTCGTACTCCTGCGGCACCCGCGAGGCGCCCGTGGGAGGTCGCTCAGGCGACGCCTCGCGAAGCGGATCGAAAGGATCGATCCGCTCATCGCAGCCGCAACGCCCCGGCGGCCCTAGAAATAGAGTTCGTATTCCTGCGGCACCGGGGCGTTGTAGACGTACTCGGCCTCCTTCTCCTTCATCGCGATCCAGCTCGCGACCAGGTCGGGGGGGAAGGCCGGCTCGAGGTAGGCGCGGTCCTTGCGCAGGCCGGCGAGGACGTGGTAGAGGCCGGTGGGGAAGGTGTTCCTCGCGCTCTCCTTGGCGGCGCCGTAGCCCTTGGCCACGGGGTCGAGGCCGCGCTCGATGCCGTCCAGGCCGGCGAGGAGCATGGCCGCGAGGAAGTAGTGGGTATTGGCCGTGGCGTCGCCGGTGCGGAACTCGATGCGGGCCTCGCCCTTCTTGAGGTAGCCGGGTATGCGCACCGCGGCCGCCCGGGAGCCCTGGGCGAAGGTGGCGCTCACCGGGGCCTCGTAGCCGGGCACGAGGCGGCGGTAGGAGTTGGTGCTCGGGTTGGACCAGGCGAGAAGGGAGCCGGAGAGGGCGTGCTCGAGGATGCCCGCGGTGTAGGCCAGGCCCGCCGGGGACAGGCCGTACAGGCCCTCGCCGGGGAAGATCGACTTCCCGTCCTTGACGATGAACTGGTGCACGTGCATGCCCGAGCCCGCGATCTTGTACATGGGCTTGGGCATGAAGGTGACGCAGAGGCCGAGCTCTTCGGCGCAGCTCTTGAGGATCCACTTGGCGAGGACCACGGCGTCGGCGGCCCGCTCGAGGGGGATGAAGTCGAGCTCGATCTCGAGCTGGGAGGCGCCGACCTCGTGGTGGTGGTACTTCACCGGGATGCCGGCGGCGATCATGGCCTCGACGGCGCGGTCGCGCAGGAGGCCGTACTTGTCCTCGGGCGCGAGGCGGTGGTAGCCCTTGGAGAGGCCGAAGCGCGGGGCGTCGGACTGTTCCCCGATGCCCTCGGCGCTCTCGACGAAGTAGTAGGAGTGGTCCACGGTGGTCGAGTAGCGGACCTCGTCGAAGACGTAGAACTCGAGCTCGACGAGCATGCGCGCCTCGTCGCCGACGCCCGTCGCCCTGAGGCGCTCGGCGGCGGCCCGGGCGACGGCGCGGGGATACTGGGCGAAGGCCTCGCCCGAGGTGGCGAAGACGTCGCAGAAGGCGTGGAGGATCCGGTAGCCATCCCGCTCCTGGACGAAGGCGCCGGCGAGGTCGGGGATGGCCACCATGTCGCTCGCGTGGACCTGGGCGAAGCCGAAGTTCGAGGCGTCGAAGCCGATGCCGTTCTTGAGGACCTTCTCGCTGACGTAGGAGCGGGGAAGGGAGACGGAATGGAGCTGGCCGGCCACGTCGATGACGAGGAGGCTCAGGTAGTCGATGGAGGCGAGGTCGCCGGAATAGGAGGACAGCTGCATGGTGGCTCCTTATCGTAAAATAGTACCGGCGAAATGGGCTATGCGCAAGTTCGAAACGGATGCATCAATATTCGAAACGAGCGTATAAACTTGCGGCCGGGGCTCGGGCGGGCCGGGGTCGGGAGCGGCTCGGGAGGGCGGCCGAGGGGAGGCCTGTCCCCCGGGCGAGCCGGCGGGGTCGCGATCGCGGCCCGCATTGACGCGGAGGAGGCCTTCGGTGTAGCTTGTGGTCCAGACCTGCCCGGATGGTGGAATTGGCAGACACGCTAGATTCAGGTTCTAGTGGGAAACCGTGGGGGTTCAAGTCCCCCTCCGGGCAAAGGCGAAACCGCGCGATAAGCGCGGTTTTTTCATGGCCGGAGGGGGACTTGAAGCGGAGCACGCGCCGAGCGAAGCGAGGAAGAGCGAGCAGGATGCGAGCGGAAGCGTGCGGAGCCGGCCTGGAGCGAGCGAACAAGGATGTTCGCGAGCGGAAGGCAAGTCCCCCTCCGGGCAAAGGCGAAACCGCGCGATAAGCGCGGTTTTTTCATGGCCGGAGGCTCGCTTCCTTCCTCATCTCTGGGGATAGAGGAGCGCGCCTCCCCGAGCGTATGATCCTCCCCGATGCGCGGATCGACCATTTCGAACAGCCTCGGACGCCTCGTCGAGCCCTACCGCGGCCTCGGGCCCTCGCTCTGGTCCATGTTCGGCGCGACGATGATCAACCGCTTCGGCGACTTCGTCGGCTTCTTCCTGGCCCTCTTCCTGACCCGGGTCCACGGCTACGAGGCGGCCCGCGCCGGGGCCGTGGTGTCCACCGCCTTCGCCGCCTCGGCCCTCGGGGCCCTGGTCTCGGGGCGGATCGCCGACGCCTTCGGGCGCAAGCGCTGCCTCGTCGCCTGCCAGCTCGCCTGCGCCGCGGCCAACCTCGCGATGAGCTTCTTCTACGCCCGAGCCTGGGCGCCCTGGATCGCGGTGGCCGGCTGCGCCTTCCGCGGCGCGGCGCGGCCCCTCATCGGCGCGGTCCTCACCGACCTCGCGCCGGCCGGGAGGAGGAAGGAGGTCTTCGCCCTCCAGTACTGGTCGATCAACGTGGGCGTCGCCTTCGGCCCCCTCGTGGCCGCGGCCCTCTTCGACCGGGCCCTGGCGTGGCTCTTCCGCGGCGACGCCCTCTGCTCGATGGCCTCGGCCCTCCTCATCGCCCGCCGCGTCCATGCCTCGAGCGCGGCGCCCGGCGCGGGGCTCGAGCGCGAGGACCGGCGGGGGGCCCTCCGCGCCTTCCTCGCCAGGCCCATCCTCCTGGCCTTCGCCGGCCTGAGCCTGGCCTCGAGCGTCACCTACTCGCAGACGAGCTTCGCCCTCCCCCTGACGGTCTCGCAGCGGCTCGGGGAGGATGGCCCCCGCTTCTTCGGCTACCTGATGTCGCTCAACGCGATACTCGTCCTCGCCCTCGGGATCCCGGTGGCCCGGCTCCTCCGCCCGAGGAGCCCCCTGTGGTGCATGTCCCTCTCCGGGCTCTTCTTCGTCGCCGGCTTCGGGATGCTCGCGGCCCCGGCCGGCCGGGCCGTCCTCGTCGCCTCGACCGTCGCCTGGACGGCGGGCGAGATCGTGAACTCGGTCAACATGGGGGTCTTCCTCGCCAAGCACTCGCCCTCGAACTGGCGGGGCTCCTTCCAGTCCTTCCAGGGCCTCTTCCACCAAGGAGGCTGGGCCGCCGGGCCCCTCGCGGCCGGCCCCCTCCTCGGCGCGGGGGAGGGGAGGAGGGGCTTGGCCCTCCTCTGGGGAGCGGCGGCGGCGGCCTGCGGGCTCTGGGCCTTCGGGGCCCTGGCCCTCGAGCGCTGGGACCGGAGGACGGGAACGGAACCCTGAGGCCTGCGCGCGCCGCCCCCGCCCGCCGGGGCCGCCGCCACCTGTTATAAAAGGCCGGTCGGTAGTAGTATCGATCGCCTAAGCCACGGCGATCGATGAGCCAACGACCCCCCCCAGCCAGGACGGCGCGCCGCTCGGCGCGCCGCGCGTCTCCCGCGCGGACCCCGTTCCTCCTCTGCCTCCTTCCCGCGGCTGCCCTCGCCCTCGGCTCCTGCGTCGCGGCGCTCCCCGACCCGGCGATCCCTCCCGAGGCGCGGCCGCCCGTCCGGGTCCTCCGTCCCGGGCCCGAGGGGAGGCTCGAGCTCACCGAGTTCCTCCTCCTCGAGTCGGCCCGGGAGGAGAAGGGACACCTCGACCTGGACGGGTCCACGCCGGGCTCGCGCGCCTACCGCGGGGGGCTCCTGCCGCCCGCCGGCGGGCCCGGCCCGCGGATGTATACCTTCGCGGCGCGCTTCCGCCTCGAGCCCGCCCTCCGGGGCGAGGAGCTCTCCCTCTACCTCGGTCCCTCGGAGTATCCGCTGCGGATCTACCTCGACGGGATCGAGCTCCTGCGGAGGGGGCGCGACGAGGGCGGCGCCTACAACTCCAGCCTCCGCTCGGCCGTCGCCCTCTACCTCCCGCCCGAGCTCCTGCGCTACGGCGACGAGGAGAACCTCCTCGTCCTCGAGGCCTACCCGCGGGGCGAGGTCTGGGGCCTCGACCGCTACTACGTCGACCGCCGCGATCGGGTCAGCGCGGCGGTCTTCCTCCGCAACTTCGTGGGCATCGACCTGGTCAAGGGCGCCTTCGTCCTGGCCATGGTCATCGGCTTCTACTTCCTCGGCCTCTTCCTCTTCGGCCAGATGCGGCGCCCGAGCTACCTCCTCTTCGCCGGGGTCTGCCTCTCCTTCTGCCTCTCCTACTTCAACATGGCCATCCACCACGAGGCCAACGACGAGGTCCTCCTCGAGGCCTTGTCGAAGGGAGGCCTCGTCCTCCTCTCCTCCTCCACCCTCGCCTTCGTCTGCGAGTTCAGCTCGGTCCTCAACCGCCGGCGGGCCCTGCCCCTGGCCTACTTCGCGGTCGGCCTGGGCTTCGCCCTCCTGGTCATCACGCGGGGCTCGAAGCAGGCCATCCTGGCCAGCTTCGGCCTCGCCGTGGACCTGGTCATCGTGCCCCAGCTCATCCTGGACATCGGCATCCTCGCCTACGCCCTGATCCGCCTGCGCAACCGCCAGGCCCTCACCCTCCTCGCCGCCTTCGCCATCGTGATCGCCACGGCCGGCCACGACGTCGTCCACCTCGGGAGCATGCGGATCCCCTACGCCTGGCTGACCGCCTACGGCTACATCGCCGTCGTGCTGGCCATCTTCGGCATCCTCGTCAACACCTACCGCCAGTACGAGCGCCGGGCCAGCAACGACTGGCTGACCGGCCTGGCCAACCGCCAGTCCTTCGACGCCGCCCTCGCGCGGGAGGTCGAGCACTCGCGCCGCGGCGGCGACTGCCTATCCCTGCTCATGATGGACGTCGACTTCTTCAAGGCCTACAACGACAACTACGGCCACCTGGCCGGCGACCAGTGCCTCCGCTCCCTGGGCAGGCTCATCGACGCCACGATCGCGAGGCCGGCCGACCTCGCGGCCCGCTACGGGGGCGAGGAGTTCGCGGCGATCCTCCCGGCCACCGACCTGGCCGGAGCCCGGGCCCTGGCCGAGCGGCTCCGCGCCGCGGTGGAGGGCCTGGGCATCCCGCACGCGGCCTCGGCCGCCGCCGACCGCGTCACCATCAGCATCGGCGTCGTCTCCCTCCGCTGCGGGACGGGCCTCTCGCTCGAGCGCATCGTCGAGGCGGCCGACCAGGAGCTGTATCGCGCCAAGGCCGCGGGCCGCAACCGGGTGATGAGCGCCCAGCTCGGCGAGGGCTGATCGCTTCGCCGGCGGCGCGGAGCTGCTTGACGGCTGTCGTTTCGATGCTAATATACTAGGATATTAGTTGAGGAGCTGCCTATGAAGATGACGATCCGCTGGTTCGGCCCGGGTTTCGACACCATCCCCCTGCGCTTCATCCGCCAGATTCCCGGCGTCGTCGGGGTGATCTCGACCCTCTACGACACCAAGCCCGGGGAGGCCTGGGAGCGCTCGCGGATCCGGAAGCTCAAGGAGGCCGCGGCCGCCGAGGGCCTCGAGCTCTCCGGCATCGAGAGCGTCAACATCCACGACGCGATCAAGGCCGGGCTGCCGGAGCGGGACCGCTACATCGAGAACTACATCGCGACCCTCGCCGCCCTCGGCGAGGAGGGGGTCGGGATGGTCTGCTACAACTTCATGCCGGTCTTCGACTGGACCCGCTCGGAGCTCGCCAAGCCCCGGGCCGACGGCTCCACCGTCCTCGCCTACGACCAGGGGCTCATCGAGAAGATCGATCCCGAGCGGATGTTCGACGGCATCGAGGCCGAGTCGAAGGGCTTCGTCCTCCCCGGCTGGGAGCCGGAGCGCATGGCCCGCGTCAAGGAGCTCTTCGCGACCTACCGGGACGTCGACGACGAGGGGCTCTTCGCCAACCTCGTCTACTTCCTCGAGGCGATCATGCCGACCTGCGAGCGCTACGGGATCGACATGGCGATCCATCCCGACGACCCGGCCTGGCCGGTCTTCGGCCTGCCCCGCATCGTCACCAGCGGGCCCAAGCTCCAGCGGATGCTCGCGGCCGTTCCCTCGCCGCGCAACGGGGTGACCCTCTGCACGGGCTCCCTCGGCTCGAATCCCGGGAACGACCTGCCGGCCATCATCCGCTCCCTCCGGGGGCGGATACACTTCGCCCACCTGCGGAACATCAGGCACACCGG
>JAKLFE010000006.1 GCA_022711355.1 Spirochaetota bacterium | reverse complement strand
AGCCGCGCCCGCCGCTTGATGCGCCCCGCCCGCGCGGCTAGGATGGGCCCATGAAAGGCGTCATCGTCGCGGCCGGCTACGGCACCCGCTTCCTCCCCGTCACCAAGACCGTCCCCAAGGAGCTCCTGCCCCTGGGCACCAAGCCCTCGATCTCCTACATCGTCGAGGAGTTCCTCGCCTCGGGGATCCGCGACATCGTCGTCATAAGCTCGCGGCGCAAGAAGGCCCTCGAGGATTACTTCGACCGCGAGGTCGAGCTCGAGGAGCTCTTCCGCCGCGAGGGAAGGGCCGACAAGCTCGCGGCCATCGCCCCGCCCGAGGCCCGGGTCTCCTTCGTCCGCCAGGCCGAGATGCGCGGCACCGGCCACGCCCTCCTCCAGGTGAAGGGCCTCGTCGGGAATGATCCCTGCGTCGTCGCCTACCCCGACGACCTCCACGTCGGCCCGAAGCCCCTGGCGCTGCAGCTCGTCGAGGTCCACGAGAAGACGGGCAAGTCCGTCCTCGCCACCATCCTCGAGCCGGGGGACGTGTCCCGCTACGGCGTGGTCGATCCCGAGCCCGACGGCCTGGGCGTGCGCGGCTTCGTCGAGAAGCCGGCCCGGGGCGCCGAGCCCAGCCACGAGGTCTCGATCGGCCGCTACCTCTACACTCCCGAGTTCTTCGCCTACCTCGAGGAGGGCTGGGCCAGGCACGCGGGCGGCGAGTACTTCCACGCCTACGCCCTGGATAGGCTCATCGCGGCGGGCAAGGTGGCCTTCGCGCGGGTCGAGGGCCGGCGGCTCGACACGGGGGACCCCGCGGGCTACCTCGAGGCCATCCTCCGCGACGCCGCGTCGAGCCCGAGCCTGCGGCCGGTCC
Source organism: Spirochaetota bacterium (assembly GCA_022711355.1). GTDB lineage: Bacteria > Spirochaetota > Spirochaetia > Treponematales > Rectinemataceae > JAKLFE01. The sequence continues at coordinate 113,030 of JAKLFE010000006.1, read as the reverse complement.
TCGAGCGCTTCGCCCGGGAGGAGCTCGGGCTCTGATGGGCGGGCTCCCCCGCATCGACCTCGCCGCGTACGGGCAGGTCCTCTTCCTCACCGGAGCCGGGGTCTCCGTCGCCTCGGGCATCAGGCCCTACCGCGGCCCGGACGGCCTGTGGAACGACGAGGAGCTCGTCCGCTACGCCCACATCGAGACCTTCCGCTCCGATCCCCTGGGGGTATGGCGCCACTGGTGGAAGATGCGCGAGCTGGCCCTCGCCGCGCGCCCCAATCCCGCCCACGAGGAGCTCGCCCGGCTCGAGGCCGCCCGCCGCGAGGCGGGGGGCGGGGCGGGCTTCGCCCTCGTCACGCAGAACGTCGACGGCCTCCACGCGCGGGCCGGGAGCCGCGAGCTCGTCGAGTACCACGGCAGCGCCCTGCGGACGCGCTGCTCGAACCCCTCCTGCGGCCTGCCCGCCTACGAGGACGGCTCCTGCGCGGGGGAGGAGGTTCCCGCCTGCCCCCGCTGCGGCGCCCCCTTGAGGCCGGACATCGTCTTCTTCGGCGAGCCCATACCCGAGGGGGCCCGGCGCGCGGCCGAGGCCGCCCTCGGCTCCTGCGAGCTCTTCGTCGCGGTCGGGACCTCGGCCACGGTCTACCCAGCCGCCGGCTTCGTCGAGGCGGCGCGGCGCCGGGGCGCCCGGACGATCTACCTCAACCTCCAGCCGATCGAGGCCCTGGGCGGCTCGGGGAGCTTCGGCGAGGCCTACCTCGGACGGGCCGAGGAGCTCCTGCCGAGGATCTTCGGCGGGAGCCGAGGGGAGCGGTCGGGCCGGGCCTAGAGCCCGACGATAGCTTCTATCTCGACGAGCACGTCCTTGGGCAGGCGGGCCACCTCGACCGTGCTCCGGGCGGGGAAGGTCCCGGCGAAGTAGCTCGCGTAGACCTCGTTCATGGCGGGGAAGTCCTTCATGTCCTTGAGGAAGACGGTGGTCTTGAGCACCGAGGCCATCGAGGCGCCGGCGGCCTCGACCACGGCCTTGACGTTCTCCAGGGCCCGCTTGGACTGCTCGACCACGCCCGCGGGGATGGTCCCGTCGGCCGGGACTATCGGGGTCTGGCCCGAGACGAAGAGCAGGTTCCCGAAGGCGATGCCCTGGGAATAGGGGCCGAGGGCCTTGGGCGCCTTCTCGGTGGCGATGGCTTTCTTCATCGTTGTTCCTCCTGGTGCTGCGTGGAGCATAGCATGGGCGCGGCCGGTTTTCGAGGCCGAGCCCCCCCCTCAGTCGACGGTGATGCTCTTGCTGACATTCTTCGGGACGTCCGGGTGCACGCCGTGGTCGAGGACGCCGAGGGCGTCGAGCCAGGCCATCTTCTTGACCGACATGCGGTAGGCGAGGTACTGGAGGATGAGGGCGGCCGGGAAGACGAAGAGCCGCGGGTCCCCCGCGTGGGGGACCTCGATGTAGTTCGACCAGTAGGCGTCGTTGCCCGCCGGCTTGCCTTCGGCGGCGGCGGCGAGGTCGGCGCGGCGCTCGGCGATGAGGATGACGTCGGCGCCGCGGATCTTGTGGGTATGGATCTGGCTGATGGTGATGCGGGCCTCGCGGTCGTCGGGGGGGCAGAGGAACACGAGGGGATAGTCGCGGAAGAGCCCTTCGAGGATCCCGGGCCGCTCGCGGAGGGCCTCGAGGGCCGGCCTGGCGGCGAGCGCGGGGTCGGCCGCGGCGAGGGCCCGGTAGGCGTCGATGGCCGAGGCCAGGTCGTCGGCCCCGAAGACGGTGTTCTTGCCGAGGATGGTGTTCGGCCCGTGCTTGAACTCGGCGACGTCGTAGCCCTCGGCGTGGTTCAGGACGACCTCGCGGATCTTGAGGGCCCCCTCGCGGGCGAGCCCCGCGAGTCCGGCGCCGAGGACGTGGATCGAGGGCCGGAGGTAGAGGCGCGAGGCGGCCGCCTCGACGTCGGCGGCGGCGGTGGAGAGGGTCCGGTCGACCAGGGCCCGGATCTCCCCGACCTTCTCGGCCACGGCCCGCTCGGGCAGCTCCAGGCCCGCGGCCACGAGGAAGAGGATGACGATCTGGCTCAGGAAGGACTTGGTGGCCGCGACGGCGATCTCGGGGCCGCAGAGGATGGGCAGGTAGAAGTCGCAGAGCTCCTGGGGTATGCGGCTGTTCTCGTTGTTGACCAGGCAGGCCCGCGCGGCCCCCGCGGAGGAGGCGCGGACATCCTGGAAGACGTCGACCAGGTCCTTGGTCTCGCCGGACTGCGAGATGCCCAGGACGAGGTCCCCCCTCCCGAGGGCGGGGAGGTACAGGGAGCGGAAGGCCCCGGGGTTGCAGGGATAGGCCGGGACGCCGGCGAGGCCCGCGAAGAAGCCTGCCCCGATGAGGGCCGCGTGGTAGGAGCTGCCCGCGGCGACGAGGTAGAGCCTGCCGCCGGACTTGCCCGCCTCGCGGATCGCGTTCCGGAGCTCGCCCAGGTAGCGGGTCACGGCCCGGCGCTTGCGCCAGACGAAGATCGAGTCGAGGAGGGCGAGCTCGGCCGCCTGGGCGGGGAGGAGGGAGCGGAGCTCGCCGAGGAGGGCGGCCTCGTCGGAGGCGAAGGCCCGCTCCGCCGCCCGCTCGGCCGCCTCCTCCCCCGCGCCGAGGGCGCCCGAGGAGCGGAGCTTGGAGCGTAGCTCGGCCCAGGCCTGGGAGGCGAGGAGCTCCCGGGCTCCGGAGGCGAGCTCGTCCCGGCCGAAGCGCCCCGAGAGCTCGGCGCAGCGGTCGGCGGCCTCCTTGGCCAGCTCCCGCTTCTCCTCGAGGACCGAGGCGAGGGCCTCGTCCGCGGGATCCTTGAAGTAGTAGCGGAGGATGCGCTCGATGTTGAGGCCCGCGCCGAGGATCTCCTGCTCCATGTAGTGGCGGTAGCGCGGGTCGAGGGCCGTGTCCTGGACGCCGAGCTTGGAGCGCTTGGGGCGGGGCCGGCTGAAGGACATCTCGCCGGCGAGGGGGAAGACGAGGTAGTCGCGCTCGGTGAACCAGATGCCCTCGCCCTCCGCGAGGGGCACGAGGGCGCGGGTCTTGGCGAGGACCGAGCTGAGGTCGGAGGAGGCGACGAAGAAGTCGCCGGCCGCGTCGGCGCCGCGGCCGCAGTAGAGCGAGGAGCCGGACTTTACGGCGAAGACCCCGGGCACGCGGGGGTCGGCGAGGGCCGCGGCGTAGGAGCCCTCGGCCACGGCGTCGGCCTTGCGGATCGCGTCGATCATGAGGAAGACCCCGTCGGGGACGCAGGTCCCCTCGCCGCGGATGCCGGAGGAGGCGAAGGCGCGGCGCATCAGCGCGAGGGGGGCCTCGGGCGCGGCGAGGCCCGCGGCGTAGTGCTCCTCGACGAGGTGGACCACGATCTCGCCGTCGTTGTCGGAGGCGACGGCGTGGCCGCGGGCAGTCAGCCAGGGCTTGAGGGCGTCGGTGTTGGAGACGTTGCCGTTGTGGGCGCCGACCATCTCGACCTTGCAGCGGACCTTGTGGGGCTGGCTGTTGAGGTCGCTGACCGCCCCGTAGGTGGCCCAGCGGACCTGGCCGATGAAGCGCTGGCCGCGCATGGCCTCGATGCCCAGCTCGCGGCAGACCCGGGAGGGGGCCCCCACCTTCTTGGCCAGGGCGATGGAGCGGTCGGCCCCGATGAAGGAGGCCCCGGTGGAGTCGTAGCCGCGGTACTCGAGCCGGCGCAGGAGGGCCGCCGCCTCGGCTCCCATCGACTCCTTCTCGTCCTCGTAGACCAGGGAAACGATTCCGCACATGGGGGCCTTCCTCCGAGCTCCCCCAGTATAGCACCTCCTTCCCGGGACGGGGCCTATTTCGTATACTCGGGACCATGCGCTACCGAAGGTTCCCCCACATCGACGACCTCGAGGTCTCCGCCCTCGGCCTGGGCTGCATGCGCCTGCCCGTGATCGGGGGCGACGAGGCCGCGATCGACGAGGCCGCCCTGGACTCCATGCTCCGGACGGCGGCCGAGCAGGGGATCAACTACGTCGACACCGCCTACGGCTACCACAAGGGCCGGAGCGAGCCCGCCCTCGGCGCGGCCCTCGAGCGGACGGGCCTCCGCGACCGCTTCTTCCTGGCCACGAAGAGCCCCGTCTGGCTCGTCGAGTCGAGCGCCGACTGGGATCGCCTCCTGGACGAGCAGCTCGCGCGGCTGCGGACCGACCGCATCGACTTCTACCTCCTCCACGCCCTCTCCGGCGAGCGCTGGGACAAGGCGGCGCGCCTGGGCGCCCGCGAGTTCCTCGAGCGGGCGAGGGCCGCGGGCAAGATACGCCACCTCGGCTTCTCCTTCCACGACAACCTCGCGGCCTTCAAGCGGATCGTCGAGGGCTTCGGCGAGTGGGAGTTCTGCCAGGTCCAGTACAACTACCTCGACCGCCGGCACCAGGCGGGGGACGAGGGCCTGGCCTTCGCCGCCGAGCGCGAGCTCGGCGTGATCGTGATGGAGCCCCTCCGGGGCGGCGCCCTCGCGCGCCCCTCGCGCCAGGCGCGCGAGGCCTTCTTCAAGTATCCGACGCCCCGCATGCCCGCCGAGTGGGCCCTCCGCTTCGTGTGGGACCGGCAGGAGGTCTCCACGGTCCTCTCGGGCATGGGCTCGGCGGACCAGATCCTCGAGAACTGCGCCGTGGCCGAGGCCGCGGGCGCCAACTCGCTGACCAGGGACGAGCTGGCCGTCATCGACGAGGCGGCCCGGATCTACCGGGCGAAGGAGGCCGTGGGCTGCACCGGCTGCGCCTACTGCATGCCCTGCCCGAAGGGGGTGCAGATCCCCGACGTGTTCGCGCACTGGAACTCCGCGGCCATGTTCGACGCCGCCCCCGGCTCCGACGGCTGGTACCTGCAGGCCATCGCCGGCGCGGGCAAGGGCGGGAACGCCTGCGTCGGCTGCGGGGCCTGCCTGCCCAAATGCCCCCAGGGCATCGCCATACCCGAGCGGCTCGCCGAGGCCCACAAGCGCCTCGTGGGCTGACCTTCCTCCGGGCTGTCGCTATACTCGGCCCATGGCTCCCATTCCCGACTTCTCGACCGACTACCTGGTCCGCGGCTTCGATTGCCGCTACGGCGGGCCCTTCGCCCCCCTCTCCCTGGCCAACTTCTTCCAGGAGGCCGCCGGGCTCCACGCCGACCGGCTAGGCATCGGCATGGCCGCCCTCGCCGCGTCCGGCCGCACCTGGATGCTCTCGCGGATCCAGCTCCGGATCGAGGGCCTCCCGCGCGAGGGCGACCGGGTCCGCGTCCGGACCTGGCCCTCGGGCTGCGACCGGCTCTTCGCCCTCCGCGACCTCGTCCTCGAGGCCGAGTCGGGCCAGGCCCTGGTCCGCGCGGTCTACGCCTACCTCGTCGTCGACCTCGCCGCCCGCAAGCCCCTCCGGCCCGAGCGGGCACTCGGGAGCGACTGGGTAGGCGGGGCCGAGCACGCCCTGGCCGGCCTCGCCCTCGGCGCGGAGCCCTCCTCGGAGCTCACGCCCGCCTATGAGCTCCGCGCCCGGCCCCGCCACATCGACGAGAACGGCCACGTCAACAACGCCCACTATATAGATTGGCTCGTCGACGCGGCGGCTGGCCTCGCGCCGGGCGCCGCCGCCGAAGGCCAGGCCGGGGCTCCGCGGGAGCTCAAGGTCGACTTCATCCGGGAGGTCCTCTGCGGGGAGCTCCTCGAGGCCCTGGCCGGACCCCTGCCGGGAGGCCGCGTCGGGACCGAGCTCAGGCGGGGAGGCGAGGCCGTCGCCCGGGCCGAGCTGGCATTCTGAGGTGATCCCGGGATTGTTGGCGCCCGCGCCGGCGATCCCGGGGCCGCTCGCCAACAATCTTCGGGTCACTCGCTTCCCTTTACTCGGCGGCCGCCCTCGGCTAGGATCAGCTCACCCGTGGAGGTGCCGATGCACGCAGCCCGCCCCGCCCTCGGCCTCGCCCTGCTCTGCCTCCTGGCCCGGCCCCTGGCGGCCTGGGAGGACCACGCCAGGCTCAGCCGCCTCTCCCTCGGCTCGGAGAGCTGGACCGGGAGCCAGGTCCGCGCCGAGAGCCTCGAGGCTTTCCTCGAGGCCGAGCGGACCGGCCTGGCCGGCCTCCTCTCCGGCTTCGAGGCCCGGGCCGCCAAGGAGCTGGCCTACTACCCGAAGCTGCCGGCCGAGCTCGCCTTCCGGGGCGAGGGCGAGGGGCCTGCCCTCCGGGCGGCCTTCCTCGCGGCGATCCGCCTCAATCCCGACGCGAAGCTAATCCTCTACCTGAAGCCCGCGCCCTCCGCGCCCCGCGCTCGCCCGGAGCTGCCCGTGGACGCGGTCGATCCCTTCGACGGCCGCTTCGAGAACCGGCCCTTCGAGTCCCTGGCCGAGGGAGCGGAGCTCGGGGCCCTCGAGGTCCTGGCCACGGCCTCCGACGAGCCGGACTACGGCCTCGACTGCGGCCTGTACGAGGACAACGGCACGGAGGCGGGCTCGCGCTACGGCCTGGGCGAGCAGCCCTTCGGCAATCCCGCCCTGGACTACGGGAGCCAGGCCCCCCTCCACATGGCCTTCGCCCACGAGGACCCGATCATCGGCCTGGCCGCCCCCTTCACCCGGCGATCCCTCGCCGACTACCGCTTCCGCCTCTACGGCGAGCTGGCCCGCTTCGCCTTCGGGACGGGCCATCCCTACTGGGGCTACCGCTTCGGAGGCTGGGCCCTCCACTACGTCCAGGACCTCTGCCAGCCCTACCACGCGAGCCTCCTGCCGGGCTTGAGCGCCTTCCGCATCCTCGCGCTCAACGCCTTCGGCTCGGCGGCCGACCGGGAGGCGGCCCTGATCTTCCTGTCGAACCGGCACAGCCTCGTCGAGGACTACGCCTACCGCGCCGTCGCGGCCGGTCAGCCGGAGATCCTCGCCGCCCTCGGCGGAAGCGAGGAGGGGAAGGCGGGGCTCCCGCCCCGGGATGCCGCCTACCGCTCGGGCTGGCTCTACGACGCCGTGGCGAGGCGGGCCTTCGGCCGGGGCCGGAGGCTCGACGCCCTCCTGGCCTCGAGCTTCCCCGCCCGCTACGTCTCGGACCCCTCCTACGACTACGGCCTTAGCAACGTCGGCCCGACGAGGGACTTCGATCCCTACGCCGCCCTCCATGCCGCCGGGCCCGAGGCCGCCGGGGCCCTCGAGGGCCTCCTCGCGGCCTGCCTCGCCGACGCGGGGAGCTTTTCCCGGTCCTACCTCGCCTACCTCCTCGACGAGAGCGCGAAGCCGGGCCCGCGCCGCGCGCCCCTCGATCTCCGGGGCCCCGCCTACCTGGCGATCCTCCTCGCCCTGGCCGCCCTCCTCCTCCGCTCCCGGCGGAGGAGCTACGCGCGCAGGGCCCTCCGGGAGGGAGGGGAGCTCTGATGCCCGGAGGCCCCGGCTTTGACGATCGGCGTTTTTATCCATACCTTCTCCCTGAGGTTCCCCGCTAAGGAGGCCCGATATGTCCATCCAGAAGCGCAAGCCCGTGCCGAGCGACATCGAGATCGCCCAGGAGGCCAAGATCCGGCCCATCGTCGAGGTGGCCGAGGACTACGGGATCTGCGACCGCTGCATCGACCACTTCGGGCGCTACAAGGCCAAGGTCAGGCTCGAGTTCCTCAAGGACAACGCCGCGCTGCCCGCCCGGGCCAAGTACATCGACGTGACGGCCATCACGCCGACCCCCCTGGGCGAGGGCAAGACCACGACGACCGTGGGACTGGCCCAGGGCCTGGGGCTCCTCGGCCGCCAGGCCATAGCGGCCATCCGCCAGCCCTCGATGGGGCCGACCTTCGGCATCAAGGGAGGCGCGGCCGGCGGGGGCTACAGCCAGATCGTGCCCATGGCGGACTTCAACCTCCACCTCACCGGCGACATCCACGCGGTATCGGCGGCGCACAACTTGTGCGCCACGGCCCTCGACGCCCGCATCTACCACGAGGGCCGCTGGTCCGAGGCCTACTTCGAGAAGCTCGGCATGCGCAAGCTCAACCTCGATCCCTACGAGACCTGGTGGCGCCGCGCCATGGATATGAACGACCGCTCCCTGCGGCGGATCCTCACGGGGGTCGGCGGCATCGAGAACGGGCCCCTGCGCGAGACCGGCTTCGACATCGCGGTGGCCTCCGAGGTCATGGCCATCCTCGCCCTCGCCAAGGACCTGCGCGACCTGCGCGAGCGGATCGGCCGCATCGTCCTGGGCCTGGACAAGTCCGGCAAGCCCGTCACGACCGAGGACCTGGGCGTGGCGGGGGCCATGACCATCCTCCTCAAGGACGCGATCAAGCCCAACATCCTCCAGACCCTCGAGGAGCAGCTGGCCTTCGTCCACGCGGGGCCCTTCGCCAACATCGCCCACGGCAACTCCTCGGTCATCGCCGACCTCATCGCCACCAGGATCGGCGACTACGTCGTCACCGAGTCGGGCTTCGGCGCGGACATGGGCCTCGAGAAGTTCGTGGACATCAAGTGCCGCACCTCGGGGCTCTGGCCGGACGCGGCCGTCGTGGTCGCGACGGTGCGCGCCCTCAAGATGCACGGGGGCGGGCCCAAGGTCACGCCCGGCAAGCCCCTGGCCTCGGCCTACACCCAGGAGGACCGCGAGCTCGTCCGCAAGGGGCTCGTGAACCTCGAGGCCCAGCTCGGCATCGTGCGCAAGCTCGGCATCCCCGCGGTCGTGGCCGTCAACGCCTTCCCCGGCGACAGCGAGGCCGAGCACGAGATCGTCCGCGAGGCCGCGGTCAAGGCCGGGGCCGTCGACGCGGTGGTCGCGCGCAACTGGGCCGAGGGAGGGGAGGGCGCGGTCGACCTGGCCCGCGCCGTCGAGAAGGCCTGCGGGCAGAGCTCGACCCGGGCCCCCTTCTACCCCCTCGAGCTCACGATCAAGGAGAAGATCGACCGCGTGGCCCACGAGATCTACGGGGCCGAGCAGGTGGCCTACTCCGCCGAGGCGGAGAAGCGCATCGAGACCTTCTCCAAGCTCGGCTACGACAAGCTGCCCATCTGCATGGCCAAGACCCAGTACTCGATCTCCCACGACCCCGCGCTCAAGGGCGCGCCCCGGGGCTATGTCTTCCAGGTCAACGACGTGAGGCTCGCCGCGGGGGCGGGCTTCGTGTACCCGATCTCCGGCGAGATCACGACCATGCCCGGCCTGCCCTCCAAGCCCGGCTACATGGGCATGGACATCGACCCGGACACGGGAAGGATCACGGGGCTGTCCTAAGCCCCGGCCCGGCCAGGCTCCGAGGAGCCGTCCCGATCCCGCAGCTCCCCGCAGGCGCAGAGCTCCATGATCTGTGGCAGGGAGGCGCGGAAGGCCTCGACCACCGCCGGGTCGAAGGCCGCTCCCGCGCCCTCGAGTATCTCGCGGACGGCGATGCCCGGGGATATGGGCTCCTTGTAGGGCCGGGCCGTGGTCATGGCGTCGAAGACGTCGGCCACCGAGACGATCCGGGCCTCGAGGGGGATGTCCTCGCCGGCGAGTCCCGCCGCGTAGCCCTTTCCGTCCCAGCGCTCGTGGTGGTAGAGGGCGACGTTCCTGGCCATGGGGTCGATGCCGGGCATGTCGAGCATGCGGCCGCCGTGGAGGACGTGGCGCTTCATGGTCTCGCGCTCCTGGGGGCTGTAGCGCATGCCGGAGACCAGGACCTCCCGCGGCACCCCGATCTTGCCGATGTCGTGGAGGGAGGCGTAGAGGGAGAGGCGCTTGACGAAGGGCCCCTCCTTCCCGAGGGCCAGGGCGAGGACCCTCGCGTACTCGCCGACCCGCCGGACGTGGAGGCCCGTCTCCTCGTCGTTGACGAGGTTGACGTTCTCGAGGGCGGTGACCATGGAGACCGTCAGGAGCTCGATGGTGCGGTTCTTCTCCTCGATGAGGCGCTGGCTGGTCCAGGAGGCCAGGGCCTCGCGGGCGGTCATGGCCAGGTCCTCGCGGCGCCAGGGCTTGGTGAGGAAGCGGTAGAGCCCGGCGTGGTTGATCGCGCTCGCCACGGCGTCGAGGTCGGCGTAGCCGGTCAGGAGGATGCTCTTGGCCTCGGCGTCCCGCTCCCTGACGTGCGCGAGGAGCTGGTCCCCGCCCATGCCCGGCATGCGGAGGTCCGAGATGACGAGGGCGAGGGGGATGCCCTCGGCGGCCAGCTCGCCGAGGAAGGCGAGGGCCTCCTCCCCCGACTCGGCGGTCTCGACGCGAGCCTCGGCGCCGAGGCTCGAGCGGAGCTCCGCCTTGAGGCTGAGGAGGACGATCCGCTCGTCGTCGACGCAGAGGACCACGGGCCGTTCTGGGTTGCTCACCCCTTCGATTCTAGCCGTGGAGCCGCCCCTGTCAACGATCGCGCTCCTGGCGGGAACGGTTCCGATCCATATACTTGATAGAATGCCGCCAGGCGTAAGCCGTTCGATCCGCTTCTCCGTGGCCCTCATGAGCGCCGTAGCCTTCGTCGCCGAGGCCCTGCTCTTCGGCGTCCTGATCCTGGTCTCCGTACGAAGCGGCGAGGCGGAGCTCCGGGACTCGGTTCGCGGGGTCGCCACGCTGGCCCGGAACGCCGTCGAGCCCGAGCTGGCGCTCTACCGCTCTGGCGCGAGCGGCGCCGTCGAGACTATTGAGGCGCTCCGCGCCCGGATCCGCGCCATGACCTACCTCGACTCGCGCGGCAGGAACTACGTGTTCCTCGCCGATTTCGACAACCGCATACTCGTGCTCCCCTTCACGCCCGAGGTCGAGATGCTGCTCCCGGGCATGCCCGGGCTCCCGAGCCAGCTGGTCGTCCCCGCGATCATCGAGGCGGCGCGATCCCACCCCGAGGGATCCTTCGTGAAATACGACTTCGTGCCCACCGGCGGGGGGCGCCCGGAGCCTAAGCTCTCCTATGTCATCGGCATACCCGAGCTGCGGCTCCTCCTCGGCACGGGGGCCTACCAAGCGGCGGCGGCGCGCCGGCGCGACCTCGTGCTAGGCCTTGGATCCGGCGCCGCCCTCCTCGTCCTGGCCATCCTCCTCGTACCCGTGATCCTGACCCTCCGCGCCTACGAGCGAGCGAACCGCCTGCTCAAGGAGGACGTCGCCGCCCGCCTCGCGGCGGAGGAGGGGCTGCGCAGCTCGCGGCGCGACCTCGCCACCCTCCTCGAGTCGATCTCGGAGGCCATCCTCGTCCACGACTTCGAGGGCAGGATCCTCCACGTCAACCGGGCGGCCCGGGAGCTCTTCGGACTGGGCGGCCGGCCGGTCGAGGGGCTCTCCATCGCCGATATCACCGCCCCCCGCCCGCGGCTCCAGGAGGCTATCAGGCGGCGCATCATGGCCTCCTCCACCGAGGGCTCGCCTCCCTTCGAGTGGAAGGCCCGGCGCCTCGACGACGGGGAGCTCCTCGACGTGGACGTCTCCCTCCGCCATACCGAGTGGGAGGGCGCGAGCGTCGTGGTCGGGGTGGCCGTCGACGCGCGGCAGCGGAGGCGCGCCGCCGAGTACGCGGCCTGGCTCGACGCCATCTTCCTCCGCGTGCCCCTGCCCTTCTGGGCCGTGGACGCCGAGGGGCGCTTCGTCCTCCAGAGCGCCGCCTCGGAGCGGCTCCTGGGCAAGCTCGTCGGGCGCCGCCTCGAGGAGGTCCTGGACCGCGTCCGCGTCCCGGTCGAGCGCCTCGAGGCGGCGGCGGCCGGCGCCGAGACGGCGGGGGAGCGGGTCGAGGGCGAGCGCAGCCTCATCGAGATCACGGCGCCCGTGCCGGGCCTGGGCGAGGGCTCGGGCATCCTCTGCATCGAGGTCGATATCAGCGAGCGGGTCCGCGCCGAGGCCGAGGCCCTGCGCCTGAACGCCGAGCTCGAGAAGCGGGTCGAGGAGCGGACCCGGGCCCTCCTCGACTACGAGAAGCTCGCCGCCATCGGCCGCCTCGCGGCGGGGGTTGCCCACGAGCTGAACACCCCCCTGGGCGCGACCCTCTCCTCGGCCCTGAGCCTCTCCGAGGAGATCGCCCGCATCGTCTCCTACCTGCCCGGCCAGCTCGAGGGACTCGGCGAGCCGGCCCGCGCGGCCCTGCGCTCCCTCCTCGCGGCGCCCGGGGGCTTCGCCGAGGTGGGCTCGGCCGAGCGCGAGCTCCGCTCGGCCCTGTCGGCCCGGCTCGAGGAGTTCGGCCACCCCGATCCCTACGCCGCAGCCGAGGACCTCGCCAGCATCGGCATATCCGATCCCGCGGATCCCCGGCTCCCGCCCCTCGCCGACCCCGCCTGCTCCGCGGCCCTCGGCCAGGCGGCGCAGGTCCTGGGCGCCCTCCGCCTCGTGCACGTGATCCGCGACTCGGCCGAGCGGGCCGCGCGCACGGTGCGGGCCCTCCGCTCCTACTCCTACCACGAATCGGGCGACGAGCCGCGCGAGGTGAACGTGGCCCAGCAGCTCGACGACATCCTCACCCTCTTCCGCAACTCGATGAAAGGCGGGGTGGAGCTCGTCCGGCGCTACGAGTGCGACCCGGTCATCCTCGGCAAGCCGGAGTCCTTGAACCAGATCTGGATGAACCTCGTCAAGAACGCCCTCCAGGCCATGTCCTACCAGGGCCGGCTCGAGATCCGGCTCGGCGAGGCTGAGGGCCGGCTCGAGGTGCGGATCCAGGACTCGGGTCCGGGCATCCCCGAGGCCGTCAAGGGCCATATCTTCGAGCCTTTCTTCACGACCAAGGAGCCCGGCGAGGGCACGGGCCTGGGCCTCGAGCTTTGCAGGGAGAGCGTCAGGCTCCACGGGGGCAGCATCGGCTTCGAGAGCGAGCCGGGCCGCACCGTCTTCATCGTGCGCCTGCCCCGGCGGCCGCCGGCCGCGCCCGCCGGGCCGGCCCCTACAGGAGCTTCCTGACCGCCGCTACCGCCGACTCGTAGTCGGGCTCCTGGCCGATCTCGGGCACCTGCTCCGCGTAGACCACGCGGTCGGCCCCGTCGAGGACGAGGACGGCGCGGGCGAGGAGGCCCGCCAGGGGCCCGTCGACGAGCTCGACCCCGTAGGCCTTGCCGAAGGAGCGGTCGCGGAGCTCGGAGAGGGGCACCACGACGTCGACGCCCTCGGCCTGGCAGAAGCGCTTCTGCGCGAAGGGCAGGTCGCGGCTCACGTTCAGCACGACCGCCCCGCCGAGCTTCTTGACCTCGGCGTTGAAGCGCTTGGCCGAGAGGGCGCAGGTCGAGGTGTCCAGCGAGGGGACGATGCTGAGGATCTTCACCTTGCCCGCCCAGTCGGCGAGGGTGGCGTCGGAGAGGTCGCCCCGGGTGAGGCGGAAGTCCGGGGCCTTGGAGCCGAGGGGCGGCAGGACGCCCGAGCTGTGGATCGCGTTTCCCTTGAGCGTGATGGTCGCCATGCGTTCCTCCTCGGGCCTCTCGGGCCCGTGGATCGAATGTACTGCCGCGGCCCCGGGGCCGGCAAACCAAGGGACCCGGCCCCGGCTGCCCTACATGCAGGAGGGGAAGAGCTCGCCCTGCGTGTCGCGGAGCCGCCGCTCGACGGTGCACACGATGGAGGCGAGGTCCCGCGATTCGGCGACGAAGTCCAGGCGGTCCCCGGGCACCACGAGGACGGGGGCGAGCTCGAAGCCCTCGATCCAGGACTCGTAGAGCCGGTTCAGGCCGGCAAGGTAGTCCTCGGGGATCTCGGCCTCGAAGCCCCGGCCGCGCAGGGCGATGCGGCGCTTGAGGGTCTCCACCGAGCAGCGGATGTAGACCACCAGGTCGGGCGGGGGGAGGAGGCTCGAGACGGTCCGGTAGAGCTCCCGGTAGGTCTCCCAGTCCTGCTGGCTCATGTTCCCCTGCTGGTAGAGGTTGCGGGCGAAGACCTCGGCGTCCTCGTAGAGGGAACGGTCCTGGACCACGGACCAGGGATCGTCCATGAGGGCGCGGTGCATGCGCGTGCGGTGGCTGAGGAAGAAGACCTGGGAGTGGAAGGCCCAGCGCCGCATGTCGCCGTAGAAGTCGGCGAGGTAGGGGTTCTCGGCCACCGGCTCGTAGTAGGGCCGGTAGCCCAGCCGCTCCGCGAGGAGCCCGACCAGGCTGGACTTGCCGGCGCCGATGTTGCCGGCGAGGACGAGGTACTTCTTCATGCTCATGGTTCCGGGCCGGCGCCATGATAGCTCCCCGCCGGAGCTTGGGCAAGCTCGCCGGGCGGCGGGTTTTCGCCGATACTAGAACCGTGGTCGATCCCCTCTCGCTCTACACCCTGGCCTTGGCCCTCGCCTTCGCCATCTGCGCGGCCCTCGCCTTCATCGGTTTCTGGCGCCGGGAGGTGACGGGGGCCTTCGCCTTCGGCGCCCTCATGGTCGCCGCCATGGCCTACGCCCTCGGCTCCCTCTTCGAGATCCGCGCGGCCTCGGCGGCCGAGCTCCGCCTCTGGCTCGCGGTCGAGTACCTGGGCATACCCTTCGTCGGCCCCCTGTGGCTCCTCCTCGCCCTCCGGATCGCCGGCCTCCACAGCGCGAGGATGACCGCCCTCGGCGCCGGCCTCTTCGCCTTCGGCTGCCTGGTCGCCGCGGCCGCCTGGGCCGGCGAGGGCCAGGGGCTCCTGTATACCTCGGTCGAGCTCTCGCGGAGCGGCCCCTTCTCCGTCCCCCGCCTGGGCAAGGGGCCCCTCTACTGGGCCAACCTCCTGGCCATGAACCTCTGCCTGGTAGCCGCCGACGCGGCATACATCGGGCGCCTCCTCGACTCCCCCGGGGCCTACCGCCGCCAGAGCGCCTACATGTTCGTCGCCTCCTTCTTTCCCTGGGGCGGCATGCTCCTCTACCAGCTCGGCCTCTCGCCCTACGGCCTCGACATCGCCCCCTTCGGCATACCCCTGAGCGGCGTCCTCTTCGCCTGGAGCCTCTTCCGCCACCGCCTCCTCGACCTCGGACTGATCGCCTACGAGCGGATCTTCGAGGGCATGCGCGAGGGGGTCCTCGTGATGAACCGCTCGGGCCGCGTCGTCGGCGCCAATCCCGCCATGGCCGCCATCCTCGGCTTCTCCGGCCGCGACTGCGTCGGCGAGGCGGGGACGGGCCTCTGCGCCTCCTGCCCCCAGCTGCGGGAGCTCCTCGAGGCCGGCCCCCCGGCCCAGGCCGACCTCAGGATCGAGGGCGCGCGGGGCTCGCGGCACTACGCCGCCAGGCTCTCGCCCGTGGCCGGCCGAGGAGGCCGCCCCCTGGGCTCCCTCCTCTCCCTCGACGACATCACCGAGCGGATCCAGCTCAACGAGCGCCTCGCCGAGCTCGCCACCGTCGACGGCCTGACCGGGGTCACGAACCGCCGCACCCTCCTCGAGGTGGCCGGCCTCGAGCTCCAGCGCTCCCGCCGCCAAGGCCTCGCCCTCTCCCTCGTCCTCCTCGACCTGGACCACTTCAAGGAGGTCAACGACCGCCGCGGCCACCAGGCCGGGGACGCCGTCCTCAGGGCGGCCGCCCGGGCCTGCGCCTCCCTCCTCCGCGCCACCGACCGCTTCGGCCGCTACGGCGGCGAGGAGTTCGTGGCCCTCCTCCCGGGCATCGGCCCCGCGGAGGCGGCGGCCGCGGCCGAGCGCCTCCGCGCTGCCGTCGCCGCCCTCGAGGTCGAGACCCCCTCGGGGCCCGTCTCGGTCACCGCGAGCTTCGGCTGCGCCGGCCGCGACCGGATCGGGGAGGAGGACCTGGACGAGCTCGTCCGCGAGGCCGACGAGGCCCTCTACCGCGCCAAGGCCGGGGGCCGGAACCGAGTCGAGCCGGCGCCCCGGCCCCCGGCCGGGCCCGCCCCCTCCTGAGGCCGCGCCCCGGCCCGGCCCCCGGGGTGGCCCTTTCATCCTCGCCGGCCGCGACCTAGAATGAAGGCATGCGCGTAGCCCTCGTCCAAAGCTCGCCCGTCTTCGGCGACATCGGCGCCAACCTCCGCCAGCTCCTCGCGGCCATTGCCGCGAACGAGGCCGACCTCTACGTCCTGCCCGAGCTCTGCCTCTCGGGCTACGACTTCGACGGGCCCTCCCAGCTCGCCCCCTTCGCCCAGGAGGCCGGCGCCGAGCCCCTCGAGGCCCTCGCCCGGGCCGCCGCCGAGCGGGGAGCCGGCATAGCCTTCGGCTTCGCCGAGTCCGCGGGCGGCAAGCTCTACAACTCGAGCTGCCTCGCCCTACCCGACGGCCGCAGGCGCGTCTACCGCAAGACCCACCTCTTCGCCCGCGAGAAGCTCCTCTTCTCGCCGGGGGACACGGGCTTCTTCGTCGAGGAGTTCCGCGGCCTCCGCGTCGGGATAGCCATCTGCTTCGACTGGATCTTCCCCGAGAGCTTCCGGACCCTGGCCCTCCTCGGGGCCGACCTCGTGGCCCACTGCGCCAACCTCGTCCTGCCCTACTGCCAGCGCGTCGACTACGCGCGCGCCGTCGAGAACCGGATCTACGTCGCCACCGCCAACCGCGTGGGGATCGAGGAGCGCGCCGGGCGCCGCCTAACCTTCACGGGCGAGAGCGTCCTCGTCGCGCCCGACGGCGAGTACCTGGCGCGGCTGCCGGCCGGCGAGCCGGCCGTGGCCGTGGCGCGGGTCCACCCGGCCAAGGCGCGCGACAAGGGGCTCGGGGAGCTCAACGATCTCTTCGCGGACCGGCGGCCCGAGCTCTATCGCCTCGGATAAAGGGGGAGCGCGTCCAGGTTTTCACGTCGTAGATGGAACGCCGGCGCCTACATTCGACTGACGTCCCAGGGCGGGACCTGTCACGAGAAAAAGTACGATCCGCTCGCGGGCTCGCGGACCGCCCTTTTTCTCGCGACACCCGCCGCCCCGCCTCGTTGCCTCGAAGTGTCGCGTGGTTCATCCCCGTCGCGCCGGCCTTTCTGGTCTCCGCCTTTTCTCATGCAACGGTCGCGTTATGCGACGCTGCTCCCCCTGCCTCCGCGGTCCTCGCGCCTTCGGGGCGATATCCGCTCGACGCGGGGCGCGCGTCCGCGCTCCGCGCTCCGGTCAGCTCCGGCACCCCCGCTCCCGCCCGCGGGCGGCGCCGCGAGGCTCAGCGGGACTTGGCGATCTCGGCGAGGAGCTTCCAGTAGGCCTTGGCGAGCTTGCCCGCGCCGGCGGCGTTCAGGTGGCCGCCGTCCGAGCTGTAGCCGCTGTACAGGATCTCGTACGAGCCCGAGGTGGAGGCGGCGCCGGAATCGTTGTGGCTCTCGAGGTCGGCTATGTCGAGGAGCCACTTCCTGTTGGCGGAGCAGTAGCTCCGCACGAGGTCGTTGTAGGCCTGGCGCTGCGCGTTGGGCGAGGTCTCGATCGGCATGGTCCACCAGACGAAGGTGACGCCCGGGTAGGCCGATTCGAGGCCCTCGATCGCCGTCCTCACGGAGGCGAAGAGGGTGTTGGCGTTAGCCGGGCTGTCGATGTAGCAGAACTTGAAGGTGGCCACGTCGAGGACGCCGGCCAGCGCGGAGGTCATCCGAGTCTGAAAGCCGGTCACCTTCGCGGCGGCGGAGATCTCCTCGTCGCTCAGATCCTTCGGGTCGTAGTTCGCGTGGTCGATCGTGATGCCCTCCGCGGTGACGATCGGGGCGGGGGTGGAGCCATCGCAGTCGAGGGCGAGCGCCGTCGCTCCAGACCGGGCCGAGCGACGCGAGCAGCCCTACTGCGGCTTCGGTTTGTGCTTCATCCGAGACGCCCTCGATTTCGACATAGTGTTCGGGTTGCGCAATAAAGGATATCCTGCAGCCCTCCTAGGCGGAGGTCGGCTTGCCCGTTGGGGCGTTTCCCTTGACAGCTATGGCATATAAATGAATAGTAATCAGTATCCCGATCGATGCCCCGCCCTTTCCGTGCGCGGCAGGAGGGGAGTGCCTTGAAGAAGACGGCCATTTTTTGCAGCGCTTTATTCTTGTTTATATCGCTACCCCTCTTCGCAGAGGCAAAGGCCTCGCCGCCGGCGCAAGCCAAGCACGAGGTAGCCCTCCTCTTCAGCCTGGAGAACCTCATCTCAGTCACCAAACCCTACAATGACGGCTTCCAGACAGGCGCGGGCGTGAAGTACTGGGTCTCCGAAAAAATCGGCACCCGCGCCCTTCTAGGCATGACGGTGACTCCGAACAAGTCAACCGAAACGAGCGTTACGCGCTTGGGCACTTCCATCGCTGGCGAGTACCATCCGCGTCCCGGGAAGGCTTCGCCGTACATAGGCGGGATCGCCGGTATCCAGTTCCTGTTCGACGATACCGGTAAGTATTTCAACTACTCCGTGGGAGCGATCGGAGGCGTCGAGCTTCGGCTCGCTTCGAATGTCGCGCTATACGGCGAGTACCAGGCGATTTGCCTCCACGATATAAATGGCTTCGGTGTTCGCTTGGGTGATCAGGCGATACTGGGTATCGCGTTGTATTTCTGACTACATTTTCCCGATTTTGCACAATAGCTGATTAAAATACATAGGTATATGCGGTTGTTGATAGATATTGACATCATCATTTTATGTGGCATACTTGTTGGTTAAAGGGGTTGGAAGTATGAAACAGTACACTGCTCCAGTAATTACCACCGAGCGCGTCGAACTTGGCGTCTTTGGATCCTACAATGGTGCCGGTGGTAACAAGCGGGGCTCGTCAAATGGAAAGGGAGCTCGTCCTTGGTATTGGTGGATTTTTAACTTCTGGGGCTAATTCTGATCGTCTTGGTTTGATTAGCCTCTGGCTTAGGCCTTTCTGGATGCGAATGAGTTCTGAATACACCCTGCTTGTTTGAGCTTTATTCAATCATGTTTTTCTCGGCGAGTTGCTGTATAAATATATCCAAATCATCGGCCGCCCGACTGCGGTCGACTGCATATTCGGATTGAAGCCGATCGAGGATCATGTCGATCGAATGGCTTCCATCGATCAACCTCCAGATGAATGGCGCCGTTCCCTCCAAGGTGTGCAGCACATGCCCCGTTTCAGCCATGACGATGATCGCCTCTCCCGTGTCCCGTTCTAGCAAGTGAGGCCGGCGGCGCGGAACGTTCTTTCCTGGTTCCATATCTTGTTAACCTCCAATAGTCTCGATGAGATCCCAGAACCGCGGATCTTGCTGGAATTCCATGATGTAGAATGGTATGCGCTTGAAGAGCCTTTGCGAGAGGTCGAACATATCCATGAAGCGGGCCGGAGAAAAAGAGGTCTCGAGGCCCATGGGGGGTATGATCTCTCGAGCCAGCGTTTTTTGAGGCTCCAGGCCCGTCGTCCGAGTTAGGCGGTGGAACGGGGCCTGCTTCAGGAGCAGGATTCCCCCGAGCGCAGCTGTTCCCCTTTTTTTGCCGCGGAAGGAGGCATTGAAGGGAGTATCCATGATCATGACCGAGGGCTCCGAGAGATCGATGGCCGTGATCTCGTCGTTGAGTATCGTCGCCCCTGGGGATAGGCGGGCCACGGTGCTCTTGCCCGCGCCGGACCTGCCCGAAAACGCATAGCCCCGACCATTATGGATGACGCCGCTCGAATGCAGGAGGAGTGAGTCCAGTCCTTTGCGCCATACCGCGGACCAGTAGGCCTGGTAGAATACCTGTTCGTAGATGCGGGCATAGCCGCCTTCGGTGATCAGGCGCTGTACGCTCAGCTCGCCTTCCCCGCTTGAAGGAGAGTAGCGGCCTTCGATGAGGCCGCCGGCCATCGAAAAACGCTCCGCGTTGCCCAACTTGGTCCGGAACAGCGAGCTAGGTACCTCCATCCGCTCGTCCGCGTCGTCCCGAAACCGGATTGAAAGCTGGATATCGGCTGGGCCATGGTCGGAGGGACGGGAGAAGTAGCGAGCGGAGGCCGCCCGATCCCTTTCGCTCCCGAATACAAGGGCGATAACCGCGTTTCCCACCCTGAGCCGATACTCGTTCATCTGTCGACCGCCCTTTTCAACAGCCCTATCGGCAGGAGGCTTAACGCGGAGCGCCATAGCATCCTCCGCGCGGCGCGCCTGGCCTCTTCCGCCAGCGTTCCCCGCCGTATGGGCATCCGCTCGCCCTGTCGCAGGACTGCCTCCACTACGCCGAGAACCGATTCCTGGTCGAGCGCCTCTGCGAAGCGGTTAGCGTCGCCCTTCTCGAGCAGGAAGGACCATGCACGCAGACGGAAGGCGAAGACCACCCGGTGAGCGGTGACCTTCCCGTTTTTCAGGAAAACCGCGACATCTCCCGTATGCGCGCGGCGGCCCGGCCGGGGCCGGACGATGAGCAGGTCGCCCGGCAGGATGGCCGGGGCCATGCTGCCCGATAGGACGGGAAGGCTGACATCGCCTTCCGCCGTCCCGCCGATGAGCGAGCGGATCGCCGCGAGCTCGGCGGCGCCGCGCGATTCACCCGGTTCAGACTGGGCGGGCATCACAGGACCTGATCGTTTTCCATGCCTTGCGCGCGAGCCGGAACGACCAGCGCAGCGGTTCTAGGAGATAGCATAGGACCACGACGGGAGACCGGGCCGGCAGGCCGTATATCGAGGCGATCTTGTGCCGGCGAGGGACTAGGAGCGGAATCACCAAGAGGGAGCGCAGCCGGGCCCCCGGCGTGCTGTGGAGCAAGAAGGGGGAGATCAGCTGGTACGCGAAGGTCGCCACGGTATCGTACGATTCCAGGGACCGTAGGCAGCGTATCTGCATCCGTGTTAGGCGAACTAACCGTCTCGGCAACAGCGACTCGATGCCCTCGACGAAGCGCGGCGGCGAGCAGGGGACCGCCAAGGTCTCGTAGAGCCGGAACAGCTGGGCCAGGTTATACGCGAGGCCGAAGCGGATGCATCGAGCTCGGAGGCGATCCCAGTCAAGGCCGGCTTCGGCCAGGGTTCGGAGGTCCATCAGGCTCCGCAGCGCGAAGCTCTGCCTGTCCGGTGAGTACTTCAGGGACGTGTGCAGTGCGAGGAGCAGCGCCCGGTCCTCCAGGGCGAGGAGGCGATAGCCGGTAGCTTCGTCGACCTCGGACGCCGCGATGAATTCCCCCATCGACCTGCGCAAAGCCGACAGGTCCCCATCGTAGATCCTTGCCGTCTCGAAGAAGGCAGTATGGAGCTCGACGAGGGCCCCGGTCTCCGGCTCCTGGAATTCGAACTGCACGGACCATCGTGACAGGCTCTTCCAGTCCCGATACTCCCTGCGACGGATGTACGCGTTCCGATCGAAACCGCGATAGGCGTATCCGCTCGCCTCCAACTCGCCTATGGCGTCGATCAGGGATCCCTCCGGTATGAGCAGGTCGATGTCGCCGGTGTCGCGGGGCCTTCCGAGCGCGAGGCTGGCGCCCTTGATAACGATAGGCGCGATACCCCGAGGTTCCAGGAGCCCGATCGTCTTCGCCGCGGCCTTGGCGTACAGGCGCTCGTCGCGCTCCGATGATAGGGCCACGGCGGCGGCCCAGCGCCGCCATTCTCCACTAGCGCCCGCATCGCGCTCGACGCGCGCGGCGAGCGGAGACAGCACCATCTGGGACCGAGCGAGCCGCGAGAGCTCATCGACGCGGCACCGGACCAGGGCCGGTCCGAGGTCCTTTCCCCCGAGCAAGTCGATGAGGGTCGCTTCCTCCGGAGACTTTATTTTTATATTGTGCGGCATGTTGATTGACTATAATATCGCCTCTGTGGCAAAGCAAGATTGCGAAGCCCTTTTCGAGCTCCGTGGCGTAACGAAGACATTCAAGACGCCGCTCTCCAATCCCCTCAAGCCGCGGGAGACCATTACGGCCCTCGAATCGGTTTCCCTCGCTATCCGCGCCGGAAAGGTGACCTGCCTCCTCGGCCCCAACGGCGCGGGGAAGACCACGCTCATCAAGATCCTCGCGGCCCTCATCCTGCCCGATGCCGGGGCGGTCGATTACCGAGGGACGCCGTATGCAGCAGCTGGGAGAAGCCTACGAGGCAGGATCGGCCTCGTCACGCCGAACGAGCGCGCTTTTTACTGGCGCCTCTCGGGGCGCGAGAACCTCCTGTTCTTCGGTAGCCTCTACGGATTCCGCGGCGCCCGGCTCCGCGGCCGCGTCGACGAGGTCCTCGAGGCGACGGGCATGCTCGATTCCGCGGAGAAGCCGTACCGGCTCTACTCGGCGGGCATGAAGCAGAAACTCAACATCGCCAGGGCCCTCCTCGGCGATCCGGAACTATATCTTCTCGACGAGCCTGTAGCCCACCTCGATCCCTTCGCGAGAGAGGAGTTCCACGCCTTCCTGCGCGAGGTCCTCGTCGAGCGTAGGGGCGCGACGATCCTGCTCTGCACCCACGACCTCGCGGAGGCAGAAGAGCTCGCGGAGGATATCGTCGTGCTCGACGAGGGCAGGATCGTCGCACAGGGCGAGCGCAGAGCCCTTCTCGGCGGCGTCGCGGCCCGACGGGAAGTGCTGCTCTCATATTCCGGCGAGCGGCCTCGGGCCTGGCTCGATGGGGAGCGCGTCAACCTCCGCGACGAGGGACCCGGTTTAGCCCGCGTATCCTTCGATCCATCGGAGATCGCGCAAGAGGATATCATCGCCGCCTTCGTGGCGGCAGGAGGTCGCCTCAGCGAGGCTTCAGCATCTGCGGATTCGTTATACGACTTCATTAAGCGGATACGGGTACGCCATGCATAAGATCATCGCCTTTTTCCGGCGGGACCTCATGGCGATGATCAGTTATCGCTTCCGCATGCTCTTGAATCTCGCTTATGCCGCGGCCGGAGCGTTCTTCCTCTTCTTCATCGGCAGGACCTTCAAGGGCGCCTTCTCCGAATACCTTGCTCGATACGGAAACGACTATTTCGCCTTCGCCCTCATCGGCATGTCGTTGAGCGCCTTCGTATCCACCGGCTTGTATTCCCTGTCGGAGGAGATCCAGAATGCCCAGACGCAGGGAACCTTGGAGAGCCTCCTACTGACGCCTACCTCGCCGACCCTCATCCTCTTTGGGAGCTGCCTCTGGTCCTTCGTCAAATCCTTCGTGACCTGCTTGGTCTTCATCGTCGCCGCACTTCTCGTCCTCGGCATCCATTTGTCGCCGCCGCAAGCCCTGCTCGTCCTAGCGACCTTGAGCCTCACCTTCTGCGGCTACCTCTCCCTCGGCATGGTCTCGGCCGCCTTCATAATGGTCTTCAAGCAGGGGAACCCGATCAATATGCTCTTCGGCTCTTCGAGCTATTTCCTCGGCGGTCTTCTCTTCCCCGTCGAGGTCCTTCCGCTGCCGCTAAGGGCTATTTCCTCCTTCCTGCCCATGACCCAGGCGGCGACCGCCATGCGGGAGATCCTGCTGGTTCCCGCCGAGCAAGCCGAGTGGCGTCACCCCCTGGCCTACCTCGCTCTCTTCACCCTCGCCGCCGGCCCCATCGGCATGATCTGTCTGAAAAAGGCATTCGCCAGGGCGAAGCGTGATGGCAGTCTCGTGCAATTCTGACTTCATCGCTAAACGATAATCCCCCAGCGAATCCCGTCGATCATGTAATGAACGGGCGAGGTCGTACCTTATATTGTAAATGGGCACTGTTGTATTGGTTGTATTCGAGATATTGGACTTCGTCTGTGCTATTGTTCAAGATAAGCATCTTGTATACGTCATTCTTCGGCTGGATGCGGGGAGATGGAGCGAATGCCGGAACGGCACGAGGATGTCCTGGACCGAATGCTCGCGCGGAGCGCAACGATGACACTGACACTGAACGATGTGCGTATATTGATGAACGCCCTCGACGCCCTGGAGTACTTTGGCAAAGAGGACAACGAATGCTATATCGACGAAGAGGGTCTGGAATTGCGGGCGCGCCTTCAGGCAACCTACGCTGGCCTCATGAGGGCGGGGCGTCCGGAGGACTGAACGCGCCTCGCGATGCCGAGGGAGCGCTTGCTATGCTTCCTCCGCGATCTTGCCGCTCACGAAGCGAACCAGGGCCGATAGGCTGTCGAGATTCTGGGGGATCGTTTCCGTCTCCTCCACGTGGATGGAGAAAGTCGATTCCAGGAACTCTATCAACTCGAGCACGCCGGTGGAATCGATAATGCCGTTTTCGATGAGCGACTCAGAATCAGCCGGCTTCTTGGTCTCTTCTCCGAACAGGAAGCTGGATACGATGAAGGCCGCGATCTTATCGTAAATGTCCTTCGAGGATTGCACAACGTTCGCTGCCATGGGCTTATCCTTTCGTCGCTACAATAGATGCGGCCCCCAAAAAAAACAAGAGGCAATTCGATGGCGAGCGATGGGCTCAGTCGTTCCCGTCCCAGCCCGCCATGCGGGCGAGCATCCACCACATCGCCTTGGCGAGCCTGAGGGCGCCCCGATCGCCGATATGATCATCGCCGGAGGGATGCTGGTCCGAGGATGCTCCTTCCAATGGCAGCGTATTGGTCGAAGCGATGTTCTGATATGGCAGGCCATTCCAGTATTGGATATTCTCCGTCCCCGCGTCGTCCCAGGCGATGATATCGGCGTAATCGAAGAGGATCCGGGACGCGTCCGCCTTGACGTACGCGCGTATATAGTCGTGCTTGATTTCTCGCTGCGCGGCCGACTCTCCCGCGTAGGAGTCGACCGGTCCCGTCGTGAAGAAGACCTTTGTCACATAGCCCTGTTCAGCGCAATAGTCGGCGTAGGATTGCGTGGCGGCGAGGTAGGTGTCCATGCAGACGGAATTGCCGGTGAGCGCCTGATCGCCGCTATCGAGGCCCCAGATGCGGTTGTCCTCGGGGCCATTATGCGTCGAGCCAGCCCAGTGCACGTTGTACACGGGATCTACCTCGTTGGGCGATGTTGGTCGGGGTGTCAGCCATCCGGCCCATGTCATATCCCAGCACCAGCCGAAGCCGAAGGCTGAGATGGAGAAGCCATTTTCGTTGCAGTATGCCAGATGGGCCTTCGTCCTTTCGCGCCCGGTGGAGTTCGTGTACCAATCCTCTTCGCCGTAGTCGTATCGCCATCCCGTGGCGCTGCTGTAATCTCCCCAGGTCGCGCAGCTCAAGCGCAGGTGCGCGCTGATGGCTGTCTCCGGCGTGCCGCTCTCGACGACGGAGACCGCGTACCGGGAATCCTGGGCCGCGAGCAGCCGGGCGCCATTCCTGATGCCCCGCGCATGCGATTCGCCGGGCAGGTCGAGCCACATGGCCTTCGCGAGATCGAGGTAGGCCTGGGGGATGGCGCTGTAGCGGGCGACTGAGCTATGGTCGGCGATGATCTGTGTGGAGGGGGGAGCTTCGAGCGTGCGTTGCGATACCGTCGCGTATGCGGCGGTATTCAAGGCCGCGTCCCTGACGAGGACGGTGAACCAGTATAGTGTATCAGCACCGAGCCCGGTGACCTGCTTGCCCGTCGCGCCCTCGGACCAGTCGAGGGCGAGGCTGCCGTTCTGCTCGGCGAGCTCCGGAGTGCCGATGTCGTCGGAGAGCGAGTAGACCAGCTTATAGTGCAGGCTCGACTGCGTTGTGACGTTGTCGGCGGCCGGGGACCACGAGAGGGCTACGGAAGCGGCGGTAACGGCGCCGACCGTCGGTGCGCCCCCGGGGGCCGGACGAGCCCACGAGGCGCTCGCCTCCGTGGAATACTCCGAGGCCGCGGATCCGTTCCTCGCTTTGAGGCGATACCAATAAGCGTTGCCTTCCGCGGCTTGGATATCGGCGTAGCCGCTTTCGCAGTAGGGGATCGACTCGCTCAGAACGGTCCAGGAGTTTCCTCCGTCGGAGGACCTCTCGAGTGAATAAGCGGTTCCCAGGCCGCTGTTCGGCGTCCACGACAGGATCAGGCGGGCGAGCCCCTCCGAGGCGGCGAGGCCCGCGGGCGCTGCCGGAGCCGTGTCGAAATCGGAGGCGTTGAGCTCGTATTTCCGGCTCGCAATTGAGGATGCGCTGACCTCGATCGTGTCGTTTATCTGGGCCGATTCCGCTTCCTCCCGTTCCAGGCTGATGAGGAGACGATGGGTTCCGGCAGGATGCTGGCCTTCATAGGAAGCCTTCCCGCTGTCCAGGTCGAGGGCGATCTCGGTCTTGGGGATCTCCGTTTCATCGATCTCGATTCCGATGTCCCTTACTTTGGTCGATAAGTCGCTCGGCCATCCTATCTCGAGGCTGATCGTACCGTTTCGGCTTTGATGAGGATCAGGATCGGGTTCTAGCTTGCAGCTTGTCGCGCCGATGGCGATTACGAGGAGGAGCGCCCAACAGGGTGTTTTCCCATTCCACGCCTTTTTCAATTCGGTTGATCCTCTTTAATAGAATCCGAGCCTAGTCGAAACCGGCCTTGAACACAAGTGGAGAAGCCGGATGATGTCGCAGTATAATAAAAATATCACGCATCTGCGGCTAACACAAGGGGCGTCCCTGTCGAGGTCAGGTCGCGGCGAGCCTGGCCTTCCGGCCGAGGAGGGCGCAGAGGGCGGAGGCGGCTAGGATCGCGATGAACGGTATGGACGGGAAATGATACCGATCGTTCACGACGGTGAGGCAGTGGACGAGGATGAAATAGGACCAGAAGTACAGCGGAGGGAAGACGATGACGAGATGAAACGGCTTCTCCCTCAATGCAAGGACCGTGCCAAGCAGGCCGAGGGCTAGCACGAGATACCAGTAGAGGTTGCTGCCTGTTTTTAGGGCCGGTATTGTCCGTTTCCCAAACCGCTCGGTTATCCCTTGCCCGTTCCAAACGATCCCGATAGTCTCGCGGTCGTGGAGCATGAGGGCTTTCAGCGCCGTGCGAGACAGGAAGCGTAGCGGTTTCTCCCGGATATACGCCATGGCGAGCTTGTTGAAAGCTTCATTCTGCTGTGCCTCATTGGGTATTCCGAGGTCGGGCAAGGGCATGTACCCTCCGGTCGTGTCGGGATTGTTGCCCATCCAGAAATTGGCTCCCCCATTCGTGGAGACCAGTACGAAACGTTCGAAGACCCTCATGTTCCGCAGGGACCAGGGGAGGAGGACGGCGAGCATCGAAAGCGTGGCGACGGAGCAGCAGAGCAGGAATGTGGACACGCGCCTGTCCCGGGCCAGTGCCCGCAGGAAGAGGAAGGGGACGAGGAGCAGGCTGATAGGCCTGACGTACGAGGCCGCCGCGAGGGCCAGCCCTGCCAGCAGCGATCGAGTCAGCGGCCTGGCTCGCTCGAGCTCCGCGATCCATATGGCCGCGAGCGCGAAGAACAGAAAGAGAAGCTCGCTCGCCAGGATGGTCGTGAACTGGATCAGGAGTGGCCAGACCGACATGAGCAGGCCCGCGAGGATGGACGTAGGCTCGCCGCTCCAGCGGCGCGCGAGCGACATGGTCAAGTAGACGATAGAAAGGCCGAGGGCGATGTTGAGGGCGACAATCGGCGTATATGAATGGCCGAAAACCCTATATAGTGCCGAGTACACCGCGGAGGTCCCCACCGGCCAGTACGCGGAGGGCTCCCCCGGGTTCCAGCCATAGCCTTCCCCTGCGGCCAAGTGCTGTGCGAAGGTATCGTAGGCGACGCTGTCCGAGACGGGAACGACAGGCACGGCCAACGCCCAGGCGAGCCTCAGCAGCAGCGCCAGCGACAAGATGGCCGCCCTTGCCCTGCGGCCGTTCGCGGGATCCTCGAGGGCGCGGACGAGCCCCGTCAGTCGGTCGGTCGGCGTCGGACCAGCGTTTTCTGCCATATTCTCCTCCTGTTTACTTGGCTGACAGGAGCGCGACTCCGCAGAGGATCGCGAGCACGCCGAGCAGCTTGATTATCGTGAAAGACTCGTGGAAAAGGGCTACCGCGAGCAGCGACACGAGGAGCATGACCGAGGAGGTCATGATGGGATATGCAACGCTTACGTCGATCTTCCTAAGCGCGATCGCGTAGGGGATCAGGGCGACGCCTAGGCACAAGGCGCCCGCGAGATACGACGGATTCCGTACGGCGGCGAGAAAGTCGCTCACCGCGTTGCCCGCGCTCGGGGCTTGCCGCATCGACGCGGCCTTCAGCAGGAGGTTCGCGGCGGCTGTCAGGAGGATCGTTAAGGATAAGCTGATCCATTTCATGGTCGTTCAAGCAGCCTCCGCAGATCCAGCGTTGCCATGAGCAGCAGGATGGCGAAGACGGCCGCAACCACGTAGCTGCGGGCATCCATGACCGCGAAGACGATCGGGTCGTGGTGCACCATGCCTCTCTTGGCCAGGAACCATATCCTCGTTATCCAATAGATCAAGAGTGGGCAGAGCAGCCAGAGGACTTCCGGCGTCCTGTAGAGGATTTGCACGGAAGGGCTGGCGATGTACAAGGCGAGCACGAGCACCGAGAGCAATCCCGCGGTCGGCCCTATAGACAGAATCACTTCTATGTCGGTCGCGGCATAGCCGCGGCCGGAGAGCTTCTCTTTTGCGCTGTCTTCCAGCTCGATGAAGCGCTTCAGCAGCGCGAGGCTAAGGAAGAAGAAGAGGGAGAAGATCAGCAGCCATTCCGAGGCCTTGACCGATATCGCGATGGCGCCGGCGATGATGCGCGCGGTGTAGAGCAGAGCCAGGACCAGGGCGTCCACGATCAGTCGTTTCTTGAGGTCGAAGGAGT
Organism: Spirochaetota bacterium; assembly: GCA_022711355.1. Lineage (GTDB taxonomy): Bacteria > Spirochaetota > Spirochaetia > Treponematales > Rectinemataceae > JAKLFE01. Next base: position 84,668 of record JAKLFE010000006.1, on the reverse strand, counting down.
AGGCGAGCGTGATCGCCGTATACGCGACGAGAGCGTAAGAGAACGCTATCGGAAGGAAGGAAATGGCCAGGGCTATGGCGCTCGCCGAAAGGGCGAGCGCGAGGGCGATGCCCGCGGGGATGGAGATGTCGCCGTGGGCGAGGGGGCGGAAGCGCTTCTCCGGATGTAGCCGGTCGGCGGAAAGATCATGCAGGTCGTTGATTATATACGTGGCCGAGGCCTGGAAGCTGAAGCAGGCGAACGCGAGGCACAGCTTGAGGAGGGCTTCTCCGTCGAGCAGCCGATGTGCCGCGACGAGGGGTACCGCGAGGAGGATGTTCTTCGTCCATTGATGGGCTCGGACGCATCGAGCCGCGATCAGGATCGCGTTCCGCTTGCGGCGGAATATGCCCGCCACCCTAGCTTTCGCACGCGCCTTCTTCGCGAGGGATCGCGAAGGGTCCGCCAGGTAGGACAATCGAGCCGAGGCGAAGGATTTGATATCCCTATGGCTGTCGCCGATGTAGTCGTAGCCGCCCTCGCCGAAGGCCGCGACGAGAGCGTCTTTCTTGGCCTGGCCCGAGAGATTCGTCCGGCCGTCCGTCGCCATGATGCCGGAGAATATGCCGAGGTGGCGAGCGATCGAGTCGGCGATCGATCGGTGAGTGGCGGTGACCAGCAGGAGGCGCCGGCCCCTTCGCCGTTGCTCGTCGAGGAAGGCCATGAGCTCTTCCCGGTAGGGCAGGATCGACGGTTCGATCCGGACGGATCCCGCGAGCCGTTCCTTCATCGCCGCCTTGCCGCTGAGGAGGGAAACGGCGGCTCGAAGCAGGGCGAGCGGCCGGTGACAGATGTGGAGCAGCGATTCATGAAGGATGTCCGTAAGGACAAGGGTCCCATCCAGGTCAACGCACAGCGGGATAGCTGCGTCGTAGGGGGCTTCCGATTCGCTTTCGGACGTGGCGGGTCTTGACATCGTTTCTCCGTTCCGCCCCTGATGGACGAGCTCGGGACGGCACCTTTACCTGACAGTAATGGCGGCCGATCCGGGCGTCAAGCCGATTGGCGAGAAATGTTCCTACTAGATGTCCAGGCCATGGGCGCGCATCGCTGCCAGCAAGGAAGCGGCATTCGCTCCCGTGTCGAATTCCGCCTCAATCTTCTTCCTGGCGGCCGCTCCCATCCGCACGATGAGCGATGGATCAGCGGCAAGGCGCTCGATGAGTCCGGCCAGCGCCTCGGCGTCGCCGATCGGCACGAGGAATCCGGAACGACCATGGTCGATGAGCTCCCTGATGGTCACCAAGTCGCCGGAGATGACGCAGCGGCCCTTAGCCATGGCCTCCATCAGGACGACGGGTATCCCGTCACGGTCGCCCGAGGGCATTATGCGTATGGGAAGGGCGAATACCTCGCATCGCCCCATCAGCTCCATGACCTCGCCGTTGTCGAGTTCGCCGAGGAACTCGACATGCGCCGAAGGCGGCAATCTCGCTGCCTGGGCTCTAAGGGCAGTTTCTTCGGGGCCGCCTCCAGCGATCGTAACGGACATTTCCACCCCTCGCCGCGTAGCCAGCTTGCCCGCCGCCTCGAGCAGAACGTCGAAGCCTTTCTTGGGCACGAGGCGGCCGACGGACAGGATCCGCAGCCCGCCCACACTTCGGATAGGCTCGAAGGCGACGGTCCTACAGTCGACGCCGCAGTGGATGATCGGGTACTCGGCATCTTCTCGCGGGCAGATGCTGTTGTAGAGATCACGATGCCACTTCGAGATGCAGGCCGTGAAGGACGAGCGTCGCAGCTTTTCCCGCAAGAGCGAGCGATTGGGGAAGATGTCGTTGGCATGACCGGTGAAGCTGAAGGAGATGCCGAGCCGCCGCGCCGCGTACATGGCGATCGTCGTCGGGACATGGGCCATGTGCGCATGGATGTGCGCTATGTTGAGCCCGCGAATCCGGTTCGCGAGGGCGAGGCCGGCCGCGGCCTGCGCGAGGACCTTGAGCCGCTGCGTGCCCCTGATATCCGTCGCGCGGGCCGCGTCCATACAAGCCATTGCGAGGGTCCCGCATGAGGCGACGGGATCGCGCAGGATCGCCGCGGCAGCGTCGAGCAGCAGCCGCGGGATTCCCGCTGAGTAGATACGCACGGTCGAATCGGAAAGCCCTTCGAGCACCGCGCTCCCGAGGCCCCGGGCCGGCTCGTGGACCGAAGCGGTCATCGCATCGACACCCAGCGCTCGGATCGCGAAGATCTCGCGATAGACGAACGTCTCGGATCGCGCTGGCAAGGTTCCGGCTATATAGAGGATCCGGCGGTTCGCTGACGGCATGCCCATCGTGCCTACCTACTTGTACTCAATTATCTTCGCTGTTTCGGAGAGGATGCTTCGCTTGACGTACACGAGTTGGCCGATAAAGCAAGGGAATTTCTCGAGGACGCTGAACAGCGCGTAGGGAAGCGCGATGCCTGTTTCCCTGATTCCCCGGGGTGCGGAGATGAAGGCCCTGAACGCCTGTATGGGGTATAGAAGCAGGACGACCAGGGCCCAAGGGCCGAGCGCGCTGGCGCCGATGGCGGCGAGTAGCGGGATCGCGAAGGCCCAGAGCCAAATGCGGGTCGTCTGCCTGCCGTGATATCCGCCGCCGGGTTCCCCTCTGTGCAGGCGACAGGCGTTAGCGTAAGCGTAGCCGCTCCGTACCTTGCGCTTCCACCATTGGGAGAAACGCCTGATGTCGGCGTCGTGGAAGGCCATCGGGCGATCGATCGCGAAGATGCGCCCGCCCGCCGCGCGGATCCTGAAGCAGAGTTCCGGTTCCTCCCCGGCGATCATCGTCGCATTGAAGCCGCCGACGGAGGAGAAGTCGCCGGCGCGGATCATAAAAATGCCGCCGCAGGATCGGGTCTCGCCTGGCGGCGTCGCCCATTCAATGTCGCACAACCCGTTGTAGATCGTCCTTTCGGGGAATCGCTCCTTAAGGCGACCTGCGACTATCGCGTGGGATCGGGAATCGTCTAGGAAGCCGCGTGCTGCCGCGATCCATCCTTCGCACAGCTCGCAATCGCCATCGATGAATTGGATGTATCCTATCCGCGGGTATTTGACGCGGAGGAGGGCAGCTCCCTCGTTCCGCGCCCTGCCGGCGCTGAATGGCAGGCTCATGTCGAGCGGCAGCGCCTCGATCCCGAGGGATCTGGCGAAGTCGACACTACCGTCGCTCGATCCTGAGTCGACGTAGACGATCGCGTCTACCTGTGCCAGCGCCGAGCGAAGGCAGCGCTTTAGGCGTTCTCCTTCGTTGCGGCCGATGATCACGGCTCCAGCCGCGGTATTCGATCCCGAATTTTCCGAACTATCCATGCATGATGATACTAGTACGGTTCGCCTTCGAAATCAACATGCCGGCCGCTCGCGGGCGCTGGCCCTCGCTCTGGGCGCGGATCCCGTCGAGGGCAAGCCGAGCTCTCCTGAGTATTGACTAGCTCGCGACGATCGCCGAAGATGGCCGAGTGGGGGATGGCGAGTCGAGCGCGGCGTCCCAAGTTCACGACGCAAGCCCTTCCAGATAGATGGTGGTCCCGGATGAGGTACAGGAATATCAAGCCGAGCGACTTGTCGGAACGGGAACTGTCCGAATGGCGTTCCTTCCAGCGGGAGGATCCTTGCCTGGCGAGTCCGTATTTCTGCCCGGAGTACATGCTCGCCGTCGCCAGGGTCCGAGATGACGTCCGTATAACCATCATCGAGGATGGCGGGGCCGTCGCCGGCTTCTTCCCGCACCAGCGCTCGCCCCTTGGTTTCGGAAGGCCGGTAGGCGGGAACCTGACCGATTATCATGGCTTGATATCTCGTCGCGACCTGGTCATCGACCCCCTCGAGCTCTTGCGGGCATCGCGCCTCGTTTCCTGGGAATTCAGCCACCTGCCGATCGAGCAGGCTTCGCTCGCATCCTGCCGCTCCGCCTCGTCCCGCTCTCCCGTGATCCGTCTCGGCGGCGGATGGGAACGATACTGCGATTGGCTCCGCGGAACCGGCACGCAGATACTGAAGAAACAGGAATACTATCGCAGGCGGATGGAGCGGGAAATCGGCGCCGTCTCCATCTCTCACGGCGGCTGCGATCCCGCGGCGCTGGATTCCCTGTTCCGCTGGAAGTCCGAGCAGTACCTCCGTTCCGGCCTCGTCGATGTCTTCGCGTTTCCCTGGACGAGGGAACTCCTAAGAGGTCTCATGGACTGCAGGAGTCGGACTTTCCGAGGCGTCCTATCGGAGCTGCGCGCCGGGGGACGGCTCGTCGCGGCGCATTTCGGGATCGGCACGCAGGAGGCCTGGCATTGGTGGTTCCCCGCCTACGATATCGCCTTCGCCAAGTATTCGCCCGGGATGGTGCTTCTGATCGATGCTGTCGAGACGGCCTGCGATGAGGGGGTCGGCCTCATCGACCTGGGGAGGGGGGAAGCCGAGTACAAGGCCCGATTGAGCAATGATTCCATCCCCATATGCCTGGGCGAGGTACGCGTGCCGTCGATCCGCATCCGGGCCCGGGACGGCCTCAGTCGCGGCAAGGATCGCATCAGGAGATCGCCCTTGTATGCCCTGGCGAGGCGCCCGCTCCAATGGGCGGGGAAGCTCGAACGGCGCAGCCGCTTCCATTGACCGTCTCTCGGGCGCTCCTCAGCGCTTGCCCGTCAGCGCCAGGGACAATCCAGGGTAGGCTCCGCTCGTATAGAATTTCAACCTCGAGTATCCGTAGGGCGCCTCGATGCGCGGCAGGGAAAAGCGCGGGGTCCCCGTCCCGATCAGGGTATCCGGCCCCGACGAGGCCGCGGTTTCGAAGCCGATGCGCTCCAATGCGCTCTCGAGGCCGGGCGCCGAGCGATTGTACGGGAATGAGAAGTGCCTCGGGCGCTCGCCCAGGGTATCCGTGATATCCCGTGAGCAGGCTTCGATCTCCTCCTTTGCCTCCGCGGGGCTTGCCGAAGTCAAGTCGATATGGTCGCGCGTGTGCCCGCCGATGCCGACCAAGGGATACTGGCGGCGCAAGATGCGCACCTCGTCCCAGCACAGCGTCAGGCGCGGAGGACGGCGCGATGGGCGAAGCCGGTCGTCGAGCTCGGCGAGGATGGAGGCCCGTTCCTCATGCGACGAAACGATGAGCTTCCGCGCGATTTTATGATACGCGGCGAGGCTTGCCCGGGTGTTGCCAAGGCTTCGCGCTTCATTTTCCCAAGGCATATGGATTTCATCACGCGTCCGTGAGGCGAATAGGGCATAGAGCTGATCAATCCATTGATTCTCCGTCCTTGAGACGTATCCCGTCGCCAGATAGAGCGTCGCCGGAAGCCCGTATTCGGCCAAGATGGGCGCCGCTTCCGTCAATGCATCCCGATATCCGTCGTCCAAGGTGATAACGACGCATCCGCGCGGCAGAGAGACGCCGGCCCGGATTGAGGAGGCCAGTTCGTCCATCGATACGACGCGCCGATGGCGGGCCAGGAATGCCATCTGCCTCCGGAACGCCGCGGGCGGCAAGCGGTTTCGGGGATCGATCCAGAGCGCATCGGCCTCCGCGGCGATGCTGTGGTACATCAGGATAGTCGCCCCCGCCGTGGCGCGTATTACGTTATACGCGGCGGCGAGACCGAGCTCCTGCATGAGAGACTGCGTCGCGAGAAGCATGCGCCTCTGGGGCGAAAGGGCATACCGTGTATCGAACATGCCGTTCCCCTCGCCCGAGATCTGGTTGCGATCGCCGGGCATCTCCAGTTTTGCCTCCCCGCTCCGGGCTTGTCAACGCCGCCTATGCTATGCTATCTGTGAATTCGAAGCAGATCGGCGATCATTGCAGTATGCCGTTGCGATTCGGCAGTCTCCGTGTTTCTCGTGGCTGGCAGGCAATCCGCAGGATTCCCTGCCGTAATTCCGTCGGTGACCGCTAAGATGGTGAAGGATGAGCGAAGCAACGAGATCGGTGCCTAATGAGGGATCACCTGTGCTCGAGGATCTCGAGCTCGCCGATTATCTACCCGCTGGCGATGAGCAGCTGTATTACGTCCTCCACCGGGCCATGGGAGCGCCGAAGGGACGGGTCCTCCTGCTCGGGCCCTTCGCTTCGGAGAGGCCGCACCGCTACATACCCTGGGTCCGCTGGGCGAGGTTTCTATCCCGGCGCGGCTTCGAGGCCATGCGGTTCGATTACCGAGGCTGCGGCGAGAGTAGCGGCCGATTCGAGGACCAGGATTTCTTTTCATGGAAGGATGACGCGCGGCGTTGCCTCGATTGGCTGGAGGCGCGCCGGCCGCAAGCCCCTACGATCATCCATGGCTTGGGCATGGGCGCATTGCTCGCGGACAAGCTCTTCCGCGAGGGCCTGGGCGACGCCTTGATCCTATGGCTTCCCCCGAAATCGGGTAGGGACATGCTATACCAGCAGCTGCAGCTGAAGCTGGCGAACGATTTCGTCCTTAAGCCGGCCATGAAGAAGACCAGGGACCAATATATCGCCGACCTCGAAGGCGGCGAGCCCGTCGAGGTCGAGGGCTATGTCTGGACTCGACGGCTTTGGGACAGTGCCTCTGGATTCGCCGTCGACGAGGCGGCCGATCGGGGAGCGATCGATGGCCGGCCATGGACTATACAGCCGCTCGATCCATGCGCCGCCCATATGTTCGGAGGGGTAGGTCCGAATCCTCTGCGCAAAGAAGGGGCGCGTCGCCAGATGTGGCTCTTGAATCCCGACCTTAGCCGAACCTTCGACGACGTCGTCTCATGGGTCGAGGCTACGATGTGCCGAGACCGGGGGAGCCCGGAATGAGGAAGGCCGTCCAGGTCACTGCAGCAGGCGCGCGCCTGTTCGGCACTATCCACATGCCCTCTGGCGATGGAAAGCTGGCTTCTCCCCGGATCGCCCTGCTCCTCCTCAGCTTCGGGCAGCAGCCGCGGTCCTGGATCGGCGACCTGGGAACGGCGATCGCCGAGCGCGCGGCCGCCGCGGGATTCCTTTCGTTCCGCTTCGATATGCCGGGGCTCGGCGATTCCCCAGGCGACCTCCCCCTCCTTCGAGAGACCATCTGGAGAGATATCCAGATGGGCGCGCATAGCCCGTACCTGCACGCGCTTTGCTGGGAGCTCCAAGAAGAATACCGCTTGGAGGGTCTCGTCGTCGGCGGATTATGCGGCGGGGCGGTGACCTCGCTCTATGCCGTCAACTCGAGCCGCGTCAAGCTGAAGGGCTTGCTCCTGCTGGAACCGGAAATCGCGCTGACGAACGCCGATGCGGGCATGCCGAGCTCTCCCGCTGATGAGCGGCTCGATGTCGAGCATTTCCTGGAGCGGAAGGAGCTTTTCTTTCAACGGCTTTTTTCCTTCCGGTCATGGAGGAAACTCATCGCCGGGAAGGCCGATTATCGATACTGGAAGGTCCTCTTCGTCCAATCGCGGGAGAATCTCTCGCGCCGCTTTAGCCACCGTCGCGATTATCCGCCGGAGACGAATCACGGACTCCTCGACGCCTGGGATAGGGCCCGCCGGCGTTCCATCCCCACGCTGGTCGTCTCTGTGGCTTCGGCGAGCCGCAGGGCCTATTATCGCTCCTATCGTCTGGAGCCAGGGATAGATCAGCCGGGGACTCGCCTAGCCTGGATCGAAATTCCCAATACGACCCATGCGCTCCTGGCCGGAGGTGCAAAAGACGCGATATGCGGCTATGTTGCGAAGTGGTTGTCTAGCCTTTCCTCATGAGCCTCAGATCCGCGTGAGGCGGCTTTCCAGGGCACGCTCATCCATTCCCTGGTGTATGGGGAAGCATACCAGGCGTTCCCAGGAGCGCATCGCCCCGCCGTTGCCTTCCACGATGACACGGGGCAAGGTCGGCCACGAATGCATGTCGATGCCCGCCCGGTGTCCGCGGATGAACCAATCGTTCCGACTCTCCCTCGACGCGGCGAAAGCGGGGAAAACGAGGGGAGCCGCGCCTGGCGAGAGCCGGGGGAAGACAGGCGCCAATCCGTGGGAGATGGCCCAGCCGAGCCAGAGCTCATAGATCGCCCTTCGCTTGTCAGCGGCTTCCGCCAGGTTTTGTCTTGCCAGGAATACATGGTTCGCCTCGTCCATCCCATAATCCTGAGGCATTCGCGTCGACCTGAACGCGTCTTGGGAGTCATAGGGCGGAGGGGATTGCCGAACCCTCCGCCGATACTCGGCGAGCCGCCTGCGGTATCGGAGCAAAGCCGCCACTGGCGCGAGTCCCCTCAATAGCGACTTGCCCTTCCCGAGGAGTGTATCCGAATCTGCAGGCTGGAGCCGAAGCTCGTACAGATCGATCGGAACGTCATCCGCGAGGTACAGATACGCGCCGTTGCTGATCGGGAAGCTCTTCCTCGGAGAGCTGACTCCTATCTTCCCGAAGGTCCCGAGCAGCCTGCCTTTGTAGGTGGCGCCGTAGCCGTGGGCGTTGTCTTCTATCAAGTCCAAGCCATTGGCCTCGCAAAAGCGCAGGCATTCGCATATATCCTGCGGCTGGCCGAAGTAATGCGCGACAAGGAGCGCCTTCGCCGAAGGCTTGATCAGGAGCCTCGCCGCGTCCCAGTCGGGCCGGAGCGTGGGGTCGATCGGATAAAACAGCGGCTCGATCCCGAGCTCGTCGAAGGGCTCGATCGCGGATTCGCATATGAAATCGGGGACTAGGACGCTGTCCCCTGCGACGAGCCCCCGGACCCGAAGCCCATATTTCAGCGCGGTCCGCGCATACGCGAACTTGTAGGGTTGCGAGGCGTTCTCCGCGAGCTCCCTTCTGGCGCTTGCGCCGTTTGCGATATCGGCGTTCCGTCCAAAGTATTCTATGTCGAGAGGAGCCATGCGCCTTCCCCCTCGATTCCCCTCGGCGGCTCTCATAACGCGTTTCCAGCGCGCGGTTGGCGCATAAAAGGGCCTCGTAGTCGGCGCTTGAGGGAGAGATTCGGCCTTCTCCTGGCCGCGTCGACAGCGGTCCTCAGGACGATGGACACGAGCTCGCCTATCTCCGCGAGGGCCGCGGCTGGCCATCCATAGTGCTTGACAAGATAGTAATAGCGGCTTTCGAAATAGTGTTTGGGTATCGTGTCGCCGATCAGCTCGCTTTCGGTCGCCCTGGCCGAGGCCGCGTTCGCGTGGCTTCCGCAGGCGTCGCCGACGGCCCAGACTTCCCAGCCATCGCGACGCGCGCGATAGCACAAGTCGGTCTCCTCGAAGTACAGGAAGAAGCGCGGATCGAATGGGCCGATCTCGTCGATCATGCTCTTGCGAAGCAACATGATCGAGCCGCATATCCAGCTCGTCGATCGGGGCTCGTCGCCGGGGAGGATCAGTCTGCGGGCGCGCATCGCCCATCGGGGGAACAGAGGCGCGGCAATGACCGCGAGCGGGTTAGGTAGATCCCCCGATGCTTGCAGCTCGCCCGAGGACCAACGGACCGCGGGGCCGCATATTCCCGCGCGGGGATTCCGATCCATGAAATCGATGAGCATCTGGATGGAGTCGCGGCGGATGACGGCGTCGGGATTCAGGAGGAGCAGGTAGGGCGACGCGGCTTTAGCGAACCCGAGGTTGCAGCCGCGCCCGAAGCCGGAGTTCTCGGGATTGCGGATGAGCGTAACGAAGGGATACGCTGTAGCCACGAAATCCGCGGTACCGTCATCGCTTGCGTTGTCGACCACGACGATCTCGACGAAGCCTCCGTCTCGGGCATCCTCGAGCGCGTCGAGCGTGGACGCAATGGTGCGCCGTGACCTATAGGAAACGATGATGACCGTGGCTCGGGTCTTCCAGCTGCTCGTCTCGGCGGTCGCGCAATTCATGGCCATCCTCTCATGTCCGTACCTTGATCTTTTGCCTCGCTGGTTCATCGAGGCTGCTGTCGTATCCCCGGGGCGTCAATAACGGGGCATCCGTCGCCCGGCCGTATCACCCGGGCCGGGATGCCCGCGACGACTGCGTGGCTCGGCACGTCATGCGTCACGACCGCGTTCGCGCCGATCTGCGCATGCTCGTGGATGATGACCTGCCCCAGGATCTTCGCGCCGGCGCCGATATCGACATGGCCTCCGATCTGCGGAATGCCGCCACCACGTTTCGTCCCGAGGGTCACCTGCTGGCTGATCAGGCAATTCACGCCGATCTCCACGCCGGGATTCACCACGATCCCGTTCGGGTGGGGTATGAGCAACCCGCCCCCTATCACGCAGTTGATGGGAATGTCGGCTCCGCTGACCGCGGACCAGAACCTGTGTCGCAGGACTTGCGCCTTGCACCGCAAGCGGGCTATGGGCGACTTTCTCCCCCGCAGCTTCTGGTACATCCTGATGGAAGCGAGGAGCTTCCGCCCAGGGTCCCAAAACCGCTCGGCCTTCTCCCTTTGCCAATCGGGGATCGTCGCGGAGACTTCGTAATCGTCGGTATCCATCGGCCGTCCGTTCCACGCAGGGTTACGCCGAGCGCGCATCGCGATCGGCGCCGCACCTCGCCTAGTCTATCGCAGGCAGGGCGCCAGGGCAAGCTCATGCATCGCCTGGCCGGCGATAGGCCTACCTGCCTGCATCGGCCATCTCCGCGAGAGCGCGGCGCTTGCCCAGGACGAGGGCTTTCCGCTGGTACTCGCGAAGGAAGTTCCTGAATTCCCGATCGTCGTAACGGGGCTTCCCCTGCAGCCAGCTCTTGAGCCACCCCCAAAGCGTGGCTAAGCTGCCGATCAGGTAGGGCCTTTGGTTGATACGCGAGAGTACGCTGGCCAGCATGTAGATGAAACCGGTTCCCATGAAGTATTGCCCGTATCCGTGGCGCATGCGCCCAACGAGTATGCTATCCTGGCTCGAGCCCATCGGCCTGAGATGGATGAACCGCAGCTCAGGCTCGTCCCAGCTGCAGGCGATCCAGCCGCGCATCCGGCATTTGTGGCAATCGATGCCGTCCCACATAACCTCGCGGACGAATCCGCCGATCGCCTGGAAGCTCGATATCCGGTAGAACTTGGTCATTCCCAGAGACATATCGTCGCCGTGCCGCTCGAAAACGGCCTGTCCATCCTTTTCGATATACGACTTCCCGCTGCAGGTCGCGATGCGCGGATCGGCCTCCATCCTATCCATGAGTATCTCGAAATAGCGAGGCGGCAGCCTGAGATCGAGATCCAGCTTGCAGAGGTATTCGTAGCCGCTAGGGTCGATCGCTTGGTAGCCGGTATAGAATGCGTCCACGACTCCGGGCCCGACGGAGCGACGTCCTCGATCGGGACGGGTCACGACCTGGAGGAACGGCAGCCTCGAGGCGTAGTCCGCGAGTATCTCCGGAGTGCGGTCGGTCGATCCGTCGTCGACGATGATCCACTTCGCAGGCGGGATCGTCTGCGCCAAGACGCTGCCGAGCGTCTCCCGCATGTAACCGGCCTCGTTCCGGCAGGGCGAGATGAGGACATACCGGCGATTCCCGCTTCGCTGCTCGATCATCATGCTCATACATCCCCTTGGCGCGAAGCGGAGATGATCGTCATCGTTCGAAGGCCCCCGCGTCGTAATACCCTATCGGCCTCGGCCCGCCGTCGAAGTCCTCGTAGACGGGAACATCCACACCCTGGTTAACGCCCGGCGAGCCCTTGGCCTGCCGGAAGTCGCGCTCTAGCGGCTGGGCGTTGTCGGGATCGATGAAGCCGGGGACCGAGGTCAGCACGTTGCCGCTCGTCTCCGCCTTCCCGCTCAGGTCCTGGAGCGCGGAGATCTTGACCGTCGCGCCGGGAAAGGAAACGAGGTTGTTCATGACGGCGATGCCGCTCGACGGCGTTCCCACCCGGATGCCGATCCTGCTGGTTCCCGACGTGTTGTCGTAGCGGTAGATCGTGTTGTTATAGACCGACACCGCCGTAGGGGCCGGCTCGATGCCGCGCTGTTCGACCGCGATGGCGAGGTAGTCTACGCCGGAGCCCGTCCCGTCGAAGATGTTGTTGCGGATAGTGGAATGGCTGCACCAAGCGAAGAGGGCTACGTCGACCTTGTTGGCGCCGGCGCCGAAGTCCGAGGCGATGCGGTTCCGCTCGAATATCACGTTGGTGATCTCCTCGGCGTAATTGGTGTTCTGCGGGCCGATGGCGACGGGCCAGGGTCCCGAGGAGCCGAAGACGTTGTCCGAAACCACGACAAAGTCGGTCCGGTGCCGGAGCAGGGCGGTGCCGACCGCGGGCGTGCCGAGGCCGCTGCCCGGCCCCGGCCCATGGAGCTTCAGGGCATGCCGCCCTTCGGTAGAAGCGACGCTGGAGCCCGAGATCCTATTGTCGCTGATGACGCTCTTGTAGGCCTGCCAGACCCGGGCGGCGTGCGAGAGCTGGGCGTTCCGGATGTCGTTGCCGAGGATCGCGAGCCGTTCGCCGCCGACGTAGATCACTTCGACGTTGCCGCCGGAGAGGTCGCAGGAGACGACGGCCATCTGGTCGATGGGCAAGAGCCTCCCGTCGTTGTTCCAGTGGCTCCAGATGAGGGTGTTCTCGAAGCCCTCGAGCTTGAGGCGCAGGAAGAGGTCGCGCTGCATGTTGTATGAGCCCTCGAAGCTGATGTTCGTCGCCGAGGGATCGACGATACGCAGATCCATGACGCGCCAGTCCTGCTTGTCATCCAGCAGCATGAAGCGTCCCGAGCTTACCTGTATTTCCGGGGCGTTGCCGTAGATGCCGAGCGCGTCCTGGCCGGCGCCGGGGCCGAAGGCCCCGATGGTCACCGGCCCCGCGCTGCTGGGCCAGTTCAAGGCGCTCGTGACGGTCCATGAGTCGCCGCGGCGGAGGAGTATCCGCTTGCCCGCCGTAGCCAGCGAGGTGATGGAGGAGAGATTGGAGATGCCGCCGCGGCAGTCGGCTCCCGCGGGCGCCCCGGTGAAATCGGTTCCGGTGGAGACGCAGACCGTCTTGGTTCCCTTGTAGTACTCGTCAGGGTCCTCCACGACGATGGTGGCCCAGTCCGTCTTGACGATCTGGCCTCCGTCCTTGACGGTCAGCCAGACCCGGTATGTTCCGGGGCTCTCGAACACATGGGCGGCTATGGGCCCCGTAGCGCTATTTTTTGTCTTTCCGTCGGTCCCCCAGGTCCCGCTTCCGGGATCGCCGAAGTCCCACTCGTAGTCATAGAGGTGAAAGTCGCGAGCAGCTTCGCTATCCTCCGGGCAGTCGACGCTGAAATGGATGAAGAGCGGCGCCACCCCGCTCGTCCGATCAAGCTCCGCCTTGATCCCGCCCGGGGGGATACCGAGCCGCAGCGAGCAGGCGCATAGGATCGCCGAGCCGATAAGGCCGGCTACCGCGAGAGGGATCCGGTGGAATCCCGGATCCCTGCGCGCCAGGCCAGCCGCGGCCGCGATCATTGTTCGAAGGCTCCCGCGTCGTAGGGGCCGATGGGCCTCTGCCCGCCGTCGAAGTTCTTGAAGACAGGGACGGCTGCGCCCTGGTTGACGCCCGGCGAGCCCTTGGCCTGCCGGAAGTCGCGCTCTAGCGGCTGGGCGTTGTCGGGATCGATGAAGCCGGGGACCGAGGTCAGCACGTTGCCGCTCGTCTCCGCCTTCCCGCTCAGGTCCTGGAGCGCGGAGATCTTGACCGTCGCGCCGGGAAAGGAGACGAGGTTGTTCATGACGGCGATGCCGCTCGACGGCGTTCCCACCCGGATGCCGATCCTGCTGGTTCCCGATGTGTTGTCGTAGCGGTAGATCGTGTTGTTATAGACCGACACCGCCGTAGGGGCCGGTTCGATGCCGCGGCGCTCGATAGCGATGGCGGCGTAGTCGGCGCCGGAGCCGGTCCCGTCGAAGATGTTGTTGCGGATAGTGGAATGGCTGCACCAAGCGAAGAGAGCCACCTCGACCTTATAAGCGCCTTCCCCGAAACCCGAAGATATCCGGTTCCGCTCGAATACGACGTTGGTGATCTCCTCGGAGAGGACGTTGTTCTGCGGGCCGATGGCGACCGGCCAGGGTCCCGAGGAGCCGAAGACGTTGTCTGAAACCACGACGAAGTCGGTCCGATGCTGGAGTGTCTCGCTGCTGACCGTGGGCGTGCCGAGGCCGCTGCCCGGCCCCGGCCCATGGAGCTTAAGGGCGTGCCGGCCGTTGGCCGAGGCGACGCTGGAGCCCGAGATCCTATTGTCGCTGATGACGCTCTTGTAGGCCTGCCAGACCCGGGCGGCGTGCGATAGCTGGGCGTTCCGGATGTCGTTGCCGAGGATCGCGAGCCGTTCGCCGCCGATGTAGATCACTTCGACGTTGCCGCCGGAGAGGTCGCAGGAGACGACGGCCATCTGGTCGATGGGCAAGAGCCTCCCGTCGTTGTTCCAGTGGCTCCAGATGAGGGTGTTCTTGAAGCCCTCGAGCTTAAGGCGCAGGAAGAGGTCGCGCTGCATGTTGTATGCGCCGTCGAAGCTGTTGTTTGTCCCCGAGGGATCGACGATACGCAGATCCATGACGCGCAGGTCCTGCTTGTTGTCAAGCGACAGGAAGTATCCCGAGGCCACGGTTATCGACGGGGCGTTGCTGTAGATGCCGAGCGCGTCCTGGCCGGCGCCGGGGCCGAAGGCCCCGATGGTCACCGGCCCCGCGTTGCTGGGCCAGTTCAGGGCGCTCGAGACGGTCCAGGAGTCGCCGCGGCGGAGGAGTATCCGCTTGCCTGCCGTGGCCAGCGAGGTGATGGAGGAGAGATTGGAGATGCCGCCGCGGCAGTCGGCTCCCGCGGGCGCCCCGGTGAAATCGGTTCCGGTGGAGACGCAGACCGTCTTGGTCCCCTTGTAGTACTCGTCGGGATCCTCGACGACGATGGTGAACCAGTCGGTCCGTACCACGCCGGTGTTGTCGCGGATCGTAAGCTTGACCGTATAGGTTCCCGCGGATTCGAATACGTGCCCCGCGACGCCGCCAGTGGCCCTGTTCTTCGGTTTATCGTTGGTCCCCCAAGTCCCGCTCCGAGGGTCGCCGAAGTCCCACTCGTAGTCGTAGAGTCGGAAGCCCCTCGCGGCCTCGCCCTCTCCCGGATAATCGACGTTGAAGTGCACGTAGAGCGGCGCCACCCCGCTCGCTCGGCTCGCCACGGCGTTGCCGTAATCGCCGTTGGCCGGGAGCGATGCCTGGGGGCTCGTCACGATGCGGAGGCCGCTCGGCTTGTCGCTGGCGATGCAGAGGAGCAGGGCGCAGAACATGAAGATAAAGGCCGTCAGGCCGCGCTTATGGCTATGGAGATCGAGCTTGGTAAAGTTCGGGGAAATCGTACGCATAAAGCCCTCCCGGACGCCGCTCGATGCGGCGTTCGAATCTCTTGGTATTTCCCCCGTGGGCGTGAGCGAAGACGGTAAGATTGTAGCGTCTCGTCCACGACGCGACAAGGGATGACGAGTCGCCTTCATGGCGCCCATTCCAGGAACCAGCCGGTGTCGGGGTCGGCCGTCGCGTCGAGCGACGTATGGAGTATTGATTCGACACCGTCTACCGAGACATAGCTGACAGCGAATTCATAGGCCCCATAGGGCAACATGCTTGTCGTGATGATAAGCGTTGTCGATACCACCTTGGCCGCCAAGACGGTCCATTTGTCATCCCCATGGACTCGCTTGTATACATTGTACGTGGCTGCCGAGGCATCGTCGTTCCATACGAGCGAGAATTCCTCTCCGCTGGCCGACAGTTTCGTGGCCTCCTTCGGTTCATCCGGCTGCGGATTGACCACATCCGGATCAGCGGCCTGCGGCTCTTCGGTCTCATTTCCCGCGGCGCGTTTGATCCTCGGAAGATAGGGATTCGCGCAGCCGGTTATGGTCAATGCAACCAGTGCTACTGCGATTACCCATCGAAGGCTGTATCGTCCGATTGATCTACTCATATTCCCTCCTGAATCCGGCACGGATAGCTTCTGCAAAGCATTAGTTGTGCCAGGAGGGAGTATTCGTTGGAGAAGAATGCAAATGTTTCTATTGAATTGAATTGCTTAAGGGCGTTAAGATTGGGCGATCCGCTGCAGTATTACTTTATTAGTTTCGACTTACATATTCGGTAATACTCAATTAGTAGATCGCAAGGGGAGGCTTTCATACCCATGGAGTAAGGAAGCTATCCTTAGGCTCCTCTTCCGGGAGTATCCGATGAACTCACCAGGGCGGGCGCCAGGCTCCGATCGCGGTCGATCGGTTATCTGCCGAAGAGGTGAAGCGGGTCGCCGGGGAATCCCAGGCCCAGCGCATACCTAGCCCCGAGCAGGGCGGCAGTTGCCGCCGCGAGCACCAAGCTCGACCAGGCGTCTTGCTTCATGAAAGAGAGTCTTTCCTTCTTCAGCCCGTAGTTGATGATCACGTAGCTGGGGATGTCGTTCAGGGCCACAGCCGCTATCGCTCCTTTGTAGCTCCAGAGCTTGAAGGAAAGGGGGATGGCGACGAGCATGTACAGGAATTTCGCGAGGTTTCCGTAAGCGATGAACTTCGGCTTTCCGAGGGAGAGGAGGCAGCCGTCGACGGTCGCCACCAGGACGAGCGGCCACATCCCGATGGCCAGGATCGGCAGCATCCAAGCGGCTGCGTCGTACCTTTGATCGTAGAGGATGCGGATCGCGATGTCGCCGAAGCAGCTGAACAGGGCCAGGCCGAGGGCGACCAACGGCAATATCTTCCCGCGTGGCTTCCGGATCTTTTCTCGAAGTTCCTCCCGGGGGAAGCGGGCATAGCTGGAAATGAGCGGGAAGAGGACGCTCGAGCTCAGGCGAGACACGACCTGCTTGGGCAATTCGGCAAGGTTGATGGCGACGCTGTAAACGCCGAACCAGCCCAAGGTGAAGAGCTTCCCCAGAAGCATACGGTCAGCCTGCGTGGCGAGGAAGTTCATCGCGGTGGACAGCAATATCCACTTACCGAACGAGATGACCTCCTTGGCGGCCTCCCTTTCGAGGGCGAAGCGGTTCGGGCACTCGGCGTTGATCCGGTGGCTCCAAACCAGCCTAATGACGTTCCCGAGCAATTCGCCGAGAAGAAGGGCCCAGACGCTGCGGTAGAAATAGGCCGTCGCTATCATGCAGGCGAGGCTCGCGCATTGGATGGCGAGCTCCATCTGGGTCAGTCTTCTCTGCTGGAGGCGCTTGTTCAGGAGCGGCAGCGCGGTCGACAGGAAGGCGCTCGGTATCTCAAGCGCCCCGATGGCAATGACAACGAGGAATAGCTTCGGCTCTTTATAGACGAGGGATACCGGATACGCGATGATGACGCAGAGTGCGGAGATGACGCCGCCTCGGATCACCTGGAGGGTCCAGACCGTGTTTAGGAAGACCGGTTCGTCGGCCCTCTCGCTTCGGACGATGGCCGGGCCGAGGCCGATATCGGAAAACAGCCATATGCCGACGACGAATACGCGGGCGATGTTGAGCAGGCCGAACAGTTCCGGCGCGAGGAGCCGGGTGAGCGCTATGTTCCCGGCGAGGCGGATGACTTGTGATAGTCCGAAGCCGAAGAGGACGAAGGCGGAAGCCTCGATAGCTTTGCGTTTTGGGCTCGTATCCATGCTGTCCTATGCTTAGCAGATGCGATCGGTCCTGTCAACGTACGACGACCAGCTCATGGTCGAGAGCCTCACGTTTCGCCGTTAGCGGCCGTTTAGGTAGGGAGACAGGATCTCAGCCAGCTCCGATACGTCGATCGAGAATCCGTCCTTATCCTGCTTTCCGATAATGAACCCCCAGTCCACCCCGACGGATGCACAGCGGGGCCTGAAGGCGGACTGGAAATGATAGGGCGGCTGGAGAGTAAGCATGAGACCGCCTTCTCGAAGCCCGAGGAAGCCGTATCCCATCTGGCTCCCTTCCACGCCGACGACCGCCGATGATCCGACGATTTTCTCGAGTACCTCGCGCGCCGTGCATGTCGACGGATCGATGATGCAGAATCCCGCTGAGCGAAGGGACTCGATGACTTCATCCTCGTTCGACAAGGCCCTTCCGGGGAGGCACAAGCCGCCGCGGCGAAGATATATGAAGCGCTCGGGGTCCCTCGGGGAGCCGAGGTTTTCCCGGAGCCTCGACCGAAGTTCTCGAAGCCTATTTCGCTTGTCCTGGTTATAGCCGCTGTCGTCGATGATCCACAGCTCTTCGATGAGGATGGGGCCTTGGTCCTTATACTCCCTCAGTCCCAGGACCGAGGTGAGGTGCTGGAGGTGGGGATACTGCATATGCGGTAATATTTTCAGCGGTTCGATGCCCTGCCGCTCAGCCAGAAGCTCCAGCAGGTTGTCGGCTACTAACCAGTCGCCGAAATAACGCGATCCGGCCGAGCTACTGCACAACAGCATCTTGCGGTGGGGTCTCGGGCGCCGATGGGTCGGCTTCCCAAGGCTGCTGATGTGCTCCGCGGACAGCCCCTTATAGAGATAGCCATTGTCATAGACAACGTCATGCACTATGGAAGCGATTGTCGCGACATGGGAGCACTGGGTCATCGTCGCGTACTCGATGTACTCCCTGACGTCACCGAAGTAGTTCGACGCCGCCCGCTCGATCTGGCCAGGCAGGGTCACTGCGGGCGGAAACCTTCCATGCTCAGCCGGCTGTATCTCGAGATGCTCTGAAGAACGTCTTCGCCCGCGAACGTCCCTAACGTTCGTAGACCGGAATCCGAGTTTTTTCCTAAGCGGCCGTAATCCATAGGCAAGCAGCCTTACAAAGAAAGATGTCGCGAATGGCTTCATGCTGTTCGCCCCCGGTGCGATCTGTAGATCATTGTGGAACAAGCCTCGAGTTCTGAGTGGCGAGACTTGACGCCTTTTCGTTCACGTAATAACTCACCAGCGCACCCGCGCCTAGGACGTAGACCGGCGAGGCCATTGCGTTCAGCAGCGAATCCAGGAGGAAAAGGCTGGTGATTAGGCATAGGATGATCGCGTCGACTTCAAAGGCGGATCGGCTTGTCTGCGAGTCCCTTCTCGACGATCTCGAGTAGAGCCCCAGCACCTTCCAAGAGCCGATACCCAGGGCCCCGAAAATGCTAACGAGGCCGAGCAGTCCGCTCGTGCTGATCGCGATTACCCAGAACGCGTCTACATACTCGATCAGCCTCTGGCCCGTATTGGGATCCACTGGCCATCCTCGCCCGAAGCCTCCCCAGCCGAACATGAATCGCTGCATCGCTCGGACGCCGAATAGATCCTCTTGAAACAATCTCACTGTCAATGATTCGATGCGCTGGATGTCGAAAAACTTCCCGGCGAAGGCCAACAGCTGCTCGATTGAAACCACCCGCATGAGACGGAGGCATATGTAGATCGGAACCACTAGGAGCAGTATCCTGAAAAGCAAGGTCGACTTCGTCTTCCTATAGTAGTAAAAACCGCTCAACCCGATGGAGAGGTAGACCCAGGCGTTGGCGGACTTGCACAGAACGGTCGCGGCGATGAGAAGCAGGGCTAAGGGCGCGATCGGGAAAGCCCTGACTCTTTTTGCTTGTTTGGACTGCCAGAGCCAGAACGTCGCCGTGGCGGTAGCCGCCATCCATAGGGACACCATCAAGCCGTGCTTCAGGAAAACGATGGGCCGATAGCCACCGTATCGGATGTGTTGAATAAAATCGTGGGGAAAGAATCCGTAGACTATGTTGGAGAGCTGCGGGCTCATCCGAACTTCGAAAAGGACCAAGGGCGTATAGACGACGCCTCCGAGAACAAAGCCCCAGGTGAGGGTCCGCAAGGAAGTGCCGGTCGAGAAGTATTTCCTCCCGGCCCAGTAAAAAACGCCCCATGCGAGCAGTTTCCCTACCATGTCTGAAATGCCGTTGTAGAGGCCTAGGCCGTTGGACAGCGAAGACGTAATGGGAGAGACGAAGCACCAGATGAACATGGGCAGGTCATAGGATGACATTCGGAGGGGATTCCGCCGCGATTGACCGGAGAGAGCGCCTCCCAGTATCAGGCCAAGCGCGATGCTGGTCGCCTTGTCATAGGCCGGGATGAACGGGAAATCGTAGGCGAAAAAAGGCAGGAGGAGGAAGCCGCCGATGGTTCCTATCGCGACTGCTTTTTGCGGCGTCGTGCGCAAGAAGAGACCTATCATGATGAAAACCCAGCCAAACATCGCTAGTGGAACAAAAGGCGTCAAATCGTTCCCTCCCGCATGCCTTCAGTTATATATCCGATATCTGTCGCAAACTGGAGTCTCATCATTATAACATGATGTATGGTCATGAAAGGATCCCGGTGCGAGGTCGCGCCGGAGGCCGCGTGGCGCGCGCGGGGTATTCTTCCGAGGAACTGCTAAGGTATCATGAAAGAGGCTTGCTGGGTACCGGCGATCCATCCGGGGAGCGAGGGGGCTACGATGGTTCGAGAGAGGCTGGTAGTAACGTGGCGGACGGCATCAGGCACGCGCGGGCTGACCCTGCGGATTCTGCGCAGCCGCGATCATGCTGTAGAGCTGAGGATCGACATATCGCGGTATGGGCACAGCCCGGCCTTCTGCGAGCGTAGGGACGGCTCGCTGAGCCTGGTCTGCGTCGGACACCTATATACGCGCACCGCGAAGAGTTTTTCGCTGGAAGAATCGCTTGGGCTATTGTTGGATGCATACATCCGCTCCGGGATCGGCGGGATGCGCTCTGCCATCGGCGGAGGGATGTTCTCGCTGTTCGTGATCGACCGCGAGGCGATGCGCTTGTTCGCCTTAACCGATTTCTTGGCCAGCATGCCGCTCTACTATCGCGGCTTGCAAGGCGGGTTGCTGCTCGGCATCAACCAATTCGATGTGGCCGAGGGAGCGAAGCCTTCCTTGCCTGCCTGCGCTGAGTACCTGACCTATGGCTATCTCCCCTTCCAGTCCTCGCTTTTCCCCGAAGTGGGGAGGGTCGGCCCCGGACAGGTATTGTCCCTCTCCCTTGATGAACCTGAGAAGCTCGAATGTTCCGAGGAAAGCTTGCCTTCTTATCCCGAGCTGAGCTCGCGTATTACCGATGAAAACGAGGCGATCGAGCTCCTTGACGGATTATTCTCGGCATTCTTCGGCCGTCTTGGGGATGAACCACTGGCTGCGGGCCTCAGCGGGGGCTATGACTCCCGCCTGATCGCCGCGTATTGCAGGAAGAAGCGAATGCGGCTCGTGACTTCCGACAACCCGCAGACGAACGAAGCCCGATTCGCCCAGCGCGCCGCTGAGGCGATCGGCCTCAGCACCGAGGTGTTCCGCATTCCATCCGAGGCGCCTACCCGTTTCGCCGACGACTTTTTATATGGCACGATGACGGCGAATTCCCTGGAGAGCAGCCATATTTATGGCAATCTAGAAGAACTACGGAGGGAGTCGCCCTCGTTCATCCTCGATGGCCACATCGGCGATGTCGTCGTCGGCGGGGGGTTCTACTGTAAGTTGAAGCTGAGCGGCGAATCCCCGCTTGGCGTCATCGCCGGCCAAGATCGTTATTCCGGCCCCCCGCTCCCTGATGAGGCCTATTTGAGACGAATGTCCTCGGGATACGGCAAGAAAATCACCGGATTGCACGAGGAGATCGCCTCGCAGGTCGAGTCTTCCGCCAAGGCCGGTCTCGTCCGCTTGATCGATCGGTATCGTCCGATCAGCCGTACCGACGCCGACTTAATGGAGATGATCCTGTACCGGTTCCGAGCTTCGCTTTTCACCTCCGGCGGGCCGGTCGCGTTCCTGCGCAAGACGCAGACTCTCTGCCCGTTCTATGACGAAGAGCTGTTTTCCGCATGCATGGGAATCTCGAAGGCACTGCGTGCCGGCGACCGTCTTTATAACGCGTTCTATCGGCGCCGCTTCCCGGAGCTCTCCCATGTGCCCAAGGAGAGTTCGGGCGGATGGCCGGCGCAGGGAGTGGTCGGCTACCGCTTGGCGCATCTACGGAGCGCGCTGTGCCGGAAGGCGCTGAAGCGCTTGCCCGCGTGGATGCAGAAGGGAGGCAAGGGAGGAGGCGACATGGATTGGTACGTGGATCGATATACTCGCGATGGAGCCAATCGCGCCTTCTTTGGAGATGCGTTCGCCTCATCGACGGAGCTGCTCGGCAGTCTGGGCATGAGCTTGATCTCCAGCGAGACGGCTTCCCACGAATCTCCACTGCTCTACCTTCGCTGTGCGTCGCTGGGATGTCTGGTAGGAGAAATCACGCCGCGCGCGTAGCGTCGACCTCGGCGGGCGATGGCTATGATTCGAAAAACCACGTGCTCCGCGGCTCGCGGAGCATCCGTGCGAGGATTCCAACGATGCGCGCGTCTCTGACTATATATCGTTTCGCTAGGCGTCTAGGATCCTGGATGAGCCTGAAGACCCACTCGAGGCCGTGGTCCGACATCCAGGGTGGCGCCCGCTTCACCTTTCCCGCGATGAAATCGAGGCTCGCCCCGATGCCGAGCATGACGGGCCCTATGCGCGCCCTATACCACCGATGCATCAGTATTTCCTGCTTAGGGCAGCCCAAGGCTATCAGGGCGATGTCGGGGCGAGCCGCCACCATCTTGTCTATCACTGCCCTTTCCAGGTCCTTATCGACGTCAAAGCCAAGCGGCGGCGAATCAGCCCCGACGATCGCCAGGGCGGGCATCTCCTCAACGAGCCGCTGCGCCGCCGCGAGGCCGATTCCGGGGGCTGCTCCCATGAGATAGACGCGCATGCCTGCGCCTGCGGCGGCCTGGAGAAGGGGGCGGATGAGATCGGAGCCGGAAACCTTTTCCGGCAAGGGGCGGCCCATGAGCTTGCTCGCCCAAATCAGGGGCATGCCGTCGGCGAGCGAAAGCGTCGCGTCGGCATACGCGGCACGCAACTTTTCGTTGCTCTCCGCGATCACGATATGATCGACATTCGGCGTGACGATATATCCGCCCTTTCGGGATCCCGCTCGATCTATGATCAGGTCGATTGCTTCCGCCTGCGTGACGTAATCGACATGTATCGATCCCAGCCTTATCCTTCGCATGACTCCTCCGAAGCCTCCATCTGTGGCGTTTTGTTCGTCCCTACCCGGCTACTTCCTGATCATGATACCCGTTTCCATCGGTTGTCTCCAGTAACCACGGTATATCGCTCGGCTGCGCATCGCCTTTGTGACTACTTTACTGGACCTGGTGCGGCGGCTATATTCGAACGACTAGGTCGCGAAAGAGGGAATCTCAATGGAAGATACGGGGCCGAATTTACTCGAAGTGTTCTTGCGCTACTACCGAATCCTCATGCGCTATAAATGGCTCATCGTCGGTATCCCGGGTTTCGTGACGCTCGCGGTGGTGGCCTTCGCTATAATCAGCATCAAGCTTCCGCCCGAGCAGAGCCCGCTTCCAAATACCTACACCGCCGAGGCCGTGCTTTTCGTCACGACGAACACCCAAAGCGATATCTCAGACTCCATTCTAAATGCTCTCGGGATCGGCGCCCAGAACCGGCCCGTGACCGGCTACAGCAACGGCGATATGCTGCTCGAGATACTGCATAGTCGTACGATTCTGGACCGCTTAGTGGCGGAATTTGATATTATAGAGAAATATCAGCTTGAAAAAGCGGCCAAGACCAAGGCAAGAGAATTTTTACTGCGGAACCTTACATTCAACTATTCGCGGAATACCGGGAGCCTCCGGCTCACCTACAGTGATATCAACCCCGTTTTCGCGCGAGACCTCGTCAACCGGACGGTCGAGCTGCTCAACGAATGGTTCTCGCAAAACCGCGGCATCGCCAAGGAGAAGACGAAGCAGAGCCTGGAAGAGAAGCTCCTCGAGGTGCGCGCCTCGATCGGCACGCTGCAGAACCGGCTCAAGAACCTGCAGCGCAAGTATGGCGTGCTGAACGCGCAGGAGCTGGGGGTCTCCCAGGCCTCGGCGCTGGCTAACCTGCGGTCGCAAGTGATCATGAAAGAGATCGAGATCAAGAACTACACGTCCTATTCCAGGAGCGACGATCCCCATCTCGAGCAACTCAACGAGGAATTAAGGAACCTGCAGGACCTCATCAGCCAGAACCAGACGATGCTGCCCTCGGCCACGGGCGATGAGGGGGTGACGCGCAGCGTGGCCGAGGTCGCCACCGAGTTCTCCTTCCTGACGAACGAGCTCGATATCCAGCAGCGCATCTACAATACCCTCTCGCCCCAATACGAGGCCGCGAAGCTATCGCCCGAATCGGAGCCCATCTTCCAGGTCTTCGAGATGGCCGAGGTGCCCGAAGAGAAATCCGGCCCCAGGCGGTCCGAGCTCGTGATCAAGGCCTTCGGCGGGAGCTTCGCCCTGAGCATCGCGCTCGCGCTCTTCCTCCATCAGCTTTCGGTTTGGAAACAAGAGCTCGCCGTCAAGAAAGCCCAGCGGGACGCGCCGAGCGGCCCTTGATGGGGCTCCTCGCGATCTCCTGCGCGGCATCGGGGATACCAATGCGGAAAGAAGAACAGATGCTCATGCTCAAGGATTTCTCCTCCTCGCCCTCCCGCGCCGCCGACCCCGAGCTGGCCCTGGTGGGGGCCGCCCTCTTCGTCGAGCAGACCTTCGGCATCGAGCTCTCCGACGCCGACATCTGCGCCGGGAACCTGGGATCGGCCGCCGTCCTCGAGCGCTTCGTATTAGCTCGGACGGGGAAACGATAGATGTGCGGCATCTGCGGCTTCGTCTCCCGCTCGGGGGAGCCCGACGCTGATCTCGTCCTGCGGATGATGGGGCGCCTCGCCCACCGCGGCCCCGACGGCTCCGGCTACTACCGCGACGAGGTAGCCGCCCTCGGCCACACGAGGCTCGCCATCATCGACGCGGCCGGCGGCGTCCAGCCCCTGTCCAACGAGGACGGCCGCGTCTGGATCAGCTTCAACGGCGAGATCTTCAACTACGTTGAGCTGGCCGAGGAGCTGAAGGCCCGCGGCCATAGGTTCAGGACGGCTTCCGACACCGAGGTCGTCGTCCACGCCTGGGAGGCCTGGGGGCCCGAGTGCTTCCGCCGCTTCAACGGCCAGTGGGCCATCGCCCTCTGGGACCGCGGCCGGGGAGAGCTCGCCCTGTCCCGCGACCCCTCGGGCATCCTCCCGCTCTACTACTGCTCGACGCCGAAGCGCTTCCTCTTCGCCTCCGAGATGAAGGCCATCTTCGCCGACCCTTCCGTGCCCCGCTCCTTCGATCCGGCGGGCATGGCGGAGCTCTTCTCCTTCTGGTGCCCCGTCGCCCCGAGGACTCCCTACGCGGGCGTCCAGGAGCTGGAGCCGGGCCACTGGGCGGTCCTGCGGAACGGCGGCCTCGAGAAGCGGGCCTACTGGCAGGCTTCCTTCCCGCCCGCGGGCGAGGAGCCGTCGCAGGACATCGTCGAGAACGGCAGGCGCCTCCGCGAGAAGCTCGTCGAGGCGACGCGCCTGCGCTTCCTGCGGAGCGACGTGCCGGTGGGGGCCTACCTCTCCGGCGGCATCGACTCCTCGGTGACGGCCGCGGTCATCGCGAAGTACACGGGCGCGCCCCTCCGCACCTTCTCCCTCCGCTTCGCCGACGCCGAATTCGACGAGGGCGCCTACCAGGAGGAGATGGCGCGCCGGCTCGGCACCGAGCACCTCAGCGTCGAGGTCTCGGCGGCGGATATCGCCGGGGTCTTCCCCGAGGTCGTCTGGCACGGGGAGAAGCCCATCCTCCGGACGGCGCCCGCGCCGCTGTACCTCCTGTCGCGGCTCGTCCGGCGATCGGGCTACAAGGTCGTCGTGACGGGGGAGGGCTCCGACGAGGTCCTCGCGGGCTACGACATCTTCCGCGAGGCCCGGGTGCGGGCCTTCCTCGCGCGGGATCCCGGATCGACGATGCGCGCGCGCGCGGCCGAGCTCCTCTATCCGTGGATGCTCCGCTCGCCGGGCAAGGCGCCTTCCTTCGCGCGCGCCTTCTTCGGCAAGAACCTCGACCCCTCGGACCCCGCCCTCTCGCACCGGCCGCGCTGGGACTCGACCGAGGCCCTGCGCCGCATGCTCGACCCCGGCTTCCGAGCGGCCATCGAGTCCCTCCGGCCCGACGAGGAGCTCGTCGCGCGGATGCCGGCCGGGAGCGAGGCCTGGGACCCGGTCGCGCGCGCCCAGTGGCTCGAGTTCACGACCCTCCTGCCGGGCTACATCCTCTCCGCCCAGGGCGACCGCATGCTCATGGGCAACTCGGTGGAGGGCCGCTTCCCCTTCCTCGACGCGGGGGTGATGGACCTGGCCAACTCCTTCCCCTCGCGCCACAAGCTCCTCGGGCTCGACGAGAAGCACGTCCTCAAGCGCGAGTTCGCGGACCTCGTGCCCGAGTCCATTCTCCATAGGCCCAAGCAGCCCTACCGCGCCCCCGACGCCTCGAGCTTCTTCCAGGGCGGGCGCCCCGAGTGGCTGGACGGCCTCGTCTCGGAGGGGGCCCTGCGCGAGGCGGGCGTATTCGACCCGGTCCCCGTGGCCGCGCTCTTCGCCAAGTGCGCGGCCGTCGGGGGGCGGGGCATGAGCAACACGGACAACATGCGGGTGGTGGCCGTCGTCTCGACGCAGCTCGCGCACCGGCACTTCATCGCGGGCGAGGGCTCGGGCCCGGCGGCCAAGCCGGCTCCCGAGCCGCTCAAGGCCTTCGACATGCTCAAGCGATAGGAAAGGAAGACAGACGATGAGCGAAACCAAGCGCTTCGGACCCGAGGCTCTCGCGATCGACGCCGCGGCGGAGGCGGAGCGGATCTGCGATTCCATCCGCGAGTACGTCGCGAAGTACCGGCGCAAGGGGGCGGTCGTCGCCATGTCGGGCGGGATCGACTCGAGCGTCGTCGCCTCGCTCTGCGTCCGCGCCCTGGGCAAGGAGCGGGTCTTCGGCCTCCACATGCCGGAGCGGGAATCCTCCTCGGACACGCTCAGGCTGAGCCGGCTGCTCTCGGATTCCCTGGGCATCGATTCCGCCGTCGAGGAGATATCCCCCCTCCTCGAGGCGGCCGGCTGCTACCGGCGCAGGAACGACGCCATCCGCCTCGTCTATCCCGCCTTCAAGGACAGCGACAAGGCCAAGATCGTCCTGCCGAGCGTCGTGGACACGGACAGCTTCCGGCTCTTCTCGGTGGTGATCCTCACGGCCGAGGGCGAGGAAGTGAAGTGCCGGCTCAGCCCCGAGGCCTACCTCGGCATCGTCGCCGCCACCAACTTCAAGCAGCGCGTGCGCAAGATGATGGAGTACCACCATGCCGACCGCCTGAACTACGCCGTGTCCGGGACGCCGAACCGGCTCGAGTACGACCAGGGCTTCTTCGTGAAGCTCGGCGACGGCGCCGCCGACTTCAAGCCCATCGCCCACCTCTACAAGTCGCAGGTCTACCGGATGGCGGCCTTCCTCGGCGTGCCCGAGGAGATCCGGAAGCGCCCCCCGACCACCGACACCTACTCGATGCCCCAGTCGCAGGAGGAGTTCTACTTCTCCCTTCCCTACCAGCTCATGGACCTCTGCCTGTACGGGAAGAACAACGGCGTGCCGATCGCCGACATAGCCTCCGGCTCCGGCCTTTCCGCGGAGCAGGTCGAGCGGGTCTTCCGCGACATCGACCAGAAGCGGCGGAGCACCGAGTACCTCCACGCGGCCCCGCGGCTGGCGGCGGCGGTGGCCGAGGTGGCTCACTCGTAGCATCGGCCTTCGAGCGGGGATATCCTTCCACCCTCGTACCGGCAGGCGATCAGCTCCAGCGCCTCGAGCCCGGAGGGCAGGCAGACCGCGATGACGCGGGAGCCGCCTTCCCCGGAGCGGAAGCAGGCGAGGGTAGCCTCCCGGAACGGCGGCTCCTTCATCGCCGAGCGGATGCCCGCCGGGGGGACCGCGAGCCCGGCGCCGAGCGCCTTCAGCCTGGCCTCCTTCTCCACGAACATGGCGAGGAAGCGGTCCCTCCCGACCCGGGGATCCGGGGCGGCCGCCAGGTATTCCATCTCGCATTCCTGGAGGCAGGAAGGGGCTATATCGCGATAGCCGAGGCCGAGGGAGCGCGCGTCCTCGATGTCGCATCCCACCTCGCCTCTTCGGGAAAGCGCCAGGATCACGCATCCCGGCGCGTGCGAGAGGTTGAAGCGTATATCGCTATCCTCCAGCCGAGGCTTGCCGAAGGGGCCAGGCACGATGGCCAGCTTCCCCGGATCCACGGAGGCCGCCTGGGCAAGGGCGCCGCGCAGGAGCAGCCTGCTCATGCACCAGGTCGTTCTCGCCCCTCGATCCAGGAAGCTCATGATCCGCTCGCCATCATCCCGAGTCCAGGGATAGGCATGAAGGAGATTAGCGTCATCGATCTCCGCCTCATGCTCGAGTAGTAGGAGGACCGTCGCGCCTTCGTCTATACGCCGCAGATCTTTGAATTCCATTTCAGGTCTCCGCCGGCGACGCACGCCGTTTACGGGCGATTCCATTTGATGATAGTATCCCTGAATGCGTGACTCTGCGGCCTTTTTCCCTCGCTCGCGGCGTTCGGGATGGCTGGAATAGCATAGCTGATTCTGTTATATGACTATTCCAAAAGTATAGATGCATAATGCTATAATGAAGTACGTGCTCTCGTGCGGGGATAATCGGGATGCATCTTGATGACGATCTTGCTAAAAACTCCATTATCTCAATAATCGGGCCCCTGACGCTCCAGAACGAATTCCTTTCCTACGTGATCACCAAGGAGATCGGCTCTGGATGCAGGATGTTTGACCGCGACCTCAATACCTTCTCGCCGGCGGAGGATGGCGCTACCTGCGCCGAGAGCGGCAAGAACCTCATCCTTATCGATACCGAGCTGCAGAGCTTCGAGGAGATCCTCAAGAGCATCGCGACGAATGGCAATATCTCGCAGTGCATCATCGCGCTGTTCAATCTCAACGAGAACGCGGGGGTGGAGCGGAAGGCCCTGGCGCGCAACGTACGGGGTTTTTTCTATAAAGACGATCATTTCGAGGTTTTCATCAAAGGAATTCGGGCCATTTTATATGGAGAAATTTGGGTTTCTCGGAAGACGCTCCTCCGCTGCGTATTCGAGAGCTTCAACGAGAAGCAGATCGCCATCGAGGAGAAGACCTCGCTGACCTCGCGGGAGATCGAGATCCTCACCTTGGTGAGCATGGGCTCCACGAACGACGAGATCTCGAGCCGGATGTGCATCAGCACGAACACGGTGAAGACGCATCTCTACAATATCTTCAAAAAGATCAATGTCGAGAACCGGCTTCAGGCGGCTCTCTGGGCCGCGGCGAATTTGTAAGTACTAATACCGGAGAATTATCACTACTACTTTTGTATGCCCGCTCCTCATTCCCCTTCGCCAATTATCGACTCTTTAATTCATGTTTTCTACGGATTGAGTTGCCGCGCAAGTACGGTATGGTTCTCCATAGCTGGCTTCTATGGATAGGCGACGAGAAGAACGGTACGAGCTCGATGTTCCCATCAGGATCAAGCTCGGAGATAAAAAAGCACCTGCGGCGATCGAGGCGTCGAGCCGAGACATCTCGACGGCGGGCGTCTTCATCAACCTGAGCGGCGCGCAGCTCGAGGCCCAGCAGAGCGTCCATCTGGAGCTCACCCTGACCATAGGGAAGCTGCAGGAGCTCTTCGGCTGCTCGAGCATGGTCACGCTCGAGGTCGACGGCTCGGTCGCCCGCGTCCTGCAAGATGGCGTTTTCGTGCGATTCGGCAATCGCTATTCGATCCTTCCGCACGATGTAGCTCCCGGCGATTTCAAGAATCCGTCTACCGCCCCGAGCGGCGGAAGGTGAGGGCTGTAATTTATGAAACAGAAGAGACTGCTCCGACTGAATCGCGGCCCGCATGGCAAGGCCGGGGTTTCCGGAACGAATGTCTATTCCTTCGAGGAGTTCAAGGCCCTCGTCAAGTACGAGCGGACGAGGTCCGATCGGAACGGGAGCAAATTCTCCATCGTCAGCTTCCGCATGGAGGAAAAGACCTCAAGGAATCAAGAGGAGATCATGCATCAAGTGTCCCTCTTCTCCCGGTCGATCGACTGCATCGGCGTCGGCGAGGAAGGGCAGATCGCCGTCCTCCTCCCCGATACGCTGAAGGAGGGAGCGGCGGTATTCGGCAAGAAAGTCGTCGGCGAGCTGGGGAAGGCGGAATGCGGCTCCATCGGCTTCGACGTCTACGAGTACCCCGAGAACTGGCTCTACTCGGACAAGGAGCGGAGCGCCGGCCAGGACGATCTCGAGCGGGGCTACGATTCCATCCGGGAGAGCATCGAGTTCCTCTTCGTCGAGCGCATCCCCGTCTGGAAGCGGGTCCTGGATATCTGCGGCGCCTCGGGGCTCCTGATCCTCAGCTCCCCCCTGTTCCTCCTGCTCGCCCTGCATATCAAGCTGGTCTCGCCGGGGCCGGTCTTCTTCAAGCAGACCAGGGTCGGGTACAAGGGCGTGCCCTTCGATTTCTGGAAATTCCGCACGATGAAGCGCGACAACAACCAGGCCTTCCACGGGAACTACGCGCACAATTTCATCGTCGACGGCGATGTCCCCATGGAGAAGCTCGACTCCGTCGACCCTCGGATCATCCTCGGAGGCAGGGTCATCAGGAAGAGCTGCATGGACGAGCTCCCCCAGCTGTGGAACGTGCTCAAGGGAGACATGAGCCTGGTGGGGCCGCGTCCCTGCATCCCCTACGAGGCCAAGGAGTACCTGCGCTGGCATACGCACCGCTTCGACGTCCTGCCCGGCCTTTCCGGCCTCTGGCAGGTCAGCGGGAAGAACAAGCTGACCTTCCGGCAGATGGTCAGGCTGGATATCGCGTACTGCCTGAACATGTCCTTGCTGGGGGACCTGGCGATACTCCTCCGGACTCCGGTCGCGATCGCGAGGATGTGCCTCGAAGCGGGCGTCAATAAGCTCTGCGGGAAGCCCGAGGCCACGGTCGCCCTGCCCATGGCGAAGGTCTCCAGGGAAGCGATGCGCTGAATGCCGGAGGCCCGCCCCCCTATCGATCGCTCCCCTCGGCCGTGACCGCGGCGATGGCGTAGGCGCCGCAATGGGAAAGGCTGACGTGGAGGCCGGTCGCCCCGAGCCGCTCCGCCGCGGCGCGGGGTTCCCCGCTCAAGGCCAATCGGGGAGCGCCGGCTTCGTCCTGGACGACCACGATGTGCTTCCAGCAGATGGGCGCGCCCTTGGAGAGCCGCAAGGCCTTGAACGCCGCTTCCTTGGCGGCCAGGCGCGAGGCGAAGTGCAGGTAGGGCTTGGCCTTCCCTCCGCAATAGGCGATCTCCTCCGCGCCGAACCAGCGGCCGAGGAAGCGCTCGCCGTCCCGGTCGATGAGGGCGCGGACGCGCTCGGTCTCGACTATATCGATCCCCGTGCCGATGATCATGCATCTTCCTCCCGGCGCGGGTATACTAGCATATAATGCCGAAACGATGATCATCGTCGGAAAGGAGGTCCCGATGCCGCGAAAGGCGATCCTGGCGACCATTTTGATCCTCGCGTCCGCGTGCCTCGCCGCGCAGGGGGCCGTCGAGCCGGCCGTCGCCGCCTCCGACCGGGCCGCGATAGCCGAGGAGCGAGTCCGGATAGCCATCGCCAACATCGAGTATCCCGTCACGCCCGGCGACATCTACCAGCTTTCGTATAACCAATCCGCCGGGGTGGTGCTGACTCGAGAGCTCGTCGTGAGCGGGGACTATTCGGTGGACCTGGGCTTCTTCGGGAAGATCGACGCGGCCGGGCTCACCTTCTTCGAGCTCAAGCGGAGGGTCGAATCCCTCGTCGTGGAAAGCTACACGAGGAGCCTCCCCTCCCTCACCCTGACCTCGACCGGGGCCTTCCACATCGCCGTCCGCGGCGAGGTCCTCCGCGGCGAGTACCCGACCGCGTGGGGGCTTACGCGGCTCAGCGAGGTCGCGGAGGCGGCCCGCGGCCCCAACGCCTCCGTCCGGATCGTCGAGGTGACCGGGCGGGACGGCGAGACGAGGCGCTACGACCTGCTGCGGGCCTCGCGCCTGGGCATCGCCGACCAGGACCCCTTGGTCAAGCCGGGGGAGACCATCGCCTTCCGCCGCGTCATGCGCTTGGTGACGCTCTCGGGAGAGGTCTGGCAGCCGGGAAGCTACGAGCTGGCCCCCGAGGAAGGGCTGCGCGAGCTCATCGATATCTTCGGCGGCGGCTTGACCGATCGGGCCGAGCTGTCGAGGGTGCGCATCGACCACGGCTCGGAGGGCGGGACCAGGTCCGACTACGTGGCGCTGCCCGAGGCCTACGCGTCGAGCCTCAGCCTGCAGTACGGGGACGCCGTGACGGTATCCTCGCGCGACAAGCATCGGCCGGTCGTCTGGTTCGAGGGGGCGGTCGTGCAGCCGGCCGCGCCGGAGCCGGGCGGCGCTCAGGAGGGCGCTCGGGCCGAGGGCGGCGCCGTGAATAGGGAAGCGGCCGGCCGAAGGATATCCTGTCCCGTGACGGCGGGGGAGATGCTCTCCGACGCCCTGGTCTCGATCCGGGATTCCATCGCGCCTAACGCCGACCTCGCGTCCGCGGTCCTCCTCAGGCAGGGGCGGGCCGCTCCCATACCCGTGAACCTCCAAGCCCTGCTCTCCGGCGCCGAGCAGGCCTCGGACCTGCCGCTCGAGGCCAACGACCGGGTATTCATACCCTTGCTGATCTCGACGGTGTCGGTCACCGGCGCCGTCAACAACGCCGGCGTCTATGCCTATCAGCCCGGGATGCTCGCCTGGTACTACATCGGCTTGGCCGCCGGCATCGATCCCTCGAGGAACGACAACGGCAAGTACCAGGTCATCGATCCGCGCGGGAAGCGCCGCAAGGCCGCGGATCCGATCCAGCCGGGAGACCAGGTCTACGTCCCGAGCAATAGCCAAGAATACCGGCTCATGACGCGCGCCCCCATCTGGACCGGGATCACGGGCACCTTTATCGGCGTCGTCTCGCTGGTCGTGGCGCTCTTCTTCTGAGCCGTGAGGCGGGGGAGTAAACCTCCGCCTACGGCTTCGCCTCGAGGGAGGCGATGACGGCCAGCAGTTCCTCGGCGGCGCGCCGCCGGCCCAGCTCGTTCAGGTGCCCGCCGTCGGTCGTGTACTCGGGGCGGAGGGAGTAGTAGAGGCCCCCGCCGCTCCGATGCGCCGCAGGCGAGGCGCCGGGGGCCGTGGCCTCGGCGAGGGCCAGGTCGAAGAGCCTGCCCGAGGGGCCGTACTCGGCGCGAAGCAGGCGGTTGTAGCGCTCCCGCGCGAGGTTGTCGGAGGGCCTCGATCTGCCGAGGAGGGCCTTGAGCCTCTCCTTGAGCCTTTCCTTGAGGCTCGGTTCCTCGGAGGTAAGGGGCAGGGTCAGGTGCATGAAGGCGACCCGCGGATACTCCTTCGCGAGACGCGCCATGGCCTCCTTGTACGCGGCGAACAAGGCCTGAACGTCTGTGTCCCTCCCGACGTCCACGTAGCAAAGCTTCATAAAGGCGACCTCCGCCCAGTCGCCGATCCCCCCGCGGACGAGGCCCTCGAAGTCGCCTATCTTGCCTAGCGGCTCGGTATTCCGGCCGATCGCCGCGTGGAGGAGGCGGGGCGAGGCCGCGGCCCCGGGATCCCTGCCCTCGAGGATGCGGGGCCCTTCCGCTCCCCTCGCGGCCGCGAGCTCGGCGATCCCGTCGAGCAGGTTGTAGCCGACCGACTGATGCCCGAAGAAGACCCGGGCCTTCGCGAGCCGCTCCATGCCCGCCGCCGCCGCCCGCTCCCGCGCCGCGCGCGAGGTTTCTTGCTCCATGTTCGCCTCTCCCTTGCAGGACGCCAGCGCGAGGGCCGCCAGCGCGGCCGCGATCAGCGTATGCTTCCTCATTTCGCCGCCATCCTCCGAAGCTCGGTCTTCACGATCTTGCCGTTCGCGTTCAAGGGCATCCTTTCCACGATCGTCACCTTACACGGGACCATGTGCTTCGCCAAGCCCCCGCGGCAATGGGACGCTATGTCCTCCGCCGCAAGGGGCGCGCCGGGGCGCAGCACGACGAAGAGGTGGATGGCCTCGCCGGCCTGGAGGTCGGGAACGCCGACCGCAGCGGCGGATACGACCTCGGGAAGGCCGAGGGCGCAGGACTCGATCTCCTGGCTGCTGACGCGGTAGCCCCAGGACTTGATGAAGTCGTCCTTGCGGTCGACGACGAAGATGTAGCCCTCCTCGTCCACCGTGGCGAGGTCGCCGGTCCGGAGGGAGCCGCCGGGGAATTTCTCGGCGCTGGCCTCCGGGTCGTTGTAGTAGCCGGGGGAGATGTTCCTCCCCCGCGCCACGATCTCGCCGACCTGGCCGGGGGCGACGGGGCGGCCGTCCTCGCCCAGGACGCGCAGCTCGGTCCCGGGGACGCCCCGCCCGATGGAGCCGAGCTTGTCGGCCAGCTTCTCCGGCGGGAGGTAGGAGAGGCGGGCCGTGGCCTCGGTCTGGCCGTACATCACGAAGACCCGGGCGGCGGGCTTGGCGGCGATGAGCTCCTTGAGGAGCACCTGGTGGAGGTTCCCGCCCGCCTGCTGGATCAGGCGGAGCTTGGGGAGGGCCCGGGCGCGGAAGGTGCTGATCCGCAGGAGGAGCTGGAAGGAGGAGGGGACGCCAGCGAAGCCCGTGCAGCCCTGCTTCTCCATCATGTCGAGCGCGGTCTCGGGGAAGGTGAAGCTGTTGCAGAGCGCGAGGGCGCCCCCGACGCGCAGGTGGGTATGGAGGAGGGAGGTGCCGAAGCAGTAGAAGAAGGGCAGGATGACGAGCATGCAGTCGTCGGCGCGGAGCCCGAGGTACTCGATGATCGAGTCGGTGTTGGCCTGGATGTTGTCGTGCGTTATGCGCACCGCCTTCGGCTTCGCGGTCGTTCCCGAGGTGAACATCAGCGCGGCGTCGCCCGTATCCGGGCTCAGCGAGGGCGAGGGCCATTCCGCGGGGCCGGGGAGCTCCAGCGCCTCGTCTGAAACGACGCGCAGGGCCGGCGGGAAGGCCGATCCGAAGGGCCGCCGCATGCGCCGGTCCATGCATACGGCCTCGCAGCCGGCCCAGGCCGCGTTCTTGGCCATCTCCTCGGGCTTGAGCATGGAGGAGAAGGGAACGGCGACGCAGCCCAGCTTCATGATCGCGAGGTAGGAGGCCGCCCAGAAGAGCGAGTTCGCGCCCAGCAGCCCGACGCGGGCGCCGGGGGCGAGGCCGAGGGAGCGGAGCTCCCCGGCCATGCGGGCCGCCGCCGCGCGCAGCTCCCCGTAGGTCCTCGCTCCCGAGGCCTCTATGAGCGCCGTGCGCCCGCCGTCGGCGTCCTCAAGAAGATAGTCGCTCGTGTTCATGCTGTCCCTTCCCGCCCTCGAGAGCTTTACAAAATGGGGTCGGCTTCGGCGCCCGCCCCGGCGCGGGTCCGCAGGAACGCGTCCACGACCGCCGGATCGAACTGCCCGCCCGCTTCCCTTCGTACCTCGGCGATGGCATCCTCGAGGGCCATCCGTCCGCGGTACGGCCGGTCATGCGTCATGGCGATGAACGCGTCGGCCAGCGCGAGGATGCGGCTCTCCAGCGGTATGCCCGCGCCGGACAGCCCGTCGGGGTAGCCCTTGCCGTCGTATCGCTCGTGGTGGCTCCGTATCGCGGGAATGACCTTGCCGAGGAGGGGCACGCCCTCGATCATCGAGGCCGTGCCCCGCGTATGCTTCCTGATCGCCTCCGCCTCGCTCGGCGAAAGCGGCGTCCTCTTCGCGAGGAGCTCCGCCGGCAGCTCGAGCATCCCGAGGTCGTGGAGGAGGGCCCCGAGCTCGAGGACGAGGAGCTCCTCCTCGGCCAGGCCCATCTCCCGCCCGATCGCCTTCGCCAGGCTCGTGACCTGCCGATCCAGGCCCTCGATATGGGGATGCTTCTCCTCGATCGCCTTGACGACGATGGTCGTCGTGTCGATGTACGCGCGGTAGAGCTGCCGGTTGGCCTGCTTGAGGTGCGATATGAGGAGGGCCCCCGTCTCGCGGAGCCGGGAGCTGAGCTCCTTCATGATGCGGTACGCGAGCACGGGCGCCTTGTACAGGAGGTTCTCGAAATCCAGGCGCGAGATCTCGAGCACGGTGGTCGGCTCGAGCGCCTTGACGGTGGCGGAGCGGCGCCCTTCGTCCAGGAGGGCCATCTCGCCGAAGAAGTCGCCGTCGCTCTGGACGGAGAGTATGAACTCCTCGAAGCCCTCGAATTTCTTGGATATCTCGATCTTCCCCCGGTAGATGACGAAGAAGCGCTCGGCTTCGGTGAGCTCCTCCACGATCGCCGCGCCCTTGGCGTATTCCCGCACCGTGATGATCTCCGCGATGCGGCGGAGATCGCTCTCGGCCATGCTCGCGAAGAAGGATATCTCCTTGAGCATATCGATGGTTGTCCGTCCCGTGGCTGGACCTCCTCCGCGCCGCGTCGGCCGCCGTTCCCCCATGGTATTATTATAGCCCGGGCCGCGCAAGGATGCCGGCGCCGTCTTGCTTTCCCCGCCCGCGAGCCTATTATGGGGGCGAGGCACGCGGATGGGCACCTTCCTCATCGTCGACGGCGACGCGGATTTCTCCGCCGACATCTGCCAGTTCTTCGGCAGCATCGGCCATTCCCTGTATCGAGCCGCGGATTTCCAGGGAGCGCTGCTCGAGCTCTCGGCCCGGGCCTACGACCTCGTCGTGAGCAACGTGCGCCTGCCCGGCGGCGGCGCCATCGACCTTTCCCGCGCGATGCGGAAGGCGGGCCGCGACGCCGAGCTCATCGTGTATGCCGATATCGATTCCGCCCCGGAGGGGCTCCGAGCGGTCAAGGAAGGGGCTTTCTGCCTCCTGCAGAAGCCCTTCAGCCTCCCGGAGCTCAACTTCCAGGCGCGGCGGGCCCTCCTCGACCGGGGGAGCAGGCGGAGCGCTTCCCCCGGCATGGAGCGGCTCGAGGGCGAGGCCGCCTATCGGCCCTACAACTTCATCGGCGAGAGCGAGGAGATCCGGAAAGTCTTCAAGATCGTCAATCGCGTCGCCAGGACCAACGTGAGCACCCTCCTCCTCGGCGAGACGGGGACGGGCAAGGAGCTGGTGGCCGGTGCCATCCACTACAACAGCCTGCGCTCCGGCGGGCCCTTCATCCGCGTGAACTGCGCCGCCCTCCCCGAGCAGCTCCTCGAGAGCGAGCTCTTCGGCCACGAGAAGGGCGCCTTTACCGGCGCGGACCGGATGCGGGAAGGGCGCTTCGAGCGCGCCGACGGGGGGACTATCTTCCTGGACGAGGTCGCGGACATGAGCCTGATGACCCAGGCCAAGGTCCTCCGCGTCCTCCAGGAGAAGAGCTTCGAGCGGCTCGGCTCCAGCGAGCCGGTCAAGACCGATGTCCGCGTCATCTCCGCCACGAACCGCGACCTCACCGAGCGGATGCGCGAGGGCCAGTTCCGGGAGGACCTCTTCTACCGCCTGAACGGCGTCACCATACGCCTGCCCCCGCTGCGCGCCCGGGAAGGGGACCTCGCGCTCCTCGTCCAGTTCTTCCTGAAGAAGGCGACGCTGGAGATGGGCAAGGCGATCTGCGGCATCGAGCCGGGCGCGATGGACATGCTCCTGCGCTATCGCTGGCCGGGCAACATCCGCGAGCTCGAGAACGTCATCGAAAGGGCGGTGGTCATGGCCGAGGGCGAGATCGTCACGGCGGAGGACCTCGATCTCCTGTTCGCCGGGAGCGAGCTCCCCGCCGCCGGCCAGGTCTCGCTGCCTCCGGGGGGCGTCGCCCTGGCCGACGCCGAGCGCCAGCTCATCGAGCAGGCCCTCGAGCGCTGCGGCTGGGTGCAGAAGAAGGCCGCCGAGCTCCTGGGCGTCTCCGAGCGCGTCCTGAGCTACAAGATCAAGAACCTCGAGGCGGAAGGAGGGCTCAGGCGGCCGGGATCGCGGTGACGCGGCGCGGCGGCGGCTTTACCCGCTCAGGCGGGCTCGGGTACCATGACCCGATGCGCAAGCCTAGACTAGCCCTCCGGGTGACCCTGAACTCGGTCGCGATGATCTTCTCCGTCTACCTCGTCATGCAGTTCGTGAGCTACTTCCGGGACAACATCCTCTTCGGGATAGCCGGCTTCTCGGCCCTGCCGCGGGCGGTCCTGGGCTTCATGGCCGCCAACGTCCTCCCGCCCACCCTCTTCTTCGCGGCCATCCTCTACTTCCTCGCCCTGCCCCTCCAGCGGGTCGAGGCGAGGCTCGCCGCGGGGGAGGAGCTTCCCCCCGAGGAGCTCGAGGCGACGCGCAAGCGCATCCTCGGCTTCGCCAAGGTCGTCCTCGCGATGAACCTCGTCGGCTTCGCCGCCGGCTACGTCCTCTTCCTCGTGTCGAGGGGCCAGGCCTCCCTCCTCCTCCGCCTCGACAAGCTCGTCATCCTGGTCTCCAACCTCGCCGGCGGGGCCGTCTACGCCGCGGCCCAGTCCGCCCTCGACGGGGTCGCCTTCGCCCCCCTGCGCGACCGCCTGGGCATCCGGGAGATCGGGGTCAGGCGGCGGGAGGCGACGAGCACCCGACGCCAGGTGGAGATCGGCATCCTCTGCGCCGTCTACGTCCTGACCTTCCTCCAGTTCAACCTCCGCGACCTCTCCGACTTCCACGAGGCCGA
Source organism: Spirochaetota bacterium (assembly GCA_022711355.1). GTDB lineage: Bacteria > Spirochaetota > Spirochaetia > Treponematales > Rectinemataceae > JAKLFE01. Next base: position 46,175 of record JAKLFE010000006.1, on the reverse strand, counting down.
GCTCGGCGTCCTGGCCTCGATCCGCTCCGGGGCCCTGCCCCCGGACGAGGCGGCCGGGGCCTACCGCGAGGCCCTCGCCGGGCTCCTGGGCTCCCTCACCGGCCGCCCGGGCCTCGATGCCGCGGCCATCCCCCTGCCCTGGGAGCGGGGCAGGAGCTTCGCCTCGGTCCAGCAGGGGATCTTCGCCCTCTACTTCGCCTTCCTCTGCGCCGTGGTGGCCGGGGCCCAGCTCGCGATCGCCCACGAGCGGCGCCGGGGCATCGACGCCATCCGCGACCGGCTGCGCGAGGTCGTGGCGGGGGAGGGGGACCTGCGCGGCCGCCTCGCCCTCCGCTCGATGGACGACTTCGGCGAGCTGACCGAGCTCATCAACCGCCTCCTGGACGAGTTCGCCCGCGTCGTCGGCCGCATCGCCGCCGAGGTCTCGCGGACCCGGGCGGGGGCCGACGAGACGGCCCTCGTCGTGGCCGAGGCCATGGAGAAGGCCGGGGGCGCGGCCGGGGCCCTCGTCGCCCTCAAGGACGAGATCGAGGCCGAGGCCGCCCGCTCGCGATGCCTGCGGGAGAGCCTGGCCGAGTTCCGCGGGGCCGCAGCCAAGGTGAGCGAGGCCGCCGAGGCCCAGGAGGGCTCGGTCGCCGACAGCTCGGCCGCGATCGAGGAGATGGCGGCGAGCATCGGCTCGGTCGAGGAGATGACCCGGCGGGCCGGGGAGCTCGCCACCTCCCTCGCCGGCCAGGGCGAGGAGGGCGGCCGGGCCGCGGCCGAGACGGTGGCCGCCATCCGCGAGATCGAGGCGGCCTCGGCCCTCATCCTCCAGGCCACGGGGGCCCTGGGCAAGATCTCGAGCAGCATCAACCTCCTGTCGATGAACGCCTCCATCGAGGCGGCCCACGCGGGCGACCAGGGCCGGGGCTTCGCGGTGGTCGCCGACGAGGTGCGCAAGCTCGCGTCCAACGCCGCCCGCGAGACCGCGTCGATCAAGCAGCAGATCGCCGCCATGGCGGTCAAGGTGGCCGAGGGCGTCCGCCGCTCCGAGTCCTCGGGCGAGATGCTCGCCCGGCTCGCGACGGGGCTGGCCGACTCGGCGAGCATCTCGCGGGAGGTGGCCCAGGCGATGGGCGAGGAGGCCGAGGGCACCCGGGCGGTCGCCTCCTCGGTCTCCCTCGTCGCCGAGGCCTCCCACTCGATCCGCGGCCGCATGGCCGAGCAGGAGGAGCGCATCCGGGCCATGTCCGAGGCCCTCGAGGCCACGCTCCGCCGCCTCGAGTCCCTGGCCGAGGTCTCGCGCCGCCAGGCCGAGGGCGTGGAGTCCCTCCGCCGCTCCTTCGACTCGGTCAGCCGCGGGGTCGCCGCCAACCGCGAGTCCGTGCAGGGCCTCGAGGCGGGGATCGGGCGCTTCAAGCTCTAGCCCGCGCCGCGCCGCGCCCCGGCCTCCCGGGAGGGCAGGGCCCCCTCGAGCTCGAGGAGGGCCCGCTTGCGCGGGAGGCCCCCCGCGTAGCCGACGAGGGAGCCGTCCGCGCCGATCACGCGGTGGCAGGGCACGACGATCGCGAGGCGGTTCTGGCCGTTGGCCCGGGCCACGGCGCGCAGGGCCTCGGGCCGGCCCAGGGCCCGGGCCTGGTCCCGGTAGCTGCGCGTCTCGCCGTAGGGTATGGAGCGCAGGAGCTCCCAGACCGCCCGCTGGAACTCCGAGCCGGGCAGCTCGAGGGGGAGGTCGAAGGCCCGCCGCCTCCCCGCGAAGTACTCGCCGAGCTGGGCTTCCACCTCCCCGTGGAGGGGGCGGCGGCCCGGCGCCGCCGCGGCGCCCAGGAGGCGCTCGAGATCGCCTAACTCGGTCTCCAGGGCGCGGCGGTCGGCGAACTCCAGGAGGCAGAGCCTGCCTCCGCGCTCGGCCGCGACCATCGTGCCCAGGGGGGTCTCGAGGCGGCTCACCCAGAGGGCGGGGGAGCGCGCCGCCCGGGAGGGGCTCGCGCCGAGGGCGGCCTTCGCTGCCCCGCCGAAGCCGCTCAGGGAGTCGAAGCCCGCCGCGAAGGCCGCCTCGGTCACGGTGGAGCCGGCCTGGATGGCGCCGAAGGCCCGGGCGAGCCGGGCCGAGCGGGAGAAGGCCTGGTAGGTCTGCCCGTAGCGCCGCTTCCAGAAGCGCCGCACGGCCTCGGGATCGAGGCCGCGGCCCCGCAGGTCGGCGTCGCGGAGCCGCTCGCCCCCCTCGGCCGCCGCCGCGAGGAGCTCGCGGTAGGCCTCGGGCATGCCCCCGGGCGGGTCGAGGGGGGCGCAGAGCTTGCAGGGCCGGAAGCCCGCGTCCGAGGCCTCCTTGGCGCTGCGGAAGAAGCGCACGTGCTCGCGCCGCGGCTTGCGGGCCCGGCACACGGAGCGGCAGAAGATCCCCGTCGTGGTGATGCCGTAGAACACGACCCCGTCGTAGCCCGGGTCCCGCTCGAGCAGGGCCCGGTAGTACTCGTCCTCTCGTCCTTCCATGGGCCGAAGGTAGCGCGGCCGGGATCGGCGGGGCAACCGGAAAACCGACGACCAATTCCCGCCGCGGCCCGGCCTACAGCTCTTGCTCGTAGACGCGGTACTTGCGGTAGGGCTGGCCCCCGAGCTTGATGGCCGTGTTGGTCATGGCGGCGTTGTCCTCCTCGACCCAGGACATCTCGCCGGCGTAGTAGCCTTTCTGGACGGCGTACTTGTAGCAGTAGTAGTACATGGCCAGGTCGATGCCCCGGTTGCGGTAGTCCTTGCTCACGCCCATGGAGAGGACCCGGGCCAGGTGGATGTTTTTACGCGCCGCGAGCATGCGGAAGATCCCGAAGGGGAAAAGCCGGCCGTAGGCCGCCTTGAGGGCCACGTTCATGTCCGGGAGGCAGAGGCAGGCCGCGACGACCTTGCCCTCGACCTCGACGAAGAAGATCATGTCCGGGTCGACGGCGGGCCGGAGGTCCTTGGCGAGCTGGACGACCTCCTCGTCGGTGGCCTCGGTGTAGAGCTCGTTGACCCGCTCGAAGTCGTTGTAGATCGCCTGGAAGCGCTCGACCTCCCGGTCGAATTCCTTCATGTTGATCTTACGGATCGTGAAGCCGCCCCGGGCCTCGATCCGGGGCATGATCTTGGCGAGGCGCTCGGGGAGCTCGTTGTCGGGGAGGAGCCAGGCCACGAGGTCCTTCCACTTGCGGTTGCCGCAGCCCTGGATGAGCTCGTCGTGGTAGGCCGGGTTGTAGGGCATCATGATGACCGGCGAGCCCTCGAAGCCCGCGATCTGGGTGCCGATGAGGTCGCTGGGGTTGGGGCTCATGGGCCCGACGAGGCGGGTGCAGCCCCGGGCCCGGCCGAAGGCCTTAGCCGACTCGAAGAGGGCGGCGGCCGCTTCGGGATCATTCGCGCACTCGAACCAGCCCCAGGCCGCGGCCTTCTCCTTGTTCGCCTTCTCCCACTGGCGGTCGACCAGGGCCACCATGCGGCCGACGGCCCTGCCCTCGCGGCGGGCCAGGTAGATCTCGCCCTCGGCGTGGAGCCAGAAGGGATGCTTGGAGCGGTCGAGCTTGCGCTTCTCGTCCATGCGCAGGGGGGGGACCCAGTTCCCGTCGCCCTGGTAGAGCTCGTAGGGCAGCTGCACGAACTCGCGCAGGCTGCGGCCCTGCTCGATCTTCTCGATGGTGACTGGCATGGAAGCTAGGGTAGCGGCGCGGGCGCGGCCCGGTCAAGGCCGGCCCCGCCGCCCCGCGCGCCGCGGCCCGGGCCGCGCAGCTAGAGGGCCTCGCCGGGGCGGTAGTAGAGCCCCTCCCGGACGTAATGGAGCCGCCGCTTCCAGGCCTCGGGGGCCGCCATGGCGCGGAGGACCGAGCCCAGGACGATGGCCGAGCTCCCCTCGATGACCACGCGGAGGAGGCGGCACTCGAGCCAGGCCCCCACCCCCTCGGGCACGAGGGCGTCGACCGCCTCGGCCTTATGGGCTGCGATGCCGTAGGCCTCGTACTTGTCCAGGTCCCGGCCCGAGGCCGAGCCCGTCCTCTCGACGAGCTCGCGCTGCTCGGGGGTGGGCAGGGCCAGGACGAACTCCCCCGACTCCAGGAGGTCCTCGTAGCTCCGGTGCCCCGGGTCGCAGACGAAGAGGACCCGGGACTCCGGCTCGTAGTCCAGGGGGCAGTTCCAGGCCACCGGGGCCAGGTCGTAGCGGCCGTCGTCGGAGTGGGTGCAGACGAGGACGAGGCCGCCGGCGTTCAGGAGCTCGTAGGCCTTTTCGAGGGGGACTGCTTCGTAGTTCATGGGAGCCATTCTAGCGCCCCGGGGCCCCGCGGCGCGAGGGCCGCAGCGGCCGGCTCAGGCGGGCGGGCCGGCCCCCGGGCTCGGGGGCCGGCCTGGGCGAGGGGGCCTGGCTTACTCGCCGTCCCACTCGGCCTTGACCGCGTAGGCGGTCAAATCGCTAGCTAACGAATATGTGGTCCCGACGTTGATATTTATCGAGCTTGTGACTGAACTGCCCGAGGAGATGTCGTAGCTCGGCGTCCAGGCCGTATAGGTGCCATCAGCCCCCATAACCTCAATCAATATTTTCACGTTGGATAAGTCTTTCGATCCATAGTTTTCGATCGTGTAGTGAACTTCAGCGACTGGCGAATTGTATTCTTCTACACGAATATCCGAGAAATCGAGCTGGTAATCCGGAATATCGCAGCCCCCGACCAGGGCCGCCAGGGCCAGGGCCAAGATCGCGAGGGGCAGGCCGTACTTCGTTTTCATAGATCCTCCTGTGAGGACACTATATCGCGGGACGGAGCCCGCGCCAGGAGCGGGGCCGGATAGGCTCGGGGCGCCCGGCCGCGCTATACTCCCGCCCATGAAACTACCCCTCGCGCTCTGCCTCGCCCTCTGCCTGGTCCCTGCCCTGGTCGCCCAGGCCCCCGCGGCCCCGGCGGCTCCCGCGGCCCCGGCCGAGCCCTCCGAGGCCGACCTCAACTACGCCTTCGGCATGATCCTCGCCGCCAACCTCAAGAGCACGGGCCTGCCCATCGACCTCGAGCAGGTCTACCTCGGCCTCGGCGAGGCCTTCGCCGGCAAGCCTACGCGCATGAGCCAGGCCGAGGCCGGCCAGGCCATCCAGGCCGCCTTCCAGGCCGCCCAGGAGCGGAAGCTCGCCGCCAACCTCGCCGCGGGCAAGAGCTTCCTCGCGAGCAACGCCAAGCGCAGCGGGGTCACGGTCACCGCCTCGGGCCTCCAGTACGAGGTCTTGACTCCCGGCGCCGGCGCCAAGCCCGCCGCGACCGACACGGTCACCGTCCACTACGAGGGCCGCCTCGTCAGCGGCAAGGTCTTCGACTCCTCCTACCAGCGGGGCGAGCCGGCCACCTTCCCCCTCGACCAGGTCATCAAGGGTTGGACCGAGGCCCTCCAGCTCATGGGCGTCGGCGCGAAGTACCGCATCTTCCTCCCCTCGGAGCTGGCCTACGGCGAGGAGGGGGCCGGCGACGACATCGAGCCCAACTCCGTCCTCGTCTTCGACGTCGAGCTCGTCTCCATCGGGGCCAAGTAAGGCCCGGGCGGGAGGCGCGACCTTCGGCGAAGGTCGCTCCCCCCGCGCCCCCCTCCTCCAAGGCTCCCTAGGCCCGCGGCGGCGGGCCGGCCGACTTCGCGAAGGCGCCCGGCGTCGTCCCGACGACGCGGCGGAAGGCCGCCGCGAAGCCGGCCCCGCTCGTGAAGCCGCAGATCGCGCCGACCTCGGCCGGGGGCCAGCCCTCGGCCAGGAGGCGCTTGGCCAGGGAGAGGCGCTTGTAGAGGATGTGCTCGTGGAGCGTCCCCCCGGTGTACTTCTTGAACAGCCGGCTCATGTGGAAGACGCTCGTGCCGCAGGCCGCGCCGATCGCCTCGAGGGACAGGTCCCCGCCCAGGTTCCCCTCGATGTAGCGGAGGACCGCCGCCAGGCGCTCGGGCAGCTCCTCCCCGCCGCCCGGCTCGGGCTGGGAGCGGTAGGCCCGGTTCGCGAAGACCAGGATCTCGAGGAAGGCCGCGAGCTTCTGGAGCCTCGCCTCGGGGCCGGAGCCCGCCGCCGCCTGCCCCATGCGCTCGAAAAGCGATATGGCCTCGGCCCGCTGCTCGCGCGAGAGGCGGATGACGTTCCCCTCGCCCTTGGGCCGCGCGGCGAAGCATTCGAGGGGATCGTAGCCCTCGGAGCCGAACTGCCGGGCGAAGCCGGCGTCGAAGAGCAGCCGCATCCGGTCGAAGCGCTCGTCGGAGCGGACGTGGAGCTTGTGGACTTCCTGGTTGTTGAAGACCAGGAGGCTGCCGGGCTCGATGAGGTGGGCCGACTCCTCGATGAGGAAGGTGATATCCCCCCTGGCCACGAAGAAGAGCTCGTACTCCTCGTGCAGGAGGGGCGGCGTTCGGAAGAGGTGCTTGGCCTCCGAGGGGAGGCTGCTCTTCGAGGTGAACTTCACCTGCGTATCGATGTGGTCCAGCTCGATGGGCGGCACCCCGGGCTCCTCCTCGGTACCGGCGAGTGTAACCGAAAGGGCGATCCGGGGCGAGCCCGCGGCGGCGGCGACGCGAAGCAAGAAATTATGAAAAATAGAGCAAGATTATTGATATCGATACTTTCTCCCTGATATACTGCCCCGTCCCCCTTCGGGGATACATCGACCCGGCGTCATCGCAACGCTACGTTTGGAGTGATCCCATGAGGTTGAAAGGCATCGTACTCGGCGTCTGCCTGGCCCTGCTGGCAGCGGGATGCGCCAGCGTCGAATCGGAGTCCTCGTTCAAGCCCGGCACCTACAGCGGCTCCGCGGAGGGGCGCAACGGCCCCCTCGTCGTCGAGGTCAGGGTCGACGCGAGGTCGATCCTCGGCGTCTCCGTCAAGGAGCACCGGGAGACCGCGGGCATCTCGGACAACGCCATCAAGCTGATCCCCCTGGCCATCGTGAAGAAGCAGGGCCTGGCCGTCGACTCGATCTCGGGCGCCACCCTGACCAGCGAGGCCATCAAGAAGGCCGCGGCCGAGGCTCTGAAGATGGCCGGCGCCGACCTGGGCGCCCTCGCCGCCTCCAAGGCCCCCGCCGGGCCCCGCGCGCCCATGAAGCCGGGCACCTACTACGGGGAGGCCTACGGCAAGTGGCCCAAGGACAGCAACGAGGGCGGCCGCTTCCTCTCCCCGGCGGTGATCAGGCCGATCCGGGTCGAGGTGAGCGTCGACGCGGCGAGGATCCGCGAGGTCAAGGTCCTCTCCTGCGACGACACCCCCGGCTTCAAGGAGTCCGCCATCGCCCGGATCCCCGCCGCCATCGTCGAGCGCCAGAGCCTGGGCGTGGACGCGGTCACCGGCTCCACCCTGACGAGCCGGGGCATCATCTCGGCCGCGACGCTGGCGCTCGAAGAGGCCGGCGCGGATATCCTCGCGCTCAGCTCCGTCAAGGAGCCGAAGCGAGAGGCCTCCGTCGAGTACGCCGCGGACGTCGTCGTGATCGGCGCGGGCGCCTCGGGCTCGGCCGCCGCCCTCGCGGCCGTCGAGAAGGGCGCCAAGGTCCTCGTCCTCGAGAAGACCGGCCAGGTCGGCGGCATGGGCGGCTGCTCGACCGGCTTCATCGGCGTGGGGAGCGAGCAGGCCAAGAAGGCCGGCAACGCCAAGACCGTCCAGGACGTGTTCATGGAGATGATGGACTACACCAACTGGACGGCGAACCCCATCCTCGTCAAGGCCATCCTCGAGAAGTCCGGGAGCACCGCGGACTGGCTCGCGGCCCACGGCTACAAGATGACGATCGCGAACGCCTCCTTCACCCACGACACGGGCAAGGGGAACGCCAAGATCCAGAACCTCTACGACACGTACATCCTCCCGGCCGGGGGCAAGCTCCTGCTGAGCACCCGCGCCGAGCGGCTCATCACCGAGGGCGGCAAGGTCGTCGGCGTGCTCGCCCGGGGCGACGACGGGACCAGGGTGACCGTCCGCGCCAAGGCGGTGATCGTCGCCACCGGCGGCTTCGGGGGCAACAAGGAGATGCTCCGGAGGTACACGCACAGCGACAAGTACTACCTCACCGGGCTGGCGACCAACACCGGCGACGGCATCACCATGGCCCTCGCCACCGGGGCCGCCCTCAGCCCCGAGCTCTCTCCCCAGCTCACCGAATTCGCCGCGAGCACGGTGCTGGACTACAACAGCTACTTCATGAAGTACATGAACTACGGCGGCCTCCTCCAGGTGAACCGCGAGGGCAAGCGCTTCATGGACGAGAGCCTCTGCGCGAGCCAGCCCCTGGCCAAGGGCGCGACCGCCATACGCACCGCCGAGTCCTTCTTCGTGGTCCTCGACCAGGCCACCCTCGACACCCTCGAGGCCAAGGGCTTCCCGGGCCTCTTCGGCCCGGAGAAGACCAAGGAGCTCATGAAGAGCATCAACTGGCGCTCCCGCGCCCTCGTGCCCTTCAAGACGATCAAGCAGGAGATGGCCGACGCGATCGCGGCCGGCGTCGCCTTCAAGGCCGACGACATCGCCGGCCTCGAGAAGGCAGCCGGCTTCGCGCCGGGGGCCTTCGTGGCCACGGTGGAGCGCTACCGCGCGGCCGCCGCGAAGGGCGCGGACGACGAGTTCTACAAGGAGCCCTTCTGGCTCAAGCCCATCGAGAAGGCGCCCTACTACGCGGTCCGCATGGAGCCGGCCATCTTCGGCACCATCGGCGGCATCAAGGTCAACGAGCGGATCGAGGCCCTGGACGAGGAGGGGAACGCGATACCCGGCCTCTTCGTCGCGGGGCAGGACGGCGGCGGGATGTACGGCTACCCCTACTACGAGATCGTCGGGGTCTCCCAGGGCTACGCCTACAACTCCGGCCGCATCGCGGGCGAGAACGCCGCGGCGGCCGCGCTCCGGTAAAGGCCAGGCGGGCGGGTGGCCACCCGCCCGCCCCGCCTCCCTCGGCCGGGCCGCTCCCCGGAGGGCGGCCCTAGCCCTTGACCGCCAGGGTCGCGATGAAGCTCTTGATGTAGGGGTCGAGGAGCTCCCCGTAGCCGGAGAGGTCCTCGTAGAAGCCCCTGATCGAGAAGCCCGCGGCCAGCTGGCCCCCGATCTGCGAGTCCAGGGAGTGGCCCCACTCGAGGACCTCCTTGTCCCTGATCCGGGCCTCGAGCTCCTCGGGCGGGAGCTGGGCGATATCCGCGTAGGGGACCCGGTAGCGCACGCGGAGCTCCTCGCCCCGGTCCCAGGCCGCCAGGTCGAAGATGTAGGTGATCGGGTTGCAGAAGCCCGCGAGGAGGCGGCCGCCCGGCCGCAAGACCCGCGCGCACTCGCGCCAGACCGGCTCCACCGCGTCGACGAAGCAGTTGGACACGGGGTGGAAGACCAGGTCGAAGGAGGCGTCGGCCAGGGCCCGGAGGTCCTTCATGTCGCCCTGGACCAGGGCGATCTCGAGGCCCTCGCGCTCGGCGACCAGGCGGTCCTTGGCCAGCTGCTCGGGGCAGTTGTCGAAGACCGTGACCCGGGCCCCGGCCGCCGCGAGGATGGGCCCCTGCTGGCCCCCGCCCGAGGCGAGGCAGAGGACCTCCCTGCCCGCGACCGGGCCCCCGTACCACTCGCGGGGCACGGGGATGGTGGGCGTGAGCACGAGGCTCCACTCGCCCTTTCTAGCCCGCTCGACGGCCGGGCGCTCCACGGGGACCGTCCACTTGTTGCCCCCGGCGACCTCGCGGGCCCAGGCCTCGCGGTTGTGCGCGACGATGTCCATGCGGTTCCTCCCTCTCACAGCCGAGGCAGCCAGGCCCGGACCAGGGGCCCGAGCCGGCACTCGACGTTAGCCGAAATAGTCAGGGAGCGTCCGCTCCTCCGGTCGAAGTAGGAGAGGAAGCGGACCCCGGGGTCGAAGCCCTGGACGAAGGCCACCTCGTCGTCGTCCTCGAGGATCCAGACCCCGAGGCCGTAGCGGTCGTCCTCGTCGGTCCGGGGGACCTGGACCGAGAGCATGGACTCGACCGTGTCGGGCTTGAGCAGCCGCCCCTCCTCGAGGGCCGTCCAGAAGCGGGCCATGTCGGCCCCCGTAGTCAGGCAGCCCCCGTCTCCCCCGCCGACCAGGGGGATCGAGTAGAGGTTCGAGCGGAGCGAGCCGCCCTCCTCGATGTAGCCCGTCGCCGCGTCGGGCGGGGGCATGTCGAGCCGGAAGCAGCCCGTCCTCCCCATGCCGCAGGGCTCGAAGACCGTCTCGCGCAGGTAGTCGGGGAAGGCGCGGCCCGAGGCCCGCTCGACGAGGTAGGCCGCGAGGACGAAGCCCGAGTCGGAGTAGCGGAAGCGCTCGCCGGGGGCGAAGGAGCCCGGGCGGCCGGCGAAGAGGGGGAGGAAGTCCTCGGGCGAGCGCATCCGGTAGTTCGGCCGCTCCCGCCACAGGGCCTCGTAGTCCTCGCCCGCCTCCTCGTCGAAGTAGTCGGCGATACCCGAGGTATGGGTCAGGAGGTGGCGGAGGCTCGCCGCCTCGTGGACGGCCCAGGGGGCGATGCGGGGGTTCACCGGCTCGTCGAGGCCGAGGAGGCTCCGCTCGACGAGCCTGAGGGCGGCGACGGCCGTGAAGATCTTCGAGCCCGAGGCCATGCCGAAGGCCGTATCGGGCCCGTTCGGCCGCTGGTTGGGGAAGTCCGCGTAGCCCTGGCAGAAGGTCTCGAGGACTCGCTCGCCCTCGCAGAGCGTTATCGTGCCTGAAAAGCCTTCGTAGACCTGGTCCTCGCCCATGCCGCGCCCCCTTAGGCGGCATGATAGCCTCCCCCGTCCCCCGCGGCCATCGCCCGAATGGGGGAAGCGCTGCCCCGGGGCGCGCCGCCGCGAGGGGCAGGACCCCGAGATAGGCGGCCCCGAAGGCGCGCCGCCGCGGCGGGTGTCGCGGGGCGAAGGCCGGCGAGCCTGGCGCGAGGGGGATGAACCCGGCGCCACGAGCCGCGTCGCGAGATAGGGCGGCGGGTGGGCGAAAAAAACGGCGGTCCGCGAGTATTCGAGCGGATCGCCGTTGGTATTCGCCCAGGCCCTGCCCCGGGCCGCTTTTGAATGCAGGCGCCAGGCCTTTCTCGGGTGGAGTTAGGCCCAGCTTAGCAGCCTACTTGCCCTGGACGAAGGCCGGGAGGGTCCCCGTCGAGCACATCTGCCCGGCGATGTAGCCGTGGACGGCCGCGTCGGGGATGGCGTTCGAGCCCAGGCGGTTCGTGCCGTGCACCCCGCCGGTCACCTCGCCCGCGGCGTAGAGGCCGGGGATGACCTTGCCCCAGACGTCCTGGACCTCGGTCTTCTCGTCGATCGCGAGGCCGCCCATCGTGTGGTGGACCGAGGGCCACTGCGGGATCGCGTAGTAGGGGCCCTTCTCGATGGTCATCATGACGCCCTTGTCGATCCGCTTGCCGAAGTCCGGGTCCTTGAGGTTGCGGACGTACTCGTTGTGCTTCGCGATGGTCGCGGCGAGGGCCTCGCCGGTCATGGCGATCTTGCCGCCCTTGTAGGCGCGCTTGTTGATCTCGGCGGCCAGCTGCTCGAGGCTGTCGGCCTTAAAGATGCGGTCGGCCTTGATGCCGTCGGCCATCTGGCCCTCGGTGATGAAGCCGCCCTTGCGGTAGATCTCCTCGCCGAAGATGGAGAAGGTCGGGAAGCCCGCGGAGTCCTGGGCGGCCTTGGAGCAGACGTCGCGGCGCTCGCCCTCGTTGACGTAGCGCTTGCCGTTGACGTCGACGTAGACGATGCCCGCGCTCGGGCCGGAGAAGGGGATGACCGCGAAGGCGTCGAGGACGCCGTTGTTCGGGTCGGCGAAGGGGTAGAGCTGGATGTAGCTCATCTGGATGGTGTTGGCCCCGATCTCCTGGGCCTGGGAGATGCCCTCGCCGGTGGCGCCGACGTGGTTGGTGGTCGGCAGGTCGGCGGTCAGGGTCGGCACCTGCTTCTGGCGCATCTCGACGTTCGCGGAGAAGCCGCCGGTGGCGAGGATGAGGCCCTTCTTGGCCTGGATGTCCTTGGTCCCGCCCGCGGTCTGGACGCGGATGCCGACGACCCGGCCGGAGAGCCGGCCCTCGCGGTAGATCTTCACCATCTTGGCGCTGGTCATCACCTCGACGCCGGCTTCCTTGACCATCTTCTTCTGCACCTGGACGATGTCGGCGCCGACGCCGTTCTGGGTGGTGTAGGTGCGGTAGCCGTAGTGCCCGCCCGGCCTGGTCAGGGACTCGCGGACCTTGAGGCCGTTGTCCAGGAGGAGGTCGAGGTAGAAGGGCGAGCCGTAGACGAGGTTGCGCACGAGCTTGGGATCGCCCATGTAGTCGCCGCCCTTGAGGGTGTCGGCGATGTGCTTCTCGGCGGTGTCCGGCTCGAGGTTGAACTTCTTCTGGAAGCCCGCCGCGAGCTTGGAGGTATAGGCCGCGTAGACGCCGCCGTTGATCTGCGAGTTCCCGCCCACGAAGGGCATCTTCTCGACGAGGACGGTCTTGGCGCCGTGGGTCGCGGCGCTGTGCGAGGCCGACAGGCCCGCGAAGCCGCCGCCCACGACGACGACGTCGTAGGAGAGGTCCCACTTCGAGGGCAGCTCCGCGGAGGCGGCGACCGCCTCGGCCTTGGCCTTGGGGGCCTCGGCGGCGGGGGCCTCGGGGGCGACCCGGAAGTCCTCGACCTTGCCGCCGGCGGCGACGATGGCCGCGCCGACCGCCTCGAGGATGCCCTCGCTCGTGCGCGTGGAGCCGGAGACGGCGTCGACCGCGACGCTCTGGGCCGCGACGATCCGCTGGGGCATCTCGGCCAGGGCGACGTCGGAGACGCCCGCCGTCTCGTTGGCGGCCTTGACCGTCACCTTCTCGATCCGCGTCGCGGAGAGGGTCACCTCGATGGTCAGGCCGTCGTGCATGCCGTTGACCGTCTGGGTGTAGACGCCGGGCTTCATCGGGCTCACGGCGCGCTGGGCCGCGGGCGTCGCCTTGGTCGAGGCCTTCATCTGCTCGCAGCCGGCTACTGCCAGGACGGCGATCAGGGCGAGGGCCAGGATCCGCAGGGACTTCTTCATGCGATTCCTCCTGGGAACATGGTGTTGTGGTGCCCGCCGTGACGAGCGGCGGCGATCACTGTAGTACTCTTTCTGGTAAAAAGTATCAATACTTAATTATAGTTATAATAATATCTATTTATTATTGGATGATAACTCGCCTGGACCGCCGCCCCCTGCCGAGCCGGACGCCGACGTGAGGGGAAGGCCATGGGCGCGCCGCCGCGGCGGGTGTCGCGGGGCGAAGGCCGGCGAGCCTGGCGCGAGGGGGATGGACACCGCGTCCCTCCGAGCCTGCCCGGGGGCGCGGCGGGTGTCGCATGAAAAAGGGACGCCCGAGTATTCGAGGGCGCCCCTTTTGTCTTGCGACAGGACCCGCCCCCGGCAGTCCTTGGAAGGTCTGCGGCGGCGCGGCCTCTTTAGGGAAGTCGCTTCACGCCTTGGCGCGCCGCTTCTTCACGTCTTCGGCCTTCCTGGCCACCCGGTTCCACACCGCCGCGAGGCCCATCGCCTTCGTCGCCGCGGAGAGGGTCGCGCGGGCCTCCTCGCGCATCCTCATGGTCCCGTCGTAGACCACCTCGTCGGCCAGGCCCGACTGGGACTCGTACTTCGCGCGGCGCTCGCGGATGGGGTCGAGGAAGGCGTTGAGGGCCTTCGCGAGCTTCTCCTTGACCTCGACGTCGCCCACCTTGCCGGCCCGGTAGCGGGCCTTGAGCTCCTCGACCTCGGCCTTGTCGGGATTGAAGACGTCGTGGTACTGGAACACGGGATTGCCCTCGACGGTGCCGGGCACGTCGGCCGAGACCCGCTTGGGGTCGGTGTACATGCCCATGACCCGCTTGACGACGGTCTTCTCGTCGTCGGAGAGGTAGATCGCGTTGCCCAGGGACTTGGACATCTTGGCGTTGCCGTCGGTGCCGACGAGGCTGCCCACCTCGCTCACCATGACCTCGGGGATGGGGAAGGTCTCGCCGTAGAGGTGGTTGAAGCGGCGCGCGATCTCGCGGGTGACCTCGACGTGGGCCTCGTTGTCCTTGCCCACGGGCACGAGGTGGGAGCGGGGCAGGAGGATGTCGGCGGCCTGGAGGACGGGGTAGCCCAGGAGGCCGAAGGGCATCTCCTCGATGCCGGCGCCCTGGGCCATCTCCTTGAGCGAGGGCACGCGCGACAGGCGGGGCACGGTGATGAGGTTCCCGAACAGGAGGGCGAGCTCGCAGACCTCGGGCACGGCGGACTGGAGGTAGATCACGCTCTTGGCGGGATCGATGCCGCAGGCGAGGTAGTCGAGGACGATCGCGCGGGCGTTGTCGGCGATGGCCTCGATGTGCTCCTTCTCCGGCTTGGTCGTCAGCATGTGGAGGTCGGCGACGATGAAGAAGCACTCGTACTCGTCCTGCAATCGGACGCGGTTCTTGAGCGAGCCGACGTAGTGCCCCAGGTGGAGCTTGCCGGTGGGGCGGTCGCCCGTGAGTATGCGCTTGCGTTCCATGCTCTTTCTCCGATGGAGGGCTGCGCCGCCCGTACGGGGCGGCGCGCGGTGCAGTGCCGGCCCGTTTCCGCCTTCGGGGCCCCGCGAGCCCCAGTCGCCTCGACTCGCGTTAGGCGAAATCGATGGCGGGCGGAACGGCGCGGCGCCAGGACCAGCGGCGTCCGCGGGGGCCGCCGCGCATGCCGAGTCCGAGGTGAAGGCGGGCCAGCGCGTCCATGACGGCCATCAGTCTAGCCCAGGGGGGGGGGAGGGCTCAAGCGGGCCGGCCAGGGGGCCGCCCGGGCCGCGCCCGGCGCCCAGCCCTAGGCGCCGCGCCTGCCGACGATCTGCTGGATCCGCTCGCTGAGCTTGCGCATCTCCGAGACGACGACCTTGAAGGCCTGGCCCCGCTCGCCGAGCTTGGCCGCCTGGATGGAGCCGTTCATGGCGAGGATGCGCATGTTCTCGGCTATCTCGACGATCTCCTCCTCCATGGCCCGGATCTCCTCCCGCTCCCGCCGGGCGCTCGCGTCCCGGAGGATGGCCTCCTGGGCGGCGAGCTCGGCCATCTTCTGGAGGGGCTTCACCTTCTCGGGGTCGCCCCGTATGCCGATGAGGCCGAGGCGCTGGGAGCCGAGCCTGATCGAGCCGATGTAGCCGGCCTTGGTCCCGGCCATGGATGCCGCCATCTCCTCGCTGATGGCGTGCTCGTCCAGGTCGTGGATGATCATCCGGTGCCCGCCCTCGTGGTAGCTCCCCACCCGGGTCGGATCGTAGGAGGCGATGATCACCCCGTCCGTGCCGATGACGTTGGCGCCGGCCCCGGAGGCGGTCATGATGTTCGCGACGATCTTCTGCGCCAGTTCCGTGTTCAGGCGGTAGCTCTCGCTCATATCCTTTCCTTCGACCAAGGAGGGGACTTAAGTATTATGGATACATTATACCATGTCTTTTGTAGCTGTAGTTGAAAATGTACAGGTGTTACAATCCGATGGGGATGCGGCGGGGCCTAGTTCCCGCGATCATGGGGCGAGGGGGCGACGATGCGGCTGATCGGTATCCTGGGCGGCATGAGCTGGGAGTCCACGGTCGAGTACTACCGGATCCTGAACGAGGAGGTGGCCCGGAAGCTCGGGGGCCTTGCCTCGGCGCGGATCCTCCTGGCCTCGGTGGACTTCTCCTGGTATGCCTCCCGCATGGGGGAGGGGCGCTGGGAGGAGATCGGCGAGGCCCTCGCCGGGGAGGCGCGCCGCCTCGCCCGGGGCGGGGCCGAGGCCCTCCTCGTCGCGACGAACACGATGCACCGCTTCGCGGCCGAGCTCGAGGCGGCCGCTGGCATCCCCCTCCTCCACATAGCCGACGCCGCGGCCGAGGCCGCGAAGGCCCGCGGGGCCCGCCGGGTCGGCCTCATGGGCACGAGCTACACCATGGAGTGGGGCTTCTACCGCGACCGGCTCCGCGAGCGGCACGGCATCGAGGCGATCGTGCCTCCCCCCGCCGAGCGGGCGCTCGTGAACCGGATCATCTTCGAGGAGCTCTGCCGGGGGATCATCACGGAGGAGTCGCGGGCCGCCCTGCGCGGCGTGGCGGCCGGCCTCGGGGCGGCCGGCGCCGAGGGGATCGTCCTCGGCTGCACGGAGCTGCCCCTGGCCATGAAGGAGGGGGAGCTCGACCTGCCCTACTGGGACACGACCGCCCTCCACGCCCGGGCCGCCGCCGGCTTCATGCTCGCCTGATCCGCCGCCAGCAGAGGTAGGAGTAGAGGTAGAGGTAGGCGACGCCGCCCAGGGTCGAGGCGAGGACGAGGGCTTCGAGGGCACGGCCCGCCGGGATGGCCAGGGAGAGGATGAAGAGGGCGCCCAGGGCGACGAAGACGAGGGCGCCGCGGCGGTGGGTCAGGCGCCAGACCTCGTCGTCGGCGAGGGCCCAGGGCGTCTTGATGCCGACGAAGTAGTTGGGCTTGAGGGTACCCATGAAGTTGCCCAGGCCCACGAAGAGGAGGCCGAGGAGGAGGCGGACCAGGACCCCGACATCCAGGCCGAGGCCGAGGGCGGCGAGGATCGCGACCCAGGCGATCGCCGCGAGGGCCAGGACGATGAGGCGCCCGATGATCGCGTAGGCCCGCGCGTGGCGCTCGTACGAGGCGCGGCGGGGATCGAGGCGGGGGAGGAGGCGGAGGAGTAGGGCGGTCGCCAGGGGGAGGGCGCCGAGCCAGAGCATGTTCCAGCGGGGCCCCCAGGAATCGACCCTGCCCGCGAAGTCCCAGTGGAGGGGGACGGTCGCGGGGAGGAAGGGGTAGGCGGCGATCGTGCCGGCCAGGGAGAGGATCGCCGCCGCCATGCCCACTCTATCGCGTTTCATGTGTTCCTCCGAAGGCGTTTCCGGGCTCTGCTTCAGTGCCTCGAAGCTTGTAGACCCAGGAGAGGAGCTCCTGGAAGACCGTCGTGTTGAGCGAGTAGATGATGCTCTGCCCCTCGCGCTCGGATTGGACGAGGTCGGCGGCCTTGAGGAGGGCGAGGTGGTGGCTCACCGCCGGCTTCCCGATCGGGAAGGCCTCGGCGATCTGCCCGGCGGAGCGGTTCCCCTCCTTGAGCAGCTCGAGGATCCTCCGCCTCGTCGGGTCGGACAGGGCCTTGAAGACCTCGTTCACGCAGCCCCTCCTTCGATGCTTCGATATTTCGACAAACATCAAAATAACAAGAAGGCCGGCTTTCGTCAAGTTCCGCCCGGATCGCGCCGCTTTATCGAGGCTAGACCCTGTATTTCCCCGGCCGCCTCCATAGACTAGGAGTAAAACAACCTTGTGGAGGCAGCCCGATGGCAGATGCTGGCCGGACACCCTTCGCGGCGTCCGTAACGGAGCGATTCCTGAAGCGCTACGAGGGGGCGGATATCCTGATCCGCTCCAAGGCGACCTATACCCTCGCCCTCGCGGGCATCCTCTTCCTCGCCGACCTCATTCCCTCCATCCTCATGGCGATCCGGGGCCTCGGCGCCCTCGAGGCGGCCTTCCGCCTCGGCGCAGCCTTCCTCCTCGGCCTGGTGCTCCTCTTCCTCCGTGGCGGCCGCCAGCGCCTGGCCTCGAACCTCCTCCTCGCGGCCACCCTCGCCGTCTTCACCGGCCTCGTGGTCCTCCAGGAATATCGGCACTACTACCAGCTCTACTCCCTGGCCTTCCTCCTCGAGTTCGCCGTCCTCATGGCCTGCCTCATCGGGCTCAAGGCCGCCCTTCCCGGCTTCGTCGCCGGCTCCTCCTTCCTCATCGTCCTCGGCTTCTATCTCCTCCGCGTCCGCCCCCGGGATCCCGGCGCGGGCGCCGCCCTGGCCCTCTTCTTCATCTTCCTCTTCTTCGCCATGTCCGGCCTCATCGGGGCTCTCATCATCAAGAGCGTCGAGCGCTTCGTCGCCCTCGCCCGGGCCGAGGCCGAGAAAAACCGCGCCCGGATCGAGGAGCTCGGCGGCCTCGTCCGCTCGATCCGCGAGGGCATGGCCGTCGGCGACAAGCTCCTGGGGATCGCGGGCGAGAACCGCGGCCGCGTCGGCGAGTCGGGGACCAGGCTCGCGGGGCTCAAGGCCGGCTTCGCCCGGCTCTCCGAGCTCATGGGCGAGGCGCGGGCCGGCAACGAGGAGATCGAGGCCTTCGGGCGCTCCGCCCTCGACCGCACGAGGGACCATGCCTCCGACCTCCTCGAGACGAGCTCGGCCATCGAGGAGATCAACGCGACGATCGACAACGTCTCCGCGGGCTCCGAGGAGAAGCGCGCGAGGCTGTCCGGCCTCCGCTCCGTGACCGAGAGCGGGATGGAGGAGATGGGCCGGGCCCTCGCCTCCATCGAGAAGATCGCGCGCTCCTCGAACGCGATCACCGAGATCGGCAAGATCATCCAGAAGATCTCGAGCCAGACCAACCTCCTGGCCATGAACGCCAACATCGAGGCGGCGCACGCGGGCGAGTACGGCAAGGGATTCTCGGTCGTGGCCAACGAGATCAGGGCCCTCGCCGAGCAGACGAGCGGGAACGCCGCCGAGATAAGCCGGACCCTCAAGGAGATCGCCGTGGACATAGCCCAGGCGGGGGAGGTCAACCGCAGGGCGAGCGACTCCTTCCGGCGCATCTCGGTCGAGGCGCGGGAGGTCGAGGAGGGCATGGGCGGGGTCTTCAACGCCCTCGCGGAGATCCGCGGCGGGGTCGGCGAGATCACGAAGGCGGTCGTCGGGATCCGCGACGCCTCGGTGGAGATCGAGGCCGCGGTCAAGGGCATCGCCGAACGCTCCAGCGCGGGCCTCGAGAAGCTCGGCACCCTCGGCGCGGCCCTGGGCGAGCACGCCCAGGACATCGACCGGGTCCTCGCCTCCTTCGAGCGGATCGCCGCGGGCTTCGGCGAGCTCGAGTCCATCGGGAAGGAGAACGTCCGGAGCATCGCCCAGGTGAGCCGGGCCATCGAGGGCCTCCCGCGGGCCGACTAGGGGAGGCCCGGGGTGGGGGGATAGCGGCGCGGAGGGCCTTTACCTTCCGCGCGTTTCCGCTATAGTTTTCCCTGTTTCCCCCTTCGATCCCCCAGGAGGTCCCTATGAAGCGTTCCCTCCTCCGCGGCTGCGCCCTCCTCGCGGGGGCGGCCCTCGCCCTCTCGTCCTGCGCGACGGCGGCCCCCCCCGCCGAGGCCGACGCCGCGAGCGCCGCCTCGGAGTCGGACTGGCCGGCCGAGGCCCCCGCCAAGGTGGCCAAGCAGCGGACCGTCACGGTCAAGGTCCCCGTCCTCGTCAAGGAATCCTCGTTCTACGCGGACGGGCTCCTGGACGAGTACATCGTATACAAATACGACGATTCCAAAACCAGGCTCCTCGAGGCCCTGACCTACGACGCGGCCCGGCCCGAGCCGATCGAGCGCCTCGCCTGCGAGTGGAAGGACGGCCGCAAGTCCGCCGAGTCCGTCTTCGACGCCGAGGGCAAGCTCAAGCTCCGCCGCGAGTTCGCCTACGACGCCGCGGGCCGGCTCCTCTCCGAGCGGGCCCTCGACGCCCGGGGCCAGGCCCAGTCCTCCTCGAGCTACGCCTACGACGCCGCGGGCCAGAAGACCGAGTGGCGGGCCTTCGACGGCTCGGGCGCCCTCCGGGCCCTCACCCTCTATTCCGAGAAGGCCATCGAGATGCGCGGCTCGGGAGGGGCCGCGACCGGCTCCATCCTCCTCGAGCGCCTGCCCGACGGTCGGGTCGCCAAGCGCTCCTACCTCGCCGCCGACGGCTCGACGCAGAAGGTCGAGCTGTACCTCTACGGCAAGGCCTCCGGCCCCGAGGCGATCGAGACCAGGCGGGCCGACGGCTCCCTCGCCTCGAAAACGAGCTATACCTACGGCGAGGCCGGCGCCGTCCTGAAGAGCGCCACCCTCGACGGCGGCGGCGCGGTCCGCGATTCCCGGAGCTACGAGTACGCGCTCCGCGAGGAGACGAGGACCGAGACCTACTACGAATGAGCAAGGGAGCCAGAACCATGAAGCGCCACGCCCTGATCGCCCTCCTTATCGCCCTCGCCGCCGCCGGCCTCGGGGCCGACGAGACGACCGAGGTCTATCGCCGCATCTACCTCGAGGCCGAGGGCCTGCGGCAGAAGCAGGCGGCCGTCCTCGACCTCGTCCGCCTCGGGGACCGGGAGACCGCCCCCGTCCTCGCCGAGGCCCTGGGCAAGCTCCTCGCCGACGAGGCCAACTACACGGCCGCCTCCGAGAAGGAGCTCCTCGGCCGCATGGCCCGGGACCTCGCCGCCGCCCTGGGCGACTACAAGTACGCCGAGGCCGCCCCCCTGCTCTGGGCCGCGGTCGAGCAGCTCGACGATCCCCTCGCACGCTCCGAGGCCCTCGTCGCCCTGGGCAAGACCCGCTCCCTGGCCTACGCCGAGCGGATCGCCCTCCTCCTGGAGTCCCTCAACCTCCAGCCCAGCCCCGACGCCGACTCAGGCGAGAAGCTGGCCTTCGGCGCCATCCTCGCCCTCGAGAAGCTCCGCGACGAGCGCGGCTTCGCCCCGGTCTTCTTCGCCTCGGAGGGCTGGTACTCGCAGCGCGTGCGCCAGCAGGCCGAGCGCTCCCTGCCGAACATCGCCGAGGACCCCACCGACCGGATCGTCGCCCTCCTCGCCGCGGAGACCCCCGCCCGGATGGTGCGGGCCTTCAAGGCCGAGATCGCCTCGAAGGCCCCGGTCCCGCGCAAGTCCGAGGCCGCCCTCCAGGCCCTGCGGATGGGGCACCAGCGCTCCGGCCGCGACAAGGCCGAGTCCCTCGCCCTCCTCGAGCTGCGCAAGCTCGCCCTCCGCTCCCTGGTCGCCTACAAGGCCTCGGGGCCCGGGCCGGTCGAGGGCTGCGCCGCCTCCTACGCCTCGGGCTACGACGACGAGGAGCGGCTCCTCGCCCTCCAGGCCCTCGGCGCCAACGGGGGCGACGAGGCCGCCGCGGTCCTGCGCGACGTCATCCTCAAGCTCAACGACGAGCAGCGCGCCGGCCTGGGCAGCGAGGCCCGCAACCGCATGGCCAAGGCGGCCATCGAGAACGCGGCAGCGAGCAAGAACCGGATCGTGAAGCCCGCCCTCCTCCTGGTCGCCAACAACGACAAATGGTCGGGCGGCATCATCTCGGCCGCCAAGGCCGCCCAGGCGGCCATCCCGTGAGCCGGCCCCACGCCGTCAGGCGGGCGCGAGTCGCCCAGGCCCTCGAGGCCGAGGGCCTCGCGGCGGCCCTCTTCGAGGACACCGAGGGCCGCCGCGACCAGGGCATCCGCTACCTGACCGGCCAGCCCGGCGACGCCCTCCTCGTGATCGCCGCGGACGGGCGCTCGGTCCTCGTCGCCTGGGACCTCAACATGGCGCGCGAGCTGGCCCAGGCCGACGAGATCCGCGCCTACTCGGACTTCGAGCGCAAGCCGATCCGCGCCCTGGGCGAGATCGCCGCGGGCCTGGGCCTGCCCCGCGGCTCCCGCGTGGAGCTGCCCGCCGCCACGCCCTACCCCCGCTACGTCGACTACGTCGAGGGCCTGCCGGACTACGACCTGGTCTGCCGCGAGGGCGGGGCCGGCGAGGCCCTGCGCGGGATGCGGGCGGTCAAGGACGCCGGGGAGATCGCCCTCTACCGCCGCGCGGCGGAGCTCACCGACCGCCTGATCGACGCGATCGAGGCGGCGGTCCGGGGCGGGAAGGCCGCGACCGAGGCCGACCTGGCCCTCCTCATCGAGCGGGAGTGCCGCTCCCTGGGCTGCGAGGGCACGGGCTTCGAGACCATAGCCGCCGGCCCGGCGCGGAGCTTCGGCATCCACGCCTTCCCCGCCTGGGGCCCGGGGCCCTTCGGCTCCGCGGGCATGTCCATCCTCGACTTCGGCCTCAAGCTCGAGGGCTACACCACCGACGTGACGATGAGCTTCCTGCGCGGGAGCCTCGGCCCCGAGCGGGAGCGCATGGTCGAGCTCGTCCTCGCGGCCCGCGAGGCGGCGGCGGCCGCGATCAAGCCGGGGGCACGGACCCGCGACGCGGCCCTGGCCGTCGACGCGGTCTTCGCCGCCGCCGGCCTGGCCATGCCCCACGCCCTCGGCCACGGGATAGGCCTCGAGGCCCACGAGGCCCCGGCCATCCGCAGCCGCGCGGACAACGAGGATACCTTCGCCGCGGGCCAGGTCGTGGCTATCGAGCCGGGGCTCTACCATCCCGAGCTCGGCGGGATCCGCTTCGAGGACGACTACCTGGTGACCGCCGCGGGCTGCGAGCGGCTCACCCACTCGCGGATCGTGCGGCTGTAGGCCGCCGGCCCGAGGTGGCCGGACCCAGCGGCCGGCGCCCGCCGGGCGCCGCCGCCTAGCGGGGGAAGAGGCCGAGGACGGCCCGGGCCAGGGCCGCGCCCAGGGCCGCGTGGGCCTCTGCCTCGAGGTGGAGGCCGTCGCGCGGGCTGGAGGAGGCGCAGTCCTCGACGTAGAGGATCGGGACTCCCCGCTCGGCCCCCAGGCGGGCGAACTCCCGCCGTAAGCCCAGGGACTTTTCCCGGCCGCCCGCGAAGGAGCCCGAGCCCTCGGCCGCCTCGAGCAGGGGCGCCGGGCAGGCGACGAGGAGGGCGGGGGCCTGACCCCCCGGCCCGGCGCCCGAGGCCCGGACGATCTCGACGAGGCGGCCGACCCCCTCGGCAATCTCGAAGGGGCCGAATGAGAAGCGGCTCTTCAGGTCGTTGGAGCCGAGCATGAGGATCGCGAGGTCGATCGGCTTGTGGGAGCGGAGGCAGGGGCCGAGGTAGGCCGAGCCCCGCAGCCCCTCGCCGAGGGGATCCTCGAGGACGGTCGTGCGGCCGTTCAGGCCCTCGGCCACCACGGCCCAGGAAGGCCCGAGCCGGGCCGCCAGGACGCCGGTCCAGCGCAGCTCGGGGGCGTAGCGCTCCCCGCTCGCGGGCACGTAGCCCCAGGTGTTGGAATCTCCGAAGCAGAGCGCTGTCCTCATGATCCGTCCTTTCGGGGGGTGCTGTATCTCAGCGCCGGGAGGCGAGGCGCCAGGGAAGGCGCCGCCCGGCGAGGAAGGGCACGGAGCCGTCGAGCTCCTCGGGCACGGTCCATTCCTCCCGCGCGAGCTCGAGCGATCCCGAGGGGGGCGGCAGGCCGTAGAAGGCCGCGCCGCTTCCCGCGACGAAGGCCCCGAGCGCCCCCAGGGCCCCCGCCTCCTCGAAGAGCCCCGCCAGGGCGCAGAGGGCGCTCGGGGCCGCGTAGACCCCCGAGGCGGCGCGGCGGCCCTCCTTGGCCTGGCGCGGGTGGGGGGCGGAGTCCGAGCCGAAGAAGAGGCGGCCGGGGGCCGCGCCGCGGAAGGCCGCGTCGCGCAACGCGTCGCGGTCGGCCGCCGGCTTGAGGACCGGCTTGCAGAAGAGGTGGGGGTCGAGGGCCTCGCCGAGGAGCTCGTCGAGGCTCGAGACGAGGTGGTGGGCCGTCAGGCTGGCCCCGAGCCGCGGCGGGCCGGCGAGGAGGTAGTCGAGGGCCGCCCGGGTCGAGAGGTGCTCGAGCACGACGCGCAGGCGGGGCCAGCGGCCGAGGATCAGCTCGACCGTCGGCAGGAAGGCGGCCTCGCGCTCGAGGACGGGGGCGGCGGGATCCTCGGGGTGGATCGAGAGGACCAGGCCGGCCTCCTCCATCGCGTCGAGCTCGCCCGCGACCTCCTCCGGGCAGCGGGGCCCGTCGGCCGCGTTGGTGGTCGAGCCCGCGGGGTAGTACTTGCCGGCGACGGCCCCCGCGGCCGCGCAGCCGAGGACGGCCTCCCTTCCCATGCCCGGGACGAGCTTGAAGGCCATGAGGGGCTCGAGGCCCGGGGCCGCGGCCGCGATCTCGCGGCGGTAGGCCTCGAGGGCCGGGGCCGACGCGATGGGCGGCAGCGTGTTGGGCATGACGAGGGCCCGGCCGAAGGAGGCCTCCTCGCGGCGGGCGTAGGCCGGCATGGCCGGGCCGCGGCGCAGGTGGGCGTGGAGGTCGTCGGGCCTCGGCAGGGCCAGCCGGCTAGTCAAAGAGGAACTCCACGAGCGAGACGTCGTCGGCGAAGCGCTTGCCCGAGGCGAGGGCCTGGGCGTCCGAGAGGATCCCGTCCAGGGCCGGCTCGCCCTCGGCCGCCGCGGCCCGCGCGGACAGGAGGCCTACGAAGGGCTCGAGGCCGAGGATGCCCCCCGCGCGGGAGCGGAACTCGTAGGCCCCGTCGGAGAAGAGGTAGAGCCGCGAGCGCGGGGGCACCGGGCTCGACAGGTTCGCGTACCGCGTCTCCGGGTCCATGCCGACGATGGCGCCGCCGGAGGAGAGCTCGATCGCCCCGCCGCCCGGCAGGACCAGGACGGCCGGCGGGCTGCCGGCGCTCGCGTAGTCGAGGCGCCGCTCGGAGGGATCGTAGACCCCGTACCAGGCCGTGAAGTAGAGGTTGTTCTGCTCCTCCATGCGGAAGGACTCGTTGAGCCGGGAGAGGACCGAGGCGGGGTCGGCGAAGTCGGCCCCGGGCAGGGCCATGGCCTTGAGGAGGTTGAGGACGGTGACCGAGAAGAGGGCGGCCTCGATGCCGTGGCCCGAGACGTCCAGGAGGTAGAGGGCGAGCCTGCCCCCGCCGACGCGGTTGTAGCCGAAGGCGTCGCCGCCGAGGGCCGCCGAGGGGATGAACATCCAGTCCGAGCGGATGCCGGGCAGGTCGAGGCGGGGCGGCAGGAGGCTGCGCACGTAGGCGGCCCCGCGGCGCAGCTCGACGCGGAGCCGCTCCTGGGCCTCGAGGAGGGCCGCGACGTAGAGCTCCCGCTCCTCCCCGAGGCGCTTGCGCTCGAGGCAGGACTCGATCCTCGCCTTGAGGACCACGGGCTCGAACTCCCGCGGCAGGTAGTCCTCGGCCCCGAGCTGGATGCAGCGGGCCACGCTCTCGGTGTCGGCGAGGGCCGAGATCACGATGACCCGGAGCTCGCGCAGGCGCTCCTCGCGGCGCACGAGCTCGAGGAGCTGGTAGCCGTGCATGCCCGGCATCATCACGTCGAGGATCATGACGTCGAAGTCCTCGGAGCCGAGGAGCTCGAGGGCCGTCTCCCCGTCCGGGGCGACCCGGATATCGTGGCCCTGCCGGGCGAGGTGGCGGGCCAGGAGCTCGCGGTCGATGGGGTCGTCGTCCACGACGAGGATGCGGCCGGGCCGCGGGGCGGGCGCGAGCTCCTCGCCGCCGAGCCTCCCCTCCGCGAGCCCGGGCCCGGCCGCGCCTGCCGCCCGGCCCTGCCCGGGGGCGGCCGCGTCGAGGGACTCGACGAGCTCGAGGACGGCGTTCGCGGCCTCGCTCAGCCGGGAGACGCCCTTGGCGAGTCCCGGGCTCCCGGTCCCGGCGGCGAGTCCCTTGGCGTCCTGGACGAGGCCGACGAGCTCGTAGAGGACCTCGTAGGCCTCGCGGGCGCTCGCCGCCCATTCCTCCGGGATCCGGGGGGGGGAGCCGCCCCCCTCGGCGCCGGGCTCGGCGGCCTCCTCGGGGCCGAGGGCGCCGAGGAGGGGGTCGCGGAGGGCGAGGGCCGAGGCCCCGATGGAGGCGAAGACCCCGGCGAGCTCGGCCCGGCCTCCCTCCTCGGCGTCCCCGCGGAGGAGCTCGGCGTAGCCCACGAGCCCGTCGAGGCGGGAGCGGAGGGCTCCCCGGAAGGAGGCTACGCTCCCGGCTTCGTCGGCTCCTGCCATCTCCTACTGCTTCTCCGCACGCTCTTCGGCGTAGGCGCGGAACTCGTCGATCGTCATCTCGTCCTCGTAGAGGGGGTAGAGGGCCTCGACGAGCTCCTCGAGGCTGGGGAATTTAGCGCCATCGAGCTTGTACGTGCAACTATCCACGGTTATGGATGATAGTTACTTTTTCGCCGAGCCGCAACTCCAGGGCCGGCCGGCGGCCCGAGCGGGTGGACTCTGCCGGTTCGCTGTTTTAGGGTTTGACAGGACGTAAATATGATGATACATATTATAACTGTCATAATAACTATGACGCTCTTCAATCGGCGACCCTTCGGGGAAGGAGCAGGCATGAAACGAGTGTTGATTCTTCTTCTGGCTCTCTGCGCGGCGACGGCCGCGTTCGCTCAGGGAGGCGCGAAAACGCCCGTCGAGCTCAGGTTCACGGTCTGGACCGGCAACGAGGCCCACCTCCAGATGCTCAACGGCATCGCGGCGAAGTATACGGCCGCGCATCCCGGCGTCACCGTGAAGTTCGACACCATTCCCTACGACGACTATCCCCAGAAGCTGGTCCTCCAGCTCGCCGGCTCCAATCCGCCCGACGCCGGCTGGATCTCCGAGGCCAACGCCCCGGCCTTCGTCGCCGCGGGCAACCTGGCCGACCTGACGGCCGCCGCCGCCCCCTACGACCTCAAGGACTTCTCCGCCTCGGCCACCGAGCTCTGGCGCAAGGGCTCGGCGATCTACGGGCTTCCCTTCTCCACCTCGCCCCTGGTGGTCATCTACAACAAGAAGCTCCTCGCGGCCGCCGGCGCGAAGACGCCCTCCGAGCTCGAGGCCAAGGGCCAGTGGACCTGGGAGGCCTTCGCCGACCTGGCGAGGACGGTCAAGGCCAAGACCGGCGTCTACGGCTTCCAGACGATGGACGGCAGCGGCTACAGCGACAACCTCTGGGCCACCCTCGTCCCCATGATCCGCGCCTACGGCGGCGAGGTCTGGAACGGCAAGGGCGTCTCCACCCTCGACCGGCCCGAGGCCGTCAAGGCCGTGACCCTCCTCCACGCGATGATCTACAAGGACAAGAGCGTCGTGCCGCCCGGGGAGCAGGCCGACTTCTTCGCCGGCAACGCCGCGATGACCGTGAGCCAGATCAGCCGCGTCTCGAAGCTCGTCGGCGCCGACTTCCAGTGGGGCCTCGCGAAGCTCCCCAAGGGGCCCGCCGGGGACGCGCAGGTCATCGGCCAGGCGGCCATCGTCGCCTTCAAGGCCAGCAAGAACGCCGCCCTCGCGGCCGACTTCGCCGCCTTCATGACGAGCAAGGAGAACGTGGCGGTCATGACCAGGTTCTTCCCGCCCGCCCGCGTCTCCGTGCTCGAGTCCGAGTCCTTCACGAAGGGGAATCCCAACATCCCGCCCGAGGCCATGGCCTCCGTGGTCGGCGCCGCGCTCAAGGTCGGCAAGATCCTCCCGAACCACCCGAACTTCTCCGAGATCGACCTCGCCGCCCGCGCCTGCTTCGACAGGCTCTGGCGCCCCGACGCCGACGTGAAGTCCGTCATGGCCGCGGCCGCCCGTGCCGTCACGCCCCTGCTCAAGTGATCCGGGGCGCCCGCCGGGGCCCGGGCCCCGGCGGCGCTCCCAGCCCTCCGAGAAGCCGCGCGGCCGGCGAGGACGAACAGCGATGAAACGAACGATGCGACGATCCGCGATCCGCGAGGAGCTGTTCGGCTACGCCTGCGTGGCCCCCCAGCTCCTCGGATTCCTCCTCTTCGTGCTCGGCCCCCTGGTCATGGTCTTCGTCTACGGCTTCCAGAGCAGGAACCTCCTCACGGGGAGGGTCTCCTTCGCGGGCCTCGCGAACTACCGGGCCCTCCTCGGGGATCCGCTCTTCTTCAAGTCGCTCAAGAACACGCTGGTCTTCACCCTCGGGCTCGTGCCGCTCAACGTCGCGGCCTCGCTCCTCCTCTCCCTCGCCCTGGCGGGGGAGTCCCGGGTCAATTCCTTCTTCCGGACGGTGTTCTTCGCGCCGGTCGTCACGGCCGCGGCGGCCTGGGCGATCGTCTGGAAGTTCCTGCTCCAGGGCGACCAGGGGGTCGTGAACCAGCTCCTGGGCGTGGTCGGGATCGCGGGGCCGAACTGGCTCCTCGACGACGCCGGGGCGATGGCCGCGGTCATCGTGACCCGGGTCATCAAGAACCTGGGCATGAACATCGTCATCTACCTGGCGGCCGTGACCAACCTGCCGCACGAGCTCTACGAGGCGGCGAGGATCGACGGGGCCTCGGCGGCGCAGCGCTTCCGCACGCTCACGCTCCCCCTGCTCATGCCCACGACGATCATGATCTCCATCATCACGATGATCGGCTCGCTCAAGGTCTTTGACCACATCATGCTGCTGACTCAGGGCGGGCCGAGCAACGCGACGATGGTGCTCGTGTACTACATCTACTTCCAGGGCTTCAAGGTCTTCAGGACGGGCTACGCCAGCGCCCTGGCGACCATCCTCTTCGCCATCGTCCTCGGCCTGACCTTCGCGCAGTGGCGCCTGGGCAAGCGCCTGAGCTACCAGGAGGAGTAAGGTGAGCAGAGCCAAGGCGCTTCGCGCGGCCGGGAAGGGCCTCTCCGTCGCGGCCCTCTCCGTCGCGGGCCTCCCCTTCGTCTTCCCCTTCTGGTGGATGCTCACCTCCGCGGTGAAGTCGCCCGGCGACGTCTTCGGGCGGCTGTCCCTCCTGCCCTCGAAATGCCGCTGGGACAACTTCGCCGAGATCTTCAGCTACCAGCCCTTCGCCCGGCACTACCTCAATAGCCTCTGCATCGCGGCCGTCGTCACCGCCGCGACGATCCTCCTGGCCTCGCTCTCGGGCTACGCCTTCGCCCGGGTGAGGTTCCGCGGCCGCTCCGCGCTCTTCCTCGTCCTCCTCTCCTCGATGATGATGCCGGCCGAGGTCACGATCATCCCCAATTTCTTCATGATGAAGCAGTGGCGGCTCATCGACACGCACGTCCCGCTCGTCATCCTCGGCGTCTTCGGCGCCCAGGGCGCCTTCTCCGCCTTCGTCATGCGCCAGTACTTCCTCTCCATGCCCAAGGAGCTCGAGGAGGCCGCCCGGATCGACGGCCTGGGCCGCCTGTCGACCTTCGCGCGCATCATCCTGCCCCTGGCGACGCCGGCGATCAGCGCGACCGCGATCCTGACGGCGCTGGACGCGTGGAATTCCTTCCTCCAGCCACTCATCTTCATCAACGACCTGAACAAGTTCACGCTGCCCCTCTCGCTCAACAACTTCCGGGACGCCTACGGCTCGCCCGTCTGGCACCTCCAGATGGCGGCCACGGCGGTGTCCGTGATCCCGATCCTCCTCTTCTATGTTTGCGCGCAAAGGAAGATAATCAACGCGATGGTCTTCTCAGGAATGAAAGGCTGATCCCGGACGGGGCGTCGTCCGATCCGAAGGCTGGACGCGATGAGCGAAATACAGAACACGGCAGAGCTGCGCAGCTTCAACCGCAAGAAGATTATCTGCCACCTCCGCGCGCGCGATACCGCGACGAAGCGCGACCTGGCGCGCGAGCTCGACCTGAGCTACCCGACCGTGTCGACGATCTGCAACGAGCTCGTGGCGCAGGGCATCCTGGAGCAGCGGGGCTCCGAGAGCTCCGGGGGGGGGCGGTCCTCCCTTATCCTGGCGCTGGGCGGCTCGAGCCGCTTCGTGGTCGCCCTGGACCTGCTTCGCCCATCGCGCTTCGAGGTCTCCGTCGTGAGCCTGCGCGGGGAGCCAGTCGGCTCGGCCGGGGTGGCGGCGGGCGGCGGCGAGTCCCTCGAGGACGCGATCGACGCGCTCGGCTCGGCGACGGAGGGGCTGCTCGGGAGACTCGGCATCGGCGCCTCGTCGGTCATCGGGGTCGGCGCGGCGGCGCCGGGCATCTTCAACCGCTTGAGCGGCCTCGTCGTGAATTCCACCAACGCGCTGTTCGAGGGCCGGCCTCTCGCGGCCATGCTCTCCGAGCGCTTCGGCCTGCCGGCCTGCGTCGAGAAGGAGTCCAACCTCCTCGTGACCGCCGCCGCCCTGCCGGCCGCCGGGGGCCCCCGGCTCCGCGACGTCGTATACCTGTTCATCGACGAGGGGCTCGGCGTCGGCGTGATCAGCGGCGGCGTCCTCGTCGCCGGGAGCCGCGGCCTCGGCGGCGAGATCGAGCACCTGCCCCTCGGCCGCCGCGGCTACCGATGCTATTGCGGCAATTCAGGCTGCGTGGAGCAGGAGCTCACGCGAGCCGGCTTTCTGCGCAAGCGGGCCGAGGCGGCCGGCGGGCCTCCCGGCGGGCCGGGGGAGGACTGGGCCGGCTTCATCGCCGCCCTCCGCTCGGGCGAGGCCGCGGCGGCGGCGGTGGTCGAGGAGAACGGCCGGCTGCTCGGCGAGCTCGTCTCGGTCCTCGTGAACATCTTCGATCCCGAGAGGGTCTACGTCGGGGGCCTCGTCGCGGAGCTCTTCGACGAGCTCAGGCCGGCCGCCATGGCCGAGATAGACAGGCGGATCGTGGCCAGGGCCGAGAGGCGGATCTCGCTCGCGGCGGACAGGGACTACCGGGCCATGATCGTCGCGGGCTGCGGCGAGCTCGTGCTCGGGGAATGGCGGCCGTAGGATGGGGGCGATGGGCGAACAGGCGCCTGGTTGGGGCGCGGGCCTCGCGGAGAGGCTGGCGGCGGCGAGGCTCGGGGCCGGGCTCCCGCGATGCCTCGTCGGCTTCGACGGCTACGTCGACGACGTGGTGCGGGTCGTGCGCGCCGCCTCGCCGGGCCGGGAGCCGGAGTTCTTCGCGACCATCTCCGAGTTCGCCGGCCATATCGAGGCGGCGGCCGGCAAGAGCGCCGACATGCGGATCGTCTCGAGCGGCGCGAGGATCGGCGGCAACGGCCCCCTCCTCTCCTGCGGCCTCGCCTCCCTCGGGGCATCGGTCGTCTGCGTCGGCGCCATGGGCCTGCCCGAGCTCCACCCCCTGTTCGCGGGCCTGCCCGCGGGCTGCCGCCCCATGACGATTGCCGAGCCCGGCTTCACCCACGCCTTCGAGTTCCTCGACGGCAAGCTGATGTTCGGCAACGCGCCCGGCCTGGACTCCATCGACTGGCGCCTCGTGAAGGAGTCGGTCGGCCTCGATTCCTTCGTCCGGTGGTTCGCCGAGAGCGACCTCGTCGGCGTGGTGAACTGGAGCTCGATGCACGGGCTCGACTCGATCCTCGAGGGGATCGTCGCCGAGGTCCTGCCGGAGATACCGGCGGACACGCTCCGTCGGAAGCTGGTGGCCTTCGACATCGCCGACCCCTCGGCCAGGAGCGGCGAGGACTTCGAGCGGCTCGTGGACGCGATGCGCGCCATCGGGAAGCGCTCGCGCGTGGCGCTCTGCCTCAACGAGAAGGAGGCGCTCATCGTGCGCCGCTACCTCGCGCTCGAAAAGGGCGGCGGAGCCCTGCGCGGCGGCTGCGAGTCGATCTACGAGCGCCTCGGTATCGATCTCCTCCAGGTCCACGCCGTCTCGTCCGCCGTCGGCGTCGACCGCGGCGGCAGCGCGGAGATCGAGGGCATCTTCGTCCCGCACCCGGTCCTGACCACGGGCGGCGGCGACAACTTCAACGGCGGCTTCCTCGCCTCAGCGGCCCTCGGCCTCGGCCTCGAGGACTCGCTCCGCGTGGGCAACGCCGCCGCGGCGTACTACGTATCCAAGGGCCGCTGCGCGTCCTTCGACGAGCTCGGGGCCTATCTGAGTGAAGCGGCTGGCGGAAGGGAGCGACGAGCATGAACGGTTACCTCGAGGACGTACTGGGGCAGCCCGCGAGCCTGCGGGCGGCCATGGCCTTCTACGCGGCCGAGGGCTACGCGGGCAAGGCGCCGGACAGGCGCGGCTTCGACCGCGTGCTCTTCGCCGGCATGGGCAGCTCGAACTACTGCAGCATCGGCGCCGCCATGCACCTGAACTCGCGCGGCGTGCCCGCCAGGACCGTCTCGGCGGGCCAGCTCCTCGACTACGAGCTCCCCTCGATCGACGCGGGGACCCTCGTCGTGCTCGTGTCCCAGTCGGGCGAGAGCGGCGAGATCGTTAGGCTCTGCGAGGCCCTCCCCCGGGAGACCCGGGTCTTCGGCATCACCAACGTGCCCTCGAGCACCCTCGGCCGTCGCGCCGACGCGTCCTTCGTCCTCAAGGTCGCGGCCGAGGAGGCCGTCTCGACCCGCACCTACCTCTCGTCCTGGACGCTCGCCGGGCTCCTCGCGCGGGGGATCGCCGGAGGCTCCGGCGAGCGCTTCCTCGCCGGAGCCGCCGGGGCGGCGCAGGCCCTCGAAGCCTTCCTCGCCGACCACGAGGCGCTCGGCCGCCGCATGGGGGACTTCCTCCCCGAGCCGCACTTCGTCTGCGTGCTCGGCAAGGGGCACTCGCTGGCCACGGTCCACGCCGGGGCCCTGTTCAACAGCGAGCTCGCGAAGCACCCGGCCTTCGGCCTGGACACGAACGAATTCCGGCACGGCCCCTTCGAGATGGTGGAGCCGGGCTTCGGCGCCCTCATGCTCGCGCCCGACGGCGCGGCCTACGGGACGAACGAGCGGATGGCCAGGGATATCGCGGCCCGGGGCGGCAAGGTCGTGTTCATCACGGACCGGCGCCCCTCCTTCTCCGATCCCAAGGTCCTCGTGGTCGAGTACCCCCGGGTCGAGGAGGCCTTCACGCCCCTCGTGGATATCGGCGCGGTGCAGCTCTTCGCCAACGCCCTGGCCGAGGCCCGGGGGGTCGAGATCGGCAAATTCCGCTGGGGAACCAAGATCACCGCGGTCCTCTGACCGAGGGCCGGTTCGAGGCGGCGGGGAAGCGAGGGAGGACGCGATGGGCGAACGAGGCGATCGGTACGACGTGGCGGTGCTGGGCGGGGGCATCGCCGGCTCGCTCGCGGCCTGCGCGGCGGCGAGGCACGGGGCGAGGACCCTCCTCGTCGAGCGGCTCGGGCACCTGGGCGGCACCCTCTCGTCCTGCCTGGTCGGTCCCATGATGACCTTCCACTGCAAGGGCGAGCAGATCATCCGGGGCCTGCCCGGGGAGCTCGTCGAGCGGCTCGTCCGCGGCGGCTGGTCGCCCGGCCACATGCCCGACAGCTCGGGCTATACCTACTCGGTGACCCCCTTCGACGCCGAGGGCATGAAGCTCGAGCTGGAGGCCATGGTCCGCGAGGCCGGGGCCGACATCCTCTACGACGCCTGCCTCTTCGGCGCCCGCGCGGAGGGCGGCGCGCTGCGGGAGCTCTCCCTGGCCGCCCGGTCGGGCGAGATGAGGCTGTCCGCGCGGGCCTACGTCGACGCGACGGGCGACGCGGCGCTCTCGGCCTTCGCGGGCTTCCCCATCGCGCGGCCCGAGCGCTTCCAGCCGGCCACGATGGTGTTCAAGATGGCCGGCGTCGACATCCCCGCCGTAAAGGCCTACATGCGCTCCCATCCGGAGGAGTTCCCCCGGGTCGCCGGCAGGCCCGGCCTGGCCGACTCGGCGCCGCGCCTGGCCCTGAGCGGCTTCGTCGAGACGCTCAAGCGGGCGAAGGCCGCGGGCGAGTACTCGGTGGAGCGCGAGGACCTCCTCTTCTTCGAGTCGAACCTCCCGGGCGAGGTGGTCGTGAACACGAGCCGCGTCTTCGTCCGCGACCCCGTCGACCCCGAGGACTTCTCGCGCCTGACCCTCGAGGGCCGAAGCCAGGTCCGCGAGCTCGCGGCCTTCCTCGCGGCGAGGATCCCCGGCTTCTCGAAGGCCAGGCTCCTCGCCTCCGGCGAGGAGATCGGCATCCGCAACTCCCGCCAGGTCGAGGGCGAGTACCGCCTCACGGACGAGGACATCCTCCTCTCCCGGCCCATGCCGGACGCGATCGCGCACTCGGCCTACCCGATCGACATGCACAGCTCGACCGGCGGCGGGACGGACAGCCGCTTCCTGCCCGAGGGCCGCTACTACGACATCCCCTACCGCTGCCTGATACCCCGCCTCTCGCGCAACCTCCTCGTCGCCGGCCGCTGCGCCTCGGCCACCTTCGCCGCCCAGGCCTCGATCCGGCTCTCGCCCTCGGCTGGAGCGATGGGGCAGGCCGCCGGCCTGGCGGCTTCGATCGCCGCGGGCCGGGGCCTGCCCGTCGCCGAGGTCGACCCGGGCGAGCTCCGCGACGCGCTCCGGGCCCAGGGCGCCTGGCTGCCTCCTCGGCCCTGACCCGCTTCTGAGCCGCGCCGCGGCCGCCGCGAAAAGGCCATGAAATCGCCGCAATCCCGCCGCCGCCGCCGCGTTGACGAAGCCGGGCCGGTCGCATAGAGTGGGCCCATGCACAAGTACGTCATCGAGGGGGGCTTCCCCCTCAAGGGCCGGGTGCGGGCGAGCGGGAACAAGAACGCGGCCCTGCCCTGCATCGCCGCGGCCGCCATGGCCGGCGAGCCGGTCGTCCTGCGGAACGTACCGGAGATCGAGGACGTCCAGGTCATGCTCGCCATCCTCTCCTCCCTCGGGGCGGCCGTCGAGCGCCTCGGCCCGAACGCCTGGAGGATCGACAGCGCGGGCATCTCGCGCACGGCCATCTCGGCCGAGCACGCCCGCAAGGTGCGGGCCTCCATCCTCTTCGCCGGCCCCCTCCTCGCCCGCTTCGGCGAGGTCGAGCTCCCTCCCCCCGGGGGGGACGTCATCGGCCGCCGCCGCATCGATACCCACGTCCTCGCCCTCGAGGAGCTCGGCGCCCGGATCGAGATCGACGGGGTCTTCCGCTTCTCCTCGCCCGGCCTCGCCGGCGCCGACATCTTCCTCGACGAGGCCTCGGTCACGGGGACGGAGAACGCGGTCATGGCCGCCGTCCTCGCGAAGGGCCGGACCGTCATCCGCAACGCGGCGAGCGAGCCCCACGTCCAGGACCTCTGCCGCCTCCTCGCCGCCATGGGCGCGCGCATCGAGGGCGCCGGCTCCAACGTGCTCCGGATCGAGGGGGTGCGGGAGCTCGGGGGCGCGGACTTCTCCATCGGCCCGGACTACATGGAGATCGGCTCCTTCGTCGGCCTCACCGCGGCGACCCGGGGCGAGCTCGAGATCGAGGGGGTCGAGCCCGAGGACCTGCGGCCCCTCAAGGTGGCCTTCGGCAGGCTGGGCATCGGCTGGAGCGTCGAGGGCCGGACCCTCCGCGTGCCCTCGGGCCAGAGCATGAAGGTCGTCGCCGACCTGGGGGGCCAGATCCCCAAGATCGACGACGCCCCCTGGCCGGGCTTCCCGCCGGACCTGACCTCCATCATGACCGTCGTCGCGACCCAGTGCGAGGGCACGAGCCTCATCCACGAGAAGATGTTCGAGTCGCGCATGTTCTGGGTCGACAAGCTCATCGGCATGGGCGCGCGCATCGTGCTCTGCGACCCGCACCGCGCCGTGGTCTCCGGCCCCGCGCGCCTGTCCGGCGACTCCCTGACCTCGCCCGACGTCCGCGCCGGCATGGCCATGGTGATCGCCGCCCTCTGCGCCGAGGGCACGAGCACCATCCACAACGTCTACCAGATCGAGCGCGGCTACGAGGACATCTGCGCCCGCCTGCGCTCCCTCGGCGCGCGGATCGACCGGGTCGAGGACTGCTGACCGGCCCCGAGGGGCGCCGGCCTAGGCCTCGGCCGGCCCGAGCGACAGGGCCATGCGCCAGCTCCCGGGCCGGAGCCGGTAGCGCTCCCGCGCGTCGGGGCCGCAGCTCGCGGTGCCGACGCCGCGTTGCGCGACGTCGATCGACAGGTGCGCCTCCGCGCCGCGCTCGAGCTCGCAGGTATGGCGCGCCTTCCATAGCTGCTCCGCGCCGACCCTCGAGGCCGTGAACTCGAAGGGCGAGCGGCAGGAGGCGCGCAGGCCCCGGCCCGCGCCGTCCGACAGCTCGACCCAGCGGGCGTCGCAGCGGCTGCCGTTGGCCTGGGGCAGGACGTAGGGCACCTCGAGGCCGTCGATCGGCGACTCGTACAGGCCGACCGCCGCCCCGGCCTTCCGGTCGGCGTAGCACTCGTGGGGGCCGCGGCCGTACCAGCGCGCCCGGTCGATCCCGGCGGCGAGGCGGCAGTCCAGCCCGACGCGGGGCAGCTCGGGGAGCCCCGGATCGAGGTCGAACGCGAGCTCGCACGAGGGGCCGCCGGGCCCGAAGCCCCAGAGCTGGGCGAAGCGGCCGACGCGGCGGCCGGTCCGCGAGGCGACGCGATGCGCGATCGAGATCGTCCCCGCGCCGCGGTCCGGCTCGACCGCCTCGGGCTCGAAGGAGAGCCCGTCGAGCCCCGCGTCGAGCCAGGCCCACATGGCCTTGCCCTGGCTGTACCAGACGAAGTCCGGGTCGTCGCGCAGGCCCATGAAGAGCTTCAGGCCGTCGTTCTCCGTCGGGGCCCGCCACAGGCCCATGACCAGGGGCGAGGACAAAAGCTCGCCCCGGCCGAAGTCGAGGGCCTCCAGGAAGCCCTCGGCCGAGATCCGGGCCTCGTAGGCGCCGCCGCCCGCGGATACCCGCAGGGAAGGGCCCTCGGCCTCGATGCGGGGCGCGGCGAAGGCCCGCTCGACTCGGCCGCCTAACGCGGCAGGAGAAGCGGCGCGGAGCGGCGGGGAGGGGAGGGCGACCGGGTCGCGAGCCTCCGCCCCGCCCGATAGGGGCAGCTGCTCCCAGGCGACCCGGTGGCCGGCGGGGGCCCAGGCGCAGGCCTCGGCGAGGACGAACTCGAGGAAGAGGAAGGACTCCTCCCGGGCGGCCAGCTCGCGCGCGGCGTCGGTCCAGGCTATGCCGAGCTCGATCTCGGCTTGGGCCCCGGGGGCGATGTCGGGCAGGGCGGCCTCGCCCGAGAGGATGGTCCTGCCCCCGGCCTGGACCTGCCAGCGGAGCTCGAGGTCCCCGAGGCCCGAGAAGTCGCGCTTGCTGCGGATCGCGATCCTGCCCGCGAGGGGATGGGACGAGGAGGCGGCGATCGGCTGGAAGAGCTTGGCGCACTCGGCGAGGACGGGCTTGGGGCTCCGGTCGGCGAACACGAGGCCGTTGCAGACGAAGTCGAGGTCGGAGGGCGAGTCGCCGAAGTCGCCGCCGTACTTCCAGTACTTGCGGCCGCGCTCGTCGAAGGCCTCGATGCCCTGGTCCACCCAGTCCCAGATGAAGCCGCCCTGGAGGCCGCGGCGCGACTCGATGAGCTCCCAGTAGTCCGAGAGGCCCCCGTTCGAGTTGCCCATGGCGTGGGAGTACTCGCACATGATGAAGGGGCGGCGGTCGTCGGTGGACTCGGCCCAGGCCTCGAGGAGCTCGAGGGGCGGGTACATGACGGAGACGATGTCCGTGGCCGCGGCCCCGCCCTTGACCGACTCGAGGTCGTGCCGGCCCTGGCCCCGGGGCGGCCGCATGGCTCCCTCGTAGTGGATCGGGCGCCCCGGGTCGAAGGAGCGGAGCCAGCCGGCCAGGGCGTCGTGGTTCGGCCCGTAGCCCGACTCGTTGCCGAGGGACCAGATGATCACCGAGGGGTGGTTCTTGTCGCGCAGGGCCATGCGGAGGCCCCGCTCGAGGAAGGCCGAGGCCCAGCGCGGGTCGCGGCAGAGCTGGTCGTAGTAGGCGTGGCTCTCGATGTCGGCCTCGTCGACGAGGTAGAGGCCGTAGCGGTCGCACAGGTCGTACCAGCGCTCGTCGTTGGGGTAGTGCGAGAGGCGGACCGCGTTGAGGTTGGCCCGCTTCATGAGCTCGATGTCGCGCAGCATACCCGCGAGATCGAGGGTCTTGCCCGTCCGCTCGTCGTGCTCGTGGCGGTTGACGCCCTTGATGAGGACCCGCTTCCCGTTGACGAGGAGGGCGCGGTCCCGCACCTCTACCGCGCGGAAGCCGAGGGCGCAGGCGGCGTGCTCGACCTCGGCGCCCCGCGGCGAGACGAGGGTGGCGACGAGGAAGTACAGGGCCGGATCCTCGTGGCTCCACTTCCGCGGCTTCGGGACGGGGAGGGAGAGCCGCGCCGTCCAGCCCGAGGCGCGATGCGCGGCATCGACCCGGCCCTCGGCCCGGGCGACGGGCTCGTCCCCGGGCCGGCAGCCCGGCGCGTAGAGGGCCAGGCGCAGCCCCCAGTCGCCCAGGTAGGCCGCCGGGCCGGCCCCGGGCGGCAGGCCCGGCAGGGCCGAGCCCGAGGGGGCGTAGTCGGCCGGGGCGGCGGCGCCGGCCGGCCGGCCCGAGGCAGGGTCGTAGGTGAAGCCGAGCCTGGCCTCGACCTCGACCGAGCCCGAGCCCAGGTCCCCGGAGAGCCGGGGCCGGGCGTCGAGGTCGGCGAGATAGGCGAAATCGGTCGAGTAGAGGCAGACGCTCCGGTAGATGCCCCCGTACCACCACTGGTCCTGGTCCTCGAGGTAGCTCGCGTCCGAGTAGCGGACGACCATGAAAGCCAGGATGTTCCAGCCCCGCCTCGCCTGACGCGTGATGTCGAACTCGGAAGGCAGGCGCGTGTCCTTGGAGAAGCCGAGCCTCTCGCCGTTGCACCAGGCCTCGAGGAAGCTCTCGGCCCCGCCCACGCGCAGCACCGTGCGCCTGCCCTCCCAGCCGGGGGGAAGCTCGAAGCCGACGCGGTAGAGTCCCGTCGGGTTATGCGTGGCCGGCGCCGAGGGCGGGACGTTGCCGAAGGGCATGACCACGTTCGTGTAGTGGGGCTTGTCGAAGCCCTGCAGGGTCCAGGTGCCCGGCACCCGCAGCGGGGACCAGGCCGAGTCGTCGAAGCCCGGATGGGCGAAGCTGGCCGCCCCCTCGCCGCGGGGGACCGAGTCCGGGTTCTCGGCCAGGGCGAAGCGCCAGCTCCCGTCGAGGCCCAGGCGCCAGGGCGTGGCGGGCCCGCCGGCCGCCTCGATCCCCTCGGGGCCCGCGATGGAATCGGCCAACGCGCCGCTCGCGTCCGGGTAGGGCAGGAGGGGGCTGCGCATGGGCAGGCGCCCCTCGCCCTGGAGCTCCGGGCTCTCCCAGGGGCGGCCCGTATTGAAAAGGTCGTGGCTCATGCCGGCGCTCCTCACTTCACCGAGCCAAGGAGCCCCGCGACGAACTGCTTCTGCATGGTGAGGAACAGGAGCAGCACGGGGAGCACCGAGACGCAGACGATGATCATCAAGGCGCCGTACTCTATCGTATACGCGCTCATCATGGAAGCCATGGCGATGGGCAGGGTCTTCATCTCGTCGCCGAGGATCGTGATGAGGGGCCAGAGGTAGGAGTTCCACTGGCCGAGGAAGAGGTAGATGGCGGCCGAGGCGAAGGTCGCCTGCATCGAGGGGAGGACGATCCGCAGGAGGATCGAGAGCTCGCTCGCCCCGTCCACGCGGGCGGCCTCCATGATCTCCGTGGGGAACATCTTGAAGTTCTGGCGCATGAAGAAAATGATGAACACCGACATGATCGAGGGCAGGACGATGGCCGCGTGCGTGTTCAAGAGCTTGAAGAAGGCGAACATCCTGAACATCGGGATGACGATGGCGATCTGCGGGATGATGAGAGTCAAAAGCAGGACGCCGAAGACCCGGTCGCGGGCCTTCGAGGGATACTTCTCGAAGCCGAAGGCGGCCAGGCCGTTGACGGCCAGCCCGAGGGCGACCGTCAGGAGGGCGATCTTGAGGGAGTTGGCCAGGAAGGTCGGCAGGTCGTACATGCCGGTAGCCTTCTCCCAGTTCGAGGCCAGCTCGCGGCCCGGCGCCAGGATGCCGCGCAGGACGTCGTTCGGGTTCAAGGTGGTGCCGATCACCATCCAGACGAAGGGGAAGACGCTGATCGCCGCCGCCGCCGCGAGGACCGCGACCGAGGCGAGGCGGCCGGGCGTCCAGGACCGCACGACGCTCATCGCGCGCTCCTCGCGTTGTCGCCCAGGAGGCGCATCTGGATATAGGCGAAGAGCCCCGAGATCAGCACGACGACGTAGGACAGGGCCGTCGCGTAGCCGAAGTCGGCGTTGACGAAGAAGGCCTGGCGGTAGATGTAGAGGGCCGCCGTCATGGTGGCGTTGGCCGGCCCCCCCTGCCAGGTCAGGATGTTGGGCTCGTCGAGGAGCTGCATCGTGCCGCTCGTCGAGGTCACCGCCGAGAAGAGTATGACCGGCACGAGGAGGGGAATCGTGATCCGGAAGAACTGCCGGATCCTGGGCGCCCCGTCGACCTCCGCCGCCTCGTAGATCTCCGGGTCGATGCTCTGCATCCCGACCAGGAAGAAAACCATGTTGTAGCCGGTCCAGCGCCAGGTCATGGCGAGGATGATCGTGACCTTGGCCCAGGCGGCGTCGTTGAGCCAGCCGATCGGCTCCCGTATGGCCCCGGCTCCGATGAGGACGTTGTTCAGGAATCCGTTGGCCTGGAGGAGGACGCGGAAGAGGACCGACACCACGACCAGGGAGGTTACGGAGGGGAGGAAGAGGGCGAGCCTGAGGGGGCCGCGGAAGCGCTTGATCCGCTGGTTGAGGAGCGCGGCGAGGGCGAGGGCGAGGAAGACCATCAGCGGTATCTGGACCGCCATGAAGAGGAAGTTGTGCCCGAGCGCGGCCTGGAAGACCTTGTCCCTGGCCATGCGCGCGAAGTTCCCCAGGCCGATGAAGCTGTTCGCCATGCCCTTCCATCTCCGCGTCACGTAGTAGAGCGAGGAGAGTATGGGATAGGCCATGAAGAGGGAGAAGAGGAAGACGGAGGGCGCCACGCACAGCCAGCCGAAGCGGTTGAGGTAGCGCTGGTAGAGTCCTCGCTGTTCCATGTGCTGCTCCTGGGCCGCGGGCTGGAAGGGCTGGGTCGTCCCTAAAGGGATTTGAACCGCAGAGGCGCAGGGGCGCAGAGGGAGGAGGGGAAGGGGAGCTGGACGCGCGCCTTCCCCTTCCCGGTTCCCTCCTTCGCCTGCCCCCCAGCCTGCGGTTCCTACTGGCCCATCACCTGCTTGTACTCGGCCTCGGCCGCGGCGATCGCCTCGTCGATCGACTTGATCTTGCCCTGGAAGTAGTTGAGCGTGGCGTGGGCGACGGCGTCGCGCATCGGCTGGTAGTTGGGCGTGTATGTGAGGACGGGGACCTTGGCCATCCAGGCCGCGAAGTCCTTGTACAGGGGCTGGCTCTTGTAGAAGAAGTCGTCGTTGGCGGTGAAGTTGGGGCCGCCCTGGCAGGGCAGGTAGGTGCCCATGGCGCCGGCGCCCTTGAGGATCTCGTTGTAGAAGGCCTTCGTGCCCTCGTTCGTGGTGGCCCAGACGGACTTCAGGAAGTCGACGGCGAGCTTCTGGTTCTTGCTCGAGGAGAAGACGTACCAGCTCGAGCCGCCGTTGTTCGAGGCGTTGGCCGCGCCCTTGACTCCCTCGATGAGCGGCGTGGGGATGACCATGTACTTGCCCTTGTTCTCGGGCCGGGACTTCACGCTGCCGACCATCCAGATCGCGTTGAGGAAGCCGGCGGCCTGGTCCGAGTTGATGGCGTTGATCCAGTCGGACCAGCCGACGACCTGGTAGAGCAGGCCCTTGTCGTTGAGCTCCTTGAAGAGGGCGAGGGACTTCTTGAAGGCCTCGGAGCGGAGGTTGAGCGAGCCGTCGGGATTGAAGAACTGCCCGCCGGTGGACTGCACGACGATGCGGAGCATGTCGAAGTTGTCGCTCTGGTAGGAGAGGAGGGGCTTGCCGGTCTTGGCCTTGACGGTCTCGCCGAGCTTGATCACCTCGGACCACTTCAGGCTCTTGCCGTAGTAGGCGTCCGGATCGAGGCCGGCGGCCTTGATGTAGTCCGTGCGGAGCCAGAGGCCCGTCGAGCCGGTGTCGAAGGGGATTCCGTAGACGGACTTGCCGACGCTCATCGGGCCGACCTTGTAGGAGGCGAACTTGGCGTAGTCCACGCCTTGGGCCTTGAGGTCGACGAAGGCCTTGGGGTAGTCGCTGAGGAACTGCTCGATGCGGAAGTCCTGGAAGAGGGCGATGTCGGGCAGGCCCGCGCCGCCGGCCTGGAGCCCGGAGATGACCTTGGCTTCGATGTCCTGGGCCATGTCGACGACTTCGACGGCGACCTCGGGGTGGGCCTTGTTGTAGAGCTTCGCGGCCTCCTTCATCGCGTAGACGTTGAAGTTCGGGTCCCAGCACCAGACCGTGAGCTTCTGGGGGGCCGCGGCCAGGCCGGGCGCGAGGGCCAGGGCCAGGGCGAGCGCCAGCAAGAGCTTCGGAACTTTCCTCATGATACGCCTCCTTGGGATTCGTGCCGCGCGACGGGCATGGCCCCACTGTGGGGCCGGAATGCCGATCCCGCAAGAGACAAGAATCACCGGCGGCGCGCGTTTTCCCGGTACATTTGTCCCGGCCTAGGCCTGGTAGCGGATCTTGTTGGCCATCTGGATGATCTGGAAGCGGTCCTCCACGCCGAGCTTGGAGTAGATGGCGCTCACGAGGTTGCGGACCGTGTGCTCGGCGAGGCGGAGCTTCCCGGCTATCTGCGCGTTGTCGCAGCCCTGGGCGATCAGGGAGAAGACCTCGCGCTCGCGCGGGGTCAGGCTCCCGAACCACTCCAGCCGCTCGGCGAGCTCGCGCTCGGGGCTGGGCTCCTCGGCCAGGATGCTGCGCATGAGCTTGGCCACCACCTGGGGCGAGATCTGCACGGCCCCCGCCTTGAGGGCGCGGACGCTCGCGATGAGCTCGGTGGGGGAGATGTCCTTGAGGAGGTAGCCGGAGGCGCCGCGGCCGAGGGCGCTGCGCACGTACTCGTCCTCGTCGTAGGTGGAGAGGACGAGGATCTTCACCGCCGGCAGGGCCTCGAGGATGGCGCCCGTCGCCTCGACCCCGTCCATCCGGGGCATGTGCACGTCCATGAGGATGACGTCCGGCCGGAGCTCCCGGGCCAGCCTGAGGGCCTCTTCCCCGTCCGCCGCGAGGCCGACCACGTCGATGTCCTCGGCGTAGTTCCGCAGGCAGGTCGAGAGTCCCTCGAGGAAGAGCCGCTGGTCGTCGGCGATGAGGAGCCTGATCCGTTCCATGGGGCCGAGCATAGCCTAGGGCCGCCCCGAAGGCAGCCCCGTCCCGCCGGGCGATCCCGCCGCGCCCAGGGGGAGCCTGATGTCCAGGGCGAAGCCGCCCTCGGCGGCCCGGCCGATCTCGAGCTCGCCGCCCAGGGCGCCGACCCGCTCCTCCATGCCCGCGAGGCCGATGCCCTTGACCACCTCGAGGGCGCCCTTGCCGTTGTCGGCTATCGTGAGCCTGAGCCGGCCGCCCTCGGCCCAGAAGGAGATCCGCACCTTGCTCGCCTTGCCGTGCCGTATCGCGTTCGTGAGGGCCTCCTGCACCGTGCGGTAGAGGGCGAGGTTGAACTCGTGGGGGAGGGCGCGGGGGAGGTTCCCGAGGTTGAGCTCGACCTCGATCCCGGCGGTCTTGCGGAAGATGGCGACGATCTTGTGGATCGCGCCGGCGCTGTCGGCGATCCCCAGGCTCTCGCTCCGCAGCTTGCGCAGGGCCAGGCGGGTCTCGCGCAGCCCCTCCTGGGCCTGGGAGCGGGCCGTCACGATGAGGTCGGCCAGGCCGGCCTGGTTCTCGCGCGGCATGCTGCCGGCCGCGTCCATGAGGGCGATGATGTTCGTGAGGATGTAGCCCGAGATGTCGTGGATCTCGCGGCTGATCCGGTTCCGCTCGCGCTCGGTCGACTCCTCGTCGACGGTGCGCGCGTAGCCCTGGAGGCTCTGGTTCAGGTCGGCGAGGGTGTCGAGGTTGCGCTCCTGGATGACGATGATCTCGCCGAGCTCCTTCTGCCGGGCCGCGGCGCGGGCCAGGCGCAGCGCGGCGGCGGCGGCGAGGGCGAGGACGAGGCAGAAGGCCGCGAGCTGGTCCGGGGCGGCGGGGGCCCGTCGCTCGGCGATCGCGCTCGCGCCGAAGAAGAAGGGCCAGGCCTCGGCCCCCCCGAGGGCGAGGATGGCCGCCGCCGCGGCGAAGGCTCCCGCCGGCCAGGGCAGGAGGGCGCCGAGCTCCTCCATGAAGCCGATCCCGAGGACGAGCTTCGCCGAGAGAAGGCTTCCCATGCTGTAGCCCATCACGACGAGGAGGTAGCAGCGCAGGCCGAGCGCGAAGCCGAGGCGCATGCCGGGCTTGAGCCAGAGGGCGACGAGGCTGACGAGCGCCGAGGCGCCGAGGCAGCCGAAGTAGGTCTCGGCGAAGTAGGCGCGCGCCTCGA
Source organism: Spirochaetota bacterium (assembly GCA_022711355.1). Lineage (GTDB taxonomy): Bacteria > Spirochaetota > Spirochaetia > Treponematales > Rectinemataceae > JAKLFE01. Next base: position 2,421 of record JAKLFE010000006.1, on the reverse strand, counting down.
CCTGGCCCTCCACGAAGGGGAAGAAGGCGAGGGCGAGGAGGTAAGTCGCGGCGAGGATGAGGAGGTGGGCGAGGGCGGCCGGGCCGAGCCTCCGGAGGGGGGGCGGGACGGGGAGGCGCGGCGCGGAGCTCACGGCGCTGGGCCCTCGGCAGGACCCTCGGCTGCGCCGCGCCCCGCGCGGAGCTCCTCGTAGGCCGCGCGCAGCTCGCGGAAGGCCGCCCCCTCCTCGTCCCCGGCGCGGGCGTCGGCCCCGACGCGAGCGTCGGTCCCGATGCAAGCATCGGCCCCGACGCGAGCGTCGGGATGGAGCTCGCGCGAGCGGCGGCGGTAGGCCCGCCGCACTTCAGCGGGCGAGGAGCCGGGGGGGAGGCCGAGGACCTCCCAGGGGTCGCGGTAGCCGGGGAAGGCCCGGGAGCGGGCCGCCGCCAGCTCGGCGGGCCCGAGGCCCGCGTCGGCCAAGGCGGCGCGGATGGCCAGCTCCTCCTCGCGGCCGAGCCGGCCCGCGCGGGCGGCCATGCCGAAGGCGCAGTCGGCCAGGAGGGAGCGGGCCTCCCCCGAGCCCCGGGTCGCCAGGGCCCGGGCCAGGGCGGGCCGCGCGGCGGGCAGGGCCCGGGGGGCCAGGTCGATGATCCTCCCGAGGCAGCGCCGGCGGGCCAGGCGCCCCTGCCGGCCGCCGAGGGCGGGCCCCTCGAGGCGGGCCAGGGCGAGGCGCTCGAGGAGGCCCGAGTCCTCGGCGGGGCCGGCCGAGCCCGGCCAGCTCCCGTCGAGGGCGAGGGCCGCCGCGGCGGCGAGGCCGGCGAGGGGTTCGGGCGGGAAGGGTAGGTCGGGATCGCGGAGGAAGGCGGCGATGGCCGACCTCGCGGCGGCCTCGGCCCGGGCCTCGTCGAGCATGGAGCCGATGACCAGGCCCGCGAGGGAGCCGTACCAGTCGGCCGCGAGGCCGAGGAGGGCGCCGCCGAGGGCGCAGGCCCGGGGCCGGGCGAACTCGAGGGCCCGGGACGCGAGGCGCCGGGCGAGCTCGGGGACGCGGGCGGCCAGCCGCCGGGCCGCCTCGCTCGGATCGGCCCTCATCGCTCCTCGTCGGGCGCGGGTCCGCGGTCGGCCCGCGCTCCCGCGACGACGAGGAGGGCGGCGACCAGGAGGGCAGCCCTGACGAGGCCGGCCAGCCAGGCCGCGCGGCGGTCGGGCAGGGCGGCGGCTGCCCAGGCGGAGAGGAGGGCGTCGACGCGGCGGGCGGCCAGGTAGGCGGGCAGGCCCGCGGCCGCCATGAGGGGCACGAGGGCGTAGAGCCGCCGGGGGAAGCTCTTGCCCGGGCCGCCCGAGCGCCTGCGGAAGCGTGCCCCGGCCAGGGCTCCCAGGAGGCCGGCCGCGAAGAGGGCGAAGGGGGTTCCGGTCCGCTCGGCGAAGTCGCGGGCCGCCGGCCGCGTATCGGCCCCGTAGGCGGCTGCTTCGGGGAGGGCGCGCCAGGCCGACACGAGGTCGAGGGAGGCGGGGCGGGAGCGGGCGGCGAGGACGCGATAGGCGAGCTCGGGCTTCAGGTCGATGGGGAGGTAGCTCGAGGGGCCCTGGGCCGGTAGCCCGGACCAGGAGGGGCGGTAGACCCGGCTCGAGCCCTCGCGCTCGACGCAGAGGAGGAGGAGCCTTCCCTCCGCGAGCTTGGCGTAGGGGGCGCGGACGAGGGCGAGGCTCGCCCCGCCGGGGCCGGCCTCGAGGTACTCCAGCTCGCGGAAGTAGGCGGCGCCCTCGGCGAAGGAGGCGCTCGCCGCCGCGAGTATCCGCGCCTTGCCGGCCTCCGGCGCCGCGGCCGCCGAGGCGCTCCTGCCCGGCTTCGCGCCCGCGGCCGGGAGGCTCAGGAAGACCCGCCTGAGCTCCCCGCCGGCGAGGGCGCGCTCGTACTCGTCCCGGAAGAAGGCCGCCTTCTCCGCCTCGGCGAGGCTCTCGGCCAGGTAGCGCCGGACGTCCGCGTCCTCGGGATTCCGGGCGGCGAGGGCCTTGAAGACGATGTAGGCGCCGACCGGGTCGCCGGAGCGGAGGAGGCCGTAGCCCTCGAGCTTGCGGGCGTAGAACTCGGCGGCCTCGGGGTCCTCGCCCCCGCGCGAGGCCAGGGCCTCCCAGGAGGTCGCGGCGAGCCGCTTGGCCTCGGTCAGGCTCGGGTCGAGGCGGGATGCCTGCTGGGCGTACCAGTGGGCGCTGAACTGGTCGCCCTTGGCCGAGTAGGCGAGGGCCTTGCGGTAGTACTCGCTCGCGGTCTTCCGATCGGCCCCCGGGGCGGCGGGCTCGGGCGCGGGAGGAGGGGCCTTCTCGGCCTGCCGGGCCTTGAGCAGGGCGGTCTCGAAGAGGCCGGTCTCCTCCGCGAGCCGGCCGTCCTTCGGCGCGATGGCCGCGCAGACCGCGAGCTCGGCCTTGGCCTTGTCGAGCTCC
>JAKLFE010000059.1 GCA_022711355.1 Spirochaetota bacterium | reverse complement strand
GCCTGGGCGGCGCGGTCCTCCTCGGGGGTAAGCTGGGGCCGCTCGGCGGCCTGCTCCCCGCCCTCCTCGGACTCGAAGCGGCGGCGGCGCTGCCGCGGGGCCTCGTCCTCGGGCTTGGCCTCGCTCTTGACCTCGTGGCCCTTGACGACCAGGCGGAGCTCGGCGGCCTCCTTCTCGTAGAGGTGGACGACGATCTTGTAGGTGCCGACGCTCTTGATGGAGTGGCCGGCGAGCTCGATCTTCTTGCGCTCGACCTCGAGCCCCTTCTTGGCGAGCTCGTCGGCGACGACCTGGGCGGTGACGGCGCCGTAGAGCTTGCCGTTCTGTCCGGCTGGCACGTCCACGACGATCTCCTCGGCCTCGAGCTTCTCCTTGAGGCTGGCGGAAGAGCTGCGCTTCGCCGCCTTCAGGTCCTCGATCTCGGTCTTGCGGCGGGAGAAGAGGGCGATGGCCTTCTGGTTGAAGGCCATGGCGAAATTCTTGGGAAAGAGGAAGTTACGGGCGTAGCCGGCGGCGACGTCCTTGACGTCTCCGAGCTCGCCGAGATTCGGTACGTCCTGATTGAGTATGACTTTCATGCTCCGACTCCTTTGGGGTTTCGGTACGGTATCCATACCTCGGTGACGCCGAGGAGAGGCAGGCCTATCGCGACGACGAGGCTCGACGTCGGGGAGACCAGGGCCATGGCGGCGGTCGCCCCCAGGGCGACCCTCATGAACCTCGGCATTTTCAGTTTTTCCGCAAGGCTCGCCGCTATCCCCAGCCCCTGAGCCGCGTAGGGCAGGGAGGCGGAGAGGGCGAGGTTCCAGGCTGCCGCCTGGAGGGCTTCGGGGGCGCCGAGCGTCATCGCGGCGAGGACCAAGGCCCAGGCAGCGAGGAAGGCCCAGAGCAGGGCGTAGGGCGCCCGGTAGAGCGAAAGGGGCGGCGCGGCCTCGCGGCCGGGGCTGCCCGGACCGGAAAGCCTGTTCCCGACCCACCAGCAGAAGCCCAAGGTGAGCGCCAGGGCCGCCGCGTAGATCGAGGAGAGGGTCCTCAGGGCGGCTGCGGCGATGGTCGCTGGATCGAGGGCCGCCGCGAGGACGGAGGCCTCGTAGCCTTGGCCGCCCGCCTGGGCCCGCAGGGGGGACAGGAGGGATTCCAGCCTCGAGCTTAGGTAGGCAGAGAAGGCGGGATCCTTCGAGAGGGACAGGAGGGAGGGCAGGGCTGCGAGGGAAGCTATCCCCCCCACCGCGAGGAGGCGATAGGTCGCGGGCAAGCCCGCCCAGAAGCGGGCGTTGACGAGGGCGAGGGCCCCGAGCATGGCTAAGGGGGGGAGAAGCCCGCCTCCCAGCTCCGCGAGGCCCAAGGCCCCGACCGCGTACAGCCTGGCGGCCAGCGCGGCGGCGACCGCCGCCACGGCGGCGCCTGTCGCGGCCAGCCCCGCGCGCCGGCCCCGTCGCCCGTAGGCGACCTGGATGGGCACGAGGCAGAGCGGCGCGAAGGCCACCGAGGCGTATAGGAGCCCCGCCGCGAGGCCGGCGATAGCCGGCGCGGCGCTCGAGCCGAGCGCCGCGCGGCGCTCGCCGGGCCCGAGGGCCCGGCCCCTCTCCTGATCCGACATAGGTATAGCCGCCCGTATCCCTTATTTCGCTACGTAGGGAAGGAAGGCGAGGGCGCGGGCGCGCTTAATGGAGACGGCGAGGACGCGCTGGTGCTTGGCGCAGGTGCCGGTGATGCGGCGAGGCAGGATCTTGCCGCGCTCGGTCACGAAACGCCTCATGACGTCCACGTCCTTGTAGTCGACCTTGAGCTTCTGGGTGCAGAACTTGCAGACCTTCTTCTTGAAGAAGCCCTTGCCGCGGCGGGGGGCTCCGCTCGAGCCGCGATCCTCGGAGTCCTTCCGGGGCTCGGGGCCGCCCTCGCCTTCCTGGCGGGCGGGCTTCACATCCATCGATTCTCTGGTATCGGACATCGGATTCTCCTTAAGTTCAGAATGGGATATCGTCGGTGAAATCGTCGTTCCCGGCGGGGCCCGGGGCCGGGCCGCGCTGCGCGGGCGCCGCGCCCTGGGGCCTGCCCATGGGCGCCTGGCCTCCGCGGGGAGCGTAGCCCTGGCTGGAGCCGCCCGAGGACGAGCCGTCCTGGGAGTAGCCGCCGCCCTGGCCGCCGCCGAGGAGCTGGACGTCGTTGGCCTTGATGATGACCTTCATCTTGGCCTGGCCGTCCTTCTCCCAGCGATCCTGGCGCATGTCGCCCTGGACCGCCACGAGCTTGCCCTTGGTCAGGTACTGGTTGATGGTCTCGCCCAGCTTTCCCCAGAGATCGACGTCCCAGTAGCTCGACTCGTCGACCCACTGGTCGCCTTTCTTCACGCGCGCGTTGGTCGCGACGGAGAAGTGGCAGATCGCCATGCCGGAATTGGTGTACTTGAGCTCGGCGTCCCGCGTAAGCCTGCCGACGACCACCGCCGTTGCGAGATCTCCCATGGCTAGTTCTCCTTGATCAGGCCTCGACCTTGACGAAGAGGTACTTGAGGAGGTTGGGATTCAGCTTGAAGATGCGCTCCGCCGGGGTAACCTTCTGCGGATCGAGATTCATGGTGAAGAGGATGTAGTGGCCGCGGTCCTTCTTCTTGATCGAATAGGCGAGCAGGCGATCGCCCATGTCCGTTTCCTTGACCTCCGCGGCGCCCTGCTTGGCGAGCTCCGCGGCGACCGCCTCCTTCCCCTGGCGGAAGAGCTCTTCCTCCGAGGGGAAGATGGCGACGAGTTCGTACTGTCTCATAGATCCTCCCAATGGCTTTTTCGCCTCTAGGGGCGAAAGTCCGCCTTCGCAAGGCGGATGGGCTTCCCGAATCCCGGGATGGGGCTCCGCAAGGGGGCCTCTTCGGGGCTCGGGGGCCGCCTCCGGGGAGGCGGCGCGTAAGCTTGAGCTTTATACCATAAAGCGAAGGCAATAGCAACAACCCCGATCCCTAGGCTTGGCCAAAACAAGGCTTTACGGAGCGGGTAGCATAGCCGATAGTGAGAATGAAGCTATGCCGCAGATGATACATTTCCAGGACGACATTTTCTTCCTGAGCGTCCTGATCAAGGCCCTCGACGCGGGGCTCTCGACCGAGGCCGATCCCGAGCACTTCCGGGAAAGGGTGGCGGGAGACCTCTTCTTCCTCGACGGGAGCCTCAAGGCCTTCCGCGGCCTCCTGGCCCAGAACGCGCTCCTGATCGACCGCTCGGAGTACCTCAAGCTCCTCGAGCGCAGCTCGCGATCCTTCGTCCAGCTCCTCGAGCGCCTCGTCGGCGGGGAGTATCCCCGCTCCGAGGCCTACGCCTCCTATCGGCCCCAGCTCGAGGCTATCCTCCGGGACCAGGTATCCATCCTCGCGGAGCTCGATGGCATTCTCGACGCCTCGCTTTCGGGGGCGACGGAAACGGATCTGGTCTCCCAGGACGAGCTCTCGGAGCTGCTCAAGGAGTAGGCCAGGGGCGTTCAGGCGTACTCGGCGATCATGGCCAGGCCGTTCAGGGTGAGGTCGGGATCGACGGAGTCGAAGACCGAGGTCAGGCCGGCTACGATCCGGCACAAGCCCCCCGTGGCGATAACCTTCACCTCTCCCCCGAGCTCCGCCTTCATCATACCCACCAGATGCTCCACCAGCCCCACGTAGCCGTGGACGACGCCGGCCTGGATGGACATGACCGTATCCGTGCCGATGACGGAATCGGGCGCGGCGAGCTGGACGTAGGGGAGCTGGGCCGTGTCTCGGGAGAGGGCGTTGACCGCGGTGCCCAGGCCGGGGGCTATGGAGACGCCTCGTATGGCGTTGCCGTGGCCCACGCAGGTGAAGGTGAGGGCCGTGCCGAAATCGACGACGATGCAGGCCCCTCCCGTCTTCTTCCAGGCGGCGAAGGCGTCGGCGACGAGATCGGCGCCGATCTCCCGGGGGTTGGTCACCTCGAGGGGGAGTCGGGAATAGAGCGAGGGCCCGAGGGTGGCCGGGGCAACGCCGAAGAGGTGGCGGCACATCTCCTCCATGGCCCCGGTGAGGGCCGGCACCACCGAGGAGAGGAGGACCCGGTCGATCCGCGAGGGGGCGATGCCCCGGTCCGACAGGATAGCCCTGAAGATCGAGGAGTACTCGTCCTCGGTCTTCTTGGGCACGGTGTGGATGCGGAGGCTGTGCCTGAGGGCGCCGTCCTCGTAGACGCCGCCGCAGATGTTCGTATTACCCACGTCGATGACGAGCAGCATGGGAGGATGATCATGCCTGCCCGGGCCGCGAGTCAAGGCCCGCGCGGTTCCGGAGCCCGGGTCCAGGCTGGGGCGGCCTTGATGCTCCGGCCCGGCGCGGGCATAATGCTCGGCATGCCGGATATCATCGAACCGCGGGTCCTGAAAGGCTTCCGCGACTACCTGCCCGAGGCCGAGATCGAGCGCCGCGGCCTCGTCGAGAAGCTCGAGCTCGCCTTCCGCTCCTTCGGCTTCGTCCCCATCGATACCCCCTGCCTCGAGTACGCCGAGATCCTCCTGGGCAAGGGTGGCGGCGAGACCGACAAGCAGGTCTACCGCTTCCCGGACAAGGGCGGCCGCGACGTCGCCCTCCGCTTCGACCTCACCGTGCCCTTCGCCCGCTTCATGGCCGAGCACGTCGACGAGCTCTACCTCCCCTTCCGCCGCTACCACATGGCCAAGGTCTGGCGCGGCGAGAACACCCAGCGCGGCCGTTACCGAGAGTTCATGCAGTGCGACTTCGACATCGTCGGCGCCGACTCGGCGGCCGCGGACGCCGACATAGTCCTGTGCATCGCGGAGGCCATGCGGGCCCTCGAGGTCGGCGAGGTCCGGATCCGGATCAACCACCGGGGCCTCTTCAACCGCTTCCTCGCCTCCATCGGCGCGGCCGAGAAATCGACGGCCGTGCTCCGGGCCGTCGACAAGCTCGACAAGATCGGCGCCGAGGCGGTCCGCGAGCAGCTCGCCGCGGACCTAGGCGGCGAGGCCGCGGGCAAGGTCCTCGACTTCATCCGCCAGGAAGAGGGCTTCGAGGCCACCCTCGCCAAGCTCGAGTCCCTGGCGGGAGGGCCCGGCCCCGACACCGCCCGGCTCCGCGCCATCTGGGCCCAGGCCCGCGAGGCGGGCGCCGCCGACGGCCTCGTCCTCGATCCCTCGATCACCCGCGGCCTCGACTACTACACGGGAGTCGTCTTCGAGACGAGCCTCTCGGCCCTGCCCGAGATCGGCTCGGTCTGCTCCGGCGGCCGCTACGACGAGCTCGCGAGCCTGTACACGACGAGGCGCCTGCCCGGCGTCGGCGCCTCCGTGGGCCTCGACCGCCTCCTCGCGGCCCTCGAGGCCCTCGGCCGCTCGCGACCCCGCCCCGGCTACGCCCAGGTCCTCGTCCTCGACGTGGAGGAAGAGCTCGAGCCCCGCTACCAGGGGATAGCGCGGGCCCTCCGCGCCGCGGGCATCGCCTGCGAGGTCTATCCCGAGAAGCGCAAGCTCGGCGCGCAATTCGCCTACGCGGAGAAGAAAGGCATGGCCTTCGCCCTCGTCGTCGGCGGCGAGGAGGCGGCCGCGGGCAGGATCCAGGTGAAGGACCTGAAGACCCGGGAAAGCGTCGAGGCGGCCTCGCTCGAGGCGGCCCTCGAGCTCCTCCGAGGCAGGCTCGCCTAGGTGCGGAGCCCAGGGCAGGCGCGGCGCCGAAACGGGAAGGCCCTTCCCCGCGGCGGCTCGGCCCTCGCCGCTCCCGTAGCGGCGATCTGCCTCTCCCTCTCGGCGGGCCTCGCCTCCTGCGGCGGCGTCGCACCCGAGATACTCGCCCTCGAGTGGCGCCTCGAGCTTCGCCCCGCCTCCGAGGGCTCCTACGAGAGCCTCTCGGTCTTCGCCTCGCTCGAGGACGAGGACGGGATCGAGGACGTCGAGGAGCTCTGGGTCGTCAACGACGCGGAGGCCCTCGCCTGGCGCCTCGACGACGGGAGCTGGACTAAGAAGACCGAAGGAACCGACGAGTGGATCGGGGCCGCCGGCCTGGCTCGACAGGACTACGCGCCCCTGCCCCGCGGCGACTACCGGCTCGTCGCCATCGACGCCGCGGGGGAGCGGATCGAGAAGCCCTTCCGCATCGAGGGAGACTTCCCCGAGACCAAGGCCCCCGCGGTCATGCTCGAGGGCGGGGGCCTGCGGGCCGCCTCCTCCTGGCCCGAGACCCTCCTGCTGGCCTACGACGGAGCGGGCGAGCTCCTCGCTGCCGCCCCCTCGAGCGGGGCGGCCTACGGGCTCGCCGAGATCTTCGGGCCCGAGGCGGCCGCGCGGACCGTCGAGGCGGCGGCCTACGGCTACGATCCAACCCGCAAGATGGGAGCCTACTCATGGAAGAAGAAGACGAGATAGCCGAGGTCGACCGGTCGATCAGGACCTACGTGCTCCGGGCGGGAAGGATGACCGACTCGCAAAGGCGGGCCCTCGAGGAGCTCGGGCCGCGCCTCTGCCTAAACGTCGAGCCCGGCCGCGAGCTCGACCTGGCCGCCGCCTTCGGTAACGGCGGGCCTGTCGTCGCCGAGATCGGCTTCGGCATGGGGCAGGCCACCTGGCGCATCGCCGCCGATAACCCGGCCACCAACTACCTCGGCTTCGAGGTGCATACGCCCGGGGTCGGGAAGCTCCTCGCCGAGCTCGGCGAGCGGGGCATCGAGAACGTCCGCATCGTCCACCGCGACGCGGTGGAGGTCTTCGAGCGCTGCCTGCCCCCCTCCTCCCTGGCCGGGATCCACGTCTTCTATCCCGATCCCTGGCCGAAGAAGCGGCACCACAAGCGCCGCCTCATCCGCCCCGGCCTCGCCGAGCTCCTTGCCTCGCGGCTCGCGAGCGGGGGCTACCTCTACTTCGTCACAGACATCGAGGGTTACGCCTCCTGGGCCCTCGAGGTCCTCGGGCGCACGGCCGGCCTGCGCAACCGCTATGCGGACTACGCGCCGCGGCAGGAGTGGCGCCCGGAGACCAAGTTCGAGGCGCGGGCGAGCCGCGACGGGCGCGGGGCATGGGAGTTGCTCTTCGAGAAAGCCTAGCCCGTCGCGGGTGACGGGCGCGGGGCATGGGAGCTCCTCTTCGAGAAGGCTTAGCCCGTCGCGGGCGACGGTCGCGGGGCCTGGGAGCTCCTCTTCGAGAAGGACTGGTCCCGGCCCCTATTCGAAGAAGGAGCTCAGCTTCCGGTAGAGGGCGCTCACCTTCTCGCGGGCCTCGGGGGGCGAATCCTCGCCGAGCTCGTCGACCAGGGACTCGAGGCTCGAGACGCTCTCGTTGAGGGCCGTGTGGAAGCCCCGCGAGCAGCGGAACCAGTAGGTCCCCTCGGAGTCGGTGAAGAGGGCGACGAAGCCGAGCTCCCCCGTCTTGTCCCGGGCCTTGGAGACCTGCATGACGTGGTCGAGGGCCTGGATTAGCTCGCCGGGCTCCTCGCGCGCCGAGAAGTTGCGCTTGCGCGGCCACTCGCGCCCGAGGTCCCGCTCGAGCTCGAGCCAGGGGGCCACGCGGAGGATGAGGTCGAGCTTCTCCCCGTCGAGGAGGCGCTGGCGCCCGAGGAGGACCACGCCGCGGAGCTCCTTGTACAGGGACAGGGAGTCGCGGTCGAGCTCCTCCCGCACCTTGCGGAGCCGCGGCCAGTCGATCTCGACGAGCTTCTTCTTTTTCTTGTCGACCGAGAGGGCGAAGACCTCCGAGGCTATCTTGATCTTGTTCGTGAAGTCGCGCTCGCGCTTGCGGATCCCGGCGGAGGCGATCCGCGAGGTCTCCTCCGCGCTCGGGGCGGCGGGCCTCCTCCCGCCCCGCTCCCCCGCGGCCCCCTCCGCCTCGGCCCCGCGGGCCGCGGCCGGGCTGCGCCCGGCGGCCGGGCTGCGCCCGGCGAGGCCCTCGAGCCTCGGGGAGACGCGGGCGAGGATCTCCCTCCGCAGGGGGGAGACGGACATGGCATACATGCGCGTCGTGCGCACGATCTCGCCGGCGACGATGTACTGGGGGTTCTCCCGGTACATGACCGAGCCGGGATGTATCTGCACCTTCTCGGCCGTCAGGGAGCGGAAGAGGCCCCGCTCCTGCCTGACGCAGACGAACTGTATGAGGCCGCGGGCGATGCAGCAGAGGTAGTCGTCGACCGAGCCTCCCCCCGAGATGGGCACGCCGAGGCCGGAGACGATGAGCTCGAGCTGCTCCTTGATGCGGAGGATCTCGAGCATCGTGCGCTCGTCGAGGTAGTTGCGCTCGCACCAGCGCCCGCCGTCGCGGGCCGCCTTGAAGGCCGCGTAGATCTTGAGGTAGGAGATGAAGTCGCCGTCGGGATCGCGGAAGGCGTGGTGGGCCCGCCGGGCCTCCATCTCCTCGCCCGGGGGCAGGATGTAGGGGCTCATGGTGGAGAGGAAGCTCGTCGCTATGAGGACCTCCTCGATCGCGTCGGGGTAGCGCTGGATGGCCTCGACGATGATGCGCGAGTGCCGCGGCAGGAGGGGGAAGGCGCACATGAGCTCGCCCGTGCGGGTCAGGCTCCGGTCCGGGTTGATCGCGTCGAGGAGGGAGAGGGCGTCGATGGCCCCCGCGATGCCAGACTTCGAGGGCGAGGAGATGAACTCGAAGCGCTCGAACTCGGAGATGCCGAGCTCGGCCATGCGGAGCACGACCTCCGTGAGGTCGGTGCGGTAGATCTCCTCGGTGGTGAACAGGGGGCGGCCCTCGAAGTCGTCGCGCGAGAAGAGGCGGTAGCAGGTCCCGGGCCGGGTGCGGCCCGCCCTGCCCTTCCGCTGGTTCCCCGAGGCCTTGGAGACCGGGGTCTCGATGAGGCTCGAGGTGAAGGTCTTGGGATTGTAGTAGTTGAGCTTTGCCAGCCCCGAGTCGATGACGCTCGTGATGCCGTCGATCGTCACGCTCGTCTCCGCGATGTTGGTGGAGATGACGACCTTCGTCTTGAACAGGGGAGCCTTCTCGAAGACCCGCTCCTGCTCGTCCTTGCCCAGGCGCGAGTACAGGGGGATGATGTGGAGCCGCCCCCCGACGGGGCCGAAGGCGAGGCGCTTCATGCAGTCCTTGATCGCCTTCTCGCCCGGCAGGAAGACGAGGATGTCGCCCTCCCGCCGCTCGTTCACGATGCGCGACACGATCTGCTCGATCTTGGCCTGCATCGCCTCGTCGCCCGAGCGGAAGTCGGCCTGGTCGGAGGCTCCGACGGGCGGGTCGTAGACGAGGGTGACGGGATACATGGGCGTCTCGATCTTCACGATCGGGCACTCGCCGAAGTACTCCGAGAAGACCTCGGCGTTGATCGTGGCCGAGGAGACGATGACCTTGAACTCGGGCCTGGCCTCGAGGACCCGCTTGAGCAGGCCGAGTATGAAGTCGATGTTGAGGCTCCGCTCGTGGGCCTCGTCGACCATGATCACGCCGTAGCGCGAGAGGGCCGGGTCGAGCTTCATCTCCTGGAGGAGGATGCCGTCGGTCATGATCTTGATGGCGGTCTCGTCGTTCGTCCGGTCCTCGAAGCGCATCTTGTAGCCGACGAGGCCGGGCACCTTCGTGCCGAGCTGGCGCGCGATGAAGTCCGAGACCGAGAGGGTCGCGATGCGCCGGGGCTGGGTGATGCCGATGAGGCCGTTCCTGGAGTAGCCGGCCTCGTGGAGGATGATGGGCAGCTGGGTCGTCTTGCCCGAGCCCGTGGGGCTCTCGACGACGATGACCTGATTGGCCGCGAGGGCCTCGAGTATGCGCTCCTTCTGCTGGTAGACGGGGAGCTCGTGGGGATCCATGCCCCTGACTATAGCCTTTCGGCGCCCTTTCCGCTATGGTGGGCGGGCTATGAAAGAGATCGCCACCCTGGTCCTGGTAGCCCTGGCCATGGCCGGCATCGCGGTCGGGCGCCTGCCCCGGCTGCGCATGAACCGGCCCTCCATGGCGCTCGCCTTCGCCGTCCTCCTCGTCGCCGTCGGCGCCCTCGGCCCCGACGCGGCCCTCGCCTCGGTGGACCTCGGCACCATCTGCCTCCTCCTGGCCATGATGCTCGTCGTGGCCAACCTCAGGATCGCCGGCTTCTTCACCGCGGCGGGAGCCCGCCTCCTCGCGGCGGCTGCCTCGCCCCGGGCCCTCCTCGCCCTCGTCGTCGCGGCCTCGGGGCTCCTCTCCGCCCTCTTCCTGAACGACACGGTCTGCCTCATGATGACGCCCCTCGCGGTCGAGCTCTGCCGCCGCTCGGGCCGCGACCCGGTGCCCTACCTCGTCGGGCTCGCGACCTCCGCCAACGTCGGCTCCTGCGCCACCATCATCGGCAATCCCCAGAACATGCTCATCGGCTCGGCGAGCGGGATCCCCTTCCTCGGCTTCCTCGCCCGCCTCGGCCCCCCCTCCCTACTCGGCCTGGGAATCTGCTGGCTCGCCGTCGTGCTCGCCTTCCCCAAGGAATTCGCCCCCGGCTCCAAGCTCGGCGGGAGCCCCTCCCTCGGCAGCGCGGGCGCGGGCCCCGAGGCTGTGGACAGGCTCCTCATCTGCAAGAGCCTCGGCGCCACGGCCCTCATGATAGCCCTCCTCCTCGCCGGGATCCCCGCCGCCCTCGCCTCCATGGCCGCGGCCGCACTCCTCTTGTTCACGCGCCGCATCCCTCCGGAGAAGGTCTTCGCCCAGGTCGACTTCGGCCTCCTGGTCTTCTTCTCGGGCCTCTTCATCATCACCAAGGCCCTGGCCGGCACCCTCGCCTTCGGCCGCGCGGTCGAGGCGGCGACGCCCCTCCTCTCCGCGGGCGGCCCCGGCTCCCTGGCGGCCTTCTCGGGCATCTCCCTCCTCGCCTCCAACCTGATATCCAACGTGCCGGCCGTCATGCTCTTCCGTCCCCTCGTGCCCCTCTTCCCTGAGCCAGATAAAGCCTGGCTCGTCCTGGCCATGGCGAGCACCTACGCGGGCAACCTCACCCTCCTCGGGTCGGTGGCCAACCTCATCGTCGCCGAGGGGGCCAGGCCCTGCGGCGTGGATCTCTCCTTCGGGAAGTACCTCCGCGCGGGCCTGCCCATCACCCTCGCCACGACGGCCCTGGGCACGCTCTGGATCCTTGCCTTCTAGGCCCCCCGCGGGCTATCGTGTCGCCGTGGCCGAAGACCGGGCGCTGAACGTCACCGAGCTCACCAACATGGTGAAGGACCTCCTCGAGGGGACCTTCCCCTCGGTGAGCGTCGAGGGCGAGATCACGAACTGCAGGCCGGCAAGCTCGGGCCACCTCTACTTCGCCCTCAAGGACCGCTCCTCGATGATCCAGGCGGTCATGTTCCGCTACCGCACGAGGGCCTTGGGCTTCGAGCCCGCCGACGGCATGCTCGTCCGGGCCAGGGGAGCGGTCACGGTCTACGCCGCCCGGGGCCAGTACCAGCTCCTGGTCGAGCGCATGTCGATAGCCGGCGAGGGCGACCTCCTGGCCATGCTCGAGGAGCGCAAGCGCCGCCTCGCCGCCGAGGGCCTCTTCGACGAGGCTCGCAAGCCTCCCCTGCCCCGCTTCCCCGAGCGGGTGGCCGTCATCACCTCTCCCACCGGCGCGGCGATACGCGACATCCTCAACGTCCTCGGCCGCCGCAACTCCGGCATCGACGTGCTGGTCCTGCCCGCCGCGGTCCAGGGAGAGGCCGCCCCCGCCGAGCTCGTCGCCCGGCTCCGCCAGGCCAACCGCTGGGGCCTGGGCGACGTCATCATCCTCGGCCGGGGCGGCGGCTCCATCGAGGACCTCCTCGCCTTCTCCGACGAGGCCCTGGTTCGCGCCGTGGCCGAGTCGCGGATCCCGGTGATCAGCGCCGTCGGCCACGAGATCGACTGGGCCCTCAGCGACTTCGCGGCCTCCCTGCGGGCCCCCACGCCGAGCGCGGCCGCCGAGCTCGTCTCGGAGAGCCGCGAGGCCCTCGCCGCCGAGGCCGCCCACCTCGCCTCGGGCCTCGAGGCGGCCATGCGCGGCCGCCTCGACCGGGCCCGCCTCGCCCTGGGCCGCTTCGACCCCGAGGCCATCGAGAGCCGCTTCATGCGGGCCCTCCTCCCGGCGACGCGGCGCTTCGACGAGGCCCGCGAGGAGCTGGCCCGGGGCATGCGGGAGGCCATGGGCGAGGCGGCTCGGCGCCTGGAGCTGGCCTCGCGCGAGCTAGAGGCCATGAGCCCCGAGGCGGTCCTGGCCCGGGGCTTCGCGGTGGTGCGCCCGGCCCTGGGCGGCGCCGCCGGCGGGGACGCGATACGCGACGCCGCGAGCCTCGCGGCGGGCCAGGAAGTGGAGATACGATTCGCCCGCGGCGGGGCCGCCGCCCGAGTCGAGGAGGTCAGGCGATGAAGAGATTCGAGGAGCGGCTCGAGCGGCTCGAGGAGCTCGCTGATAGGATAAAGGAACCCACCCTCCCCCTCGAGGAGGCGGTCGCGGTCTTCGAGGAGGGGGTCAAGCTGGCCCGGGGCCTCGAGAAGGACCTGGCCAAGATCGAGGGCAGGGTCGAGAGCCTCCTCAACCCTCCCGACGAGGAGTCGCCGGGAGACAAGCCCGAGCTCGGCCTCTTCGAGGAGGGCGAGTCCTAATCCGGATCGCCGCGCGCAGGCGCGAGCCGAGCGATGTGGGGAAGGAGCCTGCGGTCCGAGTCGGCGAGGTCGAGCTTCGCGAGCTCCTCGAGGCTGGCCCAGCGGAGCTCCACGTGCTCCGTGGGCACGAGGGGCGAGCCCTCCTCGAGCTCGGCGGCGTAGGCGGCCAGGATGCGGATCCTGCCTCGATGGAGGAAGTCCACCTCGCCGACGAGGGCCCCCGCCTTGGCTCGGGCCCCGAATTCCTCGAGGAGCTCCCGCTCGACCGCGGCGCGGTCTCCCTCGCCCGGCTCGACTTTGCCGCCGGGGAACTCCCACTTGCCGCCCATGGCCCCGCCCGGCCCCCGCCTCGCGGCGAAGACCCGCCCTCGCCGCGTGAGGATGGCCGCCACGGAGCGACCCTGGCCTTGCTGGCTCATTCCACCTCGAGCTCGAGCTTGAGCGACTCGGCGCCCCGCTCGACCAGGAGGCCGAGCTCGGCGGGCTTGCCCCCGGGGCACTCGATGGCGAGGCGGAACTCCTCGCGGCTCGCCGTACCCGCGGCGAAGCTCATCTTCGCCCCGACGGGGGCCGTCGCGGCCGGGGCCGTCGCGGCCGAGGCCGCGGCGCCCTTCCCGTATTCTGCCAGGGCGCTCAGCACGATGATGAAGGCCTCCTCCCCCTCGGCGCCTTCCTCGCCCGCGGGCCGGCCCGACTGGCGCTCGAGGCTGACGAGGAGGCGATCCTCGAACCAGAAGGCCTTGGCCGAGTAGCGATCGCCCCCGAGCTTGCCCGCGGAAGCGGAGCCGAAGAGGAGGGGCACGAGGTTGAAGGAGGCGATCAGGGCGATGATGGTGAAAAGGAGGAGGCGATTCGCCCGGGTGGCGACGAGGCTCCTCATGATCCCGGGGGGCTTGGTTCCGTAGCGCGAGGCGAGCCAGCGCACCGACTCGGGAGCCTTCTCGAGGCGGCGCTCGCGGCTATACCGCAGCTTCGGCGGGCCGCCTGGATCCTCGCCGGGCCGCGAGCCGCTTCCCTCGTCGCTCATCGCGCCCCTCCCAGGAGCTTGGCCGCCTCGGCCGCGATCTGCCCGGCCTCGAAGAACCCTCGCTCGGCGCGGAGCCTTCGGCCGGCGGCTCCGTGGGCGACCACGGCCGCCCGCGCCGCCGAGAAGGCCGCGTCCCCGACCCCGGCCGCGGAGAGAGAGGCCAGGAGGCCGGCTGCCAGGCCGGCGAGGCAATCGCCCGAGCCGGCCGTGGCAAGCCCCGCCTCCATCCCCTCCCAGACGGCGAGGCGGCCGTCCGGGGCGGCTATCCAGGTGACCTGGGATTTCAGGACGATGACGGCGCCGAGCTCGGCAGCGAGGGCCTTGAGGCCCGGCCCCGGATCGGCCAGGGCGAGCTCGGGGCTGAGCCCCGTCAGGGCCTCGTACTCCCCGGGATGGGGCGTGAGGATGAGGGGGCCTCGGGCGGAGCAGCCATCCGCTCGGAGCTCGGCGAAGAGGCGGATCGCGTCCGCGTCGAGGAGGGCGGGCAGGCCCGAGGAAAGGAGGGCGGCCAGGGCGGCTCGGCGCTCCGGGCCCCGGCCCCAGCCGGGGCCCGCGAGAAGGGCGTCCCAGCGCCCCGGATCGAGGGAGCCGGGCTCGGCCGGCTCTGGCTTGACCATGACCGACTCGAGGCGGGAGGAGATGATGGCCAGGATCTCCGGCGAGGCGTAGAGGGATACGAGGCCGGCGCCGGCCGCCAGGGCCGCCCGGGAAGCGATGCAGGCCGCTCCGGTGGATCCGATGCTTCCCGCGAAGGCCGCGAGCCTGCCCCGCGAGCCCTTGTGCGCCTCCGGCGAGAGGGGGGGGAGCCAGGCAGGGAGATCGGCCTCTTCGATGAGGGCGCAGGCCGAGCCGGCGGCGGCGCCGGCGGGGAAGACGCCCTCGACGGCGAGGATCTCGCCGCAGGCGGAGCGGCGGGCTGGGGCGTAGAGGGCGGCCTTCCGTGGCTCGATCGAGAGGGTCCATGCCGCCTTTAGGAGGATATCGCCCGGGACGGAGCCGTCGCGGAGCCCCGAGGGCAGGTCGATGGAGGCGAGGGGCCGCCCGGCGGCGACCGCCGCCGCCGCCAGCTCGGCCAGGGGGCCGCGCAGGGGACCCTGGAGCCCCGTCCCCGCGATACCGTCGACGAGGAGGGCCGCCCGCCCCATGAGCTCGAGGCAGGCTGCCCGGTCCGCCTCCCAGGAAAGGACGGGGAGGCCGAGGGCGCGGATCGAGCCGAGGAAGACCGAGGCCGGCTCCCCGAGCCGCTCGCTCCCGAGGATGGCGGCGAGGCCTTCGGCGCCCTCGAAGCGGGCGATGCGGAGGAGGGCGAGGGCGTCTCCCGCGTTGCCGCCCGAGCCGCAGAGGGCCACGAGGGGCCCCTGGCGCTCGGCTCGGACGCGGAGGGCGATGGGGCGGAGGAGGGTCCAGAGGCCGCGGGCCGCGTCCTCCATGAGGACGAGCTCGGGGAGGGCCGACCCCTCGCGGGCGTCCCGGTCGAGGCGCGAGGCCTCGGCGCAGGAGACCAGGGGCCTCACGGGGAGATCGTCCCCCGGAGCCCGCGCACGATCTTGTCGAAGCGCCACCAGACGATCCGGGCCTCGTACTGCGATCCCAGGAGGGCGCAGAGGATGCCTTCCCGGGAGAGGAAGAAGGAGTCGTAGAGGAGCTCGTCGGGGGCTATGTCGATGCTGTAGCGCGTCATGTCCTTGGTCGAGCGGTCGAAGGCCGAGAAATAGGTCTTGCCGTCGTCGTCCGAGGCGAGGAAGAAGAGGTCGGAGCCGGCCGCGCCGAGGAGCTCGGGCACGCGCACGTAGCGAAGGGTCTGGCCCTCGGGCCCGTTCTTATCCGCCTTCTCGATGGCGGGGATCTGCCAGCGGTCGGGATAGGAGGCGTCGCGGGGATCCATGCGGTAGGCCCAGGAGGAGGCGTACTCGACCCCGACCCTCGACTTCGTGGAGGGATCGATGGAATCCCGGTAGTAGTCGACCTTGATGACGAGGCTCCGGCCGTCGGGATCGGGCACGATCTTGTCGAGGGAGGGGATGAGCTCGGAGCCCTTCTCGGGCAGGGGCAGGGCGTCCCGCCTGAGCCTGATCGAGCTCAGCACCGCGCCGCGGGCGTCGAAGCGGTGGACGAGCCAGGCGGCCTGGGTCATGGAGACGACCACGCACTCGTCCGATCCCGACGCGTAGACCCCGAGGATATAGGGGAAAGGGGTGCCGCCTATGCCCTCCTGCCCTAGGTAGTCGAGGTACTGGCCCTCCTTGCCGAAGCGGAGCACGACGTAGTCCAGGAGGGCGCCCGACTCCTTGTCCTGGATACGGCGCTCGGGGGGGAGGCGGTCCTCGACGTAGACCGTCTGGTCGGCCCCTACCGCTATCTCGCCCACGGCCCGGAAGGGATGGCTCTGAGCCCTCCGCCCTGCGCCCTCGGCTTGGCCGGCCGCTGCGGTCTTGAGCACCTGGGGCTCGGGATTCTTCTCGGGATTGTAGATCATGGACAGGACGTCGCCGAAGGAGGAGAAGCGGACGACCTTGGCCGCGTTGCCGTTGGCGATGTAGAAGATGCCCTCGCGCATGGCGATCCGCGTCTTCAAGGGGCTCGACCCGCCCTCGAGCTGGAAGAGGTCGAGCTGGTCCTCGGAGGTGCCGTAGCCGAGGGTGAAGAGCTGCTCGCGCTTGACCGCGATGCTCCTTTCCTGGTCGGAGCAGGCGGCGAGGAGGCAGCACAGGAGGAGGGAGGAGGCGGCCGCGGCCGCGGTTCGGGAGCGCATATCGTTCCCCTTTCGCGTCAAGTAGTAGCGCGGGGCGGCCGGCCTGTCAACGACGGGAGCCTCGGGAGGCGCTCCGAGCCGGGCAGCGGCGCCCCGCGGCGGCGGGACGGCCTTGACAAATAGTCGGCCGCATGCTGTCTTGTACCGATTAGAAAAGGACATAATCGACGTTCGGAGCGAGGCTGCATGAGATCCTTGACGAGAAGCTATAAAAAGAAGGAAACGGCCCTCTTCAAGCTATTCTCGGCACGGGCATCCTCGGCCGCGGCGAAGGCCTTGGCCGCGGCCCGCAGACGCCTCAGGGGCGCCCGCCAGGGCCTCACCGTCCTCGTCCTCGACGATTCCACCAGGGAACCCAGGGGCATCACCCTTTCCTATCTCGGCCTCGGCCTCGGCTTTCTCGGCTTCGCGGCCATCCTCGCCCTGACGATCGCCTTCTCCTTCGGCATCCTGCGCGGCGACGCGCGGGCCGCCGGCTCCGGGGGAGAGCTCGAGGCTGCCCGCGCCGAGCTCGATCGCTACCGGCGGAGCGCCGCGGCCCTCTCCGAGGCCTACGCCTCGCTGAGCCGCCCCCTATCCGAGCTCAGCGGCGGGGCCCGGGCGAGCGGGAACGGGAGCTCCCTCCTCGCCTCCCTGCGCGCCTCGGGCGCGGCGGCCGCCGCCCGCCTCCGCGGCGAGCTCCAGGGCATGGCCGAGGCGAGCGCCGGCCTCGAGGCGGCGATAGGGCCCCTGGAGGAGCTGGGCAAGGCGGCCGCTTCCATGGAAGCCGTCAAGCCGACCGTGCCCGCCCTCTGGCCTATCAAGAGCAGCCTCGGCCACCTCTCCGCCACCTACGGGCCGAATCCCAATCCCTTCACCGGTGACCCCTACTTCCATACCGGCATCGACTGCTCGACCTACCGCAGGGGCGACCCCATCGTCGCGACGGCGGACGGGACCATCGCCTTCTCGGGCTCCTACTACGGCTACGGGCTCTGCGTCCTGATCTCCCACCCCAACGGCTACTTCACCCGCTATGGCCACATGGACAAGCTCCTGGTCCGCCGCGGCCAGCAGGTCAAGCAGGGCCAGACCATCGGCATCCTGGGCAACACGGGGCACACGACCGGCCCCCACGTCCACTACGAGGTGCTGATCGGGGGCAAGCTCGCCGATCCCATCGACTACCTCTGGTCCCTCGAGGACCGGAAGGCGCCCGAGGGCACCATCCCCTTCGGCATGGAGTGAGGCTGGCCCCGGGGCCCCTATGGCCCCGGGAAAAGCTTGATTTTCCCTCGGCCCGTTGACCCCCCTCCTCGCTAGTAGGTATTGTACAGGGATGAGCTCCAACCTGCTCGCAGCCCTCTTCGGCACGAAGAAGGAGCGCGACGTCAAGGCCCTCCTACCCCTCCTCCACGCGGTCAACGCCAAGGAGTCCTGGGCCCTCGGCCTCGCCGACGGGGACTTCCCCGCCCAGACCGCCCTGCTCAAGAAGCGGGTCGAGGGCGGCGAAAGCCTCGACGCCGTCCTGCCCGAGGCCTTCGCCCTCGAGCGCGAGGCGGCCCGCCGGGTCCTGGGCGAGCGGCCCTTCGACGTGCAGGTGATCGGCGGCCTGGTCCTCCATCAGGGCAAGATCGTCGAGATGAAGACCGGCGAGGGCAAGACCCTCTCCTCGGTCGGCGCGGCCTACCTCAACGCCCTCTCGGGCGAGGGAGTCCACGTCGTCACGGTCAACGACTACCTCGCCGAGCGCGACTCCCAGTGGATGGGCCAGGTCTTCCGCTTCCTCGGCCTCAAGGTCGGCTGCGTCCTGTCGCGCATGGACAACGAGGCCCGCCGGGCCGCCTACGCCTGCGACATCACCTACGGCACGAACAACGAGTTCGGCTTCGACTACCTCCGCGACAACATGACCTGGAGCCCCGAGGGCCGGGTCCAGCGGGGCCACAACTACTGCATCGTCGACGAGATCGACTCCATCCTCATCGACGAGGCGCGGACCCCCCTCATCATCTCCGGCCCGGCGGACGACGACACCTTCAAGGTCAACGAGGTCAACCGCATGGCCGCCTCCCTCGCCGAGGTCAAGAAGGACCCCGAGACGGGGGAGTACCCGAACGAGGACGAGGGCGAGGAGCTCGACGGGGACTACAAGATCGACGAGAAGGCCAAGCGGGTCTCCTTCACCTCCCAGGGCATGAACAGGATCGAGGAGCTCCTCCAGAAGCGAGGCCTCATCAAGGGCTCCCTCTTCGACGAGGGCAACTTCGAGTTCCTCCACTACTTCACCCAATCGGTCAGGGCCCAGCGC
Source organism: Spirochaetota bacterium (assembly GCA_022711355.1). Classification (GTDB taxonomy): domain Bacteria; phylum Spirochaetota; class Spirochaetia; order Treponematales; family Rectinemataceae; genus JAKLFE01. The sequence continues at coordinate 6,632 of JAKLFE010000059.1, read as the reverse complement.
CTCTTCGAGAAGGAAGTGGAGTACGTCGTCCAGGACGGCCTGGTGCAGATCGTCGACGAATTCACCGGCCGCATCCTCCACGGCCGCCGCTACTCCGACGGCCTCCACGAGGCGATCGAGGCCAAGGAACGCATCAAGATCGCGCGCCGGAACCGTACCCTAGCCACCATCACCTTCCAAAACTACTTCCGCATGTATAAAAAAATATCCGGCATGACCGGAACCGCGGACACCGAGGCCCCGGAATTCGCGAAAATATACAACCTCGACGTCACGGTCATCCCCTCGAACCGCCCCGTGGTCCGCTCCGACGAGGATGACCTGGTCTTCCTCGACGAGGCCGACAAGTTCGAGGCCATCTGCGACGAGATAGCGGAAGCTCATCAGAAGGGCCAGCCCATGCTCGTGGGCACGGTCTCCATCGAGAAGTCCGAGAAGCTCTCCGCCCAGCTCACCCGCCGGGGAGTCCGGCACGAGGTCCTGAACGCCAAGAACCACGCCCGCGAGGCTCTCATCATCGCCGAGGCGGGGGCCAAGGGATCGGTCACCATCGCGACGAACATGGCCGGCCGCGGAACGGACATCAAGCTCGGGGGCAATCCCGAGTTCCGCGCCAGGAGGAAGGCCGGCAGCAACGCGACCGAGGAGGAGTACCGGACGGCCCTGGCCCTCGAGTACGAGACCTGGCGCAGGGATTACGAGGAGGTCAAGTCGCTCGGAGGCCTCTACGTCCTCGGCACGGAGCGCCACGAGTCGCGGCGTATCGACAACCAGCTGCGCGGCCGCTCCGGACGCCAGGGCGACCCCGGGAAGTCCGCCTTCTTCATCTCCCTCGACGACGACCTCATGCGGCTCTTCGGCGGGGAGAACCTCAAGGGCCTCATGGGCAAGGTCGGCATGAAGCCCGGCGAGCCCATCTACCACCCCCTGCTGAACCGCACCATCGAGAACGCCCAGAAGCGGGTCGAGGAGCGGAACTTCGAGATCCGCAAGCACCTGCTCGAGTACGACGACGTCCTGAACCAGCAGCGCAAGTTCATCTACGAGCAGCGCGACGCCATCCTCAAGGACGAGGACCTCGTGGCCCGCGTGCGGGAGAGCGCCCTCGAGATGCTCGAGGAGCTTCTCGCCGCCTACGGCGAGGCCCTCCGCTCAGACGGCCCCAAGGCCTTCGCCGAGCTCCAGTCGGGCCTGAAGGAGCGCTTCAACGTCCAGCTCCCCTTCCGCTCGGAAGCGGCCGAGGCGAAGTCGCCCGAGACCCTCCGCGAGCCCGCCCTCGCCCTCCTCGACGCCGACCTCGAGCGCAAGCGCCAGTACGCGGGGATCGAGAACCTCAACCACTTCCTCCGCTTCCAGTACCTCCAGGCCATCGACCAGAAGTGGCTCGACCACCTCGAGAACATGGAGGCCCTGCGCGAGGCGGTGTACCTGCGCTCCTACGCCCAGAAGAATCCCCTCCTCGAGTACAAGATCGAGGGCTTCGACATCTTCGACGCCATGATCGAGGATATCCGCCGCTCGATCTCGACCAGGCTCTTCCTCGTCCGCGTCCAGACCCCCGAGGAGCGCGTGGCACGGCCCGTGGCCGTGGCGGCCGCCGCCTCGCACGACGAGGTCGGCCAGTTCGGGGGCTCGGGAGCCGGGCCCAGGGCCTCCTCCTCTGCCTCCATGCCGGCGGCCCAGCGCTCGGCGCTGGCCGAGGCCGCGCGGCCCGAGCAGGCCACCGTGGTCCGCGGGGCCGAGAAGGTCGGCCGCAACGATCCCTGCCCCTGCGGCTCGGGCAAGAAGTACAAGCACTGCCACGGCCGGTAGCTCGATCCATGAGGGGGACAAGGCCGCAGAGGCACAGAGACTCAGAGAGAGCGGTAGGAGAAGCTAGGAAACGAATACTCCCTGCTCTTTTCGCTTCTTTGCTTACTCACCGTCTCGTCTTCCTCTGTGCCTCTGTGCCTCTGTGGTTAATTTCGTCAACGAGCAGCTCCCGATGTCCCTGAACTGGAAGGAGATCGACCTCGTCCTGGGCGAGCTCGACCTCGTCGGGGCCAAGATCGAGCGCATCGTCCAGCCCTCCTTCGACTCGGTCGCCCTGGGACTCTATAAATCGGGGACGACGACCGAGCTCCTCATCTCCATAGCCCAGGGCGCCTGCCGGGTCCACAGCCTCCGCTCCTCCCCGCCCAAGCCGACGAGGCCCCTGCGCTTCATGGAATGCCTCCGCTCGCGTATCCGCGGCGGCCGCATCGAGGCCATCGCCCAGATCGGACGCGAGCGGGTCCTCCGCCTCGAGCTCTCGGTGCCCCGGGGAGAGGGCGAGGAAGGCCCCGAGATCAGGCGCTACCGGCTCTACGCAAGGCTGTGGAGCGGGGCAGGCAACCTCGTCCTCGTCGACGAGGCGGGCCTGGTCGTGGACGCCCTCGCGCGGCGGCCGAAGAAGGGCGAGGTCTCGGGCTCCCCCTGCCGCATCGAGGAGGACCTGGCCGCCGCGGCCGCGGCCAGGGCGGCGCGCGGCGAGGCGGAGCGCGAGTTCTCGGCCCGGGAGCTGCCGGGCGAGGGAAGCTACAACGAGCGGGTCGAGGCCCTCTACGCCGAGAGCGGGGGCGAGCTCTCCCGAGAGCGGCTCATCGAGGCGGCCCGCGAGCGGCTCAGGCGGCGCGAGGCCGTCCTCGGGCCCCGCATCGCCGAGCTCGCCGCGAAAGCCGAGGACTTCCGCGGGGCCGAGCGCCTCCGCGAGCTCGGGGACATCCTCATGGCGAACCAGGGCAGGGCCTACGCGGGCCGCTTCCTCGACTGCGAGGACTTCTACCGCGGGGGCTCGGTCTCCATACCGGTGGATCCCGGGCTCTCCGCCGTGGAGAACGCCCAGGCCCTCTACGAGCGGCACCGCAAGGCCCGCTCGGGCCTCGCCGAGCTCGAGGCGGAGCTCCGCTCGACGGAAGCCTCGCTCGAGGCCGAGCGGGCCGCCCTCGCCGCCCTCGAGGCCGAGGCCGACCCCTTCCTCATCGCCCGGGCCCTGGCCAAGGGCGGCACCGCGCGCGAGAAGCCCAAGCGCCGGCCCTACCCCGGCCTCTCCCTCGAGCGCGACGGCTGGACCATCCTGGTCGGCCGCAACGCCAAGGAGAACGACGAGCTCCTGCGCAAGCACGTGCGGGGCTCCGACCTCTGGCTCCACGCCCGGGACTGGCCGGGCTCCTACGTCTTCATCCGCGCGCGCAAGGGCAAGAGCGTGCCCCTCGGCATACTCCTCGACGCGGGGAACCTCGCGATCTACTACTCGAAGGGAAGGTCGAACGGGGGCGGCGACCTGTACTACACCTTCGTAAAATACCTCAGGCGCGCCAAGGACGGGCCCAAGGGCCTGGTCATCCCGACCCAGGAGAAGAACCTCTCCGTCGAGCTCGACGAGGCCCGCCTGAAGGAGCTCCGCGCCCTGATCGGGGACGAGCCTAGCGAGTGATCACCCGCAGCCCGTACTCGCCCAATTGGATGACGAGCCCGAACACCAGGCCCGACACGATGGAGGCGATGAGCTCGGTCCTCGTGTCGGCCTCGTCCTCGAGCCTGCCTAAGCGGGAGATGATCTCGACCAGGACGATCGTGACGGCGACGAAGAGGGCGATGGTCGCGCTGAAATAGAGCATGCCCAGGCCCTGGACGTAGCGGTAGAGCTTGTCCGAGCCGAGGAAGATCGCCGAGGAGAGGAGCCCCCGCCAGAAGGAGACGACGTACTGCCGCCGCCGCACGCCCCGCTTGAGCAGGGGCACGGCCGAGACCGCCGCGACGAGGGCGAGGCTCCCTATGGAGACGCCCGCGAACTGCTCCTTGGTCAGGGCCGAGTCCATCGCCGCGAGGCTGGCGTCGGCCTTCTCGAGGACCAGGTCGAAGGGATGGAAGTAGAGCTGCACCAGCGAGAGCAGGCCGACGACGACCGCGGCCGCGGCGACCGCCCAGCCGAGGCCGCGGATATAGGCGGCCAGTCGCGAGGCGCGGCGATACTGGGCTGCGCCGAGCGGGTTTTGGGTTCTCATGGGAATACTCCTCCTGGATCTCAAGGGAAAGGACGCGCGCCTCGAGGCTATCGCGCCCTACGCTCTCCGCCTGAGCCTTACCTCGAGGCCACGGGCGGCTTGGGCTGGCTCTGGGGGGCTCGCTTGGCGCGGACCCGGAGCTCCCCGCCTTTGAGCTCCACCACCGCGGTCGAGCCGGGCCCGAGCCGGCCCCCGAGGATCTCCTCCGAGAGGGCGTCCTCGACCGCGGACTGGAGGAGGCGCCGCATGGGGCGGGCCCCGTAGGCCGGGTCATAGCCCCGCTCGGCGAGGGCCGCCTTGGCCGTCTCGCGGACCTCGAGGGAGACGCCCCGCTCGGCGAGGCGGCGGGAGAGCTCGGCGAGGAGGAGCTCGAGGATGGAGCGCGATTCCTCCCGGGAGAGGGAGCGGAAGACCACGATGTCGTCCACCCGGTTGACGAACTCCGGGTTGAAGCGCCGCTTGAGCTCGGCGAGGGCCGAGCTCCGGATCTCGGCGTAGGAGAGGATACGCTCCTCGGGTTTGAAGCCCAGGCCCGTCGAGGCTATGTCGCGGGCCCCCGCGTTGCTCGTCATGATGACGACGCTCGTGCGGAAGGACACGGCGTGGCCGAGGTTGTCCCGGAGCTCGCCTTCCTCGAGGAGCTGCAAAAGGAGGTTGAAGACCTCGGGGTGGGCCTTCTCGATCTCGTCGAAGAGGACGACCGAGTAGGGCCTGCGCCTGATCCGCTCGGTGAGCATGCCTCCCTCCTCGTAGCCCACGTAGCCCGGGGGCGAGCCGACGAGGCGGGAGGCGTTGTGCCGCTCCATGAAGTCCGACATGTCTATGCGCACGAGGGCCTCGTCGGAGCCGAAGAGGTACTCGGCCAGGCTTTTGGCGACCAGGGTCTTCCCGACGCCGGTGGGGCCGAGGAAGATGAAGGAGCCCATAGGCCTGCGGCCGTCGGAGACCCCCGCGCGGGAGCGACGCACCGCCGAGGCTATGGCCTTGATGGCCTCCTCCTGGCCGACGACGCGGCGGTGGAGCTCGGACTCGAGCTTGAGCAGACGCTCGGAGTCGCTCTCGGCCAGGCGGGCGAGGGGTATGCCCGTCGCCTCGGAGAGGACCGCCCTGACCTCCTCCTCGCCGACCTGGGGCCGGCGGCCCCGGCCCGAGCCCTCCCACTCGCCCTTGAGGGCCTCGAGCCGGGCCTTGAGCCTGCGCACCGAGTCGCGGACCTCGGCGGCGCGCTCGTAGTTCTGGGTCGAGACCAGGGCGAGCTTCTCCTCGGTGAGGCGGCGGATCTCGGCCTCGACCTCGGCCAGCTCGGGGGGTCGGACCGGGCTCGCGACCTTGACCAGGGCCCCGGCCTCGTCGAGGAGGTCGATCGCCTTGTCGGGGAGGAAGCGGTCGGAGACGTAGCGCCGGGCGAGCTCGACCGAGGACTCCACGGCTCGCTTGGTGTAGGCGACCCCGTGGAAATCCTCGTACCTCGACTTGACGCCCTCGAGGATCTCAACGGCCTCGGCGCTCTCCGGCTCCTCGACGAGGACGGACTGGAAGCGGCGCTCGAGGGCGGCGTCCTTCTCGAAGCGCTTGCGGTACTCGTCGAGGGTGGTGGCGCCGATGCACTGGACCTCGCCGCGCGAGAGGGCCGGCTTGAGCATGTTGGAGGCGTCGATCGTGCCCTCGGCCGAGCCCGCGCCGACGACGGTATGGATCTCGTCGATGAAGAGGATGACGTTGCCGGCCTGGGCGATCTCCTTCATTATCCGCTTCAGCCGCTCCTCGAACTCGCCGCGGTACTTGGTGCCCGCGACGACGGCGGCGAGGTCGAGGGCGAGGATGCGCTTGCCGCCCAGGCCCTCGGGGGCGTCGGGCCGGGCTAGGCGCTGGGCGAGGCCCTCCACGATGGCGGTCTTGCCGACGCCGGGCTCGCCGACGAGGACGGGGTTGTTCTTGGTCCGCCGCGAGAGGATGCGCACGACGCGCCCGAGCTCGCGCTCGCGGCCGATGACCGGGTCGAGCCTGCCCTCGCGGGCCCGGGCGGTGAGGTCCCGGGCGAACTCGTCCAGGAGGGGGGTGCGGCCGCCCGCGGCCGCGCGGGCCTGCGAGGCCGGGGCCGGGGAAGCCGGGCGCTGGCCGGCTGGGGCTCCGGGCTCCCGGGCCTCCTCGGCTTCGGAGGGCTCGCGGAGGAGGCGCGCCGCGGCGCGGAGCTGCTCGTAGTAGACCCCATGGGAGGCGAGGAGGCGCTCGAAGGGGGATCCCTGCTCGCGCGCGGCGGCCACGACGAAGTGCTCGGTGCCGATGTAGTCCGAGCCGGCCATGTTGGCCTCCTCGGCGGCGCTCTCGAGGAGGGAGCGGGCGCGGCGGGAGAGGGGGAGGTCGCCGAGGACGATGCCCGACCTCCGGCGCTCTATCGAGCGCTCGAGCTCGTCGCGGAGCTCGATGGTGTCGAGCTTGAGGCTCCGGAGGGCCTTGAAGCCCGAGCCCTCGCCTTCCCGGAGGATGCCGAGGAGGACGTGCTCGGGCAGGACCTGCTCGGCCCTGGTGCGCTTGGCCTCCTCCTGGGCCAGGACGGTGAGGACGCGTTGCGCGCGCTGGGTCAGTCCCTTGAACATCGATCCTCCT
>JAKLFE010000058.1 GCA_022711355.1 Spirochaetota bacterium | reverse complement strand
CGATCGAACAGCTTTTAGTGTGCCAGCAGGCGAAGCAGGCCGGCGTCACGAGGATCGTGAGCATCTGCAACAGTCTCATGGACTTTCGCCAGGTCTACGACAACCTGAAGACCCTGGAGCACGTATATCACGCCGTGGGCGTCTCGCCCTCGGAGGTGCAGACGCCGGGCAAGGACTGGGCCCGCACCATCGAGGACTCCTCGAAGCTCCCGAGGGTCGTCGCCCTGGGCGAGATCGGCCTGGACTACTACCACAAGTTCGGCGACCGCAAGAGCCAGATCGAGCTCTTCATCGACCAGCTCGAGCTGGCCGCCCGCCTCGACCTGCCGGTGATCATCCACAACCGGGAGGCGGGCAAGGACGTGCTCGACATCCTCCGCGACCGCCTGCCGCCGGCCGGCGGCGTCCTGCACTGCTACTCCGAGGACGCCGAGTACGCCCAGCGGGTCCTCGACCTCGACATGAACCTCTACTTCTCCTTCGCGGGGAACCTGACCTACCGGAACGCGCGGAACCTCCACGACACGGTGCGGGTCCTGCCGCTGGAGCGCATCCTCATCGAGAGCGAGGCGCCCTTCATGGTGCCCGCCGACTTCCGGGGCAAGCGGAACAAGCCCGAGTACCTGCCCTCCACGGCGGCCTTCCTCGCGGAGCTCGTCGAGGGGGATCCCGAGGAGGTGTCGCGGGTGGTGTTCGAGAACGCCTGCAAGCTCTTCCGCCTCCCGGTGCCGACGCTGAGCTAGGGGATAGATCGGAGTAGGCCACAGAGGCACAGAGACACAGAGGGAAGAGAAGAGAGCTAAGAGGATCCGGGAAGGAATATGGATGAGGATCGATAGGCTCATCCGTTTTCCGCACTATCCGCTCTCCTTCTTGTCTCTGTGCCTCTGTGGTTTTTCCTTTCGTGGAGCCATCATGAACCTGCATCATCCAGTGACCGTGGGCGGAGTCGAGCTGCCGGGGAACCTCTTCCTGGCGCCGGTCGCGGGCTACTCCGACGCGGCCTTCCGCTCGCTCTGCTACGGCGAGGGGGCCGACCTCTGCTACACCGAGATGGTGAGCTCCGAGGGGCTCGCCCGGAACCATCCCAAGACGCGGGCCCTCCTCGCCCGGGCCGAGAACGAGACGCGGTACGCGATACAGCTCTTCGGCTCCAAGCCCGAGGTCCTGGCCCAGGCCTGCCGCGAGCTCCTCGCGTACCGGCCCGCCATCGTGGACCTCAACTGCGGCTGCCCCGTGCCCAAGATCGTCCGCTCGGGGGCGGGCTCGGCCCTGATGCGCGACCCGGGGCTCCTCGCTCGGATCGTGGCCGCGATGGCCGAGGCCCTCGGGCCCGCCGGGGTGCCGGTGACGGTGAAGATCCGCTCGGGCTGGGACGAGGGCAGCCTGAACTACCTCGAGGTCGCCTCGCGGGCGGTCGAGGCGGGCGCCGCGGCGGTGACCCTCCACGCCCGCACCCGGGCCCAGGGCTACTCCGGCAGCGCCGACTGGGGGCAGGTGGCGGCCCTCGCCCGAGAGCTCCGCGTGCCGGTCTTCGGCTCGGGCGACGTCTCGGGCGCCGAGGCCCCCGCGCGCATGATAGGCCAGACCGGCTGCGCCGGGGTCATGGTGGCGCGCGGCGCGATGGGCGATCCCTTCTTCTTCCGCGCGGCCATAGCGGCCCTGGAGGGAAGGCCGGCCGCGCCGCCCACGGTGGCCGCGCGCGCCGAGGCCGCGCGCCGCCATCTCGGGCTCGCGGTGGCCTTCCTGGGCGAGCGGACCGCCTGCGTGGAGTTCCGCAAGCACTTCTGCTCCTACACCAAGGGTACGGCGGGCGGCGCGGCGCTTCGCTCCGAGGCGGTGCGCGCCTCGACGCAGGCAGAGTTCGAGGCCCTCCTCGGGCGCTGGGCGGGCTAGGGCCTCGCTTGTGGGCCCGGCGGGCCTCCCGTATACTGGCCCCCGGACGGTACGATACGAGCATCCACTTCCCCCTGTTCCGCGCCCGATCCCCGAAGGCCGGGCCGAGCCTGGCCGAGGCCCTCTACCTCCTCCTGGGCCCGGGCGGGCCGGCGGGCGCCGCGCGGCGCCGCGGCCCCGCCCCGCGCCTGGAGTCCCCCTCCCCGGGGAGCTGGTCGACGGCCGCGGCCGCGGCCTCGGGGGAGCTCCTGGTCCTGCGCCGCGACCTGTCGGTCGCCTCGGCCGCCTTCCTCGCGGCCGAGCCGGGCGAGGGGAGCCGCGGGCGCCTCATGGCCGCCGCCGCCGCGTTAGCCGAACTCGCCGGCGGGGAGGCCGGCTTCCTCGCCAGCGCCGGCCCCGCCGATGCCGCCGCGAAGGGCTTTTCCCTCGGCCGGCTCCGCGGGGGGCGGCGCCTGGCCGCCAGGGGCGGGGAGATCCTCGTCTTCCTCGACGAGGCCCTGGCCGCCGCGGCCGAGGCCCGCCTCGCGGCCGAGCCCGGCCTCCTCGAGAAGGCCGTCCAGGACCTCGGCCCTGGCATCGAGGCCGCGCGGGCCCGCGTCGAGCTCATGGCCCCGCCCGAGCGCCTCGGCATCGATCGGTCCCTCGATTTCGCCCTCTCCTCCTATTTCCTACCCTCCCTCCTCCCCTCCGGCCCCGCCGAGGGAGGATCCCCGCCCCTCGCCGAGGTCGCCCTCGGCTGGGACGAGCTGGCCGCGGGCGCCGCGCCGGCTGAGGGGGCCCTCTGGTTCGCGGGAAGCCTCGGGGAGAGCCGATCCGGGCTAGCCCTCGCCTTCGAGTGCCCCCAGCCGCCGGGGACGGAGCGCGGGGCCTACGCCCAGCGCCTCCTCCCGGTCCTGCGCCGGCTCTGGGCCCAGGCGGCGGGCCGCCTCGGTGAGGCGGCCGCCGGGGGAGGACCCCGCTTCGGCCTCCTCGAGCGGGCCCCCGAGGCCCTGCTCCGCGGCGCCCTCCGGGTCTCGGGGGAGGCCCGGCTCGGCTCGGGCGGCTTCGCCCTGGCCGCCTGGCTTCCGCCTCCCTTCCTCGCGGCCCTCCGCGGCCTCCTCCGAGCCGAAGGGCCGGGGCGCGAGGGGCTTCCGGGCGGCCTCCTCGCCGAGCTCGTCGCCCTCAACGACGAGCTCCTCATGAGGGGCCCCGGCGGCGGCGCTCCCGCGGCCAGGGCCTGGGGCGCTCCGGAGCTCCTCGCGGGCTTCCTCCGGCCCCGGCCCCTCGCGGGCTCCGCGGCCCCCCCTCTCGCCGGCCTCCTCGCCGCGCTGGGGCGGAGGGAGGGCGGCCTCGCCCTCCAGAACTGCCTCCTGCCCGCCTTCGGGCCTCGAGGCCTGCCCTACCTCTTCTATTACCGGGAGCCGGCCTCGGGGGGCAGGCCGGCCCGGGTACTGCCCTTCTTCCCCCTCCGCGAGGCCGAGCTCCTGGGCTTCCTCCCCGGCCCCGCCCGGGAGGAGTGGGCGCGCGAGCGGCGGCTCGGGCTCCCTTCCCGCCGATCGGGGCTCGCCGACTGCTCGGCCGCCAACGAGGAGGGAGCCCGGCTCCTCCTCGTTGCGGCGCGCTCGGGCAGGCTCGAGCTGGCGCCGGCCTCGCGCGCCCTCCTCGAGGAGGCGGTCGGCCGCCCCCTCGCGGCCGCGGCGCGGGGCCGCCTTCAGTCCCTCGCCGCCGAGGACCTCCCCTTCGGCTTCCTGGCCGGCCTCGGCCGGAAGGACGCCGCGAGGATCGTGGATCGGCTCCCGAACCGGCGGCTCGCCCTGGCGAGCGTCGGGGATCGCCGCCACCTCGAGCTCCTCCGCTCGGCCATGGCCATGCGGCGGCGGCGCGACTTCGACGAGGAGCTCGAAGTGGCCGAGGCGAGGCTCGAGCGCGGCGAGACGGGGCCCGAGGCGGCGGCCGCCGCGAAGCTCGAGCTCCTCGAGGAGATGCGGCGCGTCGCCGGGGAGCTCGCGCGGGAGCGGGCCGCGGAAGGGGCCTCGGGCGGCCCTTCCCGCCGGGCTCGGGCTTTCCCGTAAACGGACGGCGTACGGGACTCGCCCTAGGCGGCGGGGGATGGTAGTATAGGCTCCACGAAGTGGCCGCCCGGGGCGGCCGGGTACGAAAGGGGGCCCGATGGGCGTGATCATGCGGGGAAGGAGCACGGGCGCGACGACGACTGAGCTTTTCCACGAGTCGGGGGCGACGATCAGGACGACGGCCCCCAAGGACAACGGCGGCGACGGCTCGAGCTTCTCGCCGACCGACCTCTGCTCCGTCTCGCTCGGCGCCTGCGGCTCGACGATCATGACCATGTTCGCCGCGAACCGGGGCATCCCCCTCGAGGGCGTCGAGTTCGAGATCGAGAAGGAGATGAGCCCGCCCCCGCGGAAGATCGCGCGGCTCAGGATCGCCTTCAAGCTCCGGGGGCCGCTGAGCGACGGGGAGTTCGAGCGGGTCGTGGCCGCCGGCAAGGCCTGCCCCGTGCGCCTCACCCTCGGGGGGGCGGTCGAGGTGGTCGAATCCTACGAGCGGGCCTAGCCGCCGCTCACCAGGTGGTAGGCTTCCACCTCGTCGCCGTCGGAGACGGAGCGCTCGGCGTAGCCGCCCCGCTCGACGAGGCCGCCGTTCACCTTGACGACGACGAGGGGGAAGGACCAGCGCTTCCGGGCGAGGATCTCGGCGACCGTGAGGCGCTCCTCCGGGTAGGTTTCCGGGTTCGAGTTGAGCGTGATTTTCACGGCGAAACTATAGCCTAGTTCGCCCGCGGGATAAAGCCTGCTTCGGCATGGCGCGACGGAACGGAGGTTCATGATGAGGCGTCTCGGTCTCCGGGGCAAGCTGCTCCTGGCACTCGGCGCGATACAGACCCTGGGGCTCGGCGTCCTGGTCGTCACCGTATCGCTCAACGCGCGTGGCGAGCTCACGAAGCTCGCCTACCTCGCCTCCGAGAACCTCGCGAAGGGCTACGTCGCGGATTTCCAATCCCTCGTCGTCAAGTCCGAGGAGGTCGCCACCGACGTCGCCCGGACCATGCTCGCCTTCAAGCGGGCGAGGGTGCCGCGCGAGATCGCCGCGCAGTCCCTCCGCTCCTTCTTCGAGGGGCGCGAGGGCGTGGCCGGGGTCTGGGCGGCCTTCGAGCCCGGCGCCTACGACGGGGCGGACGCCCGGAACGCCGACAAGCCGGGCTCCGGATCGCTCGGGCGCTTCGAGCCGGGATGGTACCGGGGCGAGCAGGGGCCCGAGCTCGGCGCGGCCCTCTTCTCCGACGAGGCGGGCTCCGAGGGGGTCGCCTACGTCTCGACGATGGAGGCGGGCAAGACCTTCTTCGTGAAGCCTTTCACCTGGAGGGTCGCCGGCAAGGATACGTCGCTCTTCTCCATCTGCGTGCCGATCATGGACGGCGACACGCTGGTCGGCATAGCCGGGATCGACCTCGAGTCCAGCCAGCTCGACGCCCTCGTCGCGGCGATCAAGCCTTTCGGCTCGGGCCACTCCTTCCTCACCGAGGGGGAAGGCTACATCCTCGCCCACCCCAGCGCGGAGATCGTCGGCATGAACGTCACCGGCCTGATCGACGGGCCGAACCAGGACAGGACGAGCGCCGCCATCGCCGAGGGCCGCATGGACGCCTTCGTGGACCGCTCGATCGAGGACGGGATGTTCTCATACTTCGTCCTCCAGCCGATCGCCCTCGGCTCCTCGGGCTCCTTCTGGAGCCTCGCCGTCGTCGTGCCCCTGGAGGTCATGCTCGCGCCGATCGCGCGGCTGACCATCTACGCCCTGGCCATCTCCCTCGCCGTCTTCGCCGCCATGCTGGGCTCGCTCTGGCTGACCGTCGGGACGGCCATCCGGCCCCTCCAGGCGGCCTCGGCCGCGATCCGCGAGATCGCCGAGGGCGAGGCCGACCTAACCCGGAGCATCGCGGCGAAGCGCGACGACGAGATAGGCGATCTCGTGAAGGGCTTCAACGGCTTCGTCGCCAAGCTCCGGACCATCGTCGCGAGCCTCAAGGAGGCGCAGCAGTCCCTCGCCGGCATCGGGGAGCGGCTGGCCACGAGCTCCCACGAGTCGGCGAGCGCGACCTCCCAGATACTGGCCAACGTCGAGGGGGTGCGCTCCCAGACCAGGCACCAGTCCGAGAACGTCGAGAACTCCTCCTCGGCCGTCGAGGAGGTCGCCCGCAACATCGAGTCCCTCGACCGGCTCATCGAGTCGCAGGCATCGAGCGTCACCGAGGCCTCGGCCTCGATCGAGGAGATGGTCGGCAACATCGGCGCCGTCAGCTCCTCCATCGAGAAGATGGCCGGCCGCTTCAACTCCCTGCTCTCCGCCTCCGAGGAGGGCCGCGCCCGGCAGGCCGCGGTGGACGAGAAGGTCCGCGCGATCTCCGAGCTGTCGGAGCACCTCGTGGACGCGAACCAGATCATCGCCCGCATCTCCTCGCAGACCAACCTCCTGGCGATGAACGCGGCCATCGAGGCCGCCCACGCCGGCGAGGCGGGCAGGGGCTTCTCGGTGGTCGCCGACGAGATCCGCAAGCTCGCCGAGACCTCCTCCGCCCAGTCCAGGACCATCGGCGCCGAGCTCAAGGGCATCACCGCCACGATCGGCGAGGTCGTGGGAGCCTCGAAGAGCTCGGGCGAGGCCTTCGGGATCGTGGCCGGCCACATCGAGGAGACCTCGGGCCTCGTCCGCGAGATCGAGCGGGCCATGGCCGAGCAGCGGGAGGGCTCGCGGCAGATCCTCGAGGCCCTCCGCGACATGAACGGCGTGACCTCCGAGGTCCGCTCGGGGGCGAAGGAGATGACGGCGGGGAACAGCCAGGTCCTCGAGTCCATGAAGCGCCTCGCGGAGCTCGCCATGACCATCTCGGGGAGCATGGACGAGATGGCGGCCGGCGCCCAGCAGATCAACACGGCGGCCCAGGCCGTATCCGAGATCGCCACCGACACGCGGGACAACATCGAGAAGATGGACGCGGCGATCGGCAGGTTCAAGGTCTAGGGCCGGCCCGGGCCAGGGAGGCGCCGAGGATGGAATTCCGGCCGCGTCGGGGACGGGACTTCCTGCGCTGGCTCTTCGGCAGGGGAGGCCTGAAGCGGACGATCCTCGTCCCCTTCGCCTCGCTGATCCTCCTCGGGCTCGGCCTGGGCTGGCTCTCGTACTACGTCGGCTCGCGGCAGGCGGTGCTCCGCGCCGTCGACCTCCTCGCCCTCGAGGCGGCCTCGCGGGTGGGCGACCGCCTGCGGGCCTACCTGGGGGGCGCCGCCGACCTCGCCGCGGCGAACGCCGCCATGATCGCCGGCCTCGATGACCAGGCCGGCGCCCTCCCGCGGCTCTGCCGCTCCTTCCGGCTCCAGCTCCTCGGCCGCTCCGACGTCGACTTGGTCTGCGTCGGCTTCGCGGACGGGGAGTACGCCGAGGCCCAGCGCCTCCCCGAGGGCCGGGTTCGGATCGGGAGGGCGGGCCGGGCCACCGGGGGAGCGCTCCTCCTCGAGTCGAGCGACGCCGAGGGCCGGCCGGCCGGCCTCGAGCTTCGCCGGCCCGGCTACGACCCGCGCGAGCGGCCCTGGTACAAGGCCGCGGCGGCGGCGGGCCGGCCCACCTGGTCGGCGCCCTATCCCATCGTCTCCTCGGGGGAGTACGCCATGGCCGCCGCCTCGCCGATCTACGAGGAGGGCCGCCTCGCGGCCGTCGCGACGGCCGACCTGCGGCTCGGGGCCGTCTCGGACTTCCTGGCGGAGGCCGCTCGCGAGCGGGGCGGCCTGGCCTTCGCGGTCGACGGGACGGGAACGCTCATCGCATCCTCGGAAGCGGGAAGCGGGGCCTCGGGCGCCGAGCTCATCTCCGCCTCCTGGCCGAGCGCCGGGCGCCCCCTCCGGGCCCGGATCGACGGCGTCGCCTATCGCGCCGTCTCCCTGCCCGTCCCCGTCGGGGAGGGCCTCGGCTGGAGCGTGGTCGTCGCCCTGCCCGAGGCATCCTTCCTCGCCCCCATGGCGCGCAACGACCTCCGCACGGGCCTCCTCCTGGTGGCCTCCCTCGCCGGCGCCCTGGCGCTAGCCTTCCTCTCGGCCCACCGGATCGCCGAGCCCCTGATCTCCCTGGGCCAGGCGGTGGCGCGGATCGAGCCCGCCCTCCTCGGGGCCCCGGGCGCCGCCGGGGAGGCCGAGGCGGCCTCCCGCGAGCTGCGCCTCCTGTCTGCCAGCCGCGAGGACGAGATCGGCCGCCTCGCCGCGGCCTTCGACGGCCTCAGCCAGCGCCTCGTGGGCAGCTTCGCCTCGCTCCGCTCCTCCCTCGCCGAGAAGGAGATCCTCCTCAAGGAAGTCCATCACCGGGTCAAGAACAACCTCCAGATCGTCTCGAGCCTCCTTTCCCTCCACGCCGAATGCTGCCTCGAGGGGCCCGAGCGGGAGGGCCTCATCCAGCTCCAGGACCGGGTCCAGGCCATGGCCTTCGTCCACGAGGACATGTACGGCTCGGGCCACTTCGACTCGGTGCGCATGGACGCCTACTTCCAGCGGATCTGCGAATCCCTCTCCGCCTCCCGGCGCATCTCCTGCCCCATCTCCCTCCGGGTCGAGCCGAGCGAGCTCGCCTTGTCCCTCGAGAAGGCCCTGCCCTGCGGCCTCATCGTCAGCGAGCTCGTGACCAACGCCCTGAAGCACGCCTTCACGGGCAGGGCCTGCGGCGAGGTCCTCGTCAGCCTGGCCCTCGAGGAGGGGAAGGTCCGCGTCGTGGTGAGCGACGACGGGATCGGCCTCTCGGCCGCGAAGGCCGCCGCGCCGGCGGGCCCCCCGGAACGCAAGGCGGGCGCAGGCGGCGGTATCGGGGCCTCCCTCGTCGAGGGCCTGAGCTCCCAGCTCAAGGGCCGGCTCGAGACCGAGACGAGCGCCGCGGGGACCAAAGTCTGTCTCGTGTTTCCCGCGGGATGAGGGGTTGCTCAGCGTATGATTCCGATTCGTATATTTATACACAGGTAGAAATTATTCGATTTCGGCGCTTTCTCTCTTGCGGCTTTGCGCTTTCCTGCCTATACTGATATATCAATTGAATACTATCTGCCTTGAACTCCGAAACGATCCGCCGACCCCAAGGAGGCCTGCGCCGTGATCAAGTATCTCCGGACCATCGACGAGCAATGCGTCGGCTGCATGACCTGCGCCGCGGTCTGCTCCCGGCTCTACGCCAAGGAGGAGAATCCGGCCAAGGCCCGGCTCCTCGTGAACGACCTCGGGGCCAACTCCTTCCACCTCGTCGCCTGCGACCAGGAGTGCCGGCGCTGCGTCGCCGAGTGCCCGACCCAGGCCATCACGGTGGCCAAGAGCGGGGTGGTCATGATCGACAAGAAGCTCTGCGTGGGCTGCCTGGCCTGCGTGGCGGTCTGCCCGATCGGGGCGATGCGCTATTACCCGGGGGAGAAGCATCCCTTCAAGTGCGTCGCCTGCGGGGCCTGCGCCAAGGCTTGTCCGAAGCAGGCCCTCGAGATCGCCACCAAGGACGAGGGGGAGAAGGCATGAGCGAGCTCAAGGAATTCCGGATCGGGGATTTCCCGGTCCTCGCCGAGCAGCGCTACGAGCGCAGGCCCCTCTCCCGCGGCTACAACATGCGGACGCTCAAGGTCGACGTGGGCTCGCGGGGCGTCGAGGAGAAGCCCGTCCCCGAGGACATGAAGAAGCGCTTCGTGGGCGGCAAGGGCTTCGGCCTGAAGCTCCTCTGGGACGGGACGAAGCCCTCCACCCAGTGGAGCGATCCCGAGAACGAGATCGTCATCGCGATGGGGCCGGTCTGCGGCAACACGAACTACCCCGGCTCGGGCAAGAGCCTCGTCGTGAGCCTCTCGCCCATGACCGGCATCCCCATCGACTCCAACGTCGGCGGCTACTTCGGCCCCTACCTCAAGTTCGCGGGCTTCGACGCCCTCGAGCTCACGGGCAAGGCCGACCGCGAGACCATCGTCCTCGTGGACGGCAACGAGGGGGTCGTCCGCGTCCTCGGCGTTCCCGAGGGCCTCGAGTACGATACCCACCTCCTCGCCGAGCAGCTCACGCGCTCCCTGGCCCTCTCCCCGGACCCGGCCGACCTCCAGGCCGTGGCGGTCGTCTCGGCGGGGCGGGGCGCGGACCATTCCCCCATGGGGCTCCTGAACTTCTCCCTCTACGACAAGCGCCGCGGCGGCATCCGCGTGAAGCAGGCGGGCCGGGGCGGCATCGGCACGGTGCTCCGCGACAAGCGCATCCGCGCCGTGGTCGCGCGCTACCGGGGCGTCGAGCAGGACTCCAACGGCGCCGCCGACCCGGCCGCCGTCCAGCGCATCGGCCTGAAGCTCCACCGCGAGATCGTCAAGAACGACGATAGGCAGTGCAAGATGCGCAAGCAGGGCACGGCCCACCTCATGGAGGTCATGAACGACTACGACCTCCTGCCGACCAAGAACCACAAGTACGGCCAGGATCCCAAGGGCCCCGAGATCGCCTCCTGGGTCTGGGAAAAGCTCCTCACCCAGGGCAAGCCCGACGGCTGCTGGTTCGGCTGCACCCTCGCCTGCGCCCACGCCGTGGACCAGTTCGAGCTCCAGACCGGCCCCTACAAGGGCCAGAAGGTCTGCGTGGACGGGCCCGAGTACGAGACCGCGGCCGGCTGCGGCCCCAACCTCTACGTCTACGACACCCACGGCATCCTCGAGATCAATTTCTACTGCGATACCTACGGCATCGACACGATCAGCTTCGGCACCATGTGCTCCTTCCTCATGGAGTGCTGGGAGCTCGGGGTCCTGAACGCGGAGCGGACCGACGGCATCGACCTTTCCTGGGGCAACTGGCAGGGAGCCGCCCAGGTCCTCCACGACATGGCCGACGGCAAGCGCTTCGGCGTCCTGGCGGGCAAGGGCGTGAAGTACCTGGCCGAGCACTTCGCCAAGGAGTACGGCGCGGACGCCCAGCTCATGCGGGACATCGCGCTGCACGGCAAGGGCCTCGAGCAGAGCGAGTACATCTCCAAGGAGTCCCTCGCCCAGCAGGGCGGCTACTACCTCACGAACAAGGGGCCCCAGCACGACGAGGCCTGGCTCATCTTCATGGACATGGTGAACAACCGGATCCCGAGCTTCGAGCAGAAGGCCGAGGCCCTCCACTACTTCCCCATGTTCCGCACCTGGTTCGGCCTCCAGGGCCTGTGCAAGCTGCCCTGGAACGACATCGAGCCGGCGGACAACGCGCGGCACCCGGAGCCGAACAAGGTGCCCGAGCACGTCCAGAACTACCGCGAGCTCTACACCGCCATCACCGGGGAGGGACTGTCGCCGGAGGAGCTCATCCTCCAGTCCGAGCGCGTGTACAACTTCCAGCGCCTCTTCAACGTGCGCCAGGGCCACGGCCGCCGGGCCGAGGACCGGCCGCCCTACCGGGCCATGGGACCGGTCCTGCCCGACGAGTACCTCGCCCGCGAGGAGCGCTACGACAAGCAGCTCCGCGAGAAGCAGGGCCTCGATCCCGCGGCCATGAGCCTCGAGGAGAAGCTCGGCGCCACCAGGCGCTACCGCCTGGCGCAGTACGAGAGCCTCATCGACGCGGTCTTCAAGCGCCGCGGCTGGACCGCGGACGGCTGCCCGACCCCCGAGCACCTGCGCGAGATCGGGATGGACCTTCCCGAGGTCCTGGCCGTGGCCGAGGCGCGGATCGCCGGAAAGATTTGAAGCCCGACCTTGACATCCGCCTTCCCGCGCTGATGCTTTAAGTACGCCCTCGGCGCCGGCCGGCCCCCTCCCCGGGGCCGGCCGGGCCGCCGCCGGCACGGGAGCGGGCATGAACGACTATTCTCGCGCCATCATCGACGCCTATATCGACGCCTCGACGAGGGAGCTCTTCCGCTCCTGCGGGATCGAGGTCTTCGCCGCGCCCGAAGGCGCCCAGGGGCCCGAGAGCCCCTTCGCCGCCACGATCGGCTTCACCTCGGGCCCCATCCACGGCTTCCTGATCCTCGCCCTGGACCGGGGCCTCGCCGAGCGGAGCCTGCCTGCGAGCCTCCGCGGCGCGGCGGCCGAGGACGAGATCGTCGCGGACTGGACCGGCGAGCTCTCCAACCAGCTCCTGGGGAGGCTGAAGACCCGCTTCGCCCGGGTCGGCATCGACGTCGAGCTGAGCACCCCCGTGACCTTCGTCGGCAAGGACCTGCGGCACTTCTCGAATCCCTCCCTCCTGCGCACCATGCTCCGCTTCGAGGAGAGCTCGGGGGGGCCGCCCTTCTTCGTCGAGCTCCAGGGCGACTGCCCCCCGGGCTTCGAGGTCGGACCGGAGCTCGGGTCCGAGGAGGAGGGCGCCGAGGAGGGCGAGGTCCAGCTCTTCTAGGGCGGGGCCCGCCGACGGTCGCCGCGGCGCGGCGACGCCGGGAGGGGGACTACGATGCGCTTGCCGAGGATCAGCCAGCGCGGCATCACCGTCGCGCTCCTGTCGGCCATGATCGCGATGAGCCTCCTGAGCCTGGCTTTCATGCTGCTCGGGGGCGCCTTCCCCTCCGGGGCGGCGGCTCCCCTGCTCGGGATCCGCCTCGGCCTGAACGCCCTCTCCCTCGTCCTCTACCTCCGGGGCTGGAAGCCGGCGGGGCTCCTCTTCGTCGCGGCGAGCGTGGCCTTCACCGCGGTCTCCCTGACCCCGGCCTATTTCGCCGCCGGCTTCCCCCTGGGCATGCTCATGCCCATCGTGGCCGTCGCGATCGTGTCGGACTGGCGAGGCATCCTCCTCGCCGGGGCGGCCTTGGTGGCGATCGTAGCGCTCCGCCACGGGATGGGGGTGATCTCGCGCCCCACCTCGCTCCTCACCTACGCCTTCTGCGTGCTCGGCATCGCCGGCCTGTGGATCCTCCTCGAGAGCGCGAGGCTCGAGGCGGCGCGCCGGGCCGACGAGCTCGCCCGGAGCGCCGGGCGGCTGCGCTTCCAATCCTCCCTCCTCGACCGCGTGGGGCAGATCGTGGTCGCGGGCGATCTTCGAGGTCGCATAACGTACTGGAACGAGGCCGCCGAGCGCCTGCACGGCTGGAAGGCCGAGGAGATCCTCGCCATGGAGGCAGCGCCCGTCCTGATGGACGGCACCCCCGAGGAGCGGGAACGGCATCGCGCGGCCATCGCCTCCGGGAGCCAGTATTCCCAGGAAGCGACCGGCCTCCGGAAAGACGGCTCCTCCTTCCCCGTCATCTACACCGTGTCGCCCCTCGCCGGCGAGTCGGGCGCGGTCGAGGGCTGGGTGGCGGTCGGCATGGATATCGGCGAGCGGAAGGCGGCCGAGCTCGCCCTGGCGGAAAGCGAGCGCCGCCTGCGGACGATCGTCTCGAACCTGCCCCTCATCGTCTTCACCATGGACCGCGAGGGCCGCTACACCTTCTCGGACGGCGCTGGGCTCGCGCACATGGGGCGCAAGCCGGGGCAGGGCGTGGGCTTCTCCGCCTTCGATCTCTACCGCGAGCGTCCCGACATCCTCCGCGGCCTGGCCCGGGCGCTCGGCGGCGAGAGCGTGTCCGCCGAGGAGGAGATGGGCGGGCGCGTCTTCTCGGCGCGCTACATCCCCCTGCGCGACGAGGCGGGCGAGGTGACGGGCATCATCGGCGTGGCCCTCGACGTGACGGAGCGGGCGCAGGCCGAGCGCCAGGTCCTCGAGCTCAACCGCGAGCTGGAGGCCAAGGTCGCCGAGCGGACGGCCCAGCTCAGCGAGGCCAACGAGAGCCTCAGGTCGACCCTCGCCGATCTCCGGAGCGCGCAGGACAGGCTCGTCCTGTCGGAGAAGATGGCGGCCCTCGGCAAGCTGGTAGCCGGGATAGCCCACGAGATCAACACCCCCTTAGGCGCCATCTCCTCCTCGGCCCGGGCCCTCGCCGAGGAGCTGGCCTCCGGGCTCCTCCCCCTCCTCGACGGCTACGCCCGCCTGGACGAGCCCGGCAGGGCGGCCTTCTCGCGGATACTCGACGGGGCGATCTCCTCGGGCATCTCCCTCGACGGGGCCGAGGAGCGCCGGCGCCGGAAGGAGGTCGAGCGGGTCTTCGAGTCCGCGGGCATCGCGGAGCCGGGCGAGGCGGCCGCGGATTTCTCGCTGGTCGGTGACGAGGCCGCCGCCGCGGAGGCCCTGTCCTTCATCGGGGGGGCCGAGGGGCGGGCGAGCCTGGCGGCCCTCGAGCGGGCGGCCGCGGCCTTCCGCTCCAGCCAGGTCATCGAGGCGGCCGCGGAGCAGGCCGCGCGGGTCATCCGCGCGCTCCGGGTGTACGCGCGGCGCGAGGCCGCCGAGGAGGCCGTACCCGTCGACCTCCGCGCCGAGCTGGGCATGGTCCTCGCCCTCTACCGCGACAAGCTCAAGCTCGGGGTGGAGGTGAGGACCTCCTTCGCCGAGGATTCCCGGGTCCTGGCCCGGCCCGGAGAGCTCAGGCAGGTCTGGCTCAACCTCATCGCGAACGCGGCGCAGGCCATGGACTACAAGGGGACCCTCGAGCTCGCGACCCGGGTCCGCGGAGCCGAGCTCGAGGCGACGGTGGCCGATTCGGGGCCGGGCATCCCGCCGGAGGCCGCCCCGAGGATCTTCGAGCCGTTCTTCACCACCAAGCGCGAGGGCACGGGACTCGGGCTCGACATCGCGCGCCGCGCGGTGGAGTCGAACGGGGGATCGCTCTCCTTCGAGAGCCGGCCGGGGCTGACGGTCTTCAAAGTCATCCTGCCCCGGCCCCCGGCCTAGCCGGGCTCGCTCGAGGCCCGATCGGGCCGGCCGCGGGCCTTGCGGCCCTCCTTGTCGGCGTACATGGCCGCGTCGAGGCGCGCGAGGAAGCGCGCGGCCGAGCCGTCGGCCTCCGGGTCGTAGAGCGCGGACCCGACGCTGAAGGAGAGCCGGTAAGGCCGCTCCTCCCGGGCGCCGAGGGCCTCCGCCTTCGCGCGGATCCGCCGCACCACCTCGTCGAGGGAGGCCTCGGCGGCCTCGGGGAGGATGACGACGAACTCGTCGCCCCCGTAGCGCGCGACCAGGTCCTCCTGGCGGACCGAGGAGCGGAGGATGGCCGCGGCGTCCTCGAGGGCGGAGTCCCCGGCCTCGTGGCCGCAGCGGTCGTTGATCGACTTGAAGTCGTCGAGGTCCAGGAGGATGCCGCCGAAGGGCCGGGCGGGCTTGCCCGAGCCGGCCAGCCGCTCGAGCTCCTCGTCGAGGCTGCGTCGGTTGGCGGCGCCCGTCAGGTGATCGGTCGAGGCGCGGCGCCGCTGCAGGTTCACCGCGGCCACCACGATGAAGATCGTCGTCGCGGGCCAGACGAGGACGAGGCCGTAGGCCAGGTCCTGGGCCAGTGCCGCCGCAGCCACGGGCAGGGGGTAGGCGAGGAGGGACCAGAAGGCCCCGGGGCGGAGCCTCCGCCGGCCTGATATGAGGGAAATGGCGGAGAGGCCGAGGAGGGCGAAGAGGACGAGGCCGTAGACGGCGAAGCCGGGGCCGCGGCGGTAGCGGTTGGCCTCGTCGATGCGGAAGATCCAGCCGTCCAGGGGCGTCGAGAGGGCCCAGGCCGCGAGGAGGGCGTAGAGGGCGGCGAGGGGCTTGGCGAGCCGGGCCGAGCGGGAGGGGTCCCTGCGGACCTGGTAATCGGCGTAGACGAGGTAGGCGAGGCTGGGCAGGGGGTGGATGGCGAAGTACAGGGAGTTCGCGGCGTAGAGGATTATCCTGGCCGCCCCGCCCGGGCTCCCGTTCAGGGCCCAGGCCAGGGCGTCGAGGAAGAGGAGGGCGGCGGTCGATCCGGCGAGGAGCTTGAAGGCCAGGGCGTCGGGCGCCCCTTTCGAGGATCGGCGCTCGAGGGCCGGGGCAAGGGCCGCGAGGACGAGGAAGCACAGGAGGTTGATCTGGACCCTGAGGATCTGTTCCATCGTCCCAAGCCTCGCCCGCGGCGCTCGTCCCTGTCAACCTGAGGCGGCGGCCCGGGGCCAGCGCAGCTCGAGGACCGAGCCCGGCCCCGGCGAGGCGGGGGCGAGGGAGACCGAGCCCCCGAGCTGGCCGGCGAGGGCCCCGATGATCCGCATGCCCAGGCCCTCGCCTCCCTGGTTCCCGGGGGCTGGGCCCGGGCCTTCGTCGCGGACGGAGAGGCGGAATTCCCCCGGCTCGGCGCGGAGGCGCAGGGCCAGGCCCCCGGCCGAGCCCCCGTGCTTGAGGGCGTTGGTCAGGGCCTCGTTGACGAAGAGGCCCAGGGAGACCGCGTCGTCGGGGGGGAGGAGGCTCCCCCCGAGGTCGACCTCGACCGAGACCGGCGGGGCGGCGAAGGCCGAGGCCACGTTGGCGGCGATGGAGCGCAGGTACTCGCTCGGGTCCTCGATCCTCGATCCGCCCTCGTAGAGCTTGTCGTGGACGAGGGAGATGGCGAGGACGCGGTTGACCAGCTCGTCGGCCGCGGCGACGAAGGCCGGATCGGGGGAGCGGCTGCGCTGGAGCTGGACGAGGCTCTTGATCACGTTGAGGTTGTTCTTCACGCGGTGGTTGAGCTCCTGGAGGAGGAGCTCCTTCTCGCGGAGGGTCTTGCGCAGGGTCTCCTCGGTGCGGCCCCGCTTCTCGATCTCGCCGACGAGCTCGCGGTAGTAGTCCGAGAGGTAGCCGAGGCTGGCGCCGACGACGAGGCCGAAGGCCTCGGCGATCGGCTTGCTGGCGGGGGAGAATTCGGGGCGGCCCAGGAGGGCGAAGAGGAGGAGGTTGGCGGGCAGGCCGAGGGCCCCGGCCGCGAGGCCCCCGGGCATGCCTCCGGCGAGGGCGCAGACGATTATCGGGAGGAGGACGAAGTAATTCGCGGAGACCTCGAGCTCCTCGCCGCAGCCGAGGACGACGAGGGCGTAGGCCGCGAGAGCCGTACAGACGCTCGCGAGGGGATGCCGGACGAAGAGGAAGTCGTGGAGCCCGGCGACCGAGCGCCTCCGGCGAGCTTGAGACTCCCCCGCCCGCGTGGTATATAGTACCGCCACGGGGGTAGTATAGTGGCCAGAGTACTCGTCGTCGAGGATGAGCCCCTCTCGGGCTTGGAGCTCCAGGAGAATCTCGAGCGCATGGGCCACGAGGTGCCCCCGGTCCTCTCCTCGGCGGACGAGGTCCTGCCCGCCGTCCTCGCGCACAAGCCCGACCTCGTCGTCATGGACATCCGCCTCAAGAGCTTCACCGACGGGGTTGACGCCGTCTCCAGGCTCCGGCTCGTGAGCGAGGTCCCCGTCATCTACCTCACCGCCTTCCCGAGCGAGGGGAGCCGGGACCGGGCGAGCCGGACCAATCCGGTGGCCTACCTGCCCAAGCCCGTGAGCGACGCGACCTTGGCGGAGGCGGTGGCCCGGGCCCTCGGCCAGGCCGCCAGCGCCTAGGAGGGCCGGATGCGCAAGCTCGTCAAGGAGGAGTGCCTCGAGGCCGTAGCCCTAGGGGGCTTCGGTCCCGCCATAACCGGGGCGGCCTCCTCCGTGGCCGTGGTCCTCACCCAGTCCTGGTGCCCGCAGTGGAGGTGGATGCGCTCCTACCTCGAGCGCCTGGCCGCGCGCGAGGGGCCCGAGCTGGCCATCTTCTGGGTCGAGTACGACCGCGAGGACTTCTTCGAGCCCTTCATGGCCTTCAAGGAGGAGGTTCTCGGTAACGATCAGGTGCCATTCGTCCTTTACTATCGCGGGGGCGCGCTCGCGCGGAGCTCCAACTTCATCGACGAGGGCGGCTTCCTGCGCGCTCTCGCGCTCGCCTGAGACCTTCGGGAGCTCGGCCCCGCCGCTAGCTGAGCGCCGCGCCGCCTGTGCGCGAATGGAGGAAGCATGAGACTAGGAGCGCGGAGGGCGGCCCTCGCCCTCCTCCTCGCGATCGCGGCCCTCGGCCTCTTCGCCGGGCCCCTCGCTCACCGCAAGCTCGGCAACGGCCTCGAGGTATTCGTCGCCGAGAACCGCTCGGTGCCCCTCGCCACCGTCTGCGTCGTGTTCCGGGGCGGGGCGAGCGCCCAGGATCCCCGCAACGCCGGGCTCTTCCACCTCTACGAGCACATGCTCTTCAAGTCCAACGCCAAGTATCCCAACCAAGCCGCCTTCGTCGCGGCCCTCAACCGCATGGGCGTCGCGAGCTGGAACGGGGCTACGGGGGGCGAGAGCATCGAGTACTACATCACCATCCCCTCCGACAAGCTCGAGGAGGGCCTGGAGTTCTGGTCCTGGGCGGTCAAGAGCCCGCGCTTCGATCCCGCCGAGCTCGAGTCCGAGAAGGAGGTGGTGATCAACGAGATCCGCGGCTACCACTCGGATCCCGACCAGATCATGCACAACGCCCTCGAGTCCCGGCTCTTCCCCGCGGCCCCCTGGCGCAGGAACATCGACGGCCCCGAGGCCAACATAGCCTCCGCCACCGTGGAGAAGCTCGAGCAGATGCGCGCCGCCTACTACATCCCGCGGAACGCCGCCCTCCTCGTCGGCGGCGACGTCTCGGCCGAGCGGGCCTTCGCCGCGGCCGAGAAGTGGTTCGGCGACTGGTCGGGCGGGAGCCCGCCGCTCATCGGCGAGCCGCCCCAGGGCCCCATCCCCGGCGATATCCGCCTGGTTTATCCCGACGCCGACTACTACGACGGGGTGGCCCAGGTCCAGTTCCGCTGGCGCGGCCCTGACGTGCTCCGCCAGACCAGGGATACCTACGTCGCCGATATCCTGAGCTTCCTCCTCTCCTCGCCCGTAGGCGCCTTCAAGCGGGCCCTCATGGAGAAGGGACCCGGGCTCTACGATCCCGAGTACATCTCCTTCGGCTACCCGACCGAGCGCGACGGAGGCGAGTTCAGCTTCGGCGCCTTCCTCGCCCTCGGGGATCCGGCGGCCGGAGCACCCCTGCTCGACCGGGTCGAGGCCCTGCGCGGGGTCCTCGCCGACGAACTCGCGGCCATAGCCGCCGACCCCGCCGCCTACTTCGGCCCGGGGGAGCTCGAGAAGGCCAAGGCCAAGCTCGTCGACCAGAACCTCCTATCGGAGGAGGTCGCCTCGTCCTTCGTGACCGGGACCCTGGCCTTCTGGTGGGCCGTGGCCTCGACGGACTACTACAGCGGCTACGAGGCGGCCTGCCGCTCCGTGAGCTGGAAGGAGGTCGCCGACCTCGCGCGGCGCTACCTCGTGGGAACCCCCCAGGCCGCGAGCCTCCGCGTCGCCGAGGCCGCCTTCGACGCCGAGCCCGCCATGGGCGAGCGCGCGAAGGCCCTCGGCTACGAGCTCGTCACCGGGGACAATGCCTTCTGGTGGCAGCGGAACGAGGGAGGACTACGATGAAACGGACAAGCGCGCGCGCGATCGGGGCCCTCCTCCTCTCGGCAGCCCTCTCGGCCTGCGCCTCCGGCCCCGCCCCCCGCGCGGGAGAGCCCCTCCGCGCCCTCGGCGAGGGCTTCGGCGGCGAGGGGCTCTCCCCCTTCGCGAAGGAGAGCCTGGGCTCCCTATCCTCCTTCAGCCTCTCGAACGGCATACCCGTGGTGCTCAGGCGCAATCCCGCGAGCCGGGTCCTGGCCCTCTCCCTCGTGATCCGGGGCGGCTCGGCCGCCGCGACGAGGGAAAGCGCCGGCCTCGAGGGGCTCGCCCTCGCCGCCATGGCCCGGGGCTCGGTCGACCATCCCTACGAGGAGATACAGTCCATCCTCGACGAGACGAGCTCGAGCCTCGGCCGGAGCGCCGGCCTGGACTACTCGAGCTACAACCTCGTGACCCTCGACAAGTATCTCCCGCGCCTTTTGCCCCTCTGGACGGATACCCTCCTGCGGCCCGCCTTCACGCAGAAGGACTTCGACCAGGTCCTCTCGGAGGCCAAGCTAGCCCTCCAGTCCCGGGACCAGGATCCCTGGGCCTCGACCGCCTACGAGGCCAACCGTGCCTTCTTCGCGGGCCATCCCTACGAGGCTGCCCCCGAGGGCACGAGGGATTCCCTCGCCGCTATGGACCTCGCCGCGGTCAAGGACTGGTACGCGAAGGCCTTCTCCGCGAACCGCATGTTCGTCGTCGCGGTGGGCGACTTCGACCAGGCCGAGCTCCGGGAGCGGCTGGAGGCGGGGATCGGGAAGATCCCCGATCGGGGCTTCGCCCTCCCGCCGCCGCCCCCGGCCTTCGCCCTGGGCGGCGGATCCGGCCGCCTGGTCAAGAAGGATTTCCCCCAGTCCAAGGGCCTGGCCTACCTCCGCGGGGACTTCGCGGCCCCGGGCCCCGAGTCTCCCGACTACATGGCCCTCAACCTCGGCATGGAGATGCTCTCCGACCTCCTGCTCAACGTGGTCCGCGACAAGCACGGGGCGGTCTATTCGCCCAACGCCTACGCCCGGGACTCCCTCGCGAACTACGGCTCCATCGTGCTGTACAAGACCAAGGCGGCCGGCCAGATCAAGTCCTACATCGACGAGGCCGTCGCCGAGCTCGCCGCGGGCAGGGTCCTCTCGGTCGACCCCGGCCAAGGCGAGGGAGCCCAGCCCCGCATGGACCTGGCCGAGGCCCTGCCGGCCTACAAGGCCAAGTACGCGAACGCCCTCTTCGAGGGTCAGGCCACGAACGCCCAGGTCGCGGCCCGCATCGCCAAGTCCGTCGTCTCCTCGGGCGACTACCGCGCCTGGCTCCTCGACCTGGACCGGATCCAGGCGCTGCGGGCCGAGGAGGTCTCCGCCGCGGTCCGGAAGTACCTCCTGGGCGGCAGGATCACCTGGGTGCTCCTCGGCTCGGCCGACGCGATACTGCCGGCCTCGCCCGAGGACTACGCGTCGATCGGGGCTCGCTGACGGGGACTCCCGCGGGCCGCCCTAGCGCGGCCCGCGGGAGCCGAGCGCCCGCCGCGCGAGGGCCCGGAGCGAGAGGAGCCTCGAGGCCGCGCTCGACACGGCGAGCCCGGCGGCGATGGCCCCCGCCGCCTGCAGCGCGGCGAAGCCCGTGCTGACGGAGGCCCAGGTGTTGCCGCGCACGTACTCGAGCATCGTGTAGTACATGCCGCCCCCGGGCACGAGGGGGATGATGCCGCAGATCATGTACACGGTGGCGGGCTTGCGCCTCGCCGCCGCGAGGGCCTCGGACCAGAGGCCTATCGCCGCGGCCGCCGCGAAGTAGCCCAGGCCCGAGGAGCCCGAGGGGAGCGAGATGAGCTCGAAGGCGGCCCAGCCGATCGCGCCGCCCAGGGCCGCGAGGGGCAGGTCGCCCTTGCGGAGCTCGAAGAGGATCGCGAAGCCCACCGTGCCGAGGCCCGCCCAGAGGGGCCCGAGCGAGGAGGGGCCGGCCATGTCCCCGACCGCCCCGGCGGGCATGAGGAGGTAGGCGCCGCCCGCGCCGATGGAGATGGCCGCGGCCGCCATGAAGGCGTCGGCTCCCCGCGCCACCCCGGCGACGAGGTCGCCCGCTATGGTGTCGCGTATCGCGTTGGTGATGGCCACCCCGGGGACGAGGAGCATGACCACGCCGATGGCCGCGGCCTCGGCGCTCCCGGCCAGGCCCAGGGCGCGGGCGGCCAGGCAGAGGGCCGTCGCCGCCGCCCCGCCGACGAGGTTGATGAAGAAGTCCGGCAGGGCGCGGCGGGCCAGGCGGGGGACGAAGCGGGAGACGAGGGCTCCCACCGCCGCGGCCACGAGGCCCTCGCGCCAGCCGCCGCCGAACAGGAGGGCGAAGGCGCCCGTGCCCAGGGCGGCCGCCGGGACGGAGACGAGCGCGGACCGGCCCGCGAGGGACTCGATCTCGCCGAGCTCCATCGCCGCACCGTCGAAGTCGACCCGCCCCGCGGCCAGGGAGCGGACGAGCGAATTCACCCGGGCCACGCGCTCGAGGTTCATGGAGCGCTTGCGGACGCGGCGCACGATCGAGCGTGAGCGGCCGTCGGCGGCCGAGCAGGAGAGCACGACGCAGGTGGGGGTGGCGAAGCACTCGGCCTCCGCGCCGCCCAGGGAGGAGCAGATCGCCGCCGAGGTATCCTCGGCGCGGTAGGTCTCGCCCCCGCTCTCGAGCACGATCCGCGCGGCGTCGGCGGCCAGGACGAGGACTTCCTCGGGGTCGGGGGAGCGGTAGCCTTCGTTCATGGGCCCATCCTGCGCGCTTAGGAGGAGCCTCGTCAATGGCGCATATACTGCCTCGAACCTTGTTGTGCTTGATGGGTGATGCGGGGAGGGGAACCTTCGGAAGGTTCAGCGCGACGAGAATCGCTCACTAGATCGCGATTCTCGTCGCGCTGCCCCGCGCCCCACCCTTCCCATCGGGCACCAGGAGTGAAAGCGCTATCCTCTGCTGCCAGCAAGCGGTCTGCTTGAAGCCAGCCTTGCCCCTGTTCACGGATGAGTGAGACATCTCTGCCCTACTACCCCGCTCAAGCCGCCGCGTACTTCGGGAGGTACTGCTTCCCCTCCTTCAAAGGCGTCCGGCGCAGCCGGAGCCAGATGTCCCGCTGGTCCTCCGTCAGCTCCACCAGGCTCAGGAACGACCGCCGCGTCCAGATCCACTCGAGCTCAGCCCGAGGTTGCGGCCGATGGCTCTGAGCGACTCGCAGGAGGACAGTCGTCGCGAGACATCCTGGTAGTCGACGACGCGCTTGGCGTAGTAGTCGAGGCTGAAGCTCTGGACGGAGAAGGTCCTGCCGCAGGAAGTGCAGCGGAAGCGGGGCACGAGGCCGAAGGCCTTGGTGGGATAGGAGCCCCAGGGGACGCAGGCCTGGTAGGGCCTGGCGGAGCTTGGCAGCCGGTGCTCGCCGCAGCCTTTCCAGGGGCAGAAAGGAGGGATGAAGGCGCTCATGCCCTCCCAACGCGCCTCGATTGGCTCCCTGATTGAGGGCGCAACAGGGTTCGAGGCAGAGAAAACGGCTAAAGAAGGGAACCGCGACGGCGCCGCCTGCGACTAATGCGTACAAGGAGTTAGGAATGAAGCTATCGAGAAAGACCGGAATCGCCGCCCTCGCCCTGGCCTTCGGCCTCGCCGCCTCTGCCGCCGCCGATTCCCGCGACGCCAAGGAGCGGCCCCAGGAGGAGCCCAAGTACTCCGGAAGGCTCGCCCTCGCCCGGCTCGAGCTCGGGGCCGAGGAGCTCGAGCGGATCGAAGCCATCCTCGAAAAGGACGAGGAGGCCGTGGCCAAGGCCCGGGCCGAGGTCAGGATCCTCCAGGCCAAGCTCGCCCGGCTCATGCTCGAGCGGAGCGTGCCGATGGACCAGGTACAGGCCCTGGTCAAGGAGAGCCTGGAGTGGGAATATACGTCCAGGATGATCCAGATCCGCAGGCAGGTCGAGATCAAGCAGGTCCTCGGCGACGAGCGCTGGGCCTCCCTTTTCCGCCTCGGTCGCTCCCTCCCCCTCGATAAGGAGGGAAAGGAAGCCCTGGGCAAGATGGACCGGGAACGGCGCGAGCGGCTCCTGGCTATCCTGCGGAGGCTCAACTAGGACATGGCGAAGGAGGGGGTCGAGGGCGAGGCCGAGCTGGCCGCCCGGGCGGGGGGGGGTGACTCTGCCGCCTTCGACGAGCTCGCGCGCAGGCTCTGGGACCGGATCGGCCGCTACGCCGCCGCGGCCGCGGCGGGCGACCCCGAGCTGGCCTCCCGCATAGCCCAGGAGAGCCTCGTGCGGCTCCACGCGGCCCTGCCCCGCTTCCGCGGCGAGGCGAGCCTGGGCACCTTCGTCTACCGCGTCTGCGCCATAGCGGCCGCCGACGCCTTCCGCCGCCTCGCGCGGGAGCGCCGCCGCCTTGGGCCCCTGCCCGAGGAGGAGGAGCTGCCGAGCCCCGAGCCAGGACCCGAGGAGGCCGCGCTGCGGGGCGAGGCCGCCGCCGCCCTGCGCCGGGCCCTCGGAAGGCTCGACGAGGGGGAGCGGGCCCTCGTCTACCTGAAGGAAGCCGAGGGGCTCGGCGTCGCGGAGCTGGCCGAGAGCTTCGGCATCCCCGAGGGCACCGTGAAGAGCCGGCTGTTCCGCGCCCGCGCGAAGCTCAAGGCCGCGCTCGAGGAGGAAGGCTATGGGATCGACTGAGATCCGCCGCATGGAGCTCGGGCGCGAGCTGCGCGCCCTGGCCGAGCTCTCGGCCCCGGGCGCCCCCGAGCCCCGGCTCGCCGCCGCCGAGTCCTTCCGCCGGCGCCGCTCCTCCCGCTTCCTCGGCCTCTGCCTGGCCGCCGGCGCGGCCCTCTGCGTCGGGATACCCCTCGCCCAGCGCGGCCTCGGGCCGCGGCCCGGGCTCGAGCGGGCCTTGGCCTCGGAGGCCGCCGCGGAATTCGCCGCGGCCGTCCTCGGGCCGAGAGCCTCGGGCCCGGCCGGCCTCGACGCGGAGATCGAGACCTACCTGGTCGCGCTCTGGGACTCGGACTGAGGCCGGGCGGGGCGGAGCCTCGCGGGCTAGAGCTTGTAGTTGACGCCCAGGGAGCCGCAGAAGAGGCTCTGGTCGAAGAAGGGCAGGCCCTCCCCTGCCCAGAGGTTGAAGATCGGCCAGTAGGCCCGGATGGCGAAGCCGAAGCCGACGCGCTCGGTGAGCCGGTATTCGCAGCGGACGAAGGTCGTGGGCTGGAAGAAGCGCAGGGACTTCCAGAAGTAGGCGTTGATGGAGCCCAGGTCCTCCTTGCCCTCGTCGGCGGCGAGGAAGCCCACGCGGATGTCGAAGGCCGGCCCGCCGCCGCAGCTGAGGCTCCACTTCTTCTCCTCGTCGAGGATCCAGCTGTAGACGAGGGGGGCGTCGATGATGAGGCCGATCACGAAGGCGCTCCGCTCCTCCACCGTGGTGGGGATGCCGCGGCCGAGGGCGTCGAGCTCGTAGTAGTTCGTGTAGATGTCGACGGCGGGCTCGAAGCTGAGCGGCTCCTTCTCGAGGGGGATGACCGCGCCGCAGCCGAGGACGTAGGTGACGAGGTTGGGCGTCTCCTTGTCCGGGTCGAGGTTGGGCATGAAGATGACGCCCAGGTCCGGGCGGATCGCGGTTATCCTCGGCGCCGCGAGGAGGCCGGAGCCCGAGAGGAGGGCGAGCGAGAGGGCGAGGGCGAGCCTTCGTGGGTTCACGGCCATACTATATCGCGGCCGCGGGCCGATGGCGAGGGCCGCGGCGGGAGGGGATGAAGCGCTCCTTCCACCGTCCCCGGCGCGAGGATGCGGCGAAGGGACGCCTCGCGAGGGAGGGCGCGAGGCGCGATCGGAAAAAATGCTAACGTAATCTCGGCGATGCCTCCGTTGTTCTCAAGGTTCCATGTAAAGTTAGTAAAAAGTCCCGAAAAGCTCAATTTTCGATATCGTACAGCTTCCCAAGATTTTTTCACTGGGATATCATGCGCCACCATGAGCGCAGACATCATCGACAACGACAGCGGCTGGCCCTACACGAAAGCCAAAACCGCGGTGCTATCCGCGGCCGCGGCCGCCATCAGGGAGGAGGGCCCCCGGGCCGCTACCCTCAAGAACATCGCCGGCAGGGCCGGCATCACCGAGCCCGCCATCTTCCGCCATTTCGACGGCGTGGACGGCCTGTTCAGCGGCCTGTTCAGCGCCTACGAGCGCATCGACGAGCGGCTCCAGCGCGCCTACGACCGCGAGGGCTCGGGCATGGGGCGGCTGCGCGACGCGATGCGCGACGTCGTCGATATCCTCGCCGCGAGCGGCGATTACGCCTATCTCCTGCTCTACGGCGAGCAGGTCTTCCGCGGCTACCCCGAGCTCCGCGCCCGCGCGGCCGAGCTGCGGAAGGCCGACGAGCGGAACGCCGTCGAGTGCGTCAAGCAGGGCGTCGCCTCCGGCGACATCCGCTCCGACCTCGAGCCCTCGACCGTCGCCGCCGCCGCCCTCGGCGTCATCCGCCTCACTGCGATGGCCTGGGTCGAGTCGGGCTTCGCCT
>JAKLFE010000057.1 GCA_022711355.1 Spirochaetota bacterium | reverse complement strand
TCCTCACGCACTGCAACGCCGGGGCCCTGGCGACCACGGGCATCGGCACGGCGACCGCGCCCCTGTACCTCGCCCACGCCGCGGGCCGCCGCTTCCGCGTCTACGCCGACGAGACCAGGCCCCTCCTCCAGGGCGCCCGCCTCACCGCCTGGGAGCTCTCCCGCTCGGGCCTCGACGTCACCCTCCTGTGCGAGGGCATGGCCGCCCACGCCCTGTCCAAGGGCCTCGTGCAGCTCTGCATCGTCGGCTGCGACCGGGTCGCGGCCAACGGCGACGCCGCCAACAAGATCGGCACCCTCGGCCTGGCCGTCCTCGCGCGGCACTTCGGCGTCCCCTTCTACGTGGCCTGCCCCTCCTCGACCCTCGACCTCGCGACGGCGCGGGGCGAGGACATCGTCATCGAGGAGCGCGACCCCGCCGAGGTGACCTCCCTGGGCGGCCGGCGCGTCGCGCCCCAGGGGGTCCGCGCCCTCAATCCCGCCTTCGACGTGACCCCGCGCGAGCTCATCAGCGGCTTCGTGACCGAGGCCGGGATCCTCAGGCCGCCCTTCGAGGAGGGCTTCCGGGCCCTGGCCGGGGAGCGTTGATTTATCGGGGCCGCGGGGCTACTATTTATTGCCCGCGGCTCCCCGCTCTCGCGGCGGCCCCGGGCGGAGGCGCGGTCGAGGATGTCGCGAAGGCCCTGGCGATCGGGTATCTTCCTCATCTCCTGGCTCGGCTCCCTCGCCGCTCTCGGGACCGCGGCCCTCCTGGCCGGGCTCGGCCTCGGCGAGCCTCCCTGGCTGCCCTGGGCGGCCGGCGCGGCCCTCGCGGCGGCCGCGGCCCTCGCGGCCGCCCGCCTCTCCGCCCTGCCCCTCGCCGCGGCGGCCCGGGCGGCCCGCTCCCTGGCCTCGGGGGAGGCTCCCGGCCCCCTGCGGGCCGGCCGGGCCGGCGCCGAGCTTGCGGCGGCCTTCGGCGAGGCGGCCGAGTCCTTCCGCCGCCGCCTGGCCGAGGCGGGCAAGGCGGCGGCCGAGCGGGCCGAGGCCCTCTCCGGCGCCATGGACGAGCTCCACGCCCGCGACGAGACCCGGGCCCGCGAGGGGCGCATGGCCGCGAAGATGCAGCGCCGCATCGTGCCCCGGCCCGAGGAGCTTCCCGAGCGGAGGGAGAGCTCCTTCGGCGCGATCTACCTCCCCGCGGAGAACACCGGCGGCGACCTCTACGACGCCGCGCGCGCCGGCAAGAACGGCCTGGCCCTCCTCGCCGCCGACGTCTCGGGCCGGGGCGTGACGGCCGCCCTCATCGCGGCCATGGTCAAGAACGCCTTCCGCGTCAGGACGGGCTGGGACGTCGATCCCGCCGCCGTCCTCGGCTCCGTCGGAGCCGAGCTCCTGCCCATCCTCGGCGAGACGGACCACTTCGTCACCGCCTTCTACGCCCTCCTCGACCTCGAGACGGGGCTCCTGCGCTACGCGGCCGCGGGCCACCCCCCGGCCCTCCACTTCCGCCGGAGGCTGGCCAAGGTCGAGGAGCTCGACGCCGCCGGCCCCCCCCTCGGCCTCCAGGCCGAGTCCCCCTTCGCCGCCGCCGAGCGCCGCCTCGAGGAGGGCGACCGCGTCCTTTTGTACACCGACGGCCTCACGGGGGCGCGCAACTACCGCGGCGAGCCCTTCGGCCGCGAGCGGCTCGCCGAGGCCTTCCTCCGCGCCGCCCCGCGGCCCGCCTCCGAGTCGGCGGGCCTCCTCTCCGCCTCCCTCGAGTCCTTCCTCATAGGAGCGCCCCGGGGCGACGACGTGGTCGCCCTCGTCTGCGAGTTCCGCTCCTTCGCCCGGCCCGAGGACGCGGCGCGAAGGCGCCTGGGCGAGCGCGAGGACTGGCACGTCCTCGCCCGGCGCGGGGCCGAGCTCGCGGCCAAGGGCAAGGTCGAGGAGGCCGTGGGGGTCTACGAGCGCATCCTCGAGATCGAGCCCTCGGACGCCGCCTCCCTCAACAACCTCGGCACCCTGTACTGGCGCCTCGGCCGCCGAGAGGAGGCCGCCGCGCGCTTCGAGGCGGCCGCCCGCATCGACCCCGAGGACCCGCGCATCAAGCGCAACCTCATCCTCGCGGAGAGCGTCTTCGCCGCCCGCAGCGCGGCCGCCGAGGCCGAGCTCGCCGCCGGCTTCGCCGCGGCGAGCGCCGTCGCCGCGGATGCCGCGGAGGCGGATGAGGCCGAGCCCGCGGAGGCGGCCGAGCCCCTCGCCGAGGAGGCCGAGCCCCCCCGCGCCGCGGCCGAACCGATCGAGGAGCTCGTCGAGGAGGCCGAGCCGGTCGAGGAGGCCGAGCCGGTCGAGGAAGCCGAGGAGCTCGTCGAGGAGGCCGAGCCGGTCGAGGAGCTCTAGCCCGAGCCTAGTCCTGGGGACGCACCCTGCGCAGGATCTGGGTGGCGAGCTTATGGTCCTCTTTGACGCGGCGCAGGAAGTAGGGCCCCTCGGCCCGCTTGCCCTCCCACCAGGCCTCGCGGGCGAACCATTCGATGCCCTCGGCGAGCCCCTCGTGGTCGGCGGGGCGGAACTGGAGGAAGAGGTAGCGGCCGACGGGC
This sequence comes from Spirochaetota bacterium, assembly GCA_022711355.1. Taxonomy (GTDB): domain Bacteria; phylum Spirochaetota; class Spirochaetia; order Treponematales; family Rectinemataceae; genus JAKLFE01. The sequence continues at coordinate 24,318 of JAKLFE010000057.1, read as the reverse complement.
AGGCCGAGCTCGACTCCCCCCGCGGGCGCGGGCCGAGGCTCGGGCGGCTCGCCCATGGACCGGGCCGCGCAGCCGGGGCAGGCCCCGCCCGAGGAGCGGCCGTAGAAGGCGGCCGCGGGCAGGGGACGGGCCAGGCGGGGCCCCTCGTCGGGGTCGAAGGCCACGAGGGCCTCGGCCTCGTAGGCGATGAGCTCCTCCTCTCCCTCGGCGAGGCCCGCGCCCAGGGCGAAGGGCAGGAGGGCCCCGCCCTCGGCGGGGAGGAGGATGCTCCCCTCGAGGGGGAGGCCGGCGAGGGGAGGGTTCTCCAGGCCCCGGTAGGAGAGGGGGGCGTGGAGCTCGAGCTCGAGGAGGTCGTAGGTGGCCATGCCCCGATCCTGCCGGATAGGGGGCGGCGATGGCAAGGGCCCCGTCCCGGCCGAAGGCGGCGGTAGCAAAAGCCGGGGGCCTGTGGTATCGTTCGATCCGATGTCCATCCTCGATAGGATCGATTCCCCCTCGGACCTCAAGGACCTCGGGCCGGGCGAGCTCCGCGCCTTGGCGGGGGAGATCCGGCAGCGCATCGTCGAGACGGTGTCGAGGAACGGGGGCCACCTCTCCTCCAACCTCGGCGTCGTCGAGCTCACCCTCGCCATCCACCGCTCCTTCGACTCGCCCCGCGACGCCATAGTCTGGGACGTCGGCCACCAGTGCTACGCCCACAAGCTTCTCACCGGGCGCCGCGAGGCCTTCGAGAGCATCCGCAGGCCCGGCGGCCTGTCGGGCTTCCCCAAGCGCGCGGAGAGCGTCCACGACGCCTTCGACACGGGGCACGCCTCGACCTCGATCTCGGCGGCCCTCGGCCTCGCCGAGGCCCGGCACCGCCTCGGGCGGCCGGGCAAGGTGATCGCCGTGATCGGCGACGGGGCCCTCACCGGAGGCATGGCCATGGAGGCCCTGAGCCACGCGGGCCAGCTCGGCCTGCCCCTCGTCGTCGTGCTCAACGACAACAAGATGTCGATATCGCCCAACGTGGGCGCCCTCTCCCGCTACCTTTCCCGGCTCTCCGCCACCGCCCGCTACCAGGCCCTCCGCTCCCGCATCGACGCCGTCGTCCGCGGCCTCCCCCTGGCCGGCCCCTGGCTCTATTCCCGCATGGTCCGGGCCAAGCGCGCGGTCAAGGCCCTGTTCTTCAAGGAGAACCTCTTCTCCGACCTCGGCTTCGAGTACGCGGGCCCCATCGACGGGCACAATATCCCCGAGATGCTCGCCGTGTTCCGGGAGGTCCGCGCCCTCGACCGCCCCGTCGTCGTCCACGTGGTGACCCGCAAGGGCAAGGGCTACGACCTCGCGGAGGAGGACCCCGCGCGCTACCACGGCGTGGCTCCCATGCGCTGCTCCGACGGCAAGCTCGAGGCCCGGCCCGCGGCCACCTTCACGGAGGCCTTCTCCGAGGCCCTCCTGCGGGCGGCGGCCTGCGACGAGCGCGTCGTCGCCGTCACGGCGGCCATGGCCAAGGGCACGGGCCTCGAGGCCTTCCGCTCGGCCTTCCCCGGCCGGCTCTACGACGTGGGCATCGCCGAGGAGCACGCGGTCACCTTCGCCGCCGGCCTCGCCGCCGGGGGCCTCCGGCCCGTGGTCGCGATCTACTCCACCTTCATGCAGAGGGCCGTCGACCAGGTCTTCCACGACGCGGCCCTCCCCGGCCTGCCCGTGGTCTTCGCCCTCGACCGCTCGGGGGCCGTGGGCGAGGACGGGGAGACCCACCAGGGCCTGTACGACATCGCCCTCTTCCGCCCCATGCCCCGGCTCTCCATCCTCGCCCCGGCGAGCGCGGGCGAGCTGGCCCTGAGCCTCGAGTGGGCCCTCTCGGAGCGCGTCCCCGGCGGCGAAGCCGCCGGGGGGGGGCCGGTCATTATCCGCTACCCCAAGGGCCGCTGCCCCCGCGAGGAGGAGGCCTACGCCGAGCCGATCCGTCCCGGCCGGGGCGTCTTCGTGCGCCGCTCCGGGGCCGACGCCCTCCTCGTCGCCATGGGAGGCCTCGTGAGCCTGGCCGCCGAGGCCTCCGACCTCCTGCTCCGCGAGCAGGCCGCCGCGGCGCCCGGCCCGGCGCCGGGGGGGGCCGACGTCTACGACCTCCGCTTCGTCTCCCCCTTCGACGAGGAGTTCTTCCTCGAGGCGGCCGCGCCCTACCGCCGCATCATCGTCCTCGAGGAGGGGGTCGCCTCGGGGGGCCTGGGCGAGGGCATAGCCGCCCTGATCGCGCGCCGCCTCCCCCGGGCCTCGGTCCGCGTGGCCGGCTTCCCCTCCGAGCCCGAGGCCCAGGCGAGCCGCGACGAGCTGGTCGAGCGCGCCGGGCTCTCGGCCGCCGGCATCGCCGAGCGGGTCCGGGCCGCCGAGGCCGAGGACCGGCTCGAGGGCCGCATCTTCGTCTTCCGCTCCGCGGCCGGCGGCGCGGCGGGGGCCGGCCGATGAGCCTCGCGCTCCCGCGGGGCCGCGCCCTGCCCCTCGGCGACGAGGCCCTCGTCATGGGCGTCGTCAACCTCACGCCCGACTCCTTCTTCGCCCCGAGCCGCCGCCGCTCCGCGCGCGAGGCCCGCGACGCCGCCCTCGCCATGGCCGCCGCCGGCGCCGCCATCGTTGACCTGGGCGGCGAGTCCACGAGGCCGGGCTCCGAGCCCGTCGGGGAGGAGGAGGAGCTCGAGCGGGTGATCCCCGCGATCCAGGCCATCCGCCGCGACTCCGATATCCCCCTCTCCGTCGACACGCGCAAGCTCGCCGTGGCCCGGGCCGCCCTCGACGCGGGGGCGGACATCCTCAACGACGTCGCCGCCCTCGCGGCCCCGGGCATGGCCGAGCTGGCAGCCGAGCGCGGCGCCGCGGCGGTCCTCATGCACATGAAGGGCGAGCCCAAGACCATGCAGGAGGCCCCGAGCTACGAGGACTGCCCCGCCGAGGTCTTCGCCTTCCTCCTCGGGGCGGCCCGCCGCGCCGAGGCCGCCGGTATCGGCCGCGACCGCATCGTCCTCGACCCCGGCATCGGCTTCGGCAAGCGCCTGGGCGACAACCTCGAGCTCCTCGCCCGCCTGGGCGAGCTCGCCGCGGCCGGCTACCCCGTCCTCGTGGGCCTCTCGCGCAAGGCCTTCGTCGGCGCGATCACGGGCCGCCCCGCCGAGGGCCGGCTCCCGGGCAGCCTCGGCGCGGCCTGCGCCGCCTACTCAGGCGGCGCGAGGATCTTCCGCGCCCACGACGTGCCCGAGACGGTCGACGCCCTCGCCCTCTTCGCCGCCGTCCGCGCGGCGGGCCGGAGGCGGGGATGAGCTTCGGCGAGCTCGCCTCCCTCGTCTCGGCCTACGTGCGGCCCGCCCTCGACGTACTGGTCCTCGCTTACATCCTGTACAAGACCTACGAGGTCCTCGTGCGGACCCAGGCCATCCAGCTGGTCAAGGGAGCCCTGGTCCTCGCCGCGGTCTACGCCGTCGCCCTCTTCCTCCAGCTCACGACGGTCGCCTGGATCCTCAACATCCTCGCGCCCGGCCTCGTCATCGCCCTCGCCATCGTCTTCCAGCCCGAGCTGCGCAAGATCGTCATGCGCCTCGGCCGGGGCTCCTTCCTCCGCGGCGGCTCCCGCCCCCGCGTGACCCAGATCGAGGCCGCCCTCACCGCCGCCGAGCTCCTCGCCTCGCAGCGCCGCGGGGCCCTCATGGTCTTCGCGCGGAACGTGGGCCTCAAGAACATCGTCGATACCGGCACCAGGCTCGACGCCCTCCTCTCCTCGAGCCTCGTCACCACGATCTTCGGCCACGACACCCCCCTGCACGACGGGGCCATCGTCGTCCAGGACGGGAGGATCGCGGCGGCGGGCTGCTTCCTCCCCCTCTCCGAGCAGCAGGACATCCGCAAGAGCTTCGGCACGAGGCACCGCGCCGCCCTCGGGCTCTCGGAGGAGTCCGACGCCGTCGTCCTCGTCGTCTCCGAGGAGACCGGGGCCATCTCCCTGGCCTACGAGTCCAAGCTCTACTACGGCCTCTCCCTCGACCAGGCGCGGCGGCGGCTGGGCGAGCTCCTGGAGTTCCCCGCCCAGGACGAGGCCGAGGCCGAGGAGGCCCCCCTTGCGGAATAGGCGCCCCCTCGAGCGGCTGACCCGCGACTGGCCCGCCAAGATCCTCTCCCTCGCGGCGGCCCTCCTTTTGTTCTTCTTCTACCGCCTCAACCGCCTCGAGGACCGCTACCTGGCCGTGCCCCTCGAGGTGGCCCAGGGCGAGGAGTACTCCCCCTCGAGCCAGCTGCCGCGCTCGGTGCGCATCGTCCTGCGCGGGGAGTCGAACGCCATCTTCTCCATCCAGGAGGGCGACGTCCGGGCGAGCCTCGACCTCTCGGGCTACCGGAGCGAGGGCGTCTACCGCGCGGCCGTGCGGATCGAGAAGCGGGGCTCGGCCCTCGGCGTGGATCCCCTCGAGATCAAGGCGGAGCCGAGCGAGGTGGCCGTGGGCATCGAGCGCCGCGTGAGCCGGGTCGTGCCCGTGACGCCCTCCTTCCGCGGCTTCCTCGAGCCGGGCTTCGAGCTCGCCTCCTTCGAGATCCAGCCCGCCGAGGTCGAGATCGACGGCCCCGCGAGCGCCGTGGGCCGGGTGGCCGACGTGGCCACCGACTTCGTGGAGCTCTCCGGCCGCAGCGCCGACTTCTCCGTCAAGGTCAAGCTCGTCAAGAAGGACGCTCTCGTCTCCTTCGCGGGGATCGACCAGGCGGAGTTCCGCGCCGTCGTGCGCAAGTCCCTCGCGACGCGGACCTTCGACCGCCTGCCCATCCTGCCCGTCGGCCTCGACCCAGCCCTCGAGCTCGCCGAGCCCCTGCCGGCGGGCTCGATCCGGATCCGCTCCGCGGGGGGCGCGGCCGCGGCGGCCGCCGACTTCACGCCGACGCCCGGGGCCCTCTCGGTGGACCTGTCCTCGGCGCGGAAGCCGGGGACCTACGTCCTGCCCGTGCTGGCGGTCCTGCCCGACGGCTACGCCGTCGAGCGCTACGAGCCCCAGGAGCTGGCCGTCCAGCTCGTCCCCAAGGGAGAGGCGCGATGATCCTCGGCCTCGGCATCGACATCGTCCACGTCAGGCGCATCCATCACTGGATGGAGACCGAGGGCCTCGTCGAGCGCTTCTTCCACCCGGAGGAGGCCGCCTCCTCCAAGGATCGCGGCCACGCCGAGGCCCTCTCCCTCGCCGCGCGCTTCGCCGCCAAGGAGGCCTTCGGCAAGGCCCTCGGCACGGGGCTCGCGGGCATGCGCCTGCGGGACATCCAGGTCATCAACAACCACAACGGGCGCCCGGACATGATCCTGCACGGCACCGCCCTCGAGCGCTTCCGCGCCCTGGGCGCGGCGCGCGTGCTCGTGTCGCTCACCCACGAGAGCGACAACGCCGTGGCCGTCGTGGTGATAGAGGGGTAAGCCATGCTGCGAAGCCCGCCCAAGCCCGCGAAGGACGACAAGGAGAAGAAGGTCACCTTCATCGCGAAGGAGCCCATCGACTGCCCCGTCTGCGGGACCTCCTTCAAGCGCGAGGAGCTTTTCTCCGGGCGCGTGAACGCCGGCGACCTCACCGACGAGCTCCACCGGACCTACATACCGATGCAGGCCTTCGGCGCGGTCCGTCCCCTGGTCTACGACCTGACCGTCTGCCCCTCCTGCTGGTACGCCGCCTACCGTCCCGACTTCGCCGGCCTCCACGGCCGCTACGCGGAGCCGCTCAAGCTCGCCGCCGACTCGCGGATCCAAGGCGCGCAGCGGATCTTCGGCAGCCTCGACTTCAACGAGCCCCGCGGCCTCGTCGAGGGGACCGCCTCCTATTACCTCGCGATGCTCTGCTACGACGGCCTGCCCAAGGACTACGCCCCGGTCATCAAGCAGGGGATCTCCTCGCTCAGGGCGGCCTGGCTCTGTTCCGAGCTCGAGGCCGAGCGGCCCGGCGAGAACTACGCGCTCGCCGCCGAGGCCTTCTACCGCAAGGCCCGCTTCCTCTACCGCCTCGCCGTGGAGCTCGACCAGCTGGGCAAGCAGCCCCTGACCGAGGTGAAGTGGCTCGGCCCCGACACCGACAAGAACTACGGCTACGAGGGCGTGCTCTACCTCTCGGCGGTCCTCGAGCTCGAGTACGGCCCCACGGGGGACCCGGCCAAGCGGACCGAGACCCTCGACGCCTCCAAGCGCATCCTGGCCAAGATGTTCGGCCTCGGCCGGAAGAGCCGCTCCAAGCCCGGCCCCCTCGTCGACAAGGTCCGCGACGTCTACGACCGCCTCAAGGCCGAGCTCAACCAGGACGACGACGAGGACGATGAGTAGGCGGACCATCAGGCTCGAGCTGGCCTACGACGGCACGGACTTCGCGGGCTGGCAGCGGCAGGCGGGCGACCGCTCGGTCCAGGGCGAGCTCGAAGAGGCCCTCGGCCGGATGCACGGCCATCCCGTAGGCGCGGTGGGCGCGGGCCGCACCGACGCGGGGGTCCACGCCCGGGCCCAGGTGGCCCACTTCCATACGGACATCGCGGGCATCCCCGCGCCCCGCTTCGTCCCGGCCCTGAACCGGCTCCTGCCGCGGGACCTCCGCGTCACGGCCTCCTCCGAGGCCGCGGCCGGCTTCCACGCCCGCTTCGACGCGCGGCTGCGCCGCTACCGCTACTTCGTCTCCTGCGGCTCCTCCTCGGCCGACCCCTTCCGCCTGCGCTACGCCCACCAGCTCTTCCGCCGCCCCTCGGCCGAGGCCCTCGACGCCCAGGCCTCCCTCCTCCTGGGCGAGCGGGACTTCGATACCTTCGCCGCGGCCCGCGACCCCTCCGCCAGCCGCTCGCGCTACGTGCACGAGGCCTCCTGGCGCTGGGAGGGGCCCGGCCTGGTCTTCACGGTGGCGGCCAACGCCTTCCTCTGGCGCATGGTCCGCTCCCTCGTGGGCTCCATGCTCCACTTCGAGGCCGAGGCCGGCGGCTCCCCCGGGCGCGCCCGCGCCCTGATGGCCGAGGCCTTAGGCGCCCGGGATCGCTCCGCGGCCGGCCCGACCGCCCCGGCCCGGGGCCTGTTCCTGTGGAACGTCGAGTACTACTCCTCGCCGGGGCGGGCCGCCGAGGGATGCGATCTCCCCGAGGCCGGGACGGAGGAGGGCGAGGAGGAGTGAGGCCGGCCGCCCGCCCGGCCCCGACCCGGGCCTAGGCCTCCATGAGCGCGGCGTAGCGCTCGCCCACGGCCTTCCAGTCGATCACCTTGAAGAAAGCCTCCAGGTAGTCCGCCCTCCGGTTCTGGTACTTGAGGTAGTAGGCGTGCTCCCAGACGTCTATGCCGAGGACGGGCGAGCGCCCCTCCGCCAGGGGGCTGTCCTGGTTGGCCGTCGACTCGACGAGGAGCTTCTTCCCGGGGCCGAGGGAGAGCCAGGCCCAGCCCGAGCCGAAGCGCCCGAGCCCGGCCTTCACGAGCTCGGCCTTGAGGGCGTCGAAGCCCCCGAGCTCGCGGTCCACAGCCGCGCCGAGGGAGCCCGAGGGCCTGCCGCCCCCGCCGGGGCCGATGCTCTCCCAGAGGAGGGCGTGGTTGTAGTGGCCGCCGCCGTTGTTGCGCACCGCCGCGCGCATGCCCTCCGGCAGCTTGGCCCAGTCGCGCGCCAGGGCCTCCGCGGCCCAGGACGCGTACTCCGTGCCCTCGACGGCCTTGTTGAGGTTGGCGACGTATGCCCCGTGGTGCTTGCCGTGGTGGATCGCCATGGTCTGGGCGTCGATGTGGGGCTCGAGGGCGTCGTAGGGATATCGCAGGTCGGGAACGTTGAACGACATAGGAACCTCCTCGCGCCTGGTCTCCCAGGCGGATTTTATATATAGAAAATACTATATAAAATCCGGAACGGGAACGCCGCGCGGGGCTCGGAGGCGAAAAAAAGCCCGGGGAGCCCCGTTCTCTCCCCGGGCCGATTCGGGCAGTGCCGCCCGCTCAGCAGTTGCGGATGGCCCCGAGGCTGACGAGGGCCTCGTTCGTCTCGCGGAAGCGCTTGACCACGATGGGGAGGAGCTCGAGGGCCGCCTCGGGATGGGCCTTGAGGAAGGCGTTGAACTCCCAGGAAGCGAGGACGAGGCAGCTGGTGTCGACGACCGCCGCGACGCTCGCGGAGCGCGGCGAGCCGTCGAAGACGGCCATCTCGCCCATGATGTCCCCGGGGCCGTTCTCGGCCAGCTCGACGTTGCGGCCCGAGGCGTCCGTCTTCTCTACGCGCACCTTGCCCGAGAGGATGATGAACAGGCCGATGCCGCTCTCGCCCTGGCGCATGAGGTACTCGCCGGCCTTGAAGCTCCGCTCGGCGCAGATATCGGCGATGCCCTTGACGTGCTTGGGGTGCATGCCCTCGAAGAGGCCCACCTTGGCCAGGGCTTGGTTCTTGTCCATGTCGCTCTCCTTTGTGATGAAGATATAGGCGGCTTCACCGCCCGTCAAGGACGGTCCCTCGCGGCCCCGCCCGAGCGGGAGCTCCGCCGCGGTCCCGCCTTCGGCGCGGCCGCCTCGGCTCCGGCGAGCGAGACCGCGAGGCGCTCCGGCGCCGGGACGATGCCCGCCGCCTCGAGCTTGCGGAGGATCGCGGGCAGGAGGGCGTTCTTGAGGGCCGCGAAGTCGTCCTTCTTGAACCAGACGCCGAAGCTGACGGAGATGCCCCGGCTCCCGAGCTCGCCCGCCAGGAAGAAGGGCTCGGGTTCGGAGAGGGCCGCGGGGACGGACATGGCCGCGTCCTTGAGCAGGGCCTCGACGATCTCGAGGTCGGTCCCGTAGGGGAGGACGAGGGAGAGGTCGAGGCGTCGCTCGGGGAAGCGCGTGACGTTGACGATGTTCGACTTGATCATCGTCTCGTTCGGGACGCGGGCGAGCTTGTTGTCGAAGGTGCGGATCTTGACCGAGAGCATGTCCACCGACTCGACGATCCCGGAGAGCGCGTCGAGCTGGATGACGTCGCCGACCTGGAAGGCCTTCTCGGAGAAGAGGAAGAGGCCGGAGATCACGTTCGAGATCGAGGTCTGGGCCGCGAAGCCGATGGCTATGCCCGCTATCCCCGCCGCGCCGAGGAGGGCCCCCAGGTCGATGCCCGCCGCCTCGGAGGCGTTGACGAGGACGACCACGGCCCCGCCGTACTTGACGGCCTTCTCGGCGATCTCCAACGCCCTGCCGCCCAGCTTCCTCCGGCCGACGAGCTTGAGGACCGCGAGGCATATCCGCACGGCCAGGTAGCCCAGGACGAGGATGGCAAGGACGCTCGCGGCCCGGGAGAGGCTGCGCGGGCCGGAGAGGGCGCGGAGCACCTCGTCGGTCAGGCTCGTCACGGCATCGCTCATCGCCCCTCCCTTCCGCCCCGCGGCCGGGCCGCCGGCGAGCTTCGAGTCTAGCACGGCGATCCCGGGCCGTCGACCTCGGGGCGAAGGGCCGCTTGATGCGGGCCGGCCTCGGCGTTTAGCATGGTGCGAGGATGAAGAAGCCCAAGCCGCCCCGCCCCGCCTCCCCGCCCCAGGCCCCCGCCGGCCCCGCGCGCTCCTGGGAGTCGGTCGTGCCCGAGCTCGACCCGGGCGGGCGGGTCGACGGCTACGTGGCCCGGGCGGCGGCGGGGATCCTCTCGCGCTCCCAGCTCAAGGCCCGGGAGGCCTCCATCCTGGTCAACGGCAGGCCGGCCAAGCCCTCGCGGCCCGTGGCCCCCGGCGACCGGGTCCGGGTCGACTGGGTCGAGGAGGCCTCGCCCGGGATCGTCCCCGAGGATATTCCCCTCGACCTGATCTACGAGGACGGCTCCTGCCTCGTCCTCGACAAGGCCCAGGGCATGGTCGTCCACCCCGGGGCCGGGAACCGGCGCGGCACGGCGGCCAACGCCCTGGCCGGCCTCCTCGCCAGGGCGGGGACGGGTTGCGCCGCGGCCGGGGAGGGCTTCCGCGCCGGCATCGTGCACCGCCTGGACAAGGACACCTCCGGGGTGATGATCGCCGCCAAGGACCCGCGCTCCCAGGCCTTCCTGGCGGCCCAGTTCAAGGATCGCCTAACGCGCAAGGACTACGTCGCCGTCACGCGCGGGGTTCCCCGGCCGAGCGAGGGCCGCATCTCCGACCGGCTCGGGCGCGACAGGCGGGAGCGCAAGCGCTTCGCCCGGGTCGAGTCCGGGGGCAAGGCCGCCGTCACGGACTACCGCGTCCTCGCCTCCTGGGGCGACGCGGACCAGGCACGGGCCGAGGGCAAGGCCCGGGCGGCCGCGCGGAGCCAGGGCTACGCCCTCGTCGCGCTCAGGCCGAGGACGGGGCGGACCCACCAGCTCCGCGTCCACATGGCCGGCCTGGGCTGCCCCATCCTCGGCGACCCGATCTACGGCAAGCGCGATCCGCGCTTCCCCGAGGCGAGCCTCATGCTCCACGCGAGGCGGCTTCGCATAACGCTCCCCGGGGAGGCCGAGCCGCGGACCTTCTCCGCCCCCCTGCCCGAGCGCTTCAAGGCCTTGCTGCGCCGCCTTGCCGCGGAACTTGGCGAGCCGACGATGAGGGGAGAAAAAACGGAGGGCGCGGAATAGCGAAGAGGGAGGGGAGGAAATTCCCTTCTATCTCGTTCCTCTGCGTCCTCTGCGTTTCCCCTTGTTCCCCGGTATCCGCGCTCCGGAAATGGCTATTCCTCATTGATCCAGACGCGCATCTCGTTCTCGCCGCGGTTGTCCCAGGCGTAGTAGGGCACGGCCTTGATCCGCACCTTGCGCGCCGGCTCCGGCCGCGCCTCGTCCTCGTCGCGGTAGAGATCGCCGCCCCAGTCGCCCGAGCTCCTCAGGGCCTCGCCGGCCAAAGTCACTACGCCGCCCAGGAGGCCCGGCTCGAGGGAGGCCTCGAGCTTGGCGCCGCGCGGCAGGCGGATGTCGGAGAGGAGGCCGCCGTTGTCGGCCTCCTCGAGGCAGTAGACGACGGGGCCGCGCATGAGCGCTACCTTGCCCGCGTCGTCGCGCACGAGGGGGTTGGCCCGGACGCGGCGCACGGGCATGGGCAGCCTGAGCTCGAGGACGTCGCCGGGCCTCCACTCGCGCTCGATCTTCAAGTATCCGTCGGCCAACGCGCCCTCGGCGGGCTTCCCGCCGATCGCCGCCTGGAAACCCCGGCACCAGTCGGGCACGCGCAGCGAGAGGGCGAAGCGGGCCGGCCTCTCGGGATCCACGGAGACGCGGGCCTCCTCCTTCCAGGGGAAGCCCGCCTCGACGCGGAGCCGCGTCGCCGCGCCCCCGAGCACGAGCTCGGTCTCGCTGCCGACGTAGAGGTGGACGGCGGCGCCCGACTCGTCGGCCGAGTAGACGTAGCCGCCGAGGGAGGCCACGAGGCGGGCGATGTTGGGCGGGCAGCAGGCGCAGGGGAACCAGCCTTGGCGGGTGGCCGCCGCGTAGTCGGCGTCGTGGCGCTCCCTGATGGCCCGGGGCACCGACTCGAGGAGGTTCACGTAGAAGTAGCGCGTGCCGTCGAGGGAGAGCCCCGAGAGTATGCCGTTGTAGAGGGCGCGCTCGATCACGTCGTAGTAGTCGCCCTTCATCTCGAGGCGGCTCATGCGCTGGGCCCAGAAGACCAGGCCTATGGAGGCGCAGGTCTCGTTGTAGGTCTGGGCGTTGGGCAGGTCGTAGTCGTAGGAGAAGCCCTCCCAGGACTCCTGCTGGCCGAGACCGGCGGTGACGAACATCTGCCGCCGCGTGACGTCCTCCCACAGGACGCGGCAGGCCTCGGCGAGGCTCGGGTCCCCGGCGAGGGCGGCCACGTCGGCCATGCCCGCGTACATGTACACCGCGCGCACCGCGTGGCCCGTGGCGACCTTCTGCTCCCGCACCGGCGCGTGCGAGAGGTTGTACTTGTACATGCGCTCCTTGAAGGGGCCGAGGTCGCCCGGCTCCCCGCGCTCCGCCGCCTCGAGCTCGAAGTAGTGGGGCTTGGCGCCGCGCTGGTCGAGGAAGTACTTCGCGAGGCGGAGGTAGCGCTCCTCGCCGGTGGCCTCGTAGAGCTTGGCGAGGGCCATCTCGGTGACCTGGTGGCCCGGGTAGCCGTGCTTCTTGCCCTCCTCGGGCCCGAAGACCGAGTCGATGTGGTCGGCGTTCCGCCGCATGATGTCGAGAAAAGCCCGCTTGCCCGTGGCCCGGTAGTAGGCCACGGCCGCCTCCATGAAATGGCCGGCGACGTAGAGCTCGTGGCTCTCCCGCTCGTTCTTCCACTTGAGCTCGGGAAACTTGACGGTGAAGTGGCTGTTGAGATAGCCGTCGGGCTGCTGGGCCTTGCCGAGGATCTCGATCACCCCGTCGGCGAGGCGCTCGAGCTCGGGATCGCGCTCCGTGGCCAGGCACCAGGCTACCGCCTCGAGCCACTTCGCGACGTCCGAGTCCTGGAAGCGGTAGCCGTAGAACTCCCCCTCCTCGAGGCCCGCGGCGATGCGCAGGTTGGCGATCGCGTGGCTCTTCGCGACCCCCGGGACGCGGTCGTTCATGACCTCCCATTGGTAGGGCACGATGACCTTGCGCACGAGCTCCTGATACTTCCTCCAGAACGCGTCGGTAACCTTCACGGAACCTGCTTCGACCGGCTTCATCGATGAGTCTCCCTTGCCTGTTGCTGTGTCTTCAACCTCGTACGGATATCTTATGCCTCGTGAACATCGAGCTCAAGGCGGCCTCGTCGGAGACCCGGAGCTCGCGCGCGGCCTCGTCCCAGCGCAGCCCTACCAGCGTGAACTCGCCCGCCTCGTAGGCGTAGCTCGTCCCGTCGTCGTCGTAGAGCTCGAAGGACGCGTCGGCGCCGGGGTAGACCTCGATCTCGAGCTCGCGCTGCCGGAGCTCGGCGCTCGGTACGACCTCTCCCAGGGGCAGTACGGACCCCGCGGGGACGTAGAGGGGAATGGTGTCGATCGGCGCCTCGGCGAGGATGTCGCTGCCGCCCGGGTAGCGCCGCCCCGTCCAGTAGTCGTACCAGTCGCGGCCCGCGGGCAGGTGCACCGCGCGGCGGGAGGCGCCCTTGTCCGTGACCGGGGCCACGAGGAGGGAGGGCCCGAACATATACTCGTCGCCTATCTCGGCCGAGCGCGGATCGCCGGGGAAGTCCATGAACAGGGGCCGCATGAAGGGCGCGCCCGTGAGGTGGGTCCGGCGCGCGCAGGAGTAGAGGTAGGGCAGGAGGCGGTAGCGGAGCTTGAGGTACTTCGCGACGATCGCCTCCGCCTCGGGGCCGAAGCTCCAGGGCTCGTTGCCGACGGGGCGGCGGCCGTGGGTCCGGAAGGTGGGGCAGAAGGCGCCGAACTGGTACCAGCGCAGGTAGAGCTCGGTATACTCCTCGCGGCCGTAGCCGAAGCCGCCCAGGGGGTGGTCGGGGTGGTGCCAGCCCCCGATGTCGGAGGACCAGTAGGGCATGCCCGAGGCGACGAAGTTGAGGGCGCAGGGGACCTGCCTCTTGAGGACGTCCCACTGGCAGGGGATATCCGAGGACCAGAAGCTCGTGCCGTTGCGCTGGGCCCCCGTGTAGGCGGCCCGGCTGAGGATCAGGCAACGCGTCCCGTAGGCGGCCCGGTGCCGCTCGTAGATCGCCTGGGTGTGCCACAGGGGATAGAGGTTGTGCAGCCGGGCCCCCGACCCGATCGAGAAGCGGTGCTCGAGCGGCGGGATGTCGGGCTCGGTCTCGTCGAGCCAGTAGGCGTCGACGCCTTGGTCGACGTAGTTCGAGCGGAGCTTTCCCCAGAGGAAGTCGGCGCACTCGGGGATGCTCGTGTCGATGTCGGGGCCGCGGGGATCGCCGTCGCTCGCGGGCTCCCCGTCCTTCGCGAGCATGAACCACTTGTTCCGGTAGAAGGTCTCCCAGTTCTCCGACTCCCTGGCCACCCGGGGCCAGATCGAGAACATGGTCCGGAAGCCCATCGCGCGCAGCTCGGCGCAGAGCGCGCTGAGGTCGGGCCAGGCGCGCTCGTCGACGCGCCAGTCGCCCGTGTGGGGCCAGTGGTAGTAGTCCACGACCAGGAGGTCGCAGGGCAGGCCCTTCTCGCGGTACTTCCGAGCCACCTCGAGGAGCTCCGCCTGGCTCTTGTAGCGCTCCTTGCATTGCCACAGGCCCAGGGCGTAGCGGGGCGGGATGGGCGCCGGCCCCGAGAGGGCGCGGTAGCCGGCGTAGATATCGTCGAAGGCGGGGCCGGCGATGACGAAGAAGGAGGCCCGGTCGGCTACCTCGCAGCTCCAGCGCCTGACGCGGCCGCCGGGGCCGCCCGGGCCGGCCGCGGGGCCGACGGTGACGCGCGAGGGATTGTCGAACAGCAGGCCGTAGCGGCGGCTCGAGACCATGAAGGGGACGCCTACCGACTCCCCGCCCGGGGCGTCGTAGTCGTGCCAGACGCGGACTTCGGCGCCCGACTGGTCCATGAGGCCGTTCTGGTGCTGCCCCAGGCCGAAGATAGCCTCGCCCTCGTAGTCCGCGAAGTCCGCGTCGAGCCTGAATGCCTCCCTCGGGCTCGCCTCCATCGTCAGGCCGACCAGGGTCGTCAGGAGCTCTCCGCCAGGGCCGCGGAAGGAGAGCTCCGGCCCCGATTCGGTTTCGCGCAACGCGACCGATATACCAGGGAGGCGGAGCGTCGTCGCCGCGCCGTCCCGCTCGACCTCGGCGCTGGCCGGAGCGTCGGGTTCGCCCATGATGCCCCACATCGGAGCCTCGACGGCGGGGGCGCCCTTCCCCCGCCAGGAGACGTGGATGATCGAATCGCCGTAGGCGGTCAAGGTCAGGGGCGCGCCCCGGAACTCGAGCCCCAGGCGTCCGCCCTTCAATGCTTCCTTTTGCATAGGGGCGGCCTAGCCCTTCAGCCCGGTCATCGCGATGCCCTCGACGAAGTACTTCTGCGCCGAGAGGTAGAGCACGAGGATGGGCACGAGGGTGAAGACCGATGCCGCCATCAAAAGGTCGTAGCGCGTCGCGTACAGGCCCCGGAAGGAGGCCAAGCCGAGCTGGACGGTGAACTTGGCCGTGGAGTTGATGTAGATGAGGGGATTCTGGAAGTCGTTGTAGACCTGCTGGAACACGAAGATGATCACGGTCGCGAGGATGGGCTTGGAGAGGGGCATGATGATCTTCCACCAGATGCGGAGCCGCGAGTAGCCGTCCACGAAGGCGGCGTCGTCGAGCTCCTTGGGCAGGGTCATGTAGAACTGCCGCATGAGGAAGATGACGAAAGCCTGGCCGAAGAAGCCCCGGGCTATGAGGGGGTAGAGGGTGTCGATGAGCCTGAGGTTCCGGAACAGGAGGAAGGTGGGGATCATCGTCACCGACACGGGGATCATCATCGAGGCGATGAGGCACATGAAGACGAGCTCGCTGCCCCGGAAGCGGATCCGCGCGAAGGAGAAGGCCGCGAGCGAGGAGGTGACGATGCAGCCGAGGGTGAAGGGTATCGCTACGAGCATGGAGTTGCCGAACATGCGCGTGAAGTTGAGGCCGCCGGCCCTCCACGCGGAGCGGTAGTTGGAGAAGGCCCAGGCCGAGGGCAGGAGCTTGGGCGGGAAGACGAAGATCTCCGCCAGGGGCTTGAAGGAGGAGAGGATCATCCAGAAGAAGGGGATGAGGTCCACCGCCGCGACGAAGACGAGGAAGGCGTAGGTCAGGGAGAGCGCGGTCTTGCTTCGCTTGTTCTTCATCGCGGCCTCCTACAGGTCGTACTGGACCTTGCGCCCGAGGAGGCGGTCCTGGACGAGGGTCACGCCCATGATAAGGACGAAGAGGACCATGGCCTGGGCGCAGGCGTAGCCCATCTTCCCGTAGCGGAAGGCGTTGACCCAGAGGTAGTAGGCGATGGTGTGGGTCGAGTAGCCGGGGCCCCCGTTGGTCATTATGTAGATCTCGGTGAAGACCTGGAAGGCGTAGATCACCGAGACGATGATCACGTAGTAGAAGGCGGGCGTGAGGAGGGGGAGCTTGATGTACAGGAGCTTGCGCAGGCCGGTCACGCCGTCGAGCTCCGCCGCCTCGTAGAGCTGCCGCGGGATGCCCTGGAGGGCCGCGAGGATGATGAGCATGTTGTAGCCGGCGTCCTTCCACATGTACATGGCGGCCACGCTGAAGATGGAGATCCTGGGGTTGGTGAGCCAGCCGACCGGCTCCAGCCCCGCGAGGGAGAGCAGGTAGTTGAACAGGCCGAACTCGGAGTTGTAGAGCCAGACGAAGAGGAGGGCCACGACGAGGACGGGCGAGACGACGGGGAGGTAGAAGATCGTGCGGAAGCCGATGATGCCGCGGATGGGCATGTCCATCGCGAGGGCGAGGACGAGCGAGGCGACGATCGATACGGGCACGTAGACGACGACCCACTTGCAGGTGTTCAGCAAGCTGATGCGGAAGACCTCGTCTCCCCAGAGGGCGCGGTAGTTCCGGAGGCCCGAGAAGGCGGGCTTGCCGGTCAGGTTCCAGTCGAAGAGGCTGATGGCCGACGAGGCCAGGATCGGGTAGACCATGAACAGGAGGAAGCCGAACAGGGCGGGGGCTATGAAGAGCCAGCCCTCGACGGTGTCCCGCCTCCGGAGGCTATGGGTCGCGGCGCTCATCGGTAATGCTCCTCGGTGGAAAAATGCGGTGAACTAAACCACAGAGACAAAGAGGCACAGAGGCACAGAGGCACAGAGGCACAGAGGCACAGAGGCACAGAGGCACAGAGGCACAGAGGCACAGAGGCACAGAGGCACAGAGGGAAGAGCGAGAAGGAGCGTAGAAGAGGAATGATCATATCGTTTCTCCTCTCCTTTCTCCTTCTTCTCTGTGCCTCTGCGCCTCTCCTCGTTTTTTTTCTCGCTCGTGGGAGCGCGGGCGGGCCTTTAGTTGTTGAAGACCTCGGCGTTGGCCTTCTTGTCGATCGCGGCGCAGGCCTCCTCCATGGTGATGGAGCCGTTGAAGGCGAGGTCGAGCTGGGCCGAGATGATGTCCTGGAACTGGGCGAACTTCGTCGTCGATACGGCGGCGTACTGGACCTTCGAGTCGATGTAGGCGGCCGCGGCCTTGAAGGGGGCGGCGGCGGGCGGCTCGGAGACGACGCCGGGCTTGTCGACCAGGTGCTGGTAGACGGGCAGGCCGATGCCGAGGGACATGACCGTGGACAGGCTCTCGTCGGAGAGGACGTGCCTGAGGAGGGCCACGGCGAGCTCGGGGTTCTTGGCCTTGGCGCTGCAGGTCAGGGCCGCGGTGATGATCGGGTTCACGCGGGTCGTGCCCTTGGGCATCTCGACGGCGGACCAGGCGAAGCCCTTGCAGGTCTCGCGGTAGGTGGGGACGGCCCAGCGGCCGGAGGGGAACATGGCGACCTTGCCGGTCTCGAAGAGCTGGCTCTGGGACTGGCCCATGCTGCTGACCGCGGCGGGGGAGGGCGAGCTCTTGTCGGTGACGATGACGTCGCGCATGACGCTCATGCCCTTCACGATGTTCGGGTCGCTCCAGTTGGACTTCCCGTCCTTGAACCACTCGCCGCCGTAGGCCGCGCCGAAGGTCATCCAGTCGGCGCGGTAGTTCTCGACCGCGCAGCCGTACTGCACCGTCTTCTTGCCCTCGACCTTGGTGAGCTTCTTGGCGATGGCGCGGTAGTCGTCCATGGTCCAGTCCGAGGTCGGCAGGGCCACGCCCGCGGCCTTGAAGATGTCCTCGTTGATGTACATGACGACGGGCTGCCAGTCCTTCGGGATGGCGTAGAGCTTGTCCTGGTAGGTCCCGTAGCGGAGGACTCCCTCGACGAAGTCCTTGGTAAGCTCGGGATACTTCTTCACGAAGGGATCGAGCTCGAGGCAGACCCCGTCCTTGGCGTACTGGGCGACGCGGCCCTCGGCCAGGTAGAAGACGTCGGGGGCGGTGTTGCCCGCGATCATCGTCTGGAGCTTGGTGTAGTAGTCGTCCGGGGTGAAGATGTAGTTGACCTTGACGCCGGGGTTCTTGGCCTCGAAGTCCTTGAAGACCTTGTCGTACATGACCCGCTCGGCCTCGTCGCCCCAGCCCATGAACGAGACCTCGCCCTTGAGCTTCTTGGAGCCGCCCCCGCACGCGGCGAGGGTGAGGATCAGCGCGGCTGCCGCCAGCGCGACCAGGAAACGCTTCATATCTGCCTCCTTAACTGGACGAAAGCGACTACCGCCTTCCTCCCCCGATGCCGGAGCAGGGAAGAGGGCGAACGGCGTCTTTTCGCCAGTATTGACAAGGAAGCGAGGCTGGGCAAGAATGCGGCGAGCGTAGAAAATGAGGACGATTCCGACTTCGCCCGAGGGCCCCTTCGAGCTGGACTTCCCCTCGCCGATCGAGTCCGAGAACGGGGGGCTCTTCATCAGCCGGGGCTTCGGGCGGCACCCCGACCGGGTCATCTCCTCCTACGAGGTGATCGACGTGCTCCGCGGCAAGCTCAGGCTCTCGGAGGAGGGGAGGGACTTCGAGGTCTCGGCCGGGGAATACCTCATCATGCTGCCGGGCGTTCGGCACTGGGGCCCCGAGGACTACCCTCCCGGCCTCGAGTTCTACTGGCTCCACTTCCGCGCGCGCGGCCCGATCCCCGGCCCCGCTCCGACCTCCGCGCGGCTCGAGCTGTCCCGCTCAGGGAGGATCGCCGATCCCGAGCGCCTCGCCGAGCTCTTCCGCTGGTTCCTCGACGCGCAGGAGCAGCAGGAGCTCGACCAGAAGCTGGCCAACATGCTCTGCCTCGCCATCCTCCACGTCCTGGACCATAGGCCTTCCCGGCCGGCCGACGAGGAGCGGCTGCCCCTGACCGCGCGCGAGGCGAGGCGGATCCTCGCTCGGGGCTTCCAGTCGGATATCTCGACCTGCCTCATCGCCCGGGAGCTCCAGTGCAATCCCGACTACCTGGGCAGGATCTACAAGAAGAGCTACGGCCGCTCGATCATGGAGGATCTGCACGCCCTACGGCTCAAGCTCGCCAAGCGCCTCCTCCTCGACGAGAATCGCAACGTGAACGAGGTGGCCCGGCAGTGCGGCTTCTCGGATCCCGCATATTTCCGGCGGCTGTTCAAGCGGAGCACGGGCCTGGCCCCCCGCGAGTTTCGCCGCCTGTATTCGCATATGCACATCAATACGAATTGAGGGCATTCCGCGGGGGAGCGGAGCCGGGCTGAGGATGCGGAGCCAGGCTGCCGCCGGGCCGCCAACAATCTTCGAGGCACCGGGCATCGGGGCAAAAAAAAACCGCGCGGCGGCTCTCGCGCGGTTGCAGCTAGCTAGGCCGATCCCGGCGGGCCGGGGCGGCCTCGGCTTCGCTTAGTAGTTGTTCCGGGGGCGGAAATTGTCCCGCCGGGGCTTGTCCTCCGCCTCGTTGACGCGGAGCTGCCTGCCCATGTACTCGAAGCCGTTGAGGGCCTCGATGGCTGCGCGGGCCTCCTCCTCCGTGTTCATCTCGACGAAGCCGAATCCCTTGGCCTTGCCGGTGTAGCGGTCGACGATGATGTTGACCGATACGACCTCGCCATACTGGGTAAAGAGGTCGCGAAGACCGTTCTCAGTGGTGGCGTAGTTCATGTTGCCGACGTAAACCTTCTTGGACATGCGAAAAAACCCTCATAGGGCCCAGGCGCTCGCGCGCCGTCGGGCCGGATCCGTCCGCCTATGGCGAACGCGCCCGTATCCCGAGCCGGGCTCGGGGCGGACGTACGGCGGCTTTCTGGAGAGCCGTTCTGAGATCCCTAGTGTCTTCAAGGAGATGAAAACGGGCGAGGTGAGAGAGAGGCATACTCTTTCTTTACCTGCTAAGCGAGGACCGCGGTTTGTCACATGCCCGGCCGCCGAGCACATGGGCCGCTTCGTGGGAGTACGAACAGCGTTGCGGACCCGGTTTTCTACCTTAAAAGCTGCGAAGGTGAACTCATCCCTCCGAAAGTTCGCGAAGCCCCATCCGGAGCTTCAAAAAAACTATACTACTTGTTTTGAAGCTACGTCAATCGTAATTCTTGTGAAAACAATGAATTTGGGCGCTTTTAACGGTCTCCGCGAAAAGGAATTACGGAGCTGGGCGCGGCCTCTGCTCAGGGGCGTGGCACGGCAAACCTACGAGGAGGCCGATGTTCCGCTCGAATCCACGTTCCATGAAAAAATTAACAAAATTAGCATATTTTAATTTTTGCGCCGTATGCTAAGAATTATCGAAAGAGCGCAGGATATTCAAATAAGCGCAAAAAAGCTCCGGGTCAGGAGATTCCATGAGGGGCAAGCTTGGCCGGGGACCATTCGAAGACTATTTTGTAACATATTTTGCCATAATCAATAAGAGAGGCATTTTCGAATCGGAAGCCCTGTTATCCTTGACAAAGCGCGGACCTTTCGTATAATCGAACATACAGCATCGTAGGAGGGAATATGTCAGCATTGTGGTTTGCTGCCCTTCCCCTTGCTGGTCTAGTTCTTGGATGGACGATCCGCTGGCTCTACGCCAGATTCCAACTCGCCGCCGCCGAGCAGAAGGCGGAGCGTATTAAGCAGGACGCGGTCAAAGAGGCCGAGGCTCAGAAGAAAGAGATCCTGGTAGAGGCGAAAGATCAGCTCATCCGAGAACGGAACCAGCAGGAACGGGAAGTAAGGGAACGCCGCGCCGAGCTCCAGCGCTACGAGCGGCGGGTCCAGCAGAAGGAAGAGACCCTCGACAAGAAGGTCGAGACCCTCGACAAGCAGGAGCAGAGCCTCCAGGCCCGGGCCAAGGCCGCCTCCGAGAAGGAGGAGGCCCTCGCCGGCCAGGAGGAGCGCTACCGGCAGGAGCTCGAGCGCATCTCCGGCCTCTCCGCCGAGGAAGCCAAGAAGCTCATCATCCAGGGGCTCGAGAACGAGGCCAAGCGGGACGCCCAGCTCATCGTCAACAAGATCGAGCAGGAGGCCCAGCTCTCGGCCGAGAAGAAGGCCCGGGACATCCTCGTCACGACCATCCAGCGCATCGCCACGGAGGTCACCACCGAGGTTACGGTCACCTCGGTCAGCCTGCCCTCCGACGAGATGAAGGGCCGCATCATCGGCCGCGAGGGCCGGAACATCCGCACCCTCGAGACCCTCACCGGCGTGGATGTCATCATCGACGACACCCCCGAGGCCGTCGTCATCTCCTGCTTCGACCCGGTGCGCCGCGAGATCGCCCGGGTCTCCCTCGAGCGCCTGATCGCCGACGGCCGCATCCACCCCGCCCGGATCGAGGAAGTGGTCCAGAAGGTCACCCGCGAGGTCACCCAGAAGATCTACGAGGAGGGCGAGAAGGTCGTCTTCGACCTCGGCGTCCACAACATGGCCCCCGAGCTCATCAAGGCCCTCGGCCGCCTCCACTACCGGACGAGCTACGGCCAGAACGTCCTGGCCCACTCCAAGGAAGTCGCCGTCATCGCGGGCATGCTCGCCGCGGAGATCGGCGCCAACCGCGAGATCGCCAAGCGCGGCGCCCTCCTCCACGACATCGGCAAGGGCATCGAGACCGACGGGGACCAGAACCACGCCGAGCTCGGCATGGAGCTCGTGCGCAAGCTCGGCGAGGATCCGCGCATCGTCAACGCCATCGGCGCCCACCACAACGACGTGGAGCCGACGAGCGCGGAGTCGGTCATCGTCCAGATCGCCGACGCCATCTCCGCGGCCCGCCCCGGCGCCCGCCGCGAGACCCTCGACAACTACATCAAGCGGCTCGAGAACCTCGAGAACATCGCCGAGAGCTTCTCCGGGGTCGAGAAGGCCTTTGCCATCCAGGCCGGCCGCGAGCTCCGCATCATGGTCAACAACGAGCAGGTCTCCGACGACGGAGCCAAGGACCTGTGCAAGAGCATCGCCAAGAAGATCGAGAGCGACCTGCGCTACCCGGGCCGCATCAAGGTGACGATCATCCGCGAGACGAGAATAGTCGAGTACGCGAGGTAAGCCCCGCCTCACGACGCGTAGCGGCCGTCCGGTGCGATCCGGGCGGCCTTTTCATTAGTAACTCTGGATGAATAGTAAACGCAGAGGACGCAGAGGACGCAGAGGTAGGGAGAAGGAGAGGAGAAGAGGATAGGGAATTCGGCAAAGCAGGTTGGTGAGGATCGTTTGCTCGCATTCCTCTCTCCCATGTCTTTTCTCTTTTATTCTCTTCTCTGCGTTCCTCTGCGTTGATATCCTTTTTATGGCAAGGAGCTCGCGTATGGCTGGCACCGTAAAGGCCTTGATGATAGGAGACGTGGTGGGGGAGCCGGGGATGAAGGCCCTCTTCGCGGGCCTCGGCCCCCTCGTCCGCTCGACCGGGGCCTCCCTCGTGGTCGTCAACGGGGAGAACGCCCTGGGCGGCTTCGGCATCGGCAAGGAGGAGGCCGACAAGCTCTTCTCCATCGGCGTGCAGGTGATCACGAGCGGGAACCACGTCTGGGAGCGCCCCGGCTCGGCCGAGCTCCTCGAGGCGAGCCCGATGCTCCTCCGGCCGGCCAACTACCCTCCCGGCGTCCCGGGTACGGGCCTCGCCCTCCTCGAGTCGGGCGGCGCGCGTTGGGCGGTGATCAACCTCCAGGGCCGCGAGTTCATGAGCCCCATCGACTGCCCTTTCCGCCGCGCCGACGAGCTGGTCGCCCGGATCGCCGTAGAGAGCCCCGGCGCCCTCGTCCTCGTGGACTTCCACGCCGAGTCGGTCGAGGAAAAGGAGGCCCTCGCCTTCTACCTCGACGGCCGCGTCTCGGCCCTGGCGGGCACCCACACCCACGTCCAGACCGCCGACGAGCGGATCCTGCCCAAGGGCACGGGCTACCTGACCGACCTCGGCATGACCGGCCCCGAGGATTCGGTGATCGGCGTCAAGGCCGATATCTGCCTCCGCCGGGGCCTGACCCAGATGCCCATCAAGATGGAGTCGGCCGAGGGCCCGGCTACGATCCGCGGGGCCCTCTTCGAGCTCGACGCCGAGTCGGGCCGCTGCCTCAAGGTGGAGCGGGTGCTGGCCTAGGGATATCCTCTCCGATCCTCCTTCGTTTCGGACTGGCGAGAAAAGCGTCGATACATACAGTTAAGGAAAGCGCGGATTCGTCCGCGATGTAGGTACGGCGCGCCAGAAAGGCAGACTTCCCCGCCACAGGGACGCTGCAACATTCGAAGGAGGCAACATGGCAAAGGGGCGAATGGGCCTTACCGCGCGGGTAGCCGCGATAGTCTCGCTGCTCGTAGCAGGCCTGCTGGGATCGGTCATCGTCTTGATAGGGGTGCGGCTCAGCTCCGATATCAACGCGCTGGTAGCCGCCGAGGGCGTCCAGATCGCGCAGGGGCGGGCGGCCGAGATAGGGAATCTCCTCGATTCGCATTACTGGATACTGCGCACCCTCTCGCTGCAGGACCAGGTGGTTTCGGGCACGAGGACCGAAGCCTACGACTTCATGCAGAAGCGCATGCTCAAGGAAGTCCCTGCGGACGTGGCCACGAACCTCGTGTTCTGGCCCGACGGGGAGTCGCGCACGATGGCCGGCACCTTCGTGAACATCGCGGACCGGGGCTACTTCAAGGCGATCTTCGCCGAGGGCAAGGACTACGCGATCGGCGACGTCGCCGTCTCCAAGGGCATCAACGAGCCCTCGACCATCCTCGCCAAGGCGGTGAAGGGCGCCGACGGGAAGACCAGGGCCATCCTCGGGCTCGAGATGCGGACGGCCGAGCTCTCGAGGATCGCCGCTTCCATCAAGATAGGCAGGACGGGCTTCGGCTGGATCGTCGACCAGCGCGGACTCATCATCGCCCACCCGAACCCCGAGGCCGTCCTCAAGCTCGACGTGACGAACGCGGACAAGGACGGCTACAAGGGGCTCGACGCCCTGGGCAAGCGGATGCTCACCGAGAAGTCGGGTGTCGGGAGCTACGACAAGCCGGACGGCACGCGTTACTCGACGTACTTCGCCGCGATACCCAACAGCCCCGGCTGGGTCTTCGGGCTAGCGCAGGACGAGGTCGAGATCGGCGCCACGGTGCGCGGCCTGATCACGCTCCTCGTCGGTATCCTGATCGCGGGCATCGCGGTGGCCGTCCTCGTCTCCTACTTCGTCGCGCGCTCGATCGTGAAGCCGATCCGGCTCGTCGTGGACCGCGTCGGGAGCCTCGCGCAGGGCGAGCTCGGCGCGGCCGGGGCCGATACCGTGGAGTTCCGCAGGGTCCGCGCCCGCTCCGACGAGCTCGGCACCCTGGGCTCGAGCCTCGAGTCCCTCGTGGCGAGCCTCTCGGGCGTGGCATCCGACATCTCCATGGCCTCTGGTCAGGTATCTGAGGGCTCAGGGCAGCTGTCGCAGACGGCGCAGGGTATCTCGCAGGGTGCGTCGGAGCAGGCGGCGAGCATCGAGGAGCTGTCGGCGTCGGTGGAGGAGCTGGCGTCGACGGTGA
>JAKLFE010000056.1 GCA_022711355.1 Spirochaetota bacterium | reverse complement strand
CCTGTTCAGCGCCTACGAGCGCATCGACGAGCGGCTCCAGCGCGCCTTCGACCGCGAGGGCTCGGGCATGGAGCGGCTACGCGACGCGATGCGCGACGTCGTCGATATCCTCGCCGCGAGCGGCGATTACGCCTATCTCCTGCTCTACGGCGAGCAGGTCTTCCGCGGCTATCCCGAGCTCCGCGCCCGCGCGGCCGAGCTGCGGAAGTCCGACGAGCGGAACGCCGTCGAGTGCGTCAAGCAGGGCGTCGCCTCCGGCGACATCCGCTCCGACCTCGAGCCCTCGACCGTCGCCGCCGCCGCCCTCGGCGTCATCCGCCTCACGGCGATGGCCTGGGTCGAGTCGGGCTTCGCCTTCGACCTCCGCGAGGTCTGCGAGGCGCGCTGGGAGGACGTCGAGCGGATGTTCGCCACGAAGCCCGCGGCCAAGTCGGCCTCGAGGCAGACCAAGCTGCGGAGCGCCGCCCTCAAGGTGGCGCCGATCCCCGCCAAGGCCTCCAAGCCGGCCTCGCCCGCCGCCAAGCGCGCCGCCAAGCCCGCGGCGAAGCCCGCCCCGAAGGCGGCCAAGGGCCCCGCCAAGGCCGCCGCCCCCAAGACTAAGAAGAAGTAAGCGAAGCGACGAACCGAAGGCCGCCCCCCCGGGGCGGCCTTTTTTTTCGCGGCGCGGCTCCCCGCTTGATCAAGGCGGCCGCTCGGAGCGAGAGTGGGGCATGCGCTCGAACAAGCTCGCCCAAGCCTTCCTCCTCGACCCCTCGGTCACCTTCCTCAACCACGGCTCCTTCGGGGCCCGGCCCCTCGCCCTCGTCGAGGAGGCCGAGCGGATCCGCCGCGAGATCGAGGCCGGCCCCGTGGAGTTCCTCGGCAGGCGCTCCTCGGCCCTCCTCGAGGGAGCCCTCGCCGAGCTCGGCGCCTACCTCGGCGCCCCGCCGGCCGACCTCGCCTTCGTCGAGAACGCGACGACGGCGATCAACGCGGTCGCCCGCTCGGCGCGGCTCGGGCCCGGGGACGAGGTCCTCGGGAGCGACCACGAGTACGGGGCCTGCGAGCTGGCCTGGAAGCGGGCCTGCTCGGCCGCGGGAGCCGTCTACCGCCGCTTTTCCGTGCCCCTGCCCTACGCCGGGGACGAGGACTTCCTCGCGCGGCTCGAGGCCGCCATCACGCCCCGCACCCGAGTCCTGTTCCTGTCGCATATCACGAGCCCCACCGCCCTGCGCTTCCCCGCCCAGGCCGCCTGCCGCCTGGCCCGGGAGCGCGGCATCCTCAGCGTGATCGACGGGGCCCACGTCCCCGGCCACCTTCCCCTCGACCTCGGCTCCCTCGGCGCGGACTACTACGCGGGCAACTGCCACAAGTGGCTCTGCGCCCCCCTGGGCTCGGCCTTCCTCCACGTGCGGCCCGAGCACCAGGCGGGCCTCGAGCCCCTCGTGACGAGCTGGGGCCTCGTGGCCGAGGCCGAGGGGACGGCCGCCCACGACGGCTACGTCGGGACGACGGCCCTCGCGCGGCGCCTGCGCTGGCTCGGCACCCGGGATCCCTCGGCCTTCCTCGCGGTGCCGGCGGCCCTGCGCTACGCCCGGGGCCTCGCCATGGCCGGGGACGGGGAGCGCTGCGCCGAGCTCGCGGCGGGGACGGCCCGCCGCGCCGCCGAGCTCCTCGGCCTCGAGCCCCTCGTCCAGGAGGGCTCGGGCCTCCGCATGGCCCTCGCGCCGCTCCCGCCCTGCGACGCCGGGGCCGTCAAGGCCGCCCTCTTCGACCGCTACCGCGTCGAGATCCCCGCCACTTCCTACGGCGGGGCCTCCTTCCTGCGGCTCTCCTTCTTCGCCTACAACGACGAGTCGGACGCCGAGGCCCTCCTCGGCGCCCTGCGCGAGCTCTTCCCGGGGCGCTGATCCCCGGCCGGGCCGCGAAGGCCCTCGACTGGAGTCGGCTAACGCGTTTATTTTCGCGGGGCGGCGTCCGCCCTTATGCCCGCGCCTGCCCCGAACCGGCGCCCGCCCTCAGGCCGGCGCCCAGCCTGAGCCCCGGGCCGAGGAGGCGGGTCGCGAGGGCCTCGAGCCTGAGGAGCTCCCGGCCCTCGGCCCGGGACAGGCCGTGGGGATTCCGGCCGGCGCGGAGCTCGGCGGCGAGCTTCAGGAGGTCGTGGAGGCGGAAGTCCTCGCAGCGGCCTCCGCGCATCCGCGGGCGGAGGTAGGTCGGCAGGAGCTCGAGGCCGGCGATCCGGGTCAGCTCCCTCCCGCCGGACTCGCCCTTCGCGAAGCGGACCCGGGCGAGGAGGCCGAGGTGGGAGTTCGGCAGGACCGTGGTGCGCAGGGTCAGGAGGTCGCCCAGGGCGTAGAGGACGAGGCCCTCGCGGCGCTCTCCGGTCGCCGCGTCGAGGTAGGCGTGGCGCTCGATCGGCTGCACGTTGTGCGGGTGGTTGCCGATGACGAGGTCCACCCCGAGCTCGACGACGCGATGCGCGGTCTCGACGAGGTGGCGGACCGGGTAGGCCTCGAACTCGAGGCTCCAATGGAGGCAGGCGACGACGGCGTCCGCACCCGCCGCCCGCGCCGCCGCGACCTGGGCCGCGAGGGGCGCGAGGTCGATCCCGGGCTTGTTGAGCCTGAGGTAGTTCGCGAGGTACTCCTTGCCCTCGGGCAGGCACTGCCAGTTGAGGGCGAAGGTGAAGGCGACGAAGGCGAGCTTGAGGCCGTTCCGCTCGACCAGGACGAGGGCCCGGGCCTCCTCGGGGCTCCTCGCCGTGCCGACCCGGGGGCAGGAGCGGGAGTCGAGGAAGTCGAGGGTCTCCCGCAGGCCCGCCTCGCCCAGGTCGAGGCAGTGGTTGTTGGCCGTGGAGAACAGGCCGATCCCGCGGCCGCCCTCGTGCATGCGGTCGAACATCCCCGGCGAGCCGTTGAGCCCCGGGGCCTCCCGGATGCTCGCGGGGAGGAAGGCCTGGGGCGCCGAGGGGGCTACCGGGGTCTCGAGGTTGGCGCAGGCGAGGTCGGCCCCGAAATAGAAGCCGCGCACCTCGTCCCAGAGGGAGGCCGTGGTCTCGGGCCTGAGCCCCGGCGAGACGAGGATGTCGCCGCCCGCGGCCAGGGTCATGGAGGAGCGCTCGACGAAGCCGGGCCCGGGGGAGAAGTCGAGGTCCTGGCCGCGGAAATGCTCCTCGAGGCCCGAGCCCGGCTCGGGCTCCTCGACGGGCCCGAAGTAGAACTTATAGCCCCACCAGAGCCGCTCGGCGAGGTCCATGTGGGCCGCGTTGCCTTCGAGGGGCCGGGAGGCGCGGCGCGCCGCCCCGAGCCCGAGGCCGTAGAGGAGGCAGCGCAGCTTGACCAGGGCGTCGGCCATCCCGTCCCCCTCGGACCTTAGGCGGCCAGGTCCTTCCTGAGCTTGAATACGGCCCAGGAGAGGAAGACCATGGCCAGGTTGACCGCGGCGTAGACGAGGAAGAGGGCCTTGAAGCCGGCCTTGTCCACGAGGAAGCCGGAGAGGGCCGAGCCTCCCGAGATGCCGACGTTGCCGAAGGCCATCGTCACCGAGAACATGAAGGCCGCGATGCGCGGGTCGGAGAAGTCCATGGCCACGGCGAAGTAGACGGTCGAGTAGTAGCCGAAGGCCACGCCGAAGAGGGGGAGGACGGCCCAGGCCAGGCCCGCCGAGGGCAGGAGGGCGATGCAGAGGGTGGCGAGGGCGGTGAAGATCGCGGTGGCGTAGAGGCTGGCCCTCCGGCCGAAGCGCTTGAGCAGGGGGCCGCCCGCGGCTCCGCCGACGACCTGGCCGAGCCCGTAGGCGGCGGAGAGGAGGGCTATGGTGCTCATGCCCATGCCGAAGCTCTCCTTCAAGTAGACCGAGACCATGGAGTAGGTGCTGTAGAGGGCGAGGGGGAAGCAGGTGCCGATGATGACGAAGATGAGGTAGGCGGGCTTGAGCATCTCCTTGAAGGCCGCTCCCTCGATGGGCTTGCGCTCGGCGACGGGCAGCTCCTGCACGAAGGAGAGGGTGAGGAGCTCGAGGAAGCTGCACAGGGCGATGGCCCAGAAGGCGTAGTTCCAGAGGCCCTTCGCGGCCAGGAGGCCGAAGGCGACGCCGGCGACCACGGAGCTCAGGGCCCGGCCGCCCACGCACCAGCTCTGGACGATGCCGCGCTCCTTCTCGGGCGTGATGTCGATGCCCAGGCCGTCGGTCGTGGTGTCGTAGGTCGCCATCCCGAGGCCGATGCAGAGGGAGACGAGGACGAAGAGGCCGTACTGGTCGACCGGCGAGATCGAGGGCAGGAGGAGGTAGCCCAGGCCCTGGAGGACGAGGCCGGCGAGGATGTAGGGCTTGCGGTGGCCGCGGCCGAAGAGGCTCCAGCTGTCGCTCGCGATCCCGATGAAGATCTTCAGGATCGTGGGCATGAGGGAGATGGCCGAGATGACCCCGATCTGCGAGAAGCTCAGCTTGAACTGGCGCAGGTAGATGATCATGTAGGTGGAGAACATGGTGAGGACCATGCCCTCCACGAAGTAGATCGAGCCGAAGAAACTGTTCTTCTTGATCCCCGTGGCGTGACTCATCGTCGCCTCCTTATCGATCTCTGGATCGCTCGGACTCCGTTCGCTGGCCGGCCCCGGGCATCGCGGGCCCGACCTCGTCGGGGATGGGGCAGGCGTAGGCGCCTCCTCTGCGCTCGAGGAGCTCGGCCTTGGCCTGGACCGCTATCCCCGGGTCGAGGAAGGCCTCGGCGCAGGCGAGGGCGAGGGCCCGGGCCGCCGCGAGCATGCCCGCGCGGCCGATGGGCGAGGCGGCCTGGGCGGTGAACTGCCAGGTGTGGGGCGCCGTGCCCAGGGCGGCGCAGGCGCAGATGAGCTGGCCAGTCGGGACCACCTGGCTCACGTCCCCGACGTCGGTGGAGCCGGGCAGGCAGGCGTCGCCGGCGAAGAGGGGGCCGACGAGCTCGGCGAGGGGGGCGGAGGCGAGGCGCTTCGCGGCCTCGGCGCCGAGGAAGAGCCGGGCCTGGGCGAGGGAGGCGGCGATCTCCGCCTCGGAGAGCGTCGCGCGGAAGCGGGAGGCGAGCTCGCGCTCGGCCGCGCCGAAGGCGGGCGGCCCGGCCTCCTCGAGGCAGCGCTGGAGGAGGGCGCCCAGGGTCCGGCTCGGCAGGTAGTCCGAGAGCCCCTCCGAGAAGCGGATCTCGCAGCTCGTGCCCGTCATGAGGGCGGCGCCCCGGGCCACGTCGCCCAGCCGCTCGTAGATCTCCCGGGCCTGGGCCACGCGGGGGGCGCGGCAGAAGTAGAAGGACTCGGCCCGGTCCTGCACGACGTTGGGGGCGCGGCCGCCGGGATCCGTGACGGCGTAGTGGATCCGCGCCTCGGGGATGACGTGCTCGCGGAGGAAGTTGGTCCCGACGTTCATGAGCTCGACGGCGTCGAGGGCGCTCCGGCCGAGGTGGGGCGAGGCGGCGGCGTGGGCGGCGCGGCCGGAGAAGCGGAAGTAGGCGGAGAGGTTGGCCAATGTCCGGGCCTGGAGGACGCAGTTGAGGTCGCCCGGATGCCAGGTCAGGGCGAGGTCGACGCCCTCGAAGGCCCCCGCGCGGACCATGAAGGTCTTGCCCGAGCCGCGCTCCTCGCCGGGGCAGCCGTAGTAGCGGACGGTGCCGGGCAGGCCGCTCGCGCGGAGGAATTCCTTGGCCGCGATCGCTGCCCCGAGGGAGCCGACGCCCAGGAGGTTGTGGCCGCAGCCGTGGCCGTTGGCCCCGGGGGCGAGCTCGGCCTTCTCGCAGGCGGCGGCGGCCTGGGAGAGCCCGGGCAGGGCGTCGTACTCGCCCAGGAGGGCGACGACGGGCCCTCCCGAGCCCCAGCTCGCGGCGAAGGCGGTGCCGATGCCGCCCGAGCCCCAGCTGAGCTCGAAGCCCTCGGCCTCGAGGGCCTCGCCCAGGGCCGCGGCGGAGCGGCGCTCCTCGAAGCCCGCCTCCGCGAAGCCCCAGACGCGGTCGGCGAGCCCGCCCAGGCGATCGCGCCTCGACTCGATGGCGCCCAACGCGGCCTTTCGCCCGTCCATGCCCTTTGCCCTCCGCGCCGCCCCTCCGGCGGCGCCGGCGCCCGCGAGGCGCCCGCGATTGACAGGTGGCTGGGGGCGGCGGATACTCGATCCGTCGCCGTTATTTTCGACGCTCGTCGGAATTATTGAGCGACTATAGGTCGGCCCGTAGGGCCTGTCAAGTAAAATTTAACACGCGTCGAAATTGCAGCGTCCTGAGGGAGGGCCCGGGGATGGCGTACAAGAAGAGCGGCGAGCGGCGCGAGGCGATCCTGGGGGCGGCCTCGCGGCTCTTCGCCGAGCGCGGCTACTACGAGGTCGGGGTCGGCGACATAGCCCGCGAGGCCGGGCTGGGCCGGGCCTCGGTCTACTACTACTTCGCCGACAAGGAGGCGATCGCTCGGGCCCTGTACGACTCGATCGTGGACCGCATCTACGCGGCCACCGCCCGGGCGCTCGCGGGGAGGGAGGACCTCTTCCTCGGGATCCTCGTCGACTACATCCTCCTGTTCCGGCACGTGGCGCTGAACCGGTCGGTCCAGGCGGTCTACTACGACCTCGCCCGCTTCGCCGACTACGACGCGGCGAACATCGAGCGGCTCGAGCGCACGGTCTTCCGCCGGGCCCGCCGCCTCTCGGCCGAGCGGGGGGTCAGGCTCTCCGAGCGGGCCCTGGTCGCGAAGATCGTGACGAGCGACGCCTTCGCCAAGGCCCTGTTCAAGGCGATCGGCTCGGGCATCCTCCAGCTGAGCTTCGAGGAGGCGGTGGACTACTTCTTCCGCCGGATCATCCTGCCCGACGCCCCCCTGCCCGAGGCGGAATACCGCCGCAAGCTCAAGGAGGCCCTGAGGCTCTGCGAGGGGATCGAGCTCGGCTAGGGCCCTCGCCCCGCGGCCTCGGCGCCGCCCGTGCGGGCGCCGCTCAGGACTTGGAGCGGGGCCAGGAGGCGACCCGCTCGAGGCGCTGGAGGGCCGAGCGGAGGAGGGGGGACTTGCCCGCGGCGGGGTGCTTCTCGGCCGCGGCGAGGACGAGGGAGGCGAGGCGGGAGCCCGCCTCGACCACCGCCCGGGCGCTGAGGGGCGGGGCCTCGTCGATGGCGTCGAGGACCCGCTTGGCCTCCTTCTTGGGCAGGGCCGCGAGGATGCGGTCGTGGGCCTTGGGCTCCATGCCCTGCATGGCCGCGGCGAGGGAGGCCGGCGCGAGGCCTCGGAGGGCCGAGCGCAGGAGCTCGGCGTCGAGGGTCATGATGGCCTTGGTCAGCTCTACGATGAAGGCGGGGTCGGCCTCGAGGCTCTCCTCGCCGCCGAAGCGGAGGTCGCCCCGCTCCTCGAGGCCGCGGGCTATCTCGAGGAAGGCCGCCTGGGCCTGGGCGATCTCGTCGCCGGAGAGGCGGGAGCGGAGGAACGCGGCGTCGTCCTCGATGACGATCCCCCCGATGCGGCCGTAGAGTGGCTTGGCGAGCTCCATGCTCTCGCGGGGGCAGCCCGCCAGCGAGGCGGCCGCGATCTCCCGGCCGGCGGCGCGGAGGGCCCGCTCGAGGAAGCGCGGGTCGAGGGCGAGGTCCCGCACCACGTCGGGGAGCTCGCCGGGCACGACGAGGTCCTCGGCCCGGGGCCGGCGCCGCTTGATCCGGCCGAGGATCCAGGCCTCGGCCTTGTCGAAGTACTCCAGGCCCAGCTGGGCGCTCATGCGCCGCATGAGGGTGTAGGGATGCTCGCCGGCGACGAGGCCGCGGAGCCCGGCGCGCACGAGCCTGAGCTCGAGGGCCGAGCCGGGATCGGGCTCGGCCGACTCGGCGTCGAGGACGCGGTCGAGCTCCTCGGCGTCGCGGCCGGCGGCGACGAGCTCGAGGCCCGCCCGGAGGGCCTTGCGGCGCTCGACTTCGGCGGCCTCGGCGAGGACCGAGATCCCCTGCTGGCGCGAGCGCTCGGCGAGGAGGGCGATCCGGGCCGCGAGGTCGAAGAGGGCGTCCTTCTTCTGGCGCGAGGCCTTGAGGGCCTCCCAGTCGCGGCCCCGGGCGCGGGCCAGGGCGGCGATCATCGGGCTTCCGCCGGGGCCGGCGGGGCGGAGGAGGGGAGGACCCCGTCCCGCTCGAGCTCCTCGAGCAGGGGCAGGGAGCGCTCGGCGCCGAGGTAGGCCGCGAGCTTGCGGGCCATGAGGGCGGGCTCGTCGGCCTCGGCGAGGGCGACGAGGCCCTCGACGACGACGCAGGCCTTGAGCAGGGGGAGGCCCGAGCGGTCCTCGGCCAAAAGATAGGTGGCGAGGATGTCCTCGAGGGCCTCGCCCGCGAGCCCCTCCATCACCAGGCGGAGGCCGGCCGCGAGGAGGGGATCCTCGGCCTCGGGCAGGGCGCGCTCGAGGGATTGGAAGCCCTCGGCCCGCGCCGCGCGCGCGAACTCCATGAGGCGCCGTATGAGGGGCGCGAGATCGCGCTTCTCCTCCTCGCGGCAGCGCAG
The DNA here is from genome assembly GCA_022711355.1 of Spirochaetota bacterium. GTDB lineage: Bacteria > Spirochaetota > Spirochaetia > Treponematales > Rectinemataceae > JAKLFE01. Next base: position 19,178 of record JAKLFE010000056.1, on the reverse strand, counting down.
CCTGCGCGCGAGCTCGGCGTTCCACTGGATCATGCCTGGCTCCCTCCCCGTCCGCTCAGAGTATACGCCGCCTCGCCCCCGCAACCAAGGAGGGAGGAGCGCTCGCGGCGCTTTTTAGTGCCCATCGCGCTTTTCTCCCTTGGCGCGGCCGGCCTCGCGGGCGAGCGCGAGGGGAAGCTCGTCGCGCGAGGCCGCGTCGAGCTCGAGGATCCGCGCGCGGGGGCCCAGGAGCGCCGCGAGCTCGGAGGCGAGGGAGGGCCGCGCCGTCGCGACGAGGAGGCCGGGCCGCGGCGCGCTTCCTTTTATAGAAGCGGCGAGCCCGTCGAGGAAGGGGCGGAAGCCCCGGCCGAGGCGGAGCTCCACGGGACCCGCCTCGTCGAGGATGAGGAGCTCGGCCGAGCGCGCCGCTTCCAGCTCGCCGAGGGCCCAGGCGAAGGCCCCGTCCGAGAAGGCGAAGGCCCCGGGGCCCTCGGGGGGCCAGCGGGGGCCGTCGAGAGCGCGCTCCCGCGAGGCGAGGAGGCGGCGCTCCCCCGAGCCGAGGGACTCGGCCTCGACCTCGAGGGGGCGGCCCGAGGCATCGCGCCGCGAGGGGCAGAGGATGCCCCCGGCGGAGAGTCCCCGAGCGGCCGCGAGGCGCGCCGCCTCGCGGCAGGCCCAGGTCTTGCCGGAGCCCCGCTCCCCCGCGAGGACGATGATGCCCGATTCCGCGCTGTCCATCGCGAGGACTGTAGCCGCATCGCCGCCGCCGGGCAAGGCCGCGGCCGGCTCGATCTTGACCGAGTCGTATGCGCGGGCTATAAGGATGCGACGGTCCACCGAGCCTTCGCGCCTACCGGCCCAGCCTCCGAGCGGGTCCAGGGACGAAGGCCACCGGGTGCCGCGGGAAACCGCGCCGCCTTCCGCGCTTGAAAAGGGGGATCTCCTGCGCGTCTCGCCTATGGGATGCCGGCGCCGCTGCCGCGCCGCGTCCTTCTCGCTGCTAGCGCTTTTCGCCCTCCGCGCCTTGGCCCTCGAGCTCGCCCTCAACGGCGCGCGGATCCGGAGCATCTCCTCCGCCGAGCTCTCGTCCCTGGCCGGCCCGGTGGCCCTGCCCGCTCAGGCGGCGAGGGGCGCGGCCGCCGCGGGGGAGGCGAGCCTCGTCCGCGGCGTCTCCCTGGGCGAGCTCTACCCCCTCGTCGCCGAGGCCTGGCGCCTCGAGGCGAAGTCGGCCTCGGCTTCCCGCGCCTGGGAGGACGAGGGCCTGGGCGAGCGGCTCTTCGAGCTCTACCTCGTCGAGGCCCCGGGCGGTACCTGGGAGCTCCGGGTCGGGGGGGAAAGGCTCGGCGCGGCCGAGCGCCTCGACCTCGCCGCGGAGGTCCTCGCCGAGGACGGGGCCGAGTTCTGGGTCTCCTGGGAGGGCGTGGCCGAGCTCAAGGCCGAGGTCGCCCGCTTCGCTAAGGCTCACGGCAGGTCGATCAAGACGGTCGAGGTGCCGAACACCCAGTCCAAGCTCGTCGCCGTGGCGCGGGGGGGCGGGAAGCTGCCCGACCTCGTCATGATCCAGTCGGACTACGCTCCCGGCCTCGCGCGCATGGGACTCCTGCAGTCGGTCGAGTACCTGCGGAGCCCCGACCTTGTGGACAAGGGCTTCGAGGCCTTCCGGAGCGAGGGCCGCTACTGGGCCCTGCCCTTTTATTTCGACGCCCAGCTCGTGTTCTACCGCGGCTCGATCGCTGGCCCCGCGCCCCGCCCGGATTGGAGCCTCGAGGAGCTCGAGGCCAGGGCCCGCGCCCTCAAGGGTAAGGTCGAGCACCCCCTGGCCTGGAACCTCTACTCGGCCTACTGGCTCCTCCCCTTCGCCGCTGGCTACGGCAAGGCCGGGATCCTCGACCCGGCGGGCGGCATGCGCGCCGACGACGAGGCCACGGCCCGGGCCCTGGACCAGCTCCTTAAGCTCCGCGACGAGGGCCTCCTCGAGCCCGCGGAGCGCGACGCGATGATCTCCTGGTTCGCCTCGGGCAAGGCCGCCTACATCCTCTCCGGCTCCTACAGCATCCCCGAGTTCGAGCGCGTGGGCCTCGACTTCGGCGTGGCCCCCTATCCCGTCGTGGCGGCGACGGGCAAGCCGGTCGCCCCCATGCTCGACTTCAAGGGCCTGGCCCTCTCGCGGCGGACGGCGAGGCCGATCCTGGCCCGCCGCCTCGCCCAGTACCTGACGAGCGCCCCCGTCCAGGCCCGCTTCACCTCCTCCCAGTCCAAGCTGCCGGCGAGCAAGGCGGCCTGGGAGCTCTCGCGGGGCTCGAACCGCTACTTCGAGGCCCTCTCCCGGAGCTACGAGATCGGCCTGGTCGTGCCCCCCTCGGAGGCCTACGCGGCCTACAAGAACGTGATGTGGAAGATCCTGCGCCTGGTCGTGACGGGGCAGATGCGGGTGCGCGAGGCCCTCGCCACGGCCCAGCGCCTCGTCGACGAGAACCTGGCGGAATGATCCATAAGGAGGAGAATTCATGAAGAAGCACACGGCGCGCTCCCTCGGGACGGCGCTCCTCGCCCTCGCGGCCTGGGCCCTCTCGGCCCAGTCGGCGCCCCAGGCGGTCTCCGGCGCCACGCCCGAGGCGAAGTGGAGCATAGCCCTCGCGGGCGCGCGCAAGGACAGCCTGGTCGAGTCCTACTACGAGAAGCTCTACAACGCGGGAGCTGTCACGAAGACGGTCGAGCGCAAGGGCGTGAAGGCCACGTACAAGGGCGTGCCCCTCTCCAAGATCGTCGCCATGGTCGACGGAGCCGATTCGGGGCCGAACTACGCCTTCGACGAGGCCCTGTGGAAGGCCGGCTACGAGATCACCCTCGTCGCGAAGGACGGCTACGCCAAGACCTTCTCGACCAAGGAAGTCGCTCCCGAGGCCCTAATGGTCGCGGTCTGGGCCGACGGGAAATGGATCGCGCCCATGACCGTGGGCGACACGGCCTCGGGGCTCTGGGTGAAGGACCTGGCCTCGATCGAGACCTCCCTCGCCCCGAACCCGGCCCTCGCGGCCCCGGCCTTCTCCATCGAGATCGAGGCCGGCGGCGCCACGGCCTCCTTCACCCTCGAGGAGCTCGAGGCCTCCGACCTCTACCTCGAGGGGACGGGCAGCTACACGACGAGCGCCGGGACGAAGTACACGAACGTCTACGGCGGGGCCAAGCTCCTCGGCCTGATCGAGCGCTTCACCAAGCTCTCGGCCGAGGACTCGGTGACCTTCGTCGCCATGGACGGCTACGAGATGACCTACCCCGGCTCCCAGGTCCTCGACCAGAAGGACGGGACCTGGATCCTCGCCTTCGAGATGGACGGCGCGCGCATACCCAAGGATCCCGGCTATGTGCGCACGGTCAAGGTCGGGCCCGCCAACCCCAACATCGACGGCCACAATTCCGTCCGCATGGTCAGGCGCCTCGTGGTCAAGCAGAAGGACTTCAAGCCCTTCTCCCTCAAGCTCGAGGGCAAGATGGGCTTCGAGCTCGACCGCGCCACCGTGCAGAGCTGCGTCAGCTGCCACAAGCGGACGGTCACCTACGAGGCCAAGGGCAAGACCGCGGTCTACACCGGCTTCCCGGCCTACCTCGCCCTGGGCTACGTCGACGACCCGAAGTACGCGCCCCACAAGCAGGACAAGTCCCTCGCGGCCTACGACGAGGCGGCGGCCAAGGCCGGCTACAAGGTCGTCTTCGCCGCCGCCGACGGCTTCAAGGTGACCCTGGATTCCCGCGAGCTCAACCGCAACGAGGACGTGATCATCGCCATGTACAAGGACGAGGCCATCCTCCCCGAGGGCGAGTTCCCCCTGGCCCTGGCCTGGGACCGGGGCGCCAAGCTCGTGCCGGCCGGCATCAAGGGCCTCCGCCAGCTCGCCTCGATCCGGGCCGAGTTCTGATGCCCAAGAGGAGGCGCGGGCCGCCCTGGGGCTTCCTTCCCCTCGGCGCCCTCCTCCTCGTCGCGGGGCTCCTGCCCTTCGCCGTCGCCCTCGTCGACTCCTTCTTCCACGACGGCTACGGCGGGCGGAGCTTCGCGGGCCTGGACAACTACCGCCGCCTCGCCGGGGACCGGGCCTTCGGCCTCTCCCTCCTCATCACCCTGGCCTGGGCCTCCCTCTCGGCCCTCCTCTCGACCTCCATCGGCTTCGCCCTCGCCACCCTCCTCCACGAGTCGAAGCGGATATTCCGCCTCCTCTACCTCGCCCTCCTCGTGCCCTGGGGCGTGCCGGCCTTCATCGCGGTGCCGGTCTGGCGCATGCTGATCCACGGGGCGGGAGGGGATTCGGTCCTCTCCTCCCTCTTCGGCATCCGTGTGAACCTCCTCACTGACCCCCTGCCATCCTTCGCCGCGGCCCTCCTCGTCGCCGCCTGGATGAACGCGCCGGCCGCGGTCTTCGTGCTCTACGGCTCCCTGCGCCGGGTGCCGCGGCGGGTCGTGGAGGCGGCCGCCCTCGACGGAGCCGGGCCTGCGGCCCTCGCCCGGCGCATCTACCTGCCCCAGGTCTCGGCCTCCCTCGTCGCCGTCGCGGCCCTCGAGTTCGCGAAGGCCTTCAAGGAGTTCAACGTGCCCTTCCTCCTCACGGCGGGGGGGCCCTCGACGCTCGGCGGCATCACCGAGCGGAGCATCGTCGGGGCCACGACGACGGTCGAGGTCTACCTCTACGAGCTCTTCCAGAGCTCCGAGGACTTCGGCCTGGCGGCCGCCTACGCCGCCGTCCTGGCCGCGGCGGCTTGCCTCCTCGTGGGCCTGGCCCAGCTCGCGCGGAAGGCCGCCGAGGCGCGCGGAGCGGCCCTCCGCGAGGCCGGGCCAGCCGCCGCGGGCGGCGACCCGGGCGGCAGCGAGGCCGCGCCGGAGCTCCCGCGCCGCGTGCGTCGCCGCGCGCTCGGCCTTCCCGGGCCGGCCGCCGACGCGGCCTGGACGGGAGCCCGCCTCGCCCTGGCCGCGGCGGCGGCGGCCAGCTCCCTCCTCGCCGCCTACGCCGTGCTCTGGGCCTCCTTCTCGGGACTCTCCTCGAACTACATCGACGGCATCCTGCCCCGCTTCCCGAGCGCCCGGAGCTTCGTCGCGATCTTCGCCGAGGACGGGATCTGGCGGCCCTTCCTCAACACCCTCGGGGTCTCCGGGGCCGCGGCCCTCCTCATGCCCGCCCTCGCCCTGCCCGCGGCCCTGCGCCTGCGGAGCTTCCGGGCGGGGACCAAGGCCTGGGCCTTCGCCATCGTCCAGGCCCTCGGCTCCGCCGGCGGCATGCACTCCCTCGTGCCCCTCTACGTCCTCTTCCGCTCCCTGGGCATGACCGATTCCTACGTCCCCGTCGTGATCGTCTACCTCTTCCACGCCGCCCCCTTCGCCCTGTTCACCACGGCGGCCTTCCTCGCGGGCCTGCCGCCGGGGCTCGAGGAGGCCGCCGAGCTCGAGGGCGCGGGGCCCTGGGCGCGGCTCCGCCTCGTGATCCTCCCCCTGGCCTGGCCCGCGGTCGCCACCTGCGCGATGACGGCCTTCCTCGCGGCCTGGAACGGCTTCCTCGCGCCCCTGCTCTTCCTCAGCGACGACGCGAAATACACGATCGGCCTGCGGCTCCACGCCTACGTGGGCTCGGTGGCCTCGGGCGCGCCCCGCTGGAACCGCTTCGCCGCGGCCTCCATCATCAACCTCGCCCTGGTCGGGCTGGTCTTCTACCGCTTCCGCGCCCCGCTCTCGAACGCGGACGCGGCCGAGCGCGAGGAATGATCCGCGGGCCGCGCCGAGCGCCCAGGCGGAACGCGGGGAAGCTCGCGCGCGCGGTCCCGCGCGCGCCGCGCGGGGCTCGGAACGGCGCGCGCGAAGGGAATTTTGCCTTCGCGAAGCGAGCGCGCTATTGTTCTCGCGAAGAATGCCGATAAAATAATGAGGCTCGAAGACGTTTTTTCGCGAGATCGAGCTTCATCCACTTGCGTTATTGGATGAAGTGAGTAATTGTATAGGGCAATAGATCGAGCATACCAAAGGGGGACGCCCTAGATGGCTGGAAGAAGCGCCGCGCAACTCGTCGACATCAGGCTCGTCGAGGACAAGCGCATCGACGATTCCTACTTCCAGGACTACGCCAAGATACACGAGCGGCTCGAGCGGGTCCTCGAGAAGGAGCCCAAGCCCATGCGGGACCCCCAGGCCAACGCCCAGGCCGACGCCTTCGTCGCCTGGCTCGCGGGCCAGTCCGCGAAGGGCCTGTCCAACGAGCGGCTCTCCATGCTCCTGCGCTGCGGCCTCGGCCATATCTGCGCCGAGATGATCGCCGCCCCCCCCTCCCTCTCCCTCGACGAGATCGCCGCCCGCGCCTACGCCGAGCTCCAGCGGAGGGGCTGGGACCTCGCCGTCTACGACCCCGAGGTGGCGGCGGACGCCGTCAAGCGCGTCGAGGAGGCGGCCAAGGCCGCCGGATCCCGCGCCCGCGCGGGAACGAAGAAGGACCCCTCGTCGGCGCCCGCGGGCGCCGGCGTAATCTCGAAGGTTGGGAAAGGTACACCCAAGGTCGCCGTAGCCAAGGCTTCCACGAAGGCCGCGCCGGCGAAGAAGGAGGCTCACATGATCGAGAAGAAGAAGTCGCCGGCGAAGCCGGCGGCGGCCAAGAAGGCCCCGGCCAAGAAAGCGGCGGCTAAGAAGCCCGCCGCCAAGAAGCCCGCCAAGAAGGTCGCCGAGAAGAAGGCCCCGGCCAAGAAGGCCGCCGCCAAGAAGCCGGCCGCCAAGAAGGCCGTCGCGAAGAAGCCGGTCGCCAAGAAGGCCGTCGCGAAGAAGCCGGCCGCCAAGAAGGCCGTCGCCAAGAAGCCGGCCAAGAAGGTCGCCGAGAAGAAGGCCGTCGCGAAGAAGCCGGCCGCCAAGAAGGCCGTCGCGAAGAAGCCGGCCGCCAAGAAGGCCGTCGCCAAGAAGCCCGCGGCCAAGAAGCCGGCCGCCAAGAAGCCCGCGGCCAAGAAGCCGGCTGCCAAGAAGCCCGCCGTCGAGGCGAAGCCCGTGTTCAGCCCCCTCGTCGCCGAGGAGAAGAAGCCCGAGATCATGTAAGGGCTTTCCCGTATCGTTCCACGCATCGAGGCCCCGCCAGGCCTCCGCCCCTCGGGGCGAGGGCTCGGCGGGGCCTCGTCATATGGCTCCGAAGGGCCCGCGCGAAGGCCTCGCGAGGCCCTCCCAGCGGCTTCGTGAGGGCACAAAGGGCCTTCGGCAGGAACCGCCTAACTCTTTACGAATAAAAGCTATAAAGCCGGGAATTCCGCGCGTATAAGAATGCGCATTATCAGAAAAAAAACTTGACACCGAAAATCGCCCTGGCTATACTTGCGCTGAACCTACAAGAGGGGATCGGTTGAACCGTCGGTTTGACCCCCTTGCACATGCTAAGGAGGATTTGAATGAAGAAGCTGTTCGTTCTGCTTCTCGCTCTCATCGTCGCCGCCAGCGCCTTCGCCCAGCTCACGGTCGCGGGCTACGACAAGGCCAAGGCCACCTTCAACTCCGATTCGAAGGAAGGCGCCTACAGCGACGAGATCCGCTTCAACCTGACCGCCAAGGACGCCGACGGCAAGTACGGCTTCAGCGGCCGCTTCCAGGGCACGAGCGGCACCTACACCCCCGGTGTCGATATCGATGCGGATGGTACTAATGACGATATTGTCAACGAGGATGGCGATGCCGTCGTCTTCGCCAAGAACGACTTCGTCGTGAAGTACATGTACGGCTGGGCCTCCTTCTTCGACGGCATGCTCAAGCTCTCCGCCGGCCGCATCAATGAGGGCGGCTACCAGTTCGGCGCCAACGAGGCCAACTCCATCCAGGGCAACCTCGACAGCGAGACCGATGCCGACTTCGTCGATATCCGCACCCAGTCCATGGAGCTCACCGTTGCGCCGATGGCCGGCCTCAGCGCCAGCGTCATCTACACGCCCAACGACACCATCACCGGGACCGACCTCAAGTACGGCGTGGCCTACTCCGTCGAGAACCTCCTCAACGTGAAGGCCATGATGACGGGCAACGCCGCCGGCGACATCCTCGGCACCTTCGGCGCCGAGTTCGTGGGCGTCGAGAACCTCTCCGCCGTGGCGGGCCTCAAGCTCGACAACGACGGCACCGACCCTGTCATGGCCGTCTACTCCATCGTCGGCTACACCATGGACGCCCTCTTCTTCGAGGTCGCCGGCCAGTACCTCTTCGAGACTGATCTCGTCGAGTCCGGCTACTACTTCGAGGGCAACGCCGAGTACACCGTCGAGACCTACTCCGTCCGCGCCTTCGGCCAGTACAACGACAAGATGGACCTCGCCGAGGCTGGCAACGAGTACCTCATCGGCGCCGAGCTCTCCATCCCCGTGGGCAGCGGCGAGTTCAACGCCGGCTTCAACTACGGCGACGCGACCAAGGTCTCCGTCCCCGTCTACCTCAAGATCGCCTTCTAAGCCGATCGTAGACAGCATCTGCTAACCTGGGGCCGGCCATTGAGGCCGGCCCCTTTTATATCTCCGGAGGTTCCCCATGCGCGCCCTTCGCTTCCTGCCCTTCCTCCTCTGTCTCGCCCTCGTAGCCTCCTGCGCCTCGGCCCCGAGCGCCGCCGGCGGGGAGCTCTCCGTCAGCCTGCGGAGGGCTGCGAGCTCGGACTTCAAGAACTACGGCTGGGGCTTCTCCAATCCCTACATCCCCTTCAAGGGCCTCATCCTCGACAAGCTCCTGGGAAGGGCCGACCTCCTGGTCCTCGTCGTCGAGATCGAGGCGCCGGCCAAGGCCGAGATCCAGCTCCTCGGGGCCCAGTCCGGCCAGGCGGGCCTGGACTACTACGATAGGACGGCCTTCACCGAGTTCTGGGACGCCTTCGACGGCTACGACCAGGACATCAAGCTCCGGCGGACCCGCATCGCCCGGAGCTACTTCCCCCCCGTGCCGGTGAAGCTCGGCAAGGGCTCCTCCTCCTACTTCATCGCCTTCGTCGGCAAGTACCCCCTGAAGGGGCCCTTCGACATCAGGGCCGACTTCCTCGTGAACGGGGAGCGCCGCGAGGTGGAGCTGCACCTGGACTGAGCGCGGCCGCGCAGGGCGGCGGCCCGCGACGCCGAGCCGCCGGCCCTTGCCCCGCGCGATCCAGCCATACATACTTAAGCCCATGAAAGCGAGCGCCGTCGCCCTCTCCGAGCTCATCGAGCGGGGAGGGGTCTACTACAACATCGGGGGCTCGGGACCGGCCGATGCCCTCCGCGAGGCCGTGAAGGCCCTCGCGCCGCCCCCGGGACTCGACCGCGAGAAGCTGCTCGCGGCCGTCCTCGAGCGGGAGGCCCTGATGCCCACGGCCATCGGCAAGGGGGTGGCCATACCCCACCCCCGGAACCCCCTCGTGACCGACCCCGCCGAGCAGCGCGTGGCGGTCTTCTTCCTCAAGGCTCCCATACCCTACAACGCCCTCGACCGCCGGCCCGTGTCGGTCCTCTTCCTCATCCTCTCGGCCGACGCGAAGAGCCACCTCGGGGTCTTGGCCACCCTCTCCCACCTCTGCCAGTCCGAGGCCTTCGTCGAGCTCCTCGCGGGACGGCCTTCCACCGCCGAGCTCTGCGCCTTCATCGCGGCCCAGGAGGCGGCCTGGCGGGGCTGATGCCCGCCGCCTGAGACGTTGACGCCGTCCGGGCTTTCGTATATACCTCGAACCGACGAGCTTCGAGATCGCGGAATGCGGTGAGAATCCGCAGCGGTCCCGCCACTGTAACCGGGGATGGCTCCGACAGGCGCGCCGCCTTGAAGGCGGCGCGCGGCCATTACGGCCCCCAGGCCGTGAGAAGGCGTCGGAGTCCAGTCGATCCGGAAGCCAGGATACCGTCTCGAAGCTAGCCCGGGCCCGCATGGGCCATCGGGCGAACTTCGCGGATCGAGGACGCGTCATGACAGCCGGACAACCGAAGCGACAGCAGAGCATCCTCGGTCCCTCCGCCCGCGGCCGATAGAGCCGACGGGCGAAAGGAGAGCGCATGCGCGCATTAGCATGCATCGCGGCACTGATCCTCGCCTCGGCCTGGATCGGGGCCGAGGAGCCCGCGTCCTACGAGGCGGGCCTGGTCGATGTCGAGGCCGAGGCCTACAGCCCCGCCCACCTGGCCCCGGCGGCCTCGGTGACGGTGATCGAGGCCAAGGAGATCGAGGCCTCGGGCGCCTCCAACGCGGCCGAGGCCCTGGAGGCAGGGGCGGGAGTCTGGGTCAACCGCGCCGGCCCCGGCGGGGCCGCCGCCTCAGCGAGCCTGCGGAGCGCGACCTCGGCCCAGGTCCTCGTGGTGCTCGACGGGGTTCGCCTCAACGACGCCCGGCAGGGCGGCTTCGATCTCTCGCTCATCCCCGCCTCGAGCATCGAGCGCATCGAGGTGCTCAAGGGCGGGGCGAGCGCCGTCTACGGCGCCGACGCCCTGGGCGGCGTCATCGTGATCACGACGAAGAAGGCCAAGCCCGGCCGCTTCGCCCTCTCCTTCCAGAACCTCTCCTATCCCACCGCCCTGGCGAAGGGCGGGGCCGAGGAGCTGGTCGACGGGCAGAGCCTGGGCGTGGAGGGTGGCTTCGCCCTGGGCGAGGCCGAGATCTCGGCCTCGGGCGAGCTCGAGCGCGCCTCGGGCTCCTATCCGTATAAGGTCGAGGGGGAGCGGGAGCTGCGCGAGAACGCCGGCCTCCTCGCCGGCTCGGGCCGCCTCGCCATCGCCGCGCCGCTGTGGGGCGGGAGGGGAAGGGCGGAGCTCTCGGGCTTGCATAGGAAGCTGGGAGTGCCCGGCATGCTCTCGAGCCCCACTCCCGAGGACGCGCAGAAGGACTCGGAGCTCCGCGCCGCGCTTGGCTGGTCGAGCGACGCGCTGGCCGGCGGGGACTTGTCCGTCGACCTCCTCGCGCACGGGGCCTGGACCAGGGTCGACTACGCCGACGATACGGACGACGCCTACGACAACGATACGACGAGCGACTTCGCGAGCCTGGGCCTCGAGTCGAGGGACGAGCTGGCCCTCGCTTCCTGGGCCAACCTGGGCTTCGGCTTCTCGGCCGCCTACGAGGCCGCGGACAGCACGGTCTTCGAGGCCAACGACGAGCAGCCCGGACGCTTCTCCCTGGGCGCCTACGCCGAGCCCGAGCTCCGGCTCGGGGATCGCCTGAGCGTAACGCCGGCCCTCCGCCTGGACTGGAGCGAGGACTACGCCGCGGGCTTCTCCGCCATGCTGAACGCGGTCTACCGGCCGAGCGAGGAGCTCGCGCTCAAGCTCTCCGGCGGGCGCTCCTACCGCGCCCCGACCTTCATCGAGCTGTACTGGCCCTACACCGATTACGGCTGGGGCTACAGCTACGAGGGCAACCCCGACCTCGATCCCGAGCGCTCCTGGTCGGCCGAGCTCGGCGCTGAGCTCTCGGTCGGCTCCCTCTCCCTCTCGGCGGCGGCGTACGCGCGCTGGGTCGAGGACCTCATCGTCTCCACCTCGGACTCGGCGAGCAAGCCCGTCAACCTCTCCGAGGCCTTCGTTCCCGGGGCCGAGCTCGTCGTGGCCTACGCGGCCGGGCCGCTGAGCGCCTCGGCCGGCTACGAGTTCGCCTATCCCCTCGACCTCTCGGGGGATTACACAATAGGCGACGACGTGAACCTGGAGAACGTCTCGCGCCACAAGCTGAGCGCCCAGGTCGAGGTCGCGATCGGCGCCGCCTCGGCCGGGCTCTCCGGCCGCTACTGGAGCGAGCGGACCCTCTCCTTCGGCGGGGAAGCCGAGGGGGCCCTCATCCTGGGCCTCCGGGGAGCATACGAGATCAAGGAAGGCATGCGGCTCGGCCTCGCCGTCGAGAACCTCCTCGACGAGGAGTACGCGGCGAACGGCGCGGACTATCCCATGCCCGGGCTCGCGGTGAAGACGAGCTTCCGCATGGAGCTCTAGGCGCCGGGGCCTTCCCCGATCGGGAGCTGCCCCTGCGCCCGCACGGCAACACTACGCGTTAGGCGGCCCCGTATGGGGCCGCCCTTATTTTCCCTTGAGCGAGTAGCGGACGGAAAGCTCCAGCGCGAGCTCGCGGCCGGCGGGATTGGCCAGGGGGAAGACCGAGGCGAGGAGGGCGAGGGCGGCGCGGTCGAGGAGGGTCGAGCCCGAGCTCGCGGCGACGCGGGAGGAGAGGAGCTCGCCTCCCGGGCCGACGCGGAAGGCGAGGCGCACGGTTCCCTCGGTGCCGCGGCGGCGCGCGGCCTCGGGGTAGGCCTTGGCCTCCTCCACGGCGGCCGCGATCCGGGCCGCGAGGAGGGCCGCGGGATCAGCGGGGCCCCGGGCGGCGAGGCTCGGGCCCGAGGCGCCCGGGCCCGCGGCCTGGGCCGCCGGGGGCGCCGCGGCGGGGAGAGCCTGCCGGGCCTCGGCAGGGGCCGCGCTCGCGGCTTCGGATCGGAGGGTCGGGGCGGGCGGGGGGAGGGGCTCGGCCGGCGGGGCCGCCGGGGGCTCGATCTCCGGCGCCGCGGCGGGCGGCTCATCCTCGGCCCGCGGCTCGAGCGGGCGGGGGGCCGGAGGGGCGGCCCGCGACGGCCCGGCCTCCTCGAGGAGGGCCTCGAGCTGGAGCTCCACCGAGAGCTCGGCCGGCCGGGAGGCCGCGGGGCGGGGAAGGACGGGGATGAGGAGGAGGCAGGCGTGGAGGGCGAGGGAGGCGAGGCAGGCCGCGGCGACGCGTGACGCGTTAGCCGAACGATGCTGCCGGGCCGAGCGGCCCGGGGCTTGGGGTAGGGGGATGGTCGCCCTCACTATTCACGCCCAGTGAATGAGCAAGCGAGATGCCGCGCCCGCGGGCGCCGCATCGAGGTAGGTCTCCTGGCTCGAAGGCGCGTGAAGCGATCGCGTCCCTTCCCGCTTCCGCAGTGGGATCGCGCGTGGAAACCGCCTTCCTACAGTGCCTGGGGGCGCTCCGGCCTGCGACCGGATTCCCTATTGAGCCTCAGGCGGGCCCGCGGGCTCGCCATGGCGCCTCGACCTGGCGATGGTACTCCCGCCGCCCGCGTCGGTCAAGGAAGGACCTCGGGCGGGCGGCAAGCCCGGGCGGAGCCGCGAGAGGAGCCGCATCGAGGCGGCGTAGCCGTTCATGATCTCGAGGTTCCAGGCGGCCTCCGGGCAGCGCCGCTCCAGGAGGCGGCAGGCCGCCTCGATATCGATAGTCCCGCCCTCGAGGCCGTTGTGCTCGTCGCGCGAGCCGTGGTTGTTGTGCAGGTGGACGCGCCCGATGCGATGGCCCAGGGCCTCGATCCAGCCGGCGACGGAGAGGCGGGAGTTCGCGTGCGCGTGGCCGAGGTCGAGGCAGGCCCGGACGCGGCGGTCGCCGAGGCGGTCGAGGAGCTCGACCAGGAGCTCGGGACCCTCCTCGTACACGTTCTCGAGGTAGATGGCCGCGCCGCTTCGCATGCCGCCCGCCATGGCCTCCCAGAAGCGCAGCGCGTTCTCTACCCAGAGCGCGCCGGGATAGGTCTTCGGGAACCAGCCCGTGTGGAGGACGATGCCGGGGATCCCGGTCTCCGCGCAGATCTCGATGCCCCGCGCGATCCTCTTGCGCGCGACGGCGTCGACCTCCTCGTCCATGCTCCCCGGCATGAGGTCCACGAAGGGCCCGTGCATGGCGACGACCCGCTCGCGGAGGCCCGATCGCAGGAAGGACTCGACCGAGGCGGGGCCCTGGGCGCGGGGATCGACGAAGCCCGAGTACTCGAGCCCGAAGCCGAAGCTCCGGGCCGCGTCGAGGAGCTCGGGCTCCTCGGCCATGCTCGAGGCGCTCAGGTCCGAGCGGGGAGGGCCAGCGCCCGGCGGGCTCATCGCGCCTCCCTCGAGCCCGGCGGGCCGCGCCGGCCTAGCGGCCATCGGCTCAAGCCTCCTCCTTCCCCGAGACCCCCGCCTCCTCGAAGGTGGCCATCTCGTCGAGGGCGCGGCAGGCGGCGTCGCAGAGCGTCATGGCGAGGGCCGCGCCGGTGCCCTCGCCGAGGCGCATGCCCAGGGAGAGGAGGGGCTTGAGGCCCAGGGCCTCGAGCATGAAGCGGTGCCCCGAGTCGCCCGAGACGTGGGCGGCGATCATGTAGCGCGCGGCGAGGGGGCAGAGCCCCTGGGCCACGAGGGCGCCCGCGCCGGAGATGAAGCCGTCCACGAGGATGGGCACGCGGCGGGCGGCGGCCGCCAGGATGAGGCCGGCGATGCCGCCTATCTCGAGGCCGCCCACCGCGGCGAGGACGCCGAGGGCGTCCTCGGGGTCGGGCCGGTTCGCCGCGAGGGCGAGCTCGATGGCGCGGATCTTGCGCTCGAGCCCGGCGTCGTCGACTCCCGTGCCGCGCCCGGCCAGCTCGCGCGGCGCCCGCCCCGTGTAGACGGAGGCTATGGCCGTGGAAGGCGTCGTATTGCCGATGCCCATGTCCCCGGTGGCGGCAATCGCGAAGGCCTCGCGCGCGAGCTCGGCCTCGAAGACCTCGATCCCCGCCTCGACGGAGCGGCGGGCCTCGTCGCGGCTCATGGCCGGACCCCGGGCGATGTTGGCCGCGCCCCGCCGCACCTTCTTGATGTAGATCCCGGGCGCGGGAGGCAGGTCGCAGGCCATGCCGACGTCGGCCACGACGACCCGGGCCCCGGCCTTGCGGGCGAGGGCGTTGATGCCGGCCCCGCCGCGGGCGATGTTCCTCGCCATCTCCAGGGTGACCTCGGCCGGATAGGCGCTCACGCCCTCCGCGCAGACGCCGTGGTCGCCGGCCATGACGAAGACGGCGCCGGGGCCCAGCCGCGGCCGGCCCGAGCCGACGATGCCGGCAATTTTGATCGAGAGCGCCTCGAGCTCGCCGAGGCTTCCCTGGGGCTTGGTGAGGCGGTCCTGCCGCGCCGCCGCCTCGGCGATCGCCCCGGCGTCGGGCTCGCGGATCCGCGCGATGGTCGATTCCAGGAGGCTCATCCTCGTTCCTTTCCGGGCGATGCCGGCTCGCGGAAAGCTCCGCCCCCGAGGGGCGGGCGCGGCGGATCGCCCGCGGCCCTACCGGGCGCGGCGACGTCGCGGGGCTTGCGCTTGCGGGGAACGGAGCATGGCCGGTACCCTCATTATTTCGCGCCCAGCGAATAATCGAGCGATGCCCGCGCGCAGGGCGCGGGGAAGCGGCCGGTTTCCTGGCTCGAAGGCATCCCTATCCTCGCCGCCCCTTCCCGCTTTCGCAGTGGGGCCGCGCGGTCCATCGCCTTCGTACAGTGCCTGGGGGCGCGCCGGCATTCGACCGGCTTCCCGATTAAGCCTCGCGGCACCGCTTCGAGACGATGATAGGCGCCGCCTTCCGCGGCTGTCAAGGCGAATAACGCGTCCTCGCCGACGGCCCGCCGCCCGCCCGGGGGAGGCGGAGCTTGACGCCGGCCCGGGCGCGAGGTATGACAGGCCCATGCGCACCCTGATAACCGGCGGCGTGAAGTCGGGCAAGTCGAGCTACGCCCTCGTCCTCGCCCGCGCCTTCCCCGCGCCGCGGCGCTTCCTCGCGACGGCCCAGGCCCTCGATGAGGAGATGCGCGAGAAGATCGCGCGGCACCAGGCGGAGCGGGGCGAGGACTTCGTCACCGTGGAGGAGCCCCTGGACATCCACGAGCGGCTCGCGGAGCGCATGGTCCTCGACTGCGTGCCCCTGTGGCTCAACAACATGCTCTACTACGGCCGCGAGGCCGAGGTGGACCGCGTCGTCGCCGAGCTCCTCCGCCTCCTGCCCGCCGACATCGTCATCGTAACCAACGAGGTCGGCCTCGGCTTCGTGCCCGCCGATCCCCTGTCGCGGCGCTACGGTAACAGCTTGGGGCGGGTCAACGCGGCCCTCGCCGCCGCCTGCGACCGCGTCGTGCTCATGGTCGCGGGCCTCCCCCTCGACGTGAAGAGGCCCGCGTGAGGCTGGCCGTCCCCTCCTACCTCGTCCCGGGCACCTGGCTCGAGAACCTCGAGCTTGCGGCCTCGATCGGCTGGATACGGGGGGTCGAGCTCCTCTTCTTCGCATACGACGAGGAGGCGCGGCGCATCCTGGCGCGGGAGCTCGGCGGCATCGCGGAGCTCTCGGGAGCCCTCGAGCTGAGCCTGCACCTGCCCGATCCCCTGGGCCCTGCCGACGAGGCCCTCGTTGAGGCCACGCGGCCCTTCGTCGGGCTCTTCGTGGCCCACCCTCCGAAGGACGGCGATCCGAAAACGGCCGCGCGTTGGGCGACGCTGCTCGGCTCCTGGATCTCGCGCTACGGCCCGGACTTCCTCCTCGAGTACACGGGCCGCGAGCCCTTCGCCCGCGCCGAGCGCGAGCTCCCGGGCCTGCCCCTCTGCCCCGACACGGGGCGGCTCCTCCTGGACGGGGAGGAGCCCGCGCGCTGGATCGGCGAGCGGGCCGGCCGGGTCAGGGCCGTCCACGCCCACGCCGCGCGGGAAGGGAAGGATCACCTGGCCCTGACGGGGGAGGAGGCCTGGCTCCCCGCCCTCATCGGCCTCGCGCGCGAGCGCGATTGGCGGCTCGAGCTCGAGGTCTTCTCGCTCGAGCTCGCCTCGGCCTCGGAGCGAGCGATCGAGCGCGCCATGGGCGCGGCGGAGGGGCGGTTATGAAGGCCGCGCCGCGTCGCTTCCTCTCCATCTTCACCTTGGTCTCGAGGATACCCCTCGCGATCCCCTTCGAGCCCGACTATTCCCGCGCGGACTTCTGGCTGCCCCTCGTCGGCGTCTTCCCCGCGGCCTTCGCCCTCGTCGGCGCCTTCCTCGGCTCGGCCCTCTTCGGCTCCCCGGCCTTCGTCGCCCTGCTCTCGGTCCTCGTCCAGTACGCGGCCTTCAACCTCTTCCACTTCGACGGCCTCCTCGACAGCGCGGACGCGATGCTGCCGATGGCCACGCCGGAGCGGCGGCTCGAGATACTCAAGGACTCGCGGATCGGCTCCTACGCCTTCTTCGTCGGCTCGATCTACCTGGGGCTCCGGCTCGCCGCCCTGGCCGAGCTCGCCGGCGACGGCGGGCTCTTCGGAGGGCGCGCCGGGTCCCTGTTCCCGCCCCGCCTCATCGCCGCCCTCCTCGCGGCTCCGGTGGCTGGCGGGGCCGCCTCGGCCCTCATCCCGCGCATTGCCGTGCCGGCCCGCCCCAGGGGGCTCGGGGCCCTCATGAAAGGCTTCTCGTCGGCCCGCCTCGGCCTGGGCTTCGCCCTCGGCCTCGTACCCCTGGCGGCCTGGGGCCTCCTCGCCGGCCGCGCCGGCCTGGCCCTCGAGTCGGCCGCGGTCGCGGCCGCCGCCGCCCTCCTGGCCGGCCTGTACTTCGCGCGGCTGTACTCGAGGAAGGCGGGGGGCTTCACGGGAGACGCCCTGGGCGCGGCCTCGGAGCTCGCGGAGCTCCTCTGCCTCCTCGCCGCGGCGGCGCTGGCGCGGGCCGCAGGGGATTAGGGAGCCTGGCCGCGCGCCGGAGCCCGGGATCGGCGGATCCGGCCGCCGACGATGGGAAGGGTGGGGCGCCCCCTCATCCCAACAGACTTCGAAGCAGCCTCTAGCCCTTGAAGCCCGTGGCCACGAGGTAGGTCTCGAAGGACTCGGAGCGGCAGGCCTCGGGCTTGAAGCCCCGGGCCTGGGCGAAGCTGCCGCGGAGGCGCTTGAGCAGCCCTGCCTCGGCCCCGCCCTGGAAGATCTTGGCGACGAGGGCGCCGCCGGGAGCCAGGCAGGCCAGGCCGTAGTCGATGACGGCCTCGACGATGGCCTCCGAGCCTCCCTGGTCGACCAGGCGGTTGCCGGTGGTGGCCGGCGCGGCGTCGGAGAGGACGAGGTCGTAGGGGCCCAGGGCCAGGAGCTCGGCGCGGATCTCGGGGGCGTAGAGGTCGCCGCGGAGGAAGCGGAAGTTCGGGAAGGTGACCTGCATGCCGAGCTCCTGGAGGTCGACGGCGGCGAGGAAGCCCGTGCCCGCGAGTCGCTTCAGGACCCAGAGGCTCCAGGAGCCGGGGGCGGCGCCGATGTCGAGGATCCGCTGGCCCCTGCGCGCGAGGCCGAACTTGCGGTCGATCTCCTCGAGCTTGTAGACCGAGCGGGCGGGGTAGCCTTCCTTCTTGGCCTTCTGCGCCCAGAAATCGGGTTTCTCGTAGCTCGACATGGACATCCCCCTCGGGCCCGCGCTATCGTGAGGGCCATGCGAAGCGAGTATACGCGGCTCCTGGCGGCTATTGAAGGGGAGCTCCTGGCCCTCCTCCCCGAGCGGCCTTCCGACGAGTGGTTCGCGCGCTTCTTCGGCGAGCTGCCCGCCCCGCCCCGGGAGGGGCTGCGCCGGGCCCTGAACGCGCCGGCCCTCGACCTCCTGCGCCGGGGTGGCAAGCGCTGGCGGCCCCTGGTCCTCGTCCTGGCGGCGCGCTCCTTCGGCAGGGAGGACGGCGCCCTCTCCCTGGCCCCCCTGGTCGAGATCGCCCACAACGGGACCCTCATCGTGGACGACATCGAGGACGCCTCGGACACGAGGCGCGGCGCTCCGGCCATCCACCTCGTCCACGGGACCGACGCGGCCATCAACGCGGGCAACCTCCTGTACTTCCTCCCCCTGGCCCTGATCGACGAGCTGGCGCCCCCGCCCGGGGCGGCCGCGGACGCCATGCGGCTCGAGCTGCACGCGCGTTATGCGCTCCATATGCGGCGCCTCCACCTCGGGCAGGCCATGGACATAGCCTGGCACCGCGACCACGCGGCGCTGCCCGCCCGCGCTGACTACCTCGCGATGTGCGCCCTCAAGACGGGGGTCCTCGCGCGGGCCGCGGCCGAGCTCGGGGCGGTAGCGGCCGGGGCGCCGGGGCCGGAGGCCGAGCGGCTGGGCGCGGCCTTCGAGGCGGCGGGGGTGGCCTTCCAGATCCTCGACGACGTCCGCAACCTGCGCTCGGGCAATCCCGGCAAGAAGCGCGGCGACGACATCGTCGAGGGCAAGAAGAGCCTGCCGGTCATCCTCGCCTGCGGCCGCGAGGGCTCCCTCGCGCCGCGGCTCGGGCGGCTCTTCGAGGCCGCGCGGGCGGGGGGCCCTGAGTCGCCCGCGGTCGAAGAGGCCATCGGGCTCATCGCGGCGACGGGGGCCCTCGAGGAGGCCGAGGCCGAGGCGCGGGGCCTCCTGGGACGGGCCGAGGCGGAGGTGGCCAGGCTCTGCCCCGCGGAGCGGACGCCCGGGCCCGATGCCGCCGAGGCGCGGGCACTCCTCGCCCTCCTTGTGCCGGAGCTCGCGG
>JAKLFE010000055.1 GCA_022711355.1 Spirochaetota bacterium | reverse complement strand
TCGATGACGTTCATCGCGTGCTGGGTGAGGCCGCAGGTGGCGCAGTAGCCGAAGGAGTAGGACCAGGTGCCCAGGCGGCCCGAGCCGCCCTTGGCCACGACGACCTCCTCGACCTTCTTCATGATGGCGGGGAAGTTGCCCTTCTCGGCCTTGAGGTCGATGCCGAGGGCCCCCGGGTAGCCCAGGAGGGGGGAGGGCAGGGAGGCCTCGACGAAGATGCCGCCGTACTGGACCACCTGCTTGATGAGGGGCTCGGTATGGGCGTCGTTCGTGGCGAAGAAGCAGGTGTCCTTGCCGTACTTCTGCACCCAGGCGGGCACGTTCTCGAGCATGAACTGCTGGGCGCCGACGACGCCGACCTCGCTCGTCGGGTCGGGCGCGGTCTCGAAGACGAACTTGAGGCCGAGGTCATTGCAGGCCTGCTCGAAGATCATGCGGCGGCGGGTGAGGGTCTCGACGCTCATGTGCCGGGGGAAGGAGATGTGGACGAAGGTCTTGGCCCCGAGCTGCTTGGCGGTCCAGACGATGCGGTAGCCGGAGGACACGAAGTCGTTGCGCATGACGAGGTCGGCGATCTTGGAGATGACGAGGGGATCCTCCTGGGGGACGCCCGCGAGGAGGAGGATGTCGGGCCGCAGCTCCTTGACCCGGCGGAAGCCCTCGGTGGCCCCGGGGACGGCCTGGTTCATGACGATCGCCTTCATCTTGGGATCGTTCGCGAGGGAGACGATCTGGGAGATCGTGGTCTCCTGCTCGGCCATGAAGTTGGCGGGGTAGGTGAGGTGCTGGATCATGCCGCCGGACTTGACGTCGCCGTATTCCTTGATCATGGCCTCGGCGCCGCGGAGGTCGTCCTCGGACTGGGAGACCGTGCCGGTGACGATGCCGACGTGGTACTTCGCCTCGGCGAAGGCTCCGGACAGGGCGGCCATCGCGACGATGGCCAGGGCGAATAACCTGAGCGTTTTCCTCATCAATGCCTCCCTTTTTCGCCCGCGGTCGAGCGGGTAGATGGGCATTATAAAGCCTCCCCGCGGGGCGTCAAGGCGATAATGAGGCCGTCCGGCCGATACGCCCGCGGGGCAACTTGGGTTATAGTAAAGTGAGGAGGCTTCAGCGAGGTGAGCTTCCATTCCACCAACGCGGGACTCGTCGCCCGCGTCGCCGCGGCGGCCCCGGCCTACCTCGGGGGGCGGGAGCGCGATGGCCGCGTCCTCGAGGCGATGCTCGCCATCGACCGGGCGGCCTTCCTGCCGGAGGGCTCGCGTTGGGCGGCGTACCTCGACGAGCCCGTCCCCATCGGCTGGGGCCAGACCTGCTCCGAGCCCTCGATGGTCGCCCTCATGCTCGACCTGCTCCGGATCGAGCCGGGGCAGCGGATCCTCGAGGTGGGCTCGGGCTCGGGCTACGCGGCCGCGATAGCCGGCCTCCTCTGCTTCCCCGGAGGCCAGGTCTACGCGGCCGAGATCCTGCCCGAGCTGGCCCTCGCCGGCCGGGCCAACTGCGCGGCCTGCCGCCTGCCCGGCGCCCCGGCCTCCTCCCTCCTCGATCGGATCGAGTTCCTCGAGGCCGACGGCTCGGCGGGCTTCCCCGGCCTCGCGCCCTTCGACCGCATCATGCTCTCGGCGGGGGTCGCCTCGCCCTCCTTCCGCGAGGAGCCCCTGCTCGGGCAGCTCGCGCCGGGAGGGATGCTCCTCTACCCGCAGGCCAGGGGCAGCTTGTTTCGCATAACGCTCGATCGGTCGGGGCCGAGGCGCGAGAGCTGGGCCGGGGTCGCCTTCGTGCCCCTCTGCGGGAGGAATTCCTGAGCCTCCCGGGCCCTCAGGCCACGGCCATCCGCAGGCTGAGGTAGTACCTGCGCCGCCCTCCCTCGCGGGCGATGTAGACGATCCAGCCGAACAGGTCGCCGACGGGTATGAGGCTGCCCGCGGCCAGGCGCTCGAAGAAGGGCTCGAGGTCGGCGCGGGAGATGGCGCCCAGGCTCTCGGCGGCGAGCATGCCCTGGAGGCAGGTGTTGGGCGGCTCGTACAGGATAGGCTCGCGGAGGGTCTCGCCCTTCTCGAGGAAGTAGCGCTCGAGCATGCCCAGGCCCAGCTCGACGCCGTAGGGGCCCTCCTTCCTCGCGCGCAGCTCGGCGAGGGGGATGCGCATCGTGGCGTGGGTGAAGGGCTTGTACGAGAGCCAGCGGGCGGCGATCTTCTCGGCCGCCGGATTCGACGCCACCAGCGGATCGGAAAGGAAGAGGCGGTAGATGCCGCCGATATTGGCCTGGCTTATCGCTCCCCCCTCCTCCGCCAGGCGCGCGAAGCTGGCCTCGTGGAGCCTGATGCGCGCCAGGCGCTCGTAGAGGTCGGCGATGCTCGCCTCGATCGAGCGCCGGCGCTCGCCGAGGAGGGCGCGCATGGCTTCCGCGGAGAGCTCCCTGCCTTCCCCGGGCAGCTCGGCGAGGGGGATGTCGAAGCCGCTGTACTGCGAGACCTGGACCAGCTGGAGGAGGTCCTCCTCGTCGTAGCTCCGATAGTCGTTCCCGTCGTCCCGCGAGGGGCTCAGGAGCCCCAGCCGCTCGTAGTAGCGGAGCGTGGCCTCGGAGAACCCGGTCAACCGCTTGAACGATCCGATCCTGTACTTCACAGCTTCCCCCCGCGCGGCGGCGCTCCTCCCTACTGTAGCACGGCGCCCCGTGGCTTTGCATAACCCTGGAGCCGGCTTCAGGCCCCCCCGTCGGGCCCCCCGGGGCCCGCGAAGGGCCCGCCAGGGCGGGGCTCGAGCCCCGCCGCGGGGGGGAATCCCGCCCCGGAGGCGCGATCGGCCAATCTGGCCCCGCCCTCGGGGCCCTCCGCGCGGCTCGAAGGGCCCCGTCCAGGCCCTCACCCGAGGCTTGACCCTCGAGTCGAGGAGAGGTTTAGGCTCGACGCGATACTGCCATTCCTGGAGGGAATATGAAGAAAGGCTTGGTCATCGTCCCCGCCCTCGCGGCGGCGGCGATGCTGGCGATGGGCTGCACCTCGGGCGCCGGGACTCGGGCCGCGCGCGCGGACGGCGTCTACGAGGGCAGCGCCTACGGCATGCAGGGGCCCATCAAGGTCGAGCTGACGGTCGTCGAGGGCCGCATGGCCGCCGTCAAGATCCTCTCGTCCAAGGAGACGCCCAACGTCGCGAAGGTCGCCTTCGAGCGGATCCCGGCGCGTATCGTGGAGACGCAGAGCCTCTCCGTCGACGCGGTCGTCGGGGCCACCCTCGCCAGCAACGGGCTCAAGAACGCGGTGGCCGCGGCCGCCGAGAAGGCCGGCCTCGACGTCGCGGCCCTGCGCGCCAAGGAGGCCAAGGCCAAGCCCCGGGCGCCCCAGTCCTGGGACGCCGACGTCCTGGTCATGGGCGGCGGCGGGGCCGGGCTCACCGCGGCCATCAGCGCGGCCCAGTCCGGCGCCAAGGTCGTCCTCATCGAGAAGGGCTCGGTCCTCGGCGGCAATACCATGATGGCCGGGGCGGCCTACAACGCGGTCGATCCCGCGGCCCAGGCCCAGATGATCCTGACCAAGGCCCAGAAGCAGGCGATGGACTCCTACCTCGCCCTCGACCCGGCCGATCCCGCCCTGAAGTTCGACCTCTACCCCGAGTGGAAGGCCGTCCTCGCCGAGCTGAAGGGCGACATCGCGGCCTTCTACGCGGCCAACGAAGGCAAGGCCGCGGGCCGCGACCTGCCCGGCTTCGACTCGATCGCCCTGCACATGTGGCACATCTACACGGGAGGCCTCAGGCGGATGAGCGACGGCTCCTGGGAGGCGCCCAAGCTCGAGCTCGCGCGCACTCTGGCCTCGAGCGCCCTCGCGAGCTTCGAGTGGATGGACAGCATCGGGCTCAAGGCCTCCTACGGCGGGAGCTCGAAGTACGGCAGCGCGGCGGGCCTCGGCACGGTCCTTGGCGCGATGTGGCCCCGCACCCATAGCTTCATGTCCGGGGCGGAGCGCATCCCCCAGCTCGAGAAGAAGGCCCTGGAGTTCGGCGTGAGGATCTACACCGAGACCCGCGGCGCCGAGCTCCTCCTCGGGCCCTCCGGCAGGGTCGTCGGCGCCAAGGCCGTCCAGGCCGACGGGACCCAGGTGACGATCCGCGCCGCGAAGGGCGTCGTCCTGGCCACGGGCGGCTACGCCGCCAACGCGGCCATGGTGAAGAAGTACGACAAGTACTGGGGCAAGGACCTATCCGACCGGACCCTCTCCACGAACATGGGCACCAACCGGGGCGACGGCATCGTCATGGCCGAGAAGGCCGGGGCCGCCTTGGTGGGCATGGAGGTGGCGCAGATGATGCCCTCCTCCTCGCCCGTCAAGGGCACGATGACCGACGGCATCTGGGGCGACGCCTCGGAGCAGATCTGGATCGACGGCCGGGGCAGGCGCTTCGTCGACGAGTACGCCGAGCGCGACGTCCTCGCCAAGGCCTCCCTGGCGCTCGACAAGGGGATCTTCTACATCATCTACGCCGGACGGGGCAATCCCGCGAAGCCCGGCGACAAGCTCAAGGGCACGGACTACCAGTCGGTATCGGCCATGGTCGAGGGCGGCCACATCTGGTACGGGAACACCCTCGCCGAGCTGGCGGCCGCCAGCTCGAAGGCCGCGGCCGGGGTCGCCCCGGCCTTCACCGAGGCCCAGCTGCGCGCGACCATCGAGGAGTACAACCGCTACGTGGCCGAGCAGAAGGATACGGCCTTCGGCAAGGAGGTCCTCGCCGGGGCCATCGACCTGGCGGCCATCGACGCCGACCCCGAGCGGGGCATCTGCATCAGCCCCCGCAAGGCTTCGCTCCACCACACGATGGGCGGCGTGGCCATCGACACCGAGGCCCGCGTGCTCGACGCCAAGGGCCAGCCCATCGCCGGACTCTGGGCCGCCGGCGAGGTGACCGGCGGCATCCACGCGGGCAACCGCCTCGGCGGGAACGCGATAGCCGACATCTTCACCTTCGGGCGCATCGCGGGCCTGAACGCCGCCAAGTGAGCGTCCGGGATTCGATGTAGCGCGACGCGCGCATAGCGAAGGCCCCGTCCCGGTCCTCCCGGGGCGGGGCCTTTTTCCTGCCAGCGGCGCGCGCCGCCGGGGGCGGGCTCGCCCCTAGAGCGCGCTCCGGGGTGTTCCCCGCTCGAGGAGGCGCCCGAGCGTCGCGGCGGGGTCCTTGGCCTTCCCGAGGAGGATCATCGCCGCGATGATGTAGGGCTTGTAGCTGGCCTCGCGGTAGGTGTCGTCCCGGTACTTGTCGAAGACCTTCGCCGCCACCTCGCCGGCCTTGCAGGACACGTCGGTGATGTCGGCCGGCAGGCAGTGCATGTAGAGGGCCTCGCCGTTCTTCGTGAGCCTCATCTTGGCCTCGTCGCACTCCCAGCCCTTCCAGCGGGCGTTGCTCTCGAGGCACTTCCGCTCGAGCTCCTTCAGGCCCGAGAGGTCGTTCGCGTGCAGGAGGGGCACGCGCTGCTGCATGACCTCGTAGGGGGCCCAGCTCTTGGGATACACGATGTCGG
Organism: Spirochaetota bacterium; assembly: GCA_022711355.1. Taxonomy (GTDB): domain Bacteria; phylum Spirochaetota; class Spirochaetia; order Treponematales; family Rectinemataceae; genus JAKLFE01. The sequence goes on along the minus strand of JAKLFE010000055.1, from coordinate 23,071 downwards.
CGCCCGCGAAGGCCTCCTCCATCGAGGCGACCTGGGAGAAGCTCCCGCCGGACTCCCTCGCCTGCCGCCTGGAGAGCTCCACGACCTCGGGAATGAGGCCGTAGCCCTCGGGGTGGGCGAGGACGATCTCCATGCCGAGCCTGCTCGCGAGGCCTATGACGCCCTGGGGCACGGAGAGGGGCTTGCCGTAGGAGGGCGAGTAGGCCCAGCTCATCGCGATCTTCTTGCCCTTGAGCTTGTCCAGGCCGCCGAAGTGGTGGGCCAGGTGGAGGAAGTCGGCCATGGACTGGGTGGGGTGGTCGATGTCCGACTGGAGGTTGACGACCGTGGGCCGGTCCGGCAGGACGCCGGCCGCCACGCCCTCGTCGAGGGCCTTCCCGACCTCGCGCTGGTACTTGTCCCCCTCGCCCAGGTACATGTCGTCCCGGATGCCGATCGCCTCGGAGAGGAAGCTGATCATGTTCGCGGTCTCGCGCACCGTCTCGCCGTGGGCGATCTGGCTCTTGCCCTCGTCGAGGTCCTGCACGTACAGGCCCAGGAGGTCGCAGGCCGAGGCGAAGGAGAAGCGGGTGCGCGTGGAGTTGTCGCGGAAGTTCGAGACCGCTATCCCCGAATCCCAGACGCGGGGGCTCAGGCCGGCTTCGCGCATCGCGCGCAGGGCGTCTGCCGCGAGGAAGGTCGCGTCGAGCTCGTCGCGGCTCTTCTCCCAGGTGAGGAGGAAGTCCTTGCGGTACATCCCTATCTTCTTCGATCCGAGGGCCTCGACGAGGCGGGCGATTTCCTTCTTGTCCATCTCTTTCCTCCAGCTATTGAGAATGCCTTGACGACGTCGCGCGGCTCGCGGGAAGGGCCCCGCCGAGCTTCCCCATCGCCCTGAGCACCCGCTCGGGCGTGAAGGGCCACTCCCTCACCCAGGCCCCGACCGCGTCGTGGATCGCGATGGCGATCGCCGGCGCCGCCCCGTTGACCGAGATCTCGGAGACCGACTTGGCCCCGAAGGGCCCCACCTCGTCGGCCACGGGGACGAATTCGACGCGGAAGTCCTCGGGAACCTCGAGCGAGCTGGGGATCTTGTAGTCCAGGAAGCTCGGATTCAGGCAGCGGCCCTCCTGGTCGTAGAGCATCTCCTCGTAGAGCGAGTGCCCTATGGCCTTGAGGATGGCGCCGTGGACCTGGCCCCGGGCGAGGCTCGGGTTGATCGGCGTGCCGCAGTCCTGGTAGGCGTGGTAGCGCCTGACGACGACCTCGCCCGAGCGCGCGTTGACCGCCGCCTCGACGAAGTGGGCGCCGTAGGGGAAGGCGGCGTGCTCGGTCTTGAAGCTGCCGAATCCGGATAGCTCGCCGTGGCCCTCGCCCTGGGAGGAGCGGTGGCCGAGCTCGGCGAGCGTTATGCGGCCCCGCTTGCCCGCGACGATCCCCCCGCGCTCGAGCGCGAGGCCGGAGGCCGGCTCGCCGAGGATGGCCGCGGCCGCGGCGAGGGCCTTGGCCTTGAGGTCCTCGGCCGCGAGGAGGGCCGCCTTGCCCGAGAAGAAGGTGCCCGAGGAGGCGTAGGCCCCCTTGTCGAAGGGGGTCAGGTCCGTGTCGCCGGAGATGACCGTCACGTCCTGGAGCTCGAGGCCGAGGGTCTCGGCGGCCATCTTGGCCGTCACCGTATCGAGGCCCGTGCCGAGGTCCGCCCCCCCCGAGAGGAGGAGGAGGGTGCCGTCGGCGAGGAGCCTGAGCTCCGCGTTGGCCGCGTCCAGGCCGGGCAGGCCCGAGCCCTGCTGGATGATCACCGCCCCGCGGCCGATCCTCCAGTCGCCCTCTTCCTTCGCGCGCCGGCCGGCCGCGCCGGGCTCCTCCCAGCCGAAGGCCTCGCGGCCGCGGCGGATCATCTCCCCGAGGCCGCACTCGCCCAGGGTCACGGCCGAGCCCTCGCGGCCCTCGCCGAGGGACTTGAGGATCTCGATGCGGGCGCCCGAGCCGACCCGGTTGCGCTCGATCATCTCGAGCTGGTCGATGCCGAGCTCGCCGGCGAGCTCGGCCAGGGCGGTCTGGAGGGCGAAGGAGCCCTTGGGCGCGCCGTAGCCCTGGTAGGCGCCCGCGGGCGAGAGGTTGGTGTAGTAGGAGCTCACCTCGAAGCGGGCGTTGTCGCACAGGAGGAGGGGCAGGCTCTTGGAGATGGCGTTCATCGGCACCGTGAGGCAGTGCTGGCCGTAGGGGCCGGTGTCGGCCTCGAGGCGCATGAGGATGGCGGTGAGCTTGCCGTCGCGCTTGGCGCCGAGCTTGACGCGTATCTCCATCGCGTGGCGCGTCCGGCTGGCTATGAACTCCTGCGCGCGGTCGTAGCGGAGGAAGACGGGCCTGCCGGTCTTCCAGGCGAGGTAGCCGACGAGGTCCTCGACCACTATGTCCTGCTTGGCCCCGAAGCCCCCGCCGACCCGCTCCTTGATGACGCGGACCTTGTTCTCGGGGATGCCGATGGCCCGGGAGACGATGCGCCGGACGTGCCAGGGCACCTGGGTCGAGGCGTGGAGGACGAGCCGGCCGGCCTCCACCTTGGCGTAGGCCACGTGGGGCTCCATCGGCGTGCACTGGACCCGGTTGCACTTGTAGGCTCGCTCGATCACGAGGTCGGCGGCCGCGAAGCCCGCCTCGACGTCCCCGATACCCGCCGCGGCGCTCGCCGCGAGGTTGCGGTGGGGGTCGGCGTGCAGGGGGAACTGGTAGACGACGGGATCGTCGCGGCCGTCGCCTGCCGTCGAGCTCCCCGCGGGGGGCTCGCCCGAGACGTAGCTCACCTCGCCGGAATGGACGATAGGCGCGTTAGGCGCCTTTGCCTCGGCGATGGAGAGGACGGGGCGGAGAAGCTCGTACTCCACCTTGATGGCGGCGGCCGCGGCGCGGGCCTGCTCGGGGGTCTCGGCGAGGACCGCGGCGACGCGGTCCCCGACGTGGCGGACCTTGCGGGGGAACATGCGCTGGTCGTGGGGGGAGGGCTCGGGGAAGCCCTGGCCGGCAGTGGTGTAGACCTTGTCGGGGCAGTTGCGCGAGCTGAGGATCTCCACGACCCCGGGCATGGCGCGGGCCTCCTCGTCGTCCACCGAGACCACCCAGGCGTGGGCGTGGGGGCTCCCGAGGAGGGCGACGTGGCAGGCGCCCGCCTCGACCCGGTCCTCGACGTAGGCGCGCTCGCCCCGGGCCAGGTAGGCGGCGTCCACCTTCTCGCGGTCCTTGCCGACCAAGGCGAGCTCGGGGCGGTAGTCGACGGGGCGGGCCTCGGCGTAGAGCGGGTCGCGGATCCGGCGCGACGCGATGCGCGCCGCCTCGAAGAACTGCTCGTACCCGGTGCAGCGGCAGAGGGTGCCCGAGAGGGCGTCGCGGACCTCGGCCTCGGAAGGCTCGGGGGAGCGCGCGAGGAGGGAGTGGAGGGCGAGGACGACCGCGGGGGTGCAGTAGCCGCACTGGACGCAGGAGGCGTCCACGAGGGCGCGCTGCACGATCGAGAGCTCGCGGTCGCGCGAGAAGTGCTCGACGGTGAGGATCTCGGAGCCCTCGGCCTGGGCGGCGAGGACCATGCAGGAGTTCACGGCCCTCCGGTCGAGGATGACGGCGCACAGGCCGCAGGCGCCCTCGCCGCCGCAGCCGTCCCGGACCGAGACTATGCCGTGGCGCCTGAGGGCGTCCCGTAGGCTCTCTCCCGGCTCGCAGTCCCAGGAGCGCTCCTTGCCGTTGAGGGTGAAGCGTACTTTCATGCGTCGGCCTCCTGGCCCGCGGCGGCGCGGAGGAGCTCGGCGGCGAGGGCCGCCGCCCGGAAGCGCTTGAACTCCGCGCTCCCGCGCAGGTCGTCGATGGGCCTTAGCAGGGGCGCGATGCGCGCCTCCATGTCCTCCCGCGAGGGGAGGGGGCGGCCCTCGAAGAGCGCCTCGAGCTCGGGGAAGCGGCGGGCGCGGGGCCCGAGGCCCCCCAGGGCGATCCGGAGATCGCGCATCGCGCCCGCGGAGAGGCGGTACGAGACCGCCGCGCTCAGGACCGAGAGGTCGCAGGCGGTCCGGGCCCAGCGGCCGCAGGCCGAGCGCCTCCCCGCTTCGGCCGGGATCCTGAGCGAGAGGACCAGGCCCCGCGGCCCGGCGAGCCAGCTCTCGAGGCCCGCGGCGGCGGGCGGGCCGCCCTCGGCCAGCTCGAGCTCGGCGCCCAGGACGAGGAGGGAGGGGATGAGGCTCGAGCAGGAGCGGTTGGCGCCGAGGTTGCCGCCGACCGTCGCGCGGTTGCGGACGTTCCGGTTGGCCATGCCGAGGGCCGCCCGGCGCAGGAGGGCCGGTGCGGCGCGCGAGTCGGCGAGCTCCTGGAAGCTCGTGCCCGCGCCTATGGCGAGGGCCGCTCCCGCGGCGGAGAGTCCGCGGGGCAGGAAGGCCCCGAGGTCGATGAGGGACTCGGGCTTGTCGCGGGCGTCCCCCGCGAGGAGGAAGGTGCCCCCGGCGAGCCAGGCGGCCGCGGGATCGGCCGCCTTGAGGGCGAGGGCCTCGCCGAGGGAGGCCGGCCTCGCGTAGCGCTCGGTCCTCCTCATGACGGGAGCCCCGCCTTCGCCAGGAGCCTGCGGGAGGCCTCGCCGGCCTTCAGCCTGATCTCCTCCTCGTCGGCCCCCGCAAGGCGCTTGCCGTCCACGGCGAGAGCCCCGTTGACGATGACGTAGTCGGCCCGGTGGTCGCAGCCGCAGAACAGGAGGGCGGCGATCGGGTCGGAGAGGGCCCCGGCGTACTCGAGCTTCATGACGTCGAACAGGGCCAGGTCGGCCAAGGCTCCCTCCTCGATCCGGCCCGCCTCGGGGAAGCCGAGCATGCGGGCCCCGCCCTCGGTGGCCAGCGAGAGCACCTCGCGGGCGGAGATGCCGCCCGAGCCGTACCTGACGCGCTGCAAGAGGAGGGCCTGCCTCGCCTCGCCGAGCATGTCGGAGGAGTCGTTGGAGGCCGAGCCGTCGACGGCGAGTCCCACGGGAACGCCCCGGTCGAGCATCTCCCGCACGCGGCAGATCCCCGAGCCGAGGCGCATGTTCGAGCTCGGGCAGTGGGCCACGCCGGTCTTCGTCCGCGCGAGGAGATCGAGCTCCGCGTCGTCGAAGAAGATGCCGTGGGCGAACCAGACGTCGCTCCCCGTGAAGCCGCAGTCCTCCATAAGCCGCAGGGGGCGGCGGCCGTAGATCTTCACGCAGAAGTCGTCCTCGTCGTTCGTCTCGGCGAGGTGGGTGTGGAGGCGGACGCCGTGCCTGCGGGCGAGGTCGGCCGCGTCGCGCATCGACTTCTCGGAGACGGAGAAGGGCGAGCAGGGGGCGAGTGCCACCTTGCGCATGGCGTCGGGGGCCGGGTCGTGGTACTTCCGGATCGCCGCCTCGCAGGCCGCGAGGATCTCGTCCTCGTCCTGGACCGTCGAGTCGGGGGGCAGGCCCCCGTCCTTCCTGGAGCGGGACATCGAGCCCCGCGTCGGCGCGAAGCGAATGCCGAGCTGGCTCGCCGCCTCGAACTGGATGCCGGGCAGGTCGCCGGAGAAGGAGCGGGGGTAGAGGTAGTGGTGGTCGGTCGTCAGGGTGCAGCCGGTCTTGAGGAGCTCGGCCATCGCGAGGCGGCTCGACCAATAGACCGCCTCCTCGTCCAGGCCCTTCCACACCTCGTAGAGGTAGACGAGCCAGTCGAAGAGCTTGGCCTCCTGCACGGCGGGGAGGTTGCGCGTGAGGGTCTGGTAGAAGTGGTGGTGGGTGTTCACGAGCCCGGGCAGGACCACGTGGCGCGAGGCGTCGATCACCCTCGTGCCGGGGGGGAGGCGCTCGGAGGCCGCGAGGCCGGGGCCCACGCGCCTGATGCGCCCGCCGTCGACGAGGATGTCCACCCCGGAGAGCTCCGCGCCTTCCCCGCGCGGGGCTCCGCCGCGGGCGAGGACGCGGAAGCAGTCCTTGAGCAGTATCACCTGGCTACCTCCTGGTTGAAGCCCTCGATGAGCTCGTCGAGCTCGCCGACCTGGGAGCGCAGCCCGCCCCAGTAGGCGCGGTGATCCTCCCACTGCTCGCGCAGCTCGCCTAAGTCCTTGCCGAGCTGCTCGATCCAGGAGAAGTACTTGAGGTTGTGGATGCGGCGCTTGTCGACCTGGGAGAGCTCGAGCACGTGGTCGACGGAGATGCCCTGGAGCCGCTCGTAGTCGCGGTCGGCCTGGCGCTGGCCGTACTTCCCCCGCTCGGCGGAGAGCTCCGCGAGGCGGCTCTGGTACATGGCCATGGAGTCGGTGAACATCGTGAAGACGACGTCCTCCTCGCCGAGCTCGTAGTACTTGGCGAACTTGATGGCGCCGATCATGTTGCCCACGCCCGAGATGCCGATCCAGTCCAGGCGGTCGAGGACCTCCCCGGGGACGCCCGCCTCGGCGAGGACGGCCTTGCCGGCCGGCTCGTTGAAGAGGCGGATGAGGCGCATCGGGAGCTCGTCGTCGACGCCGACCGCGGCGTCGGTGTCGCGGAGGTTGTGGATCCAGGGGATGTGCTTGTCCCCGATGCCCTCGATGCGGTGGTCGCCGAAGCCGTTCTCGAGGATGGTGGGGCACTGGAGGGCCTCGGCCACGCCGACCTTGGCGCCGGGGAAGGTCTCCCGCAGGTAGGAGCCCGAGCCGAGGGTGCCGGCCGAGCCCGAGGAGAGGACGGCGCCCGCGATGCGCGACTTCGCTCCCTTGATCCTGTTGAAGGCCTCCTCCATGGCCGGGCCGGTGACCGCGTAGTGCCAGAGGTGGTTGGGCAGCTGGTCGAACTGGTTGAAGATGACGGCGTCGGGCCGGGTGCGCTCGAGCTCGGCGCACTTGTCGAAGATCTCCTTGACGTTCGACTCGCAGCCCGGCGTGGCGATGACCTCCTCGGCCATGGTCTTGAGCCACTCGAAGCGCTCCTTGGACATGCCCGCGGGGAGGATCGCTATGGAGGGGCAGGAGAGGAGGCGCGAGATGTAGGCCCCGCCCCTGCAGTAGTTGCCCGTGGAGGGCCAGACCGCCTTCTTCGTCGTGGGGTCGAACCTCCCCGTGACGAGCTCGGGCAGGAGGCAGGAGAGGGCGGCGCCGACCTTGTGGGCCCCCGTGGGGAACCACTTGCCGGCGAGGCCCACGATGCGCGCCCTCGTGCCCGTGATCGCGCGCGGGAGCTCGATGAAATTCACCGCGCCGTAGCCCCCGCCCTTCTCCACGGCCTCGTTGTGCCAGTTCACGCGGAAGAGGTTGCGCGGATGGACCTCCCAGAGGCCGATGCCCGCGAGCTCCTTCTTGACCGCCTCGGGGATCTTGCCGGGGTCGCGCATCTGCGCGAAGGTGGGCAGGAGGATGCCCTTCTCGCGGCAGCGCTGTATGTTCTTCTTCCGCTGGGACTCGTTGACGTTCAGGTCGATCATGGTCTTCACTCCTCTTCCTTCTCTTCAATCTAGCCGGTAGCCGACCGCTCGCGCGGCGGATGCTATGTCCTTGAGGCCCGAGCCGGTGAGCATCGCCACGGCCACCTCGTCCCGGCCGAGCCGGGGCCGCGCCTGGATGAAGGCCGCGAGGGCCGCGGCGCTCGAGGGCTCGGCGAAGAGCCCCGCCTTGGCCGAACCGAGGCGCTGGGCCTCGAGGATGGCCTGGTCGGCGACGATGGCGCCGGCACCGCCGTGCCGGCGCAGCTTCGCGAGGGCGAAGACGCCGTTGCGCGGCGCGTCCACGGAGATCGAGTCGGCGAGCGTGGCCGAGGGCCTGGGCTCGAGCCGGCCAGTCTCGAGGGCCCGGGCGATGGCGCTCGAGCCTTCGGCCTGGGCCGCCCATACCGTCGGCATCCGGTCGATCTCGCCCAGGGCCAGGAGGTCCTCGAAGCCGCGGATGAGGCCCGCCAGGATGACCCCGTCCCCCGTGGGCACGAAGACGTGGTCGGGCGGCCGCGAGCCCCGCGCCGCGAGCTCGCGGATGATCTCGAAGGCGGCGGTCTTCTTGCCCTCGATGGTGAGGGGGTTGTAGGCGGTGTTGCGCGACAGCACCCCCGTCTCGTCCGTGTACGCGAGGCAGGTGTCGAAGGCGAGGTCGTAGTTGCCCTCGATCTCGCGCAGCTCCGCCCCGTACTGCAGGACCTGGACCCGCTTCGCTATCGGCGCCGACTTGGGCAGGAAGACCGTCACCTTGAGGCCCGCCGCCGCGCCGACGCAGGCCATGCTCGAGGCCGCGTTGCCGGTCGAGGCCAGGGCCACCTCGCCGATCCCGTGCTTGCGGGCGAAGGCGGCGACGAGGTAGGAGGCGCGGTCCTTGTACGAGCCCGAGGGCTCGCAGCCGTCGTCCTTGAGCCAGAGGCCGGGGAAGCCGAGCTCCTCGCGCAGGCGGGGGGCCGGCCACAGGGGCGTGCCGCCCACGGGCAGGCTCGGGAAATGCTCGGCCTCGACGGGGAGGGGGATCGACCCGGCCGCGAGCTCGCGCCGAGCCTCGTCGGGATCGAACGCGCACTCGAGGACCCCGTGGAGGGGCATGCCGGGCGCGTTGCGCGATCCGCATCGGTCGCAGAGGTAGCGGCCCGGCTCGATGGGGTACGCAGCCCCGCACTCGGGGCAGCGGTAGCTCCACCTCACGCGCGCCGCTCCAGGGAATAGGGGAGGGCGGCGTAGAAGGCGGCGCACTTCTCGAGGTCGTCGACCCGGTTTATCTCGTTGGGGGCGTGGGCCTGGGACTCGTCGCCGGGGCCGAAGCCGATGCAGGGGATCTTGTGGCGGCCGCAGATGGCCACGCAGTTCGTGGAGAAGGTCCATTTGTCGACCGTCGGCGCCTGGCCGTAGAGGCCCTTGTACGCGTCGACGCCGGAAAGGACGAGAGGATGGTCGGCGGGGATCTTCCAGGTGGGGAAGTAGAGCTCCTGCTTGTAGAGCTTCCCGGTATAGGCGCTCTGAGAGTACTCGGGCATCTTGACCGTGAACTTGTCCACGCCGGCCTGGGCGAGGGCCTTCTCGACCTGGCCGATGGCGAGCTTATCGTCCTCGCCCCAGGTCAGGCGGCGGTCGCAGTAGAGCATGGCCTGGTCGGGCACCGCGCACTGCGAGGGACCCTGGACCTTGATCTGCGATACGGTGATGGTGCCCTTGCCGAGGAAGCCGTCGTCGTCGGGCCTGAGCTCGGCGTTGAGCTTCTCGAGGGCGAGGGCGGCGCGGGCGGCCTTGTAGGCGGCGCTCTCCCCGCGCTCGGGCGCGGAGCCGTGGCAGGAGATCCCCTTGATGTCGACCTGGATCTCCATGCGTCCGCGGTGGCCGCGGTAGAGGCGGCAGCTCGTGGGCTCGGTGGACACCGCGAAGTCGAGCTTGAACTTCTCCTCCTCGATGAGGTACTTCCAGCACAGGCCGTCGCAGTCCTCCTCGATGACGGTGAAGGCGAACCAGACCGTGTAGTCTCCCTGGTAGGCCATCTCCTTGAGGATCCGCGCCGCGGTGATCATGGAGGCGGCGCCGCCGAGCTGGTCGGAGGCGCCGCGGCCGTGCACCAGGCCGTCCTTGACGATCCCGGAGTGGGGGGGGAGCTTCCACTGGGCGGGATCGCCCACGCCGACCGTGTCGATGTGGGCGTCGATGACGAGGACCTTCCGGCCCGAGCCGACGCGCCCGAGGAGGCTCCCCAGGCCGTCGACGCGGATATCCTCCATCCCGGCCTCCTCGGCCAGGCGCCGTATGAGCCGCACCCGATCGCCCTCGGTGCAGCTGAAGCCGGGGACCTGGATCATCTTGCTGAGGTTCTGGGCGGTATAGTCGCGATAGGCCGCGGCCTTCTCGAGGATCGTCTTCGGGTCCATTGCTACTTCCTTCCTTCCATGCGCTTCCATAGCCGCGCCGCCTCTCCGCGCGCGCCGGCGCCTATCCGTTCCGCGTCGAAGCGCGGCTCCCGGTCCTTTATGACGAACTCGCCCCCGACCATCACCGAGCGCACGGAGCGCGAGGAGAGGCCGAAGGCGAGGTGGCCGGCGACGTTGCCGCCGACCAGGGGCGTCGGCGGCTCGTAGTCCCAGAGCACGAGGTCGGCGGCGAAGCCGGCCTCGACCCGGCCCTGGGCCGCGCCGATATAGCGCTCCATGAGGCGGTTGCCGCGGTCGAGGCAGCGGAGGAAGTCGCCGGGCCACCAGGGGCCGCCGGACTCGCGGTGCCGGAAGGCCGCGAAGCGGAATTCCTCGAGCATGTCCGCCGAGGTGCCGTCGGTGCCCAGGACCACGTTGCGCGACCGCGTCAGGAGCCGGTTGTAGCCCACGGCGTTGTTCATGTTCGAGCGCGCGTTGTGCGCGAGGAAGGTCCCGCGCTCGTTCAAGAGCTCGACCTCGGATTCGGTGAGCCAGACCCCGTGGCCGACGACGGACTTGGGGCCCAGGCAGCCGGCCCGGTCGAAGCGCTCGACGAGGTCGAGGCCGTGCAGGCGCCGGGAGTCGACGGCGTCGTACTTGTCCTCGCCCAGGTGGACGTGGAGGCCCCGGCCCGAGGCCCGCACCGCGTCGGAGAGGGCGCCCAGGGTCTCGTCCCCCACCGTGAAGCCCGCGTGGGCCCCGATGCAGCCGTCGACGAGGGGCCGCTCGCCGGAGGCGCGGGCGGCGTCGATCTCGCGCGCGAAGCGGAGGTTCTCCGCCACGCCCGCGCGGGCGCCCTCGGGGCCGTTGCGGTCGGTGGTCTCGTAGCACAAAAGGCCGCGCAGGCCGACCTCCTCGTAGGCCTTCCGCAGGACCGAGAGGCTGCCGTCGATGGCCTCGGGGCCGGCGTGGTGGTCGACGAGGCTCGTCACGCCGCAGGCGGCCGCGTCCGCGCAGCCCGCGAGGGCCGAGGCCTCGAGGATGGGGAGGTCGATCGCGCGGTCGAGGCGCCACCAGAGGCGCTCGAGCTGCTGGGCGAAGTCCTTCGAGGGCTCGATGGAGACCAGCATGCCGCGGGCCAGGGCGGAGTACAGGTGCGTGTGCGCGCAGACGAGGCCGGGGGAGAGGTAGGCGCCCGAGATCCGCCTGGCCCCCGGGTACCTCGACGCGAGGCCGGTTCCGACCTCGGCTATCGTGCCGGCCTTCTCGGCGCCCTCGCCCCTCCCGTAGACCGCGACGTCCAGGGGCTCGGAGACGGCGGGGGGCTCCCAGGACAGGACGCGGACGGACTCGAAGAGGATCATCTCGCGCCTCCGATCAGGTAGGGATGCTCGCGCAGCACCAGGCGGGCGAGGGCGGGGACCGGGCCGGCTCCCGCGCCGCCGCCCGGCCCCTGCTCGGCCACGGGGCCCTCGGGCTCGGCCCGCAGCCAGAGCCTCGGCCCCTCGGCGCAGAAGCCCGCGTTGCGCGACGCGCGGAGCTCGGCGGGCGAATCGAAGAGGGTGATCTTGCCGCGGTAGGGCTCGCCCTCGTAGGGGCAGAACAGGCCGCAGTTCCCGCACTCGTTGCACAGGCGGTCAAGGTGGAGTATCTGCAGGGCCTGGGAGAAGGGAGCCCCCCCGGCCGGTACGGGGATGGCCAGGTTGGCCCGGTTCGGGCAGACCTCGACGCAGCGGAGGCAGGCCGAGTCGCATTCGAGGCAGCGCTCGGCCTCGCGGGCGGCGAAGCCGGGAGCCCCGGCGGGGAGGGAGGCCTGGAGGCGGCCGCGCCGCGCGAGCTTGGCCCCCTCGGGCGGGGGAGCCGAGCAGGCGGCCCGGGAGGGCTCGATGCCGGCCGAGCGGAGGATGGCGTAGGCGGCCCGGCGGCCGTCGGCTATGGCGGCGATGATCGAGGCCGGGCCCCGGGAGGCGTCGCCCCCGACGAAGAGCCCCGGCCGGGAGCTCTCCTGGGTCGCGGCGTCGATGCGGGGGCGGCCGTCGGGGCCGCAGGAGGCGCCGAGGGCCGCGAGGAGGGCCGCGTCGGGGACCTCGCCGACCGCCGCCACGAGGAGGTCGCAGGGCAGCTCGAAGCGCTCCTCGGTGGGCTCGGGGGCCCGCCTGCCCGAGGCGTCGGGCAGGCCGAGGCGCATGCGCCGCAGCACGAGGCGGGGGCCCCTGCCCCCGGCGGGCGGCAGGGCCGCCTCGGGCGCGCAGAGCTCGAGGAGGGGCCCGGCGGGGGAAGCTTCGGGCGCGTTGAGCGACGCAGCCGCCTCGCTGCGCTCGCCGAGAGCTTTCGCTTCGCGGAGGGCGTTCTCGAGCTCCTCGCGGTCGGCGGGCATCTCGGCCCGGCTCCGGCGGTAGGAGATGACGACGCTCCGCGCGCCGGGCAGGCGGGCGGCGGCGCGGGCCGCGTCCATGGCGGTGTTGCCCCCGCCCGCGACCACGACGCTCGCGCGGCCGCCGTACTCGGCGCTGCGCTCGAGGAAGCTCAGGGCGTCGACGAGCTCGATCCCGGAGCCGGCGAGCTCGAGGCGCCGCGGGACCGGGGCCCCGACGCCGGCGAAGAAGGCGGTATAGCCAAGGGCCTCGAGGGGCCCGAGCTCCCGGACCTCGGTCCCGAAGCGGAACTCCGCGCCGAGGGAGGCGATCCGGCCGATGTCGCGTGCGAGGTCCTCGCGGGGGATGCGGAAGGAGGGGATGACGTTGGCCGGCACCCCTCCGGGCGCGGCGGCCTTGTCGAAGACGGTGACCGGGACCCCGGCCAGGGCGAGGTAGTGGGCGCAGGAGAGGCCGGCCGGGCCCGCCCCGATCACGGCGACCTTGCCGCGGAAGGCCGCGGGGGCGGGGCGCCCGGCGGGGATCGAGGCCGCGCGGGCGCAGGAGAGCTTGCAGGCGCGGATCTCCACCGATCCCTCGTAGTCGTTGCGGCTGCAAGCCGCCTGGCAGACGTGGTCGCACAAGGTGCCGGTGACGAAGGGCAGGGGATTGTCCTCGAGGACGGCCTCGAGGGCCGCGGCCTCCTCGCCCGCGGCGAGCTTGCGGATGTACTCGGGGGCCTTCTGGCGGGCCGGGCAGGCCTCGACGCAGGGGGCCGCGAAGCAGTCGGCGAGGGGCAGGGGCTTGGCGATGGCGGCCTCGCCGGCCTTCCACCCGGCCGCGTACTCGGGGCGGGAGAGGGCGGCCTCCGCGAGCCGGCCCAGGGCCGCCGCGTCGGGGCGATCCGGGGAGCCGGGCAGGGCCGAGGCGGCCTCGCGGGCGATCTGGCCGAGCCGGAGGTAGCCGCCGGGCTTGAGGATGTCGGTGGCGACCGTGAGGGGGCCGAGCCCGGCGGCGACGAGCTCGGCGGCGTTGAGCGCCGAGACGCCGCCGCAGTAGGAGAAGCGTTGGCCGAAATCGGGGAGGGCCGAGGCGAGCTCGGCGGCGAGCCGGGCCGTGAGGGGGAAGAGGGCCCGGCCCGACATGTAGCGCTCGGCCCCGGGGAGGAAGCCGCCCGGGTTGCGGTTCGCGAGGGTGTTCGAGAGCTTGATCCCGAAGCGCCGTCCCGCGGCCTCGGCCTTGCGCGACAGGGAGGCGACCAGGGCCAGGGCCTCGGGGAACTGGAGGTCGCGCTCGAAGCTTTCCCTCCCGAGCTCGATGGAGGACCAGCCGCAGGCGTCGAGGATGGAGCGGGCCCGCTCGTAGCCCAGGAGGGTGGGGTTGAGCTTGACGTAGGCGTCGAAGCCCTTCTCCTCGACGAGGTAGGCCCCGATCCGCTCGATCTCGGCGGGGGGGCAGCCGTGCATGGTGGAGAGGGTGACGGAATGCACCGGCGAGGAGGGGAAGTCCCCGACGAGGGCCAGGGCTCGCGAGCGGGCCTCGGCGCCGAAGGCCTTCGCGAAGGCCCTCGACTCGACGAAGGAGGCCAGCTCGCCCAGGTAGAGCTTCCACTCCTCGGAGAGCGCGGGCTCGCGCATCCCCTCGATGAAGGCCTCGACCTTGGAGCCCTTGATGCCCTCGAGGGTATAGCCCACCGACATGTTGAAGAAGAAGGCGCGAGGCTTCTTCGAGAAGATGGCGGCGAGGAGGTTAACGGCGATCCAGCCGCGCAGGTACTCGGCGCGGGCATCCCCGAGCGAGAGCTCGGTGGACCACTCGGTGTTGTGGCCCTCGTCGAGGGCGTAGATGCAGGGCTTCTCGATCTCGAGCGCGTCGTTCTCCTGCACCGTCTTGAGCTCGAAGGCCCGGGCCCCCGCGAGGTAGGCGGCGACGAGGCAGGGGGCGATCTGGCTGCTCGGGCCGGCGGCGGGGCCGACGGGGAGGCTGGCCTCGCCCCCCATGACGCCCAGGCCCGGGCTCGAGGCCTCGAGCTCGAAGGCCTCGCGGAAGGCGGCCTCCGGGATGCCGTAGATCGAGGAGAGGGCCCCGTACTCGCCGGCTATGCGGTCGAGGAGGGCGCGCATGGGCGTGGCCCGCATGACTTTGCTCAACGATACCCCCAGGTGAGGAAGCGGCCCGTGCCCGGCTCGGAGACGATGCCCGGCAGGCCGCTTCCCGCTTCGCGAGATGCCGAATCGAAGCGGGCCGCGTCGTAGACGAGGCGGCCGCGCAGGTAGGTGGCTGCGATCCTCCCGGAGAGCTCCATGCCCTCGAAGGGCGTGATCCGCCCCTTGGAGAGGAGGCGCTCGCCCTCGATCCTCGTCCTTCCTTCCGGGTCGAGGAGGACGAGGTCCGCGTCCTTGCCGGCCTCGATGGAGCCCTTGCGGGAAGCGAGGCCGTAGCGGCGGGAGGCGGCGCCGCCTATCGCGTCGAGGAAGCGCGGCAGGGAGAGGCGGCCCGCGGCCAGGCCCTCGGAATAGAGGTAGACCAGCATGGTTCCGGTGCCGGGTATGCCCCCGTAGGCCGTCCAGACGTTCCCCGTCTCCTTCTCGGAGGCGGGGGCCGGGGCGTGGTCGCTCGCGACGAAGCCGATCGAGCCCGAGGCGAGGAGCCCCCACAGGAGCTCCCGCTCGGCGCGGGACTTGACGACGGGGGCGGTCTTGAGGGCGGCGCCCAGCGCGTCGAAGTCCTCGCGGCCGAAGGCCAGGTAGTGGGCGCAGGTCTCGCAGCTCGCCCCCGCGGCGGCGACGAGGCGGGCGGCGGCCGCGGTGCCGACGTGGACGACGTGGAGGCTCGCCTCGCGGCCCCGCGCCAGCTGGAGGGCCGAGGCGACGGCGACGAGCTCGGCGGCCTCGGGCCGGGAATCGCAGTAGTCGGACCACTCGGGCCGGGCGGCGCCCCGCGCCGCCTTGAGCCGGGCCGTGGCCGCCGTCACGTAGTCGAGGTCCTCGGCGTGGAGGAGAATCGGTCGGCCTAGCCGCTCGCCCTCGGCCACGACGCGCGCGAAGTCGTCGTGCGTTACGCGGGTGAAGCTCTCCATGCCCGAGATGAAGTAGCACTTGAAGCCGACGACGCGGCCGGCGAGCTCGGCCATGGCCCCCGGGGCATCGCCCGAGCCCAGGCTCGCCTCGACCTCGCGGCCGGAGACCCCGCCGTAGAGGGCGTAGTCGACGAGGGCCTTGCCGCGTATCGCGCCCAGCTTGCTTTCGAGGGCGGCGACCGTCGTGACGGGCGGCATCGAGGTGCAGGGCATGTCGATGACGGTGGTGACTCCGCCCTTCGCCGCCTCCGCCGTGCCGTGGAGGAAGTCCTCGCGGTGGGTGAAGCCCGGCTCGTCGAAGTGGACGTGGGGATCGACGGCCCCGGGGAGCACGACGAGGCCGGCGGCGTCGATCGACTCCTCGCCGGGCTCGGGGACCAGGGAGGAGCCGATCTCCGCGACGAGCTCGCCGCGGACGCGGATGGAGGCGCGGCGATAGGTGCCCTCGCCCGGGAGGGCGACGAGGCCGTTCGCTACGATCATCCTCTCCCCCTCGCCAGGTGCATGAGGGCCTTCTCCGGGGTCATGGGCAGGTCGTAGAAGGCCGGCAGGTCGGGCCGTGCGGCGCGCAGCGCGTCGAGGACCGCGAAATACGCGGCGATGCCGTACATGAAGGGCGGCTCGCCGACGGCCTTGGAGCCCATGACGGCCTTGGGGTTGGGGCGGCCCTCGAGGAACTCGACCTCGAGCTCGGGAAGGAAGGTTATGTCGGGAGCCTTGTAGGTGGAGAGGGTGTCGGACCGGAGCTCGCCCCTCGCGCCGTAGGCGAGCTCCTCGAGGACGGACCAGCCCGCGCCCTGGGCGAAGGCCCCCTCGACCTGGCCGAGGTCAACCGAGGCGTCGATGCGGTCGCCCCCGTCGTGGACGATCGCGGCCGACTCCAGGCGATAGGTGCCGCGCAGCGCGTCGAGGCGGACCGTGACCGCCGCGCAGCCGTAGACGTGGTAGGCGAAGGCCTCGCCCCGCCCGGCCTTCGGGTCGTACCAGATGCCGGGCGTTGCGTAGAAGCCGTGGGCGGAGAGGTCGGTCCGGGCCAGGTAGGCCTCGGCGACGAGCTTGGCCCAGCCGAGCCCGGTGGGCGCGCCCTCGCGGAGGACCTCGCCCGACTCGAGGGCGAGCTCCCCCGCCTCGGCCCCGAGGCGGGCCGCCGCGACGGCGAGGAGCCGCGAGCGGATCTCGGCGCAGGCGGCGAGGGCGGCCATGCCGTTGATGTCGCTGCCCGTGCTCGCGGCCGTGGGCGAGGTGTTGGCGACCGAGCCCGTCGTGGTGGGCGCGACCCTGACCAGGGACTCGGGGATGCCGAGCTCGCGGGCGACAACGAGCTGGATCTTGCGGAAGACCTGCTGGCCCATCTCCACGGCCCCCGTCGAGACCGAGACGGTCCCGTCCCGGTAGACGTGGACCAGGGCCCCGCCCTGGTTCATGAATATGGTAGTGAAGGAGATGCCGAAGCAGATGGGGATGATCGCCGCGCCCCGCTTCTCGAGGGCGTGGGAGGAGTTGAACTCGTCGATCTCCCGCCTGAGCTCGGCCCAGCGCGACTTCGCGAGGAGGCGCTCCGTCGTCGCCCGCGCCAGGCAGCGCTCCGCGGCCTGGCCGTAGGGGAAGAGGTCGCCCTCCGACAGGAGGTTGCGGCGGCGCAGCTCGACCGGGTCCCAGCCGCCCTTCGCGGCCAGGGCGTCGAGGGCCGACTCGATGACGAAGAAGGCCTGGGGCCCGCCGAAGCCGCGGAAGGCGGTGAAGGGCGGGAGGTTCGTGCGGCACATATGGCCGGTCACGCGGACCTCGGGGATCCGGTAGGCGCCGACGGCGTGGAAGAGGGTGCGGGCGAGGATCGAGGGGGATAGGTCGCAGGAGGCGCCGGAGTTCTGGTAGAAGTCGGCCTCGAGGGCCAGGAGCCTGCCCTCGGCGTCGGCGCCGACGCGGAAGTCGGTCGAGTAGGGGTGGCGCTTGCCCGTCCAGCGCATGTCGTCGCGGCGCTCGAGGTAGAGCTTGACCGGCAGGCCGGAGCGGCGGCAGCCGAGGGCGGCGAGGGCGGCCCAGGTGCTGGCCTGCTCCTCCTTGCCGCCGAAGGCCCCGCCCAGGCGCGGGGCCTCGACCTCGACCTGGCTCATGGGCAGGCCGAGGACGCGGGCCACCGCGCGCTGCACGCCCGAGGGCGACTGGGTGCTCGACAGTATCCGGACGCCTCCTCCTTCCCCGGGTTCGGCTATCGCGCCCTGGGTCTCGAGGTAGAGGTGCTCCTGGCCGCCGGAGTCGGCCCGGCCCGAGACGACGACCGCGCAGCGCGCGAAGGCGGCGGCGACGTCGCCCGAGGCGATGCTCTGGGGCGGGAGGATGAAGCTCCCGGCCGCGGCCGCCTCGCGCTCGTCCACGAGGGGCTCGAGCTCCTCGTAGCGCAGCTCGACCAGGGCGGCGGCCTCGCGGGCGAGGGAGCGGTCCGCGGCCAGGACGAGGGCCAGCGGCTCCCCTACGTAGCCCCACTCGCCCTCGGCGAGGAGGGGCTCGTCGGAAACGATGCCCCCGACCTGGTTCTCGCCGGGTACGTCGCGGGCGTCGAGCACCTGCACCGAGGGGTGGAGGGCGAGGGCCTTGGATGCGTCGATTCCCAGGAGGCGGCCCCGGGCGCAGGGGGCGGGGACGGGCCGGGCGAAGAGGGAGCGGGCGGGGAGCTCCCGGTCGTCGATGTAGCGAGTGAGTCCCGCGACGTTCCGCTCGGACTCGGGTATGCCTCTCATGCGAGGGCCTCCTCGGCTATGCCCCTGCCGGGGAAGAGGCGCTCGAAGTGGGCCAGGACGAGGCGCTTGAGGAGCGTTAGGCGATACTCAGCCGAGCCGCGCACGTCCGATATGGGGGAGGCTTCGGAGGCTGCGATGCGGGCGGCCTCCCGGGCTGTCGCCGCGTCGGGGAGCCTTCCCTCGAGGAAGGCCGAGGCCTCGCGGAGGAGGAGGGGGACCGGGGCGACGCCCCCCGCGGCGATCCGCGCCTTCGCGATGCGCCCTCCCTCGAGGGAGAGGCAGGCGGCGCTGTTGGCCGAGGCTATGTCGAGGCGGGAGCGCTTGGCCACCTTCTCGAAGCTGAAGAGCCGGGGGGAGGCGGCGTCGATGGCGAAGGAGGCGAGGGCCTCCCCCGGGGCCAGGGCGAGCTTCTTGTAGCCGAGGAAGAGCTCCTCGAGGGGGAGCTCGCGGAGGACGGGGCCCCCCTCGAGGCGCGTTATGCGAACCTTGGCGCCGAGGGCGATGAGCATGGCCGCGGCGTCCGCGATGGGCGAGGCGTTGGCGGCGTTGCCGCCCAGGGTCGCCTGCTCGCGCACGAGGGGGCTCGCGAGCTCCGCCTCGAAGCGCTCTATGCCCGGGACGGCCGCGCGCAGCTCCGGGCTCGCGAAGAACTCCCGCCAGGAAAGGGCCGCGCCGAGCTCGAGGAGGCCGCCGGAGCGCCGGATCCCCGTGAACGCGGGCCTTCGGCGCAGGAGGAGGGGAGGCTCATCCCGGGGCGCGGGGTGGGGGCTCCGGACATAGAGGTCGCTGCCCCCGCCGATGACGAGGGGAGGGGCCGAGCCCGGGGCCGCCGCGGCGGCCTCGGCCGGGGGCAGCGCGGGGAGGAGCTCGCCCCGGGCGAAGGCGAGGAGGGAGGGCGGGACCACGGCGGCGGCGGTCAGGGCCTCGAGGCGCTCGAGGTAGCCGGCGGGGAGGCCCGAGAAGTCGCGGACGAGGGCGGCGGCGGCCCGCCGGAGGGCGCCGTAGCCGGTGCAGCGGCAGAGGTTCCCCTCGAGGGCCGCGAAGGCGGCTTCCTCGGTGTAGGGCGGGCCGGCGAGGAGGAAGGCGGTCAGGGAGATCACGAAGCCGGGGCTGCAGAAGCCGCACTGGCTCCCGTTCGCCTCGAGGATGGCCCGCATCACGGGCGTGAGCCCCTCCCCGGCGCCGCGCAGGCCCTCGATGGTCACCAGGTGGCGTCCCTCGAGCTCCCCCAGGGCCAGGAGGCAGGAGGGGCGGGCGCCGTAGCGCGCCGAGGAGGCGACCCGCTCGCCGGCGAGGACAGCGCCGCTTTCCGAGGAGGCGACCAGCTCGCCGACGAGGACAGCGCAGGCGCCGCAGTCGCCCTCCCGGCAGCCTTCCTTGGTTCCGACGAGGCCGAGCTCGCCGCGGATGAAGTCCAGGGCAGGGCTCCCGGGCCAGAGCTCGGTCTCGACGGGGACGTCGTTCGCCAGGAATCGCGTTCGGACCTTCATACTCTTCCTTCGATGGCTCGGATTCGAATTCTAGGCCCCGGCCGGGGCGCCTGCAAGCGAAGGGGCCGCGGGGCGGCAGAGGCCCCGCGCGCGGAAATCCTCGAGGGTGGCCTCGGCACAGCGCTCCCAATGGGCCTCGAGGCGGCCCACCGCCGCCGGGCGGTCGGCCGAGGCCAGGGAGGCCAGTATGGCGGCGTGCTCGGCCACCGAGCGGGCGACGAGCTCGTCGTTCTGCATGAAGGCGTACTCGTAGCGGAAGAGGATGCCCTTGAGGTCGGCGAGGATGCGCAGGAGGTGCTGGTTCCCGTTGTCCTCGATGAGGAGCTGGTGCCAGGCGGAGTCGATCTCGATCCGGCGGAAGGGATCGGCCGCGGCCTCGTCGAGGGAGGCGCAGAGTCCCCGGAGCCGCTCGAGCTTGTCCGGGCAGGGGAGGGGGACGGCCTCGAGGGCGGTGCATTCGAGGAGGGTGACGAGGGGGTAGACCTCCTGGATCTCGGACTCGCGCAGGCCGATGACCGAGAAGCCGAAGTGCTTCTGCGCGGAGATGAAGCCCTCGCGCTCGAGGCGGAGAAGGGCCTCGCGCACCGGGGTCCTGCTCACGCCGAGCTCCTCGGCGAGCTCGGTGTCCTTGAGGCGCTGGCCGGCTCCGTACTCGCCCCTGATGATCCGACCGAGGAGCTCCTGGTGGACGTCGGCGCTGAATCTTTGGCGGGAGACCATCCCTTGTACTGTATTCTGTATACAAAACGGCGTCAAGTTCAAAAAACGAAGGTCAGGCCCTCGGCGTCTCGATTTCTTCGCGAGGCGGCTAGTCGACGAAGAGATCGACGGGGGTGAAGCGCTCCACGTCGACGAGGCCCCGGTCGGTGATCTTCAGCTTGGGGATGACCGGCAGGGCCATGAAGGAGAGGGTCATGAGGGGGGAGGGATTGCGCAGGGCCTCGCGGGCGAAGAGCTCGTCGAAGGAGCGGAGGCGCTCGACCACGAAGGAGGCGTCCCGGTCGCTCATGAGGCCCGCGACGGGGAGGGGGAGGTCGAGGAGGACCTCGTCCCCGACGGCGAAGACCAGGCCTCCCTTCATCTTGTTGAGGTGACGGGCGGCCTTGAAGATGGAGCGGTCGTCGACCCCGGCCACGATCATGTTGTGGGAGTCGTGGCTGACCGTGCAGCCCAGGGCGCCGCGGCGCAGGCCCAGGCCCGAGATGAAGCCCTTGCCGATGTTGCCCGAGCCGGTGTGGCGCTCGATCACGAAGACCTTCACGATGTCGCGGCCGAGGTCCGAGACGCAGAGCCCCTCCTCGATCCGCGGCTCGGCGAGGAGCTCGCCGGTGATGATGGAGCCGGGCCGGGCCTCGATCACCCGGATCCGCCGCGCTCCCGATTCCGGCGCCGGGATGCGGAAGTCCTCCTCGGTCAGCCACTTGATGTTCACCGAGTCGCGGGCGGGCGGGCGGGTGGAGGGGATCTCGGCGACGAGCTCCCCCTCTTCCGCGACGAGGAGGCCTCCCTTGAAGACGAGCTTGGCCCGGAAGTCCTCGAGCTTCTCGAAGGCGACGAGGTCGGCGCGGTAGCCCGGGGCGACGGCCCCCGAGCCGCGGATGCCGAACCAGCGGGCCGGGTTCAGGCAGGCGACGCGGAAGGCGTCGATCGGGTCCACGCCGCCGGCGAGGAGGAGGCGGAGGGCGTGGTCCATGTGGCCCTCGTCGACGAGGTCGTTGGGGTGGCGGTCGTCGGAGCAGACGAGGAAGCGCGAGGCAGTCCGCGGGCTCAGGGCGGGGAGGAGGGCGCGGAGGTCCTTGGCCGTGGAGCCCTCGCGCAGCATCACGTACATGCCCTTGGCGACCTTCTCGAGGGCCTCCTCCGGCAGGGTGCACTCGTGGTCCGAGCCGATGCCCGCGGCGATGTAGGCCGACAAAGGCCCCCCCGCGAGGCCGGGGGCGTGGCCGTCCACCGGCTTGCCCGCGTCCCGGAAGAGGGCGATCTTGTCCAGGAGCTTGGGATCCTTGTACAGGACCCCGGGGTAGTTCATCACCTCGCCGAGGCCGAGGACCCGGGGCTCGCGGAGGAAGGGGTACATGTCCGAGGCGTAGAGGGCCGCCCCCGCGGTGTCGAAATCGGTGGCGGGGACGCAGGAGGGCACCATGAGGTACACGTCGAGGGGCAGGCCCTCGCTCGCGGCGAGCATGTAGCGCATGCCCTCGTAGCCGAGGACGTTCGCTATCTCGTGGGGATCGGCGACGACCGCCGTCGTGCCCCGGGGCACGACGATGCGCGCGTATTCCGGGGGCGTGAGCATGGAGGACTCGATGTGGACGTGGGAATCGACGAGCCCCGGCGCGAGGTACAGGCCCTTGAGGTCGATCGTCCTGTCGGCGCGCAGGCCGTCGTCGATCCCCGCGATCATGCCGCGATGGACGGAGACGGTGACGCCGCGGCGGATCTCGCCCCGCAGGAGGTCGACGAGGCTGCAATTCGCCAGGTTGAGGTCGCAGCTGACGAGGCCCCTGCCGGCGTCGATGAGATTCTTACCGGTCACATGCGCTCCTTGCCCGGTATTCTGCTAGCATTCCTTTCCCGGCGCAAGCCCGGGGATCTCGCGCCGATAGGGCTCGGCCTCGCCGAAAATGAAACGCTATTTCTATTTGACATGACAAAGGGCGGCGTGTAAAATCGAGCCAATCCCAGCAAGGAGGCTCTATGAGTACTCTCATTGCGGTCGCTGCCATCGTATTGTACCTCGTGTTCTACTTCACGTTCGGCAGGACCCTCCAGACCAAGCTCCTGAAGAGCCAGGACGCTCCCGACGCGCCCTCCAAGCGGCTCTCCGACGGCGTAGACTACGTGCCCACGTCCAAGTACGTCCTCTTCGGCCACCATTTCGCCTCGATCGCCGGCGCCGGCCCCATCACCGGCCCCGCCATGGCCGTGGCCTGGGGCTGGCTCCCCGGCCTTTTGTGGATATGGATCGGCAACGTCTTCCTCGGCGCCATCCACGACTACCTCGCCCTGGCCGCCTCCGTCCGCTACGACGGCCGCTCCATGCAGGTCGTGGCCCAGGACATGATCGGCAAGAAGGCCGGCAAGTCCTTCGGCTGGTTCATCATGTTCCTCTGCATCCTCGTCGTGGCGGCCTTCGGCGACATCGTCGCCGGCCAGTTCGCCGCGGACGGCCGCGTCTTCTTCTCCTTCGTCTTCTTCTGCGTCGCGGCCTTCATCGCCGGCTTCTTCATGTACAAGTCGAAGCTCGGCCTCGGCTGGGGCTCTCTGATCGGCATCGGCCTGGTCATCCTCGCCTTCATCGGCGGCAACTACCTGCCGGTCAAGTGGGGCAAGGACATCTACTTCCTCATCATCTTCGTCTACATCGTCCTGGCCTCCACCCTGCCGGTCAACCTCCTCTTGCAGCCGCGGGACTACCTCTCCTCCTACTTCCTGTACTTCGGCCTCCTCGTGGGCGGCATCGCGGCCCTCATCAGCTTCCAGCCCCTCGACTCGATCCCGGCCTTCACCTCCTTCAGCGCCAAGGTCATCTCCGGCGTGCCCTCGCCCTTCTGGCCGACGGTGCCCCTCGTGATCGCCTGCGGCGCCCTCTCGGGCTTCCACTCCCTCGTGGCCTCGGGCACGAGCTCGAAGCAGCTCAAGGA
>JAKLFE010000054.1 GCA_022711355.1 Spirochaetota bacterium | reverse complement strand
GAAGGGGGCGACGAGGGCGGCGAGCTCGGCGTCGCCTTTCATGCGGATATACTGGCCGTTGTACCACTCGAGCTTCTGGTAGTCGAAGACCGCGGGGGCCTTGTTGAGCTTCTCGACCTTGAAGAGCCGCTCGAGGTCGGCCAGGGGGAAGATGTCCCGGCCCTCCTCGAAGGAGCAGCCGAGGTGGGAGACGTAGTTGATGAGGGCCTCGGGGAGGTAGCCCCCCTTGCGGAACTCGTTGACGCTCGTGGCGCCGTGGCGCTTGGAAAGCTTGTGGCCGTCCTGGCCGAGGACCATGGGGAGGTGGCAGAGCTGGGGCGGGTCCCATCCGAAGGCCTTGTACATGATGATGTGGAAGGGGGCCGAGGGGATCCACTCCTGCGCGCGCATGACGTGCGTTATGCGCATGAGGTGGTCGTCCACGATGTTGGCCAGGTGGTAGGTCGGGAAGCCGTCGGACTTGAGGAGGACGGGATCGGGGCTCACGTCCTCGTTCCTCCACTCGATGTCCCCCAGCACGAGGTCGTGGAAGCGGGTGCTGCCCGCGAGGGGGATCTTGAGCCTGATGACGGCCTTCTCGCCGGCCTCGACGCGGCGCCTGGCCTCGGCCGGGTCGATGGCGCGGCAATGGCGGTCGTAGCCCTGGTCGGAGCTCTCCGAATCCTCCTGGGCGGAGCGAAGCTTGGCCAGCCGCTCCTCGCCGCAGAAGCAGTAGTAGGCCTGGCCCATGTCCACGAGCCGCAAGGCGTGCTCCTTGTAGAGCTCGAAGCGCTCGGACTGGACGTAGGGAGCGCAGGGGCCGCCGACGTCGGGACCCTCGTCCCAGTGGAAGCCGAGCCAGTCGAAGGTCTCGTAGAGGTTCTTGACGTACTCATCCGAATAGCGGCTGCGGTCGGTGTCCTCGAGCCGGAGGATGAACGCGCCGCCGTTGGCGCGGGCGAAGAGGTAGTTGATGAGGGCGGTCCTGACGCCGCCTATGTGCTGGTTCCCCGTGGGGGAAGGGGCATAGCGTACTCTGACATCCATGGCGAGGGAGTATAGACGTCAGGCTCGCGGGGGGTCAAGGCGCGGTCCCCGCCCCCGCCTCAGGAGAGGTCCCGGGGCGCGTTTCAGGGAAGGCCCCGATTGAGCGCGACGAGCCCGTTGGCGAGGACGAGGCCCGCGGCTCCGTAGGCGGCGAGGAGGAGGTAGCCGAGGAGGCCTAGGATCGACGAGGCGCGAGGCCGGGAGGGGACGTAGGCGAGCGAGAGGAGGATGCCGAGGAGGGAGGCGAGGAGGAGGGCGAGGGAGGCCCAGCGCAGGACGGCGAGGAGCGTGAGCTGGGTGCCCTCGAGGAAGGAGCGGAGGGAGCCGGCGGCCCAGAAGAAGGTGGCCAGGAGGCAGACGACGAGGAGGAGGATGGACGCGCGCTTCGCGAGGATGAGGGGGAAGGGCTTGGGCGAGGCGCCCTCGAGCTCGGCCTCAGGCGGCCTCACGCTGGCGCCCCTCGGCGCTTTGAGGTAGGATATCCGCCGAAAGGCGGTTGCCCGGGATGGCGTACTTCTTCAACTTCGACAAGATGACCTACCTCAAGGGCAAAAGGCCCGACGGATGCATCCTCTGCCTCGTCGCCGCCGGCGACGAGGGGGTGGAGCGCCTCGTCGCCCTCGATACCGGGAGCTTCGTCGTGTCGCTCAACCTCTATCCCTACAATCCCGGCCATCTCCTGATCTTCCCTCGCCGGCACGTCGTCGACATCCGCGAGCTCGCGCCGGAAGAGCGCCGCGAGCTCGACGGCCTCGTCGACCGCAGCCTCGACGCGCTCGAGTCCACGCATCGCCCCTCCGGCTACAACATCGGTTATAACATGGGACTCGTCGCAGGGGCGAGCATCGATCATCTCCATCTCCACATCATACCCCGCTACCCGCGCGAGATCGGCATAGCCGAGCTCATAGCCGGGGAGCGCGTCCTCGTGCAGGATCCGCGCGAGACCCTGGCCGCCCTCTCCGCCGCCTTCGCCGCGCAGCGAGCCTAAGTCCCGATCAGGACGAGGAGCTCCCCCTCCCCCGCCGACACGGTGAACTCGCCCGCGGGGGCCTCGTTGCTCACGCCGAAGTCGCCCGGGCCCCAGTCGAGGCCGTCGAGGGGCCATCGCAGGCCCACGCTCCCCATGCCGCGGGCTCCCCGCGCCAGGGGGAAGACCGAGACCATGGAGCCGTGCGGGGCGGAAAGCCTGAGCGCGGCCCCGGCCTCGACCAGGCGGAGCTCGGCGTTCGCCGTATGCCACTCCGACGGGCGGGGCCTTCCCCCGCTCCCGTCCCGCTCGAAGATGGCTCGGATGGCCAGGAGATGATCGAGCCTCCCGCCCCCGCCTCCGGCGAGGACGATCCGGGTAGCGCCGCGCGCGGCCAAGGCGGCGAGGCCGAGCTCGGTGTCCGTCTCGTCCTTGTCGCGCCGCGCGCGCAGGATCTCGGCCTCCGGATAGGCATCGAGGAGCCGCAGGTCGGAGAGGCTGTCCATGTCTCCCACGACGAGGTCGGGGCTCCGGCCCCAGGCCGCGAGGGTATCGAGGCCCGAGTCGGCGGCGCAGACGAGGCCGAAGGACGCGAAGCGAGGGGCCAGGCGCCGCTGGGGCGGGGCCTCGCCGCCGACCACGAGGAGGGCTTCCATAGGGGGCAAGTGTGGCGGCGCTCGCCGGGGCTGTCAAGGCTTGCCCCTGTGGAGCCCTTCGGTATACCGTTGGCGACATGGGTCGTATCCATCCCCCGAGGGAGATCAGCGAGTTCGCCGCCGTCCTCGGCCGGGCCGATAAGAAGGCCTTCCTCGTCGGCGGGGCGGTCCGCGACTACCTCTTGGGCAGGACGGTGAGCGATTTCGACGTAGCCACCGACGCGCGCCCCGAGGAGGTGGCCAGGCTCTATCCTCGGGTCGTCCCCACGGGGATCAAGCACGGCACCGTTACCGTCCTCTGGAAAGGCCACAAGATCGAGGTCACGACCTTCCGCACCGAGGCCGATTACTCGGACGGACGCCATCCCGACCGGGTAGCCTACGCGGCGACGATCGAGGAGGATCTCGGCCGCCGCGACTTCACGATGAACGCCATGGCCTTCGACCTCCGCGAGGAGCTCCTCGTCGACCCCGAGGGCGGGAGGGCCGACCTTGGGCGCCACCTCATCCGCGCGGTGGGCGATCCCCTCGAGCGCTTCGCCGAGGACGGGCTGCGGCCCCTGCGGGCCCTGCGCTTCGCGTCCCAGCTCGGCTTCGAGATCGAGGAGGGGACCTTGGGGGCGATAGGGCCCACCCTGGGGAGGTTCCGCCTTGTATCCGCGGAGCGGGTGCGCGACGAGCTGCTCAAGATCCTCCTCGCCCCCGGGGGCGCCTTCCAAGGCCCTTCCCGCGGCCTTCGCCTCATGGAGAAGACGGGCATGCTCGCCATAGTCCTTCCCGAGCTCGCGGCCTGCAGGGACGTCGAGCAGAAGGGCATGCACGTCTTCGATGTCCTCGACCATCTCTACGCGAGCGTCGACGCGGCGCCTCCGGAGACCGCCCTCAGGCTGGCGGCCCTCCTCCACGACGTCGGCAAGCCCGAGTCCAAGGTCGAGCAGGACGGCGGGGAGATAAGCTTCCACCGCCACGAGGAGATCTCCGCCAGGATGGCGGCGGCGATCTTGACCCGCCTCAAGCTCCCCAACGCCCTCATCGACGAGGTGATCCACCTGGTCCGCCACCATATGTTCGCGTATGAGGAGGGCTGGAGCGACGCGGCGGTCCGCCGTTTCCTCGCCAGGGTCGGCGAGGACAAGGTCGAAGCCCTGTTCGCGCTGCGCCTCGCCGACGGCTTCGGGATCACCGGCCTGCCGGTGGACCCGCGGAGCCTCGATCCCTTGCGCAGGCGCATCGAGGCCGTCCTGGCGGAGTCCCACGCCTTCGGCCTGCGCGACTTGGCGGTGGGAGGCGCCGAGCTCGCCTCGATAGGGGTACCCAAGGGCCCGGTCATGGGCAGGCTCCTCGCCGAGCTCCTCGAGACCGTCCTCGACGATCCCTCGCTGAACGAGCGGGCGCGGCTCCTAGAGATCGCGGCTAGGCTGAAGGGGAAGTACGGGATCGAGGATCATTGATTCTCGATCTGGAGGAGCCGGGCCGACTCCATGCCGCCCTCGGCCATGATGGCCTCGTAGGCCGCCCTGGCCGCGTTCTGCTCCGCTTCCTTCTTGTTCTTGCCCGCGACGGGGCCGTGCTCGGCCTCCCCTATGGCGCAGGAGACCCAGAAGGTGCGGTCGTGGTCGGGCCCCGAGCGCTTCACGAGCTTGTAGATCGGGTACGAGCGCCGGTACTTCTGCATGTATTCCTGGAGGATGGTCTTGTAATCCTTGCGGTGGCGATTCTCGAGGACCTTCTGGATCTCGGGCTCGAGGAGGCGTAGGAGGAAGCGGTTCGCGCTCTCGAAGCCCTCGTCGAGGTAGTAGGCGCCGATGAGGGCTTCCATCGCGTCGGCGAGGATAGCCTTCTTGGCGCGGCCGCCCGATTGCTCCTCCCCCTTGCCCAGGAGGATGCAGCGGTCGAGGCCGATCGCCTTGGCGAGCTCCGAGAGCACTTCCTCAGAGACGACGTAGCTCTTTATCCGAGCGAGCTCTCCCTCGGCCCTGCCCTGGAGGAGGGCGTAGAGCCGAGCGGCCGCCGCCATGCCGAGGACGGCGTCCCCGAGGAATTCGAGCCGTTCGTTGTTCTGGGCCCGGGAAGGGTCCTCGTTGCCGCAGGAACGGTGCGTAAGGGCTAGGTTGAGGAGCTCGAGGTCCTTAAATTTGAGACCGGCCGCCTTTTGGAAGGCGGCCAGCTCTAGCTTGCGTTCGCGGGACGGCTGCTCCTTGGGAGAGAAGAGCACGGCGGCCATCCTAACGCCCTAACGGCGTTTCACTTTACCTGGGACTTGATGAACTCGTAGGCATCCTTGACGGTCTCGAACTCGTTCGCCTTCTCGTCGGGGATGGTGATGCCGAGCTCCTCCTCGATGCCGTACACGAGCTCGTAGGTGTCGAGGCTGTCGGCGCCGAGATCCTGGCGGAAGCTCGCTTCGAGGGTGATCTTGTCCTCTTCGACCTCGAGCTTATCGGCGATGATCTTCTTGATCTTCAGGAACAGCTCGTCCATGCTTTCCGCTCCTTATGCCTTGGTCTCGGGGGAGATGATCTGGCGGCCGCGGTAGAAACCGCACTTGGGGCAGACGCGGTGCAGGAGCACCGGATTGCCGCAGTTGCCGCAGGATACGACGGTGGGAGCGGTCAGCTTCATGTTGACGGCCCTGCGCCTCCGGGTCCTGGCTTTGGAAGTCTTAAACTTAGGTACTGCCATCTTAAAAACCTCATTCGGCAAGGATTTCCAGCACGGGATAACGACCCCGTACCTTATACAAAGCTCGGGATTATGTCAAGTCCGAAGTCGCTCCGCCTCGGGAAGGCCCGAGCTCGGGGGGAATTTGGCCTTGAGGGCCTTTGCCACGATGGGCGGCACCATGGAGGAAAGGTTCCCGTCGAAGGAGGCTAGTTCCTTGATAGCGCTCGACCTTAAAACGAAATACTTCGGATCGGTCGGCATGAAGAAGGTCTCGATGCCGGGATCGAGGCTCTTGTTGAGGATGGAGACCTCGAACTCGTAGGAGAAATCAGGCACGCTCCGGACCCCGCGCACGAGGACTTTGCAGCCGTTCTTCCGGGCGAAATCCACGATGAGGGTATCGCAGAGGTGGACGGATACATTCGAATAGGGCGCGATGAGCTGGCGGAAGAAATCGAGCCGCTCCTCCGGGGTGAACAGGGAATTCTTCTGTCGATTGACCGCCACGACGACGAAGAGCTCCTCGAAGATCCCGCTCGCCCGCTCGACGATGTTCAGGTGGCCGAAGGTGGGCGGGTCGAAGGATCCGGGGAAGACGGCTTTGACCATGGGCCAACTCTAGTGCGCCCTGGCTCGGGGGGTCAAGCCGATGCATTCCCGTCTTCCCCTAACGAGCGAGCCGCGCTAGAGTCTCAACCGTGGTCAAGATCAACGCTTCGAGGCTCCGCCGCATCGCCCTGGCCCTCGGCTCGGCCCTCCTCATGGGCCTCGCCCTCCCCAACGAGGCCTTCCGCTTCGGCTCCGTCCCCCTGGGCTTCATCTCCCTGGTTCCCCTCTATCTCGCCCTCCTCGAAGCCCCGAGCTACGGGACGGCCGCCCTCCTCTGCGGCCTCTTCGGCGCCCTCCAGCACGCCATCACGAGCTACTGGCTCTGGTTCTTCAACGATTTCAGGTTCTGGACCCTCGGGACGACGACCATAGCCTATTGGGCGGTCTACGCGGTCCTCGGCCTCTATCTCGCCCTCTTCCTCAAGGAATCGGGGAGGCTCCGCCCCCTCGCCTTCGCCCTCCTCTGGGCGGCCTTCGAATACCTAAAGTCGGTCGGATTCCTCGGCTACCCCTGGGGCCTCCTTCCCTACTCCCTGAGCGATTGCCTCCTCCTCATCCAGATCGCCGACCTGACCGGGCCCTACGGCATCAGCTTCGTCCTGGCCCTGGCCAACGCCGCGGCGGCCGAGCTCCTCCTCGCCCTCCCCCGGGGCCTTCGCCGACGGGCCCCTTCGGCCCCGGGCCGAGCCTGCTCCCGGCCCTCCCTCGCGCCTCGCCTCGCCTGGGGCTACGCCGCCGCCGCCCTCTGCCTGGTCGCGCTCCTCGCCGCCTACGGGGCCCTGCGGCTGTCCCGACCGGTCCCCCGCGTGGGCAGCCTCCGAGCCCTCCTCGTCCAGCAGAACGTCGACCCCTGGGAGGTCGGCGAGGAGCGGACCCTCGCCACGGTCCTCAGACTCGCCCGCGAAGGCCTCGAGACGGCCGCAGCGAGTGGAGCGGCCAAGCCCGACCTCATCCTCTTCAGCGAGACCACCCTCCAGCGCCCCTACCTGGATTTCCGCAAGTACTACGCCCAGCGCCCCCGCAGCGACCCCCTCATCCCCTTCATCACGGGCACGGGGAGCTGGCTTTTCACCGGGGCGCCCATCGTCCTCGACTGGGCCACGAACGAGGCGACCAATTCGGTCATCCTCATCGATCCCGAGGGCCGCCAGGTGGCGAGCTACGCCAAGGTCCACCCCGTTCCCTTCGCCGAGGCCATACCGTTCTGGGACGTTCCCGCCTTCAAGAGCTTCATCCAGGAAACGGTCGGCCTGGAATCGGGCTGGGTCATGGGGAAGGAGTTCACGGTCTTCGAGCTGCCGACCGCCTCGGGGCCGCTCCGCTTCGGCGCGCCGATCTGCTTCGAGGACGCCTTCTCGGATGTCTGCCGCCGCTACTTCGAGGGCGGCGCCGATCTCCTCGTGAACCTGACCAACGATTCCTGGTCTCGGACCGTGAGCGCCGAGATCCAGCACTGGGCGGTCGCCCGCTTCCGCTCGATCGAATTCCGCCGCACCATGATCCGCTCCACCAACGGCGGGCTTTCCTGCGTCATCGGCCCCTACGGCGAGCTCATCGACCAGCTTCCCCTCTTCGAGGCGACCTCGAAGCTCGTCGAGGCTCCTATCTACAAGGAGGCGGAGCCGTCCTTCTACGCCCGCGCCGGCGACTGCTTCGCCCTCGGGGCGCTGTTACTTTCGGTCCTCCATGCCCTTATACTTATAGCGAGGGGCCCGTGGAGGAGAGCGAGCATCGGGCGGCCCCTGGAGGAGGCGCCATGAGCGTGAGCGAGTACCTCGATTCCGAGCTCCTGACCGATCTCGTGCGATACCGTTCCGGGACGCCGCAGAACGCCGTAGCCTTCGTCGGCACCCTGCGCAAGCATCCCTACGACGAGGACAAATGCCTCCTCATAGCCGACCCGGCGGGCCATGATCCCGCGATCTACGAGTTCCGCGCCGAGGACGTCCTGGGCGCCGACGAGCTCCCCTCCCCGGTCGACGCGGCCGGCCAATCCCGCCCCCTGGTCAAGCTGTGGGTCAAGAAGGGCGGCTACGGCATCCGCTACGAGCCCTTCGAGGTAGACGAGCCCCTCCGCTTCCCGGGCGAATCGAGCCGGCTCCGCGAGCGGATATACAAGAGCGCCCGCGGCTGGAGCTGAGGATGGGCGAGGCCGCCTTCTGGGAGGCCACCGAAGACGGGAAGGTCGCCTGCCTCCTCTGCCCGCGCCGCTGCATCCTCGGCCCCGGGCAGGCGGGGGCCTGCAAGGTTCGCCGCAATGAGGCCGGGAGGATGGTCCTGCCCTTCTACGGGGCGCTTTCCAGCCTGGCGGTCGATCCCATCGAGAAGAAGCCCCTCCACCACTTCCTTCCCGGCTCGCAGGTATTCTCCGTCGGCTTCCTCGGCTGCAACCTGCGCTGCCCCTTCTGCCAGAACTGGGAGATATCCCAGGAGCTCGACCGCCCCTTCCGCCCGATGAGCCCGGCCGAGCTCGTCGATGCGGCGCGGCGCTCGGGCTGCCCCTCCCTCGCCTATACCTACTCAGAGCCGATAGTCCATGCCGAATACCTCCTCGAGGCCATGGACCTGGCCCGGGGATCTGGCCTGCGCAACGTCCTGGTCACGAACGGCTGCGCCTCCGAGGCCGTCGCCGTCGAGCTCCTGGCCCGGACCGACGCCGTGAACGTCGACCTCAAATGCTGGTCGGCCGAGGATTACGGGCGGATCCTGGGCGGGAAGCTCGAGGCCGTCGCCTCCTTCATCCGCCGCGCCGCCGAGCTTCCCTCCTGCCTGGTCGAGGTCACCACCCTCGTCGTGCCCGGATTGAGCGACTCGGCGGAGGGGCTCCGCGGCATCGCGCGCTTCCTGGCCGGCCTCTCGCCCGATATCCCCCTCCACCTCTCCGCCTATCATCCGGCCTACCGCTTCAAGGCGCCGGCTACGTCTCCCGGCCTGCTTCGATCCCTCGCCGCCGAGGCCAAAGGGCTGCTCCGCTACGTGTACATCGGCAATCTCACGGGCGAGGGGGCCGACAGCGCCTGCCCCTCCTGCGGAGCCCTCCTCGTCCGCCGACGCGGCTACGCCACCGAGCTCCTCGGCTTGGAACCCGGACCCGGAGGCGGCCCTCCCCGCTGCTCATCCTGCTCCGCGAGCCTTCCCTTCGTCCTCGAGGCCGCGGGCAGGTCCCCTCGCGGCTCCGCGTAGGGCTTCTCGTTTTTTTTGAGGGGCTTCCCCTTGACAATATTCCCGCGTTTTGGCATTGTTGCCTCACCGATTGCACGGTGGGTGTAGCTCAGGCGGTAGAGCGCCAGACTGTGGATCTGGGTGCCGTGGGTTCGAACCCCATCACCCACCCTAGGCTGCACCCGGCGATTGGCGGGTTCGGTCGACGGCCGAAAGGTCGCATGCGTTCGTAGCTCAGCTGGATAGAGCGACGGACTTCGAATCCGTAGGTCGCAGGTTCGACTCCTGTCGGACGCACGGTGCAGTAGGTACATGGGCCGCTAGCTCAGCTGGCAGAGCAGCAGACTCTTAATCTGCGGGTCGCAGGTTCGATGCCTGCGCGGCTCATCGGAATCGATCGGGACGGCGGAAACGCCGTCCCGACGGTTCTATAACAAAATCGGGCGAGCGGGCGCATGGCGGCCCGAGCGTCCGGACCCTTGACAGCGGGGGCCTGCCCCGCTACCATGCGCGCGATCCGCGTCTCTCATGGCGCGATGCGCGAGAGTGGTGGAATGGCAGACACGCCAGACTTAGGATCTGGTGCCCACGCGGCGTGAGGGTTCAAGTCCCTTCTCTCGCATCCCCGGATGCGAGGGGGACAGACAGCATGCGGGAATAGCTCAGTGGTAGAGCGCGACCTTGCCAAGGTCGATGTCGCGGGTCCGACTCCCGTTTCCCGCTCTTCAGGTACGAGGCGATCCGGGCGGCCCGGGTCGCCTTTTTTTATCCTCGGGAGGAACCCATAGTGATTTCGAGCAAGAAGGTCGAGAAACTCGAGCATAGCTCCGTGAAGCTCAGCGTGACCGTGCCCCAGGCCGAGGTGAAGGCCTCCTACGAGGCAACCATCCGCGAGTACGCAAAGAGCGTCCGCATCGACGGCTTCCGCGTCGGCCACGTCCCCGCTTCCGTGCTCGAGCGGAAATTCGGCGAGAGCCTCAAGCTCGACGCCATGGGCCGGGTCATGGAGAAGGCGGTCGAGGAGGCGGTCAAGGACATCGAAGAGAAGCCCCTCGCCTACTCCTCCCCGAGCCTCGAGGGCGAGCCCCGGCTCGAGCTCGACAAGGATTTCTCCTTCGCCGTCGTCTACGACGTCTTTCCCCAGGTCCCCGCCTTCGACTGGAAGGGCCTCAAGCTGGCCCTGCCCCAGGTCAGGGTCGAGCCGGCCGACGAGGAGCGCGAGCTCGCCGAGCTCCGCGACCGCAACGCGATCGTCGTGGAGCGGGACTCCGGGGCCAAGGCGGTCAAGGGCGACGTCGTGACGGTCGACTACCGGGAGCTCGGCCCCGACGGCCAGGCCCTGGCGGGGACCGAGCGCTCCGACTTCACCTTCGAGGTCGGCTCCGGCTACAACCTCTATAAATTCGACGAGGACGTCGTCGGCATGGCCGCCGGCGAGGAGAAGACGGTCGAGAAGAGCTTCCCCGCGGATTTCGAGTACAAGGAGCTCGCCGGCCGCTCCGCCAAGGTCGCGCTCAAGCTGACCAAGATCAAGGAGAAGAAGCTCCCCGAGCTCGACGACGACTTCGCCCAGGACGTCTCGGAGAAGTACAAGACCCTGGCCGACCTCCGCGCCGACCTCCGGGCCCAGCTCGAGAAGCGCCTCGATGCCCGGCTCCGCCAGCTCAAGGAGAAGGCGGTGGTCGAGGGCCTCCTCGAGCGCGTGAGCGTCGAGCTACCCTCCTCCATGGTCGAGGCCGAGCTGGCCATGCGCCTGGAGAACCTCAAGCGCCAGATGGGCATCGAGGACGAGGACAAGCTCGACCGCCTCCTCTCCTTTTCCGGCAAGACCCGGGAGACCCTGGCGGCCGAGTGGAGGCCCTCGGCCGCGAAGGCCATCACCACCCGCCTCGTCCTCGAGAAGCTGGCCGAGGAGGGCAAGTTCGAGTGCTCCGACGCCGACCTCGAGGCGGAGTACGCCCGCCAGGCCGCCGAGGCCAGCCTCTCCGTCGACGAGGTCAAGGCCGAGTACGAGAAGCGCGGCTCCCTCGAATACCTCCGCGACCGGATCAAGGAGGACAAGCTCATGGACGCCATCATCGCCGAGGCCAAGGTCGAGAAGGGCCCGGCACGGAGCTTCGTGGACTTGTTCAAGGATAATGAGTAACATGTAAGGACGAGGTGCGAAGGCCATGGACGAGCGAATGCATAACCTGGTGCCCATAGTCATCGAGCAGACGGGCATCGGCGAGAGATCCTACGACATCTACTCCCGGCTCCTCAAGGACCGGATCGTCTTCATCGACGGGGAGATCAACGACCTCACGGCCGACCTCACCGTGGCCCAGCTCCTCTTCCTCGAGTCCCAGGACCCGGAGAAGGACATCTCCATCTACATCAACTCCCCGGGCGGCTCGGTGACGGCGGGGCTCGCGATCTACGACACCATCCAGTGCATCAAGCCCGACGTCCAGACCTTCTGCCTCGGGCAGGCGGCCTCGATGGCCGCCCTCATCCTGGCCTCCGGGGCCAAGGGCAAGCGCTTCGCCCTCCCCTCCTCCCGGGTGCTGATCCACCAGCCCTGGGGCGGCGTCTCCGGCCAGGCCTCCGACATCAGCCTCCAGGCCCGCGAGATCGTGCGCCTCAAGAAGCTGACCATCGAGTACTTCTCCCTCGCCTCGGGCAAGGACGCCGCGGCCGTGGCCGCCGACATGGAGCGGGACTTCTTCATGTCGGCGCAGGAGGCCCTCGACTACGGCCTCGTGGACCGCATTTTCGAGCGGAGGCAGCATGGCCAGGCAAAAGCAAAGTAACGGGGGCGAGGAGAAGACCTGCTCCTTCTGCGGCAAGAGCGCCGAGTTCGCCCGGCGGCTGATCGCCGGCCCGGGCGTCTACATCTGCGACGAGTGCGTCAAGGTCTGCGGCCAGATCCTCTCCGAGGACGAGAGCGACATAGCCGCTGGCTTCACCGGCGAGGTGCCCAAGCCCCGCGAGATCAAGGAATACCTCGACCAGTACGTCGTGGGCCAGGAATACGTCAAGAAGGCCCTGTCGGTAGCCGTCTACAACCACTACAAGCGCATCGCCCACGCGCAGGACCGCTCCTCCGAGGTCGAGATCGAGAAGTCCAACGTCCTCCTCATCGGGCCCACGGGCACGGGCAAGACCCTCCTCGCCAAGACACTGGCCAAGAAGCTCAAGGTGCCCTTCGCCATCGCCGACGCCACGACCCTCACCGAGGCCGGCTACGTGGGCGAGGACGTCGAGAACATCCTCCTGAAGCTCATCCAGAACGCCGGCGGAAACATCGGGGCCGCCGAGCGCGGCATCATCTACATCGACGAGATCGACAAGATCGCCCGCAAGGGCGAGAACATCTCCATCACCCGCGACGTCTCGGGCGAGGGCGTGCAGCAGGCCCTCCTCAAGATCATCGAGGGCACGGTGGCCAACGTCCCGCCCCAGGGCGGCCGCAAGCACCCCCAGCAGGAGTACCTGCGGATCGACACGACCAACATCCTGTTCATCTGCGGCGGGGCCTTCGTGGGCCTGGACAAGCTGATCGAGGGCCGCGTGGCCAAGCACCCCCTCGGCTTCGGCGCCGACGTGAAGCCCCGGGGCGAGAAGGACCTCCGCGCCCTGTTCAGCCAGATGCACCCGGACGACCTCATAAAGTTCGGCATGATCCCCGAGTTCATCGGGCGGCTGCCCATACAGGTCTCGCTCGGGGAGCTCTCGCGCGAGGACCTGAAGCGCATCATCACCGAGCCGCGCAACGCGGTCCTCCGCCAGTACCAGGAGTCCATGCGCATCGACGGGGTCGAGCTCCTCTTCGACTCGGGCGCCGTCGACGCGATCGCCGACAAGGCCATCGCCCGCAACACGGGCGCCCGGGGCCTGCGGGCCATCGTGGAGACCCTCATGATGGACGTGATGTACGACATCCCCTCCATCGACGGCGCCAAGCGCGTCGTCGTGACCAAGGACACGGTCGAGGGCGGCGCGGCCCCGGCCGTGGAGATCCTCCAGAAGAGCGCGTAGGGCCCGGGTGAGCCTCATCCCGGCCTTCAGGGGCGGCCCCGCCGTAGAGCTGCCCCTCGTCTACGCCCGCGAGTCGGTGGTCTTCCCCAAGGCCGTGACCCCCCTCCTCGCGGCGACCAAGTTCGCGGCCGCGGCCGTCGACGAGGCCCTCCGCGGCGACAAGCGGATCGTGGCGGCCTTGCTCAAGGGCCTCGGCGAGGAGAAGGGCTCCGAGATCGAGGTCCACCCCGCGGCCACCGTCTCGCGCATCGTGCAGCAGGTCAGGATGCCCGACGGCTCGATCCGCCTCCTGGTCGAGGGCGAGGCCAGGGTCCGCATCAAGAAGACGGTCTTCCGCAAGGACCACCTCTCCGCCCTCGTCGAGCCGATCGAGGAGGAGGCCGAGGACCCGGCCGAGGCCGGCGCGGCCCTGCGCCTGGTCAAGCGCTCCTTCGCCCAGTACGCCGAGCTCGTCAAGAAGCTGCCCGCCGAGGCCCTCGGCTCGGCCGAGCGGGCCGAGGAGGCCCACGAGCTCTGCGACCTCGTCGCCAACCTCCTTCCCCTCAAGCCCGAGCGCAAGATCGAGCTCCTCGCGATCGCCTCCCGGTCGGAGCGGCTCGAGGCGGTCGAGGCCGCCATCGAATCGGAGATGGAGCTGGTAAACCTCCAGCGCAAGATCGGCGCCAAGGTGAAGAACCGGATAGACCGGAACCAGCGCGAGTACTTCCTCAACGAGCAGCTCAAGGAGATCAACCGCGAGCTGGGCAAGGAGGGGGAGGAGTCCGAGGCCAAGGAGCTCGAGCGTGCCCTCGTCGCGAAGAAGCCGCCTGAGGAGGTTCTGGCCAAGGCCCGCCGCGAGCTCGGGCGCCTGGCCAAGCTCCAGCCCTTCTCCCCCGAGGCGGGGGTCCTGCGCGTCTACTGCGAGTGGCTGGCCGACCTGCCCTGGTCGGAGCGGAGCCAGGACAACCGGGACCTCGAGCGGGCCAAGGCCGTCCTCGACGAGGACCACTACGGCATGCGCAAGCCCAAGGAGCGCATCCTCGAGTTCATCGCCGTCCGCCAGCTCTCCGAGGCCGCCCGCAGCCCCATCCTCTGCCTCGTCGGCCCGCCCGGCACCGGCAAGACGAGCCTCGGGCGCTCCGTTGCCCGGGCCCTCGGCCGGAACTTCGTCAGAGCCAGCCTCGGGGGGCTGCGCGACGAGGCCGAGATCCGCGGCCACCGCAAGACCTACGTCGGCGCCCTCCCCGGCAAGATCATCCAGTCCATGAAGAAGGCCGGGACCGTCAATCCCGTCTTCCTCCTCGACGAGATCGACAAGATGTCCTCGGATTTCCGCGGGGACCCGGCGAGCGCCCTGCTCGAGGTCCTCGACCCCGAGCAGAACTCCTCCTTCACCGATCACTACGTCGAGTTGCCCTACGACCTCTCGAAGGTCATGTTTATCACGACGGCCAATTCCCTCCACGGCATACCCTATCCCCTCCTGGACCGCATGGAGATCATCGAGATCCCCGGCTACAGCGAGTACGAGAAGCTCGAGATCGCCAAGAAATTCATCGTCCCCAAGCAGCTCGCCGAGAACGGCCTGGGCGGAGCCCGGCTCCGCTTCCGGGACGAGGCGATACTGGAGATCGTCCGCCACTACACGATGGAGTCGGGGGTGCGCAGCCTCGAGCGCGAGATCGCGCGGGTGATGCGCAAGCTCGCCCAGGAGGCGGTGGAGAAGGGCCTCGCGGCCGAGCCGGACAAGCTCGCCGCCTGGTCGCCCTCCGTCACCGAGAAGCGGGTCGCCGCCCTCCTGGGCAAGCGCCGCCGCGAGGACGACGTGCTCTTCAAGGAAGGGGCCATAGGCGTCGCCTACGGCCTCGCCTGGACCGAGACCGGCGGGACCCTCCTCCCCGTCGAGGCCCTGA
Source organism: Spirochaetota bacterium (assembly GCA_022711355.1). Classification (GTDB taxonomy): domain Bacteria; phylum Spirochaetota; class Spirochaetia; order Treponematales; family Rectinemataceae; genus JAKLFE01. The sequence goes on along the minus strand of JAKLFE010000054.1, from coordinate 14,400 downwards.
GCTACGCCGGGACCGAGGGCCTCATCCTCACCGGGAACCTCGGCGACGTCATGAAGGAGAGCGCCCGAGCCGCCCTCTCTTTCATCCGCTCGAAGGCCGCCGATCTCGGCCTCTCCGAGTCTGACTTCCACAAGCGCGTCCTCCACATCCACGTGCCGGAGGGAGCCATACCCAAGGACGGCCCCTCCGCCGGGGTGACCCTCGTGGCGAGCCTCGTCTCGGCCCTGAGCGGCAGGCCCCTCGCCCCCGGCCTGGCCATGACGGGGGAGATCACCCTCACCGGCAGGGTCCTTCCCGTGGGAGGGGTCAAGGAGAAGGTGCTCGCGGCGAGGCGGAACTCCATAGGCCGGGTCATCCTGCCCGAGGGGAACCGCAAGGACCTCGACGAGCTCCCCGCCGAGATCAGGGACTCGACCGAGTTCCTCTTCGTGGCTTCCGCCGAGGAGGCCCTCGCCATCCTCCTTCCCCCGAAAAGCGCGTCGAAGCGGAGCGCGAAGGTCCCCGCGAGAGCGCGAAAAACGCCGCGCATTTGAGCTGGCGCCATCGGGCGCGGATGCTATAATCTGCCTTCGTTTTTGGTCGAGCGCGGAAATCGGCAAGGAGAGGCAGCGTGGATATCCAAACCCTGGCTCGTCCCAGGTCCATCGGCGAGGCCCTGGAGCTCATCCAAAAAAAGGGCGGAGTTCCCGTCGCCGGCGGAGTCTGGCTCAAGATGCATCCTCGGCCCCTGGCCCTGGCCGTCGATCTCTCCGGACTCGGTCTGGAGTATATCCGGGATAAAGGGGAGTTCATCGAGCTGGGCGCCATGACCACGTATAGGGAGCTCGAAACATCGAGCCTTCTCGCCGAGCGCTTCGGGCCGGCCTTCCCCGCGGCCCTCGGCCGCATCGTGGGCGTCCAGCTGCGCAACATGGTCACCGTCGGCGGCACGGTCGCCGGCAAGTACGGCTTCTCGGACCTCAATACCCTCCTCATGGCCCTCGGGGCCAGGCTCGCCCTCGCGGGCGACGGGGAGCGCGAGATCGAGGGCTTCTTCCTCGACGCGGGGGACAAGCCGCCCCTGATCGAGAAAATCCTCCTTCCCGCCCGCGGCAGGGCCGCCTTCGAGTCGATGCGGGTCTCCGGCGGGGATTTCAGCGTCCTCAACGCCTCGGCCGCCTATGTCGACGGCTCCTGGCGCGTCGCGCTGGGGGCGAGGCCGGCGGCCTCGCGGCTCTGCCGCGAGGCTATGCGCCTCCTCGGCGCCGAGCCCCGTCCCGCCGAGCCCCAGGTACGAGCCGCCGCCCGGGCTGCCCAGGAGGAGGGCTCCTTCAGCGGGGACCTGCGGGCCAGCGCGGAATACCGGAGGACCATCAGCGCCGCCCTCGTCGAGCGAGCGATCAAGGAGTGCGCGAGATGACGATTGCCTTCCGCGTCAACGGCGTCGAGGAGCGCTTCGACTGCTCTCCCGGGGATATGCTCTCGGACCTGCTCCGCTCCGCGGGCCACGTCGAGGTCAAGAAGGGCTGCGGCACGGGGAACTGCGGCGCCTGCACCGTCCTCCTCGACGGCAAGCCCATACTCTCCTGCTCCTTCCTCGCCCTCAGGGCCGAGGGGCGCGAGGTGACCACGGTACGAGGCATCGAGGAGGAGGCGGCGGTCTACGCCGCCTTCGTGACCGCCGAGGGAGCCGACCAGTGCGGCTTCTGCGGCCCTGGCCTCGCCCTCGCTGTGCACGCCCTGAGAAGCGAGAAGCGCCATCCGAGCGAGGAGGAGATCCGGAGCTACCTGGCGGGGAACCTCTGTCGCTGCTCGGGCTACGCCGGCCAGCTCCGCGCCATCGCGAAGTACCTGGAGGCAGCGGATGCCGAATGACGAGAGGGGCCGCCCCGGCGCCCCGGCCACGAGCCTCTCCTCCGACAAGTCCTTCTCCGCGGTGCGCAGGAGCTCGCCCAAGATCGACGGGAGGGGCCTCATCCTCGGCCGCCCGGCCTACACCGACGACCTCGCGCCGCCCAACGCCCTCGTCCTGCGCCTGGTCAGGAGCCCCCACGCCTTCGCCCGCATCCTTTCCATAGACGCCTCCGCCGCTATGGCCCTGCCGGGGGTGGCCTGCGTCCTCACCTGGAAGGACTGCCCGCGCATCCCCTATACCCGAGCCGGCCAGGGCCACCCCGAGCCGAGCCCCCGCGACAAGTTCATCCTCGACGAGTACGTCCGCTACGTAGGCGACGAGGTGGCCGTGGTGGCCGCCGTCGACCAGCGGACCGCCGAGCAGGCGGCGGCCCTCGTCCGCGTCGAGTACGAGAAGCTCGAGCACCTCCTCGACTTCGAGAAGGCCGTGGACGCGGATGTCATCGTGCACCCCGAGTCGGGGATCCGCGAGATGTTCCCCATCGGCTTCGAGCCCGCGCGCAACATAGCGGCCGCCTACGGCATGGAAATCGGGGACGTCGAGGCCGAGCTCGCGCGCAGCGAGGTCAGGGTCGAGGGGGTCTGGCGCACGCAGGCCCAGAGCCACGTCGCCCTCGAGCCCCACGCGGCCTTCAGCTACCTCGACCTCCACGGCCGGCTCACCGTGGTGAGCTCGACCCAGAATCCCTGGCACACGAGGCGCCTCCTCGGCCTGGCCCTCGGCATCCCCCTCAAGGGGATCCATGTCGTCAAGCCGCGCATCGGCGGGGGCTTCGGCGGCAAGCAGCATGTCCACGTCGAGCCCTTCGCGGCCCTCGTGACGCTGAAGACTGGCAAGCCCGCGCGGATAGCCCTCTCGCGCAAGGAAGTCTTCGAGTCCACCTTCACGCGCCACGAGATGCGGGTGAGCCTCCGCCTCGGCGCGAGCCGCGAGGGCCGGCTCCGCGCCATCGATATGCGGATACTCTCGAACACGGGGGCCTACGGCGAGCACGCCCTGACCACCTTCATGGTGGCGGGCTCGAAGACCCTGCCCCTGTACAACAAGGCGGCCGCGGTCCGCTTCGGTGGGCAGGTGGCCTACACCAACAAAGTCTCCGCGGGGGCCTTCCGCGGCTACGGGGCGATCCAGGGACTCTTCGCCCTCGAGTCGGCCATGGACGATCTCGCCCGGAAGCTCGGGCAGGACCCCGTCGCCCTGCGGCGCCAGAACATGATCAAGGAGGGAGAGACGAGCGAGGTTTTCAGGATCATGGGCGAGGGAACAGAGGGCATCGCCATGACCGTGGAGAGCTGCAAGCTCGAGTACTGCGTGAAGCGGGGCATGGAGCTCTCGGGCTGGGACCCGAAGCGGCTCTCCTGGGAGGAGGCGCCGGGAAAGATCCGCGCCCGCGGCATGGCCATCGCCATGCAGGGCTCGGGCATACCCCTCGTCGACATGGGCTCGGCGCGGATCGAGCTCCAGGACGGGGGCTCGTTCAAGCTCCACGTCGGGGCCACCGACCTCGGCACGGGGAGCGACACCATCCTCGCCCAGATCGCCGCCGAGGAGCTCGAGGTTCCGGTCGAGGAGATCACGGTCTACTCCTCGGATACGGACCATACCCCCTTCGACGTCGGGGCCTACGCCTCGAGCACGACCTACGTCTCGGGCTCCGCGGTCCAGCGGGCGGCGCGGAAGATGCGCGAGCTCCTCCTCGAGACCGTCGCCGCCAAATTCGGGCTTCCGGCCGGGGAGGTCGCCTACGAGCGGGGCAGCTTCAGCGGCGCGGGGGGGACGAAGAAGCTGGGCCTCGAGGAGCTCAGCTTCGACACCCTCTACCACGATGGGGCCGCCATGAGGACCCTCTCCGTCACCGAGTCCTTCACCGGGCACAAGTCGCCGCCGCCCTACATGGCCGGCTTCGTCGAGATCGAGATCGACGCTGAGACGGGGAAGCTGTGGGTCATGGACTACGTGGCAGTGGCCGACACGGGCAATCCCATCAATCCCAATCTCGTGCGCATCCAGCTCGAGGGCGGGATCATGCAGGGCATCGGCATGGCCCTCTGCGAGAAGGTCCGCTACACCTCGGAGGGGCGCCTGCTGACAAACAGCATGATGAGCTATCCCATCCCGACCCGCGAGGAGGTCGGGAGGATCAGGGTCGAGATCGCGGACAGCTACGAGCCCTCGGGACCCTTCGGCGCGAAGTCGGCGGGCGAGATCGGCATCGACACCCCCCCCGCGGCGATCGGGAACGCGATCTTCAACGCCACCGGAACACGGCTCTACAGCCTGCCCTTCGAGCCCGAGGCTATCCTCGCCGCCCTCGCCGCGCGGCGCGATCCTTGACGCCTGGGGCCCGGGGCGCGTAGAATCGAGGCCTAACGGGGTGGTGCGGCCTTCCCTTGCGGGAGGGGCCGCGCCTGAGATCACACCCGATGAACCTGATCCGGGTAATGCCGGCGGAGGGAGCCATGCGCATGTCGCACCAGCGTCCACAGCTCTTTTTCCTCGCATCCCTCATCGCGCTCGCGATGAGCCTGTCCATCACGGCCTGCACCAAGTCCGAAGCGCCCGAGCTCGTCGTCTACACCTACGATTCCTTCGTCTCCGAATGGGGCGCGGGGCCCAAGCTCGCCCCCCTCTTCGAGGCGGCGACGGGCATCAAGCTCCGCTTCGTCTCGAAGGGCGACGGGGGCCAGCTCCTCTCCGCCCTCCTGCTGGAGAAGGATCGCTCCGAGGCCGATGTGGTCCTGGGCCTGGACAACTTCCTCGCGCCGAAGGCCCTGGCCTCGAGCCTCTTCCGCGCCTACGAGCCCTCGGGCTACGCCGCCATCCCCGCGGAGCTCAAGCTCGACGCCAAGGCTCGCCTCGTGCCCTACGACTACGGCTACTTCGCCATCGTCTGGGACAGCGCGAAGCTCCCCTCCCCACCAGCGTCCCTCGAGGACCTGACGAAGGGCGAGTACGCCAAGAAGCTCATCCTCCTCGACCCGCGCACCTCGACGCCCGGCCTGGGCTTCCTCGCCTGGACCAAGGCGGTCTACGGGGCAGGCTGGAAGGACTACTGGCGCCGCTTGAGGCCGAGCGTCCTGACCCTCGCTCCCGGCTGGGACCAGGGCTACGGCCTGTTCACCAGCGGGGAGGCCCCCCTCGTCCTCTCCTACGCGGCCGACGGGGCCTATCACCTCGAGTACGAGAAGACCGAGCGCTACAAGGCACTCCCCTTCTCGGACGGCCTCCTGCGGCAGGTAGAGACCGCCGGCATCCTCGCCAAGGCCAAGCATCCGGGGAACGCCGAGAAGTTCATGGACTTCCTCGTCTCCGAAACCGCGCAGCGAGAGCTGCCCCTGACCCAGTGGATGTACCCCGTCCTTCCCTCGGCCTCCCTTCCCGAGAGCTACCGCGCGGCCCTCAAGCCCGACAAGGTCCTCGAGCTCGATCCCGAGGGCCTCGTCGAGGAAGCCCTGGAGGCGGCGGAGCTGCTTTCCGCGGCGAAGTGATGCCGATGGCCGCCATAGCCCCGCGCCCCGGCAGAGCGAGGATCGTCTCAGGCCTCGTCCTGCTCGCCTACTCCGGCGCGGCCCTCGCTCCCCTGGCGGCCATCTACCTCCTCTCCTCGGCCGAGGGCGGCTCCGGGCTCGGCCCGGCCCTCCTCGAGCCGAGGATGCTCCGCTCCATCGCCTTCACCCTGAAGCAGTCGGCCGCCAGCACCCTCGCCGCCCTCGCCATAGGCATTCCCGGGGCGGCCCTCGTGGCCAGGTACCGCTTTCCCGGCAGGCGGGCCCTCAAGGCCCTGTCGGTCCTCCCTTTCAGCGTGCCCTCGGTCCTCGTGGTCCTCGCCTTCGCCCTCTTCTACGGCCGCGCGGGCCACCTGAACCGCTTCCTCATGGCAATCTTCGGCCTCTCGGAGCCCCCCATTGATTTCCTGTACGGCTTCTGGGGCATCGTCCTCGTCCACGGCTTCTACGAGTTCCCCGTGGTCCTCCAGACCGTCGGGGAGGTCTGGGAGCGCCTGCCCCGGGAGCGCGAGCAGGCGGCCACCCTCCTCGGGGCCCGGCGATTCCGCGCATTCTTGACCGGCTCCCTGCCCTCCCTCGCCCCGTCCATCGCCCAGGCCGCCGCCCTCTGCTTCCTCCTGTGTTTCTTCAGCTTCGCGGTCGTCATGGTCTTCGGCGGCCTGGCGGGCACGACGATGGAGGTCGAGGTCTACCGCCGCTCGCGCATCGAGGCCGACGCCCGGGGCGCGGCCCTCGTGGCCCTGGTCGAGACGGCGATAGCCCTCGGCGCCGTCGGCCTCCTCGCCCTCTGCGAGCGGAGCGCGGCTTCCGGCAGCGCCCGGGCCCCATCGGCGGGGAATCCGGTCGAGCTCCGGCGCCCCCGCGGCGCCGCCCTCCTCGCCCTCCTCGCCTACGCCCTCTTCCTCGCGGTCTTCTTCCTCGGCCCCATGCTCTCCCTGGCCGCCCAGGCCTTCACCGTCCGCTCGGGGCCCCTCGGCCCGGGCAGGCCCGGCCTCGGCAACTTCGCCCGCCTCTTCTCGGGCCTCCCGGGATCCTCGGCGGCATCCTCGCCCTTCTTGGCCGCCCTCCGTGCCACGGCCCTCACCGCGATCCCCGCCGCCCTCGCGGCGGCCTTTTTCGGGGCCGCGGGGGCATTCGCCCTCCGCAGGGCGGGCGGCGCCGCCAAGGCCCTCGCCTCCCTGCCCTTGGCCGTCTCCGGCATCGTGGCCTCCCTCGGCTGGTCCCTGATCCTCCCCCGCGGGGACTCGGCCCTCATCCCCTTGGTCCAGGCCCTCTGCGCCATGCCCTACGTCCTCCGCTCCCTCGCCGCCGCCCTTTCGACCCTCGAGGCCTCCCCGGCCGAGGCCGCGAGGACCCTCGGCGCGGGCCGCCTCGCCGCCGCCGCCCTCGAGCTCCGCGCCATAGCTCCATCCCTCCTCTCGGCCCTGGCCTTCGCCTTCGCCGCCTCGGCCGGGGAGATGAACGCCGCCTTGGCCCTCGGCCAGGGCGGCTTCGAGACGATCCCCGTGTATCTCTATCGCCTAACTTCCGCGCATCGGTTCCCCGAGGCCTGCGCGGCAGGCCTCGTCCTCGCGGCCCTGACCGCGACGGCCTTCGCGGCGAAGGAAGGGAGGGGCAGCCGTGCTTGAGGTCGAGGCCCTGGCCAAGGCCTGGCCCGACTTCGAGCTCGAGGCCGGCTTCCGCCTCCGCGACGGGGAGATCGCCGCCCTCCTCGGCCCCTCGGGCTGCGGGAAGTCCACCCTGCTTCGGCTCCTGGCGGGGCTCGAACGTCCCGACCGGGGATCGATCCGACTCGACGGCCGCGAGCTTTCCGGCCTTCCCCCGGAGAAGCGGGGCGTCGGCCTCGTCTTCCAGGACTTCGCCCTCTTCCCCGGCATGAGCGTCGCGCGCAACATCGAGTACGGGCCGCGAAGGGCCGGCCTCGCGCGCGCCGATCGCGCCAGGCTCGTCGCCTCCCTCGCCGCCTCCATGGAGATAGGCGGCCTCCTCGGCAGGAACCCCGCCTCCCTCTCCGGAGGGGAACAGCAGCGGGTAGCCCTCGCCCGGACCCTCGCGGCGAGCCCCCGCCTGGTCCTCCTCGACGAGCCCCTCTCCTCCCTCGACGCCTCCCTCCGCCGACGCCTGCGCGTCGGTATCGCCGAACGGCTCCGCGCCGCCTCGGTCATGGCCCTCCACGTCACCCACGACGTCGAGGAGGCCCTCGCCGTGGCTGACCGCATCTTCCTCATGGGGAGGGGGCGGATCGTCGAGGAGGGCTCGCCCGAGGAGCTCTACGCCCGGCCGGCCACGGCATACGGGGCCCGCTTCCTCGGCCGGGGGCCGGTCATCAGGCCCTCCTCGGTCGAGGCCATCGGGGCCGCCTACAAGGCCCGCTGCGGCTTCGGGGACTTCCTCTGCGCCGGCCCCGCCGAGGGAGCCGCGGCCTGCTCCCTCTTCTTCCCCGCCGAGGCCCCGCGCTTCGTTGGGCTCGAGACGGGAGGCGACAACGTCGCGCGGGCCACCGTCCTCGGCTCGGTCTTCGGCGGCCGCTTCCGCCGCATCAGCCTCGCCTGCGAGCCGGGGCCCACGCCGGCCCTTCCCGCGGAAGCATCCAGGGCGAGGGGGGGCCCGGCGAGGCTCGAGATCGAGCTCGAGGCTCCCGTCGGCCTGCGGCCCCGGGTCGGGGAGCGCGTCGCCTTCCGCGTCGCGCCCGAGGACTGCATACTGCTTCCAGAAACGCCGTGAACCAGAGGAGGCTCGCATGGAGAGTATCCGGGAACTCTGCGCCGGGCGCGTCATCGTCGCCGTCGGCGATATTACCCGCTTCTCGGGCGACGCCATCGTCAACGCGGCCAACTCGAGCCTCATGGGCGGGGGAGGAGTCGACGGGGCCATCCACCGGGCGGGGGGCGACGGTATCCTCGAGGAGTGCAGGCGCCTGCGCGCGAGCGAGTGGAAGGATGGCCTCCCGGCGGGCCGGGCTGCCCTTACCGGCGCCGGCCGGCTCGGCGTCAAGGCGGTGATCCACACGGTCGGACCCGTCTGGCGCGGCGGCTCGCGGGGCGAGGCCGAGCTCCTCGCCTCCTGCTACCTCGAGAGCCTCGCCCTGGCCGCGGCCCGCGGCCTCGAGCGGATCGCCTTCCCCGCCGTCTCGACGGGGGTCTACGGCTACCCCAAGGCCGAGGCCGCCCGCGTCGCCTACGCCGCCATCGCCCGCTTCCTCGAGGGGTCCGCCCTGCCCCGGGAGACCTGGCTCGTCTTCTTCTCGCGCGAGGACGCGGAGACCTTCCTCGGCGCCTGCGGCTCCCCCTCCTGAGTTCGGGTCGCCGGCCTAGGCCCCCGGCACCTCGATCCCGTACTCGTTGATCTTGTTCAGGAGGGTCCGGCGGGTGATGCCGAGCTCGGCCGCGGTATGCTCGCGATGGTAGGCGTTGCGCTCGAGGGCCGCCGCCACGGCGCGGCGCTCGAGCTCGGCCAAGGTCGCTGGCCCTTCCTCGGCTTGGGGCCGCGAGCCCCCCTGGCGATTGCCCTGCGGGCTCCCGAAGAAGTGGAAATCCCGCGGCTCGAGGCGCGGTCCCTCGGAGAGGATCAAGGCCCGCTCGATCGCGTTCTCGAGCTCGCGCACGTTGCCGGGGAAGGGATAGGACTCGAGGAGCTCGAGGGCGGCGGGCGATATGCCCTCGACCCGGCGCCCGAGCTCGGCGGAGAGCTTGCGGAGGAAGTAGCCGGCCAGGATGGACGCGTCGCCCGAGCGCTCGCGCAGGGGTGGCATCTCGAGGCGTATGACGTTGACGCGGTAGTACAGGTCCTCCCTGAAGCGGCCCGAGCGTACCTCGGCCTCGAGGTCGCGATTCGTCGCCGCGACGAGGCGCACGTCGACGGGGAGCCCCTTGACGGCCCCGACGCGGAGGACCTTGCGGTCCTGGATCGCGCGGAGGAGCTTGACCTGGAGGTGGAGGGGAAGCTCGCCGATCTCGTCCAGGAAGAGGGTTCCCCGGTTGGCGGCCTCAAAGAGCCCGGCCTTCCTGGCCTCGGCCCCGGTGAATGCGCCCTTCTCGTAGCCGAAGAGCTCGCTCTCGACGAGCTGCTCCGGGAGGGCGCCGAGGTTGACGGGGACGAAGGGGCCTTCCCGGCCCGAGAGCTCGTGGATGAGGCGGGCCGCCACCTCCTTGCCCGTGCCGCTCTCCCCGGTGACGAGGACCGTCGAGGGCGAGGGCGCGGCCTTCGAAAGGAGGCGCAGGGCCGCCTTGATCGCCGGGCTCTCTCCCACGAGGCTCCGCCCCTCCCCGTAGCGCGAGGCCCCGGCGGCGAGGCGGTCCGCGGAGCGCCGCTCCGACACCGCCTTGCGCAGCTTCATGGCCAGCTCGTCCGGGTCGAAGGGCTTGACGAGGTAGTCGTAGGCCCCGTTGCGCATCGCCTCCACGGCGTCGCGGACCTCGCCGTGGGCGGAGATCACGATCACCGGCAGGGCCGGGCCCTCCTCCCGAACCCAGCGCAGGAGCCCGAGGCCGTCGAGCTTGGGCATGCGGAGGTCGGTGACGAGGGCGTCGAAGGGAGACTCCTCGAGGAGGCGCTTGCCCTCGAGCCCGTCCGAAGCCTCCGCCGCCTCGATGCCCTCCGCTGCGAGATACTCGACGAGGGAGCCGGTCAGCCTTCTTTCATCGTCGACCAGGAGGACGCGCACTCCGACCACCTCCCCGCGGCCCGCGTACTTGATCGCGCACCGCCGCGGCGTATACTAGGATATATGATCGAGGATAGCGGAAACGCCAAGCTGCGGGAAGCGACGGTCGCCGGAATCTTCTATCCGGAGGAACCCGCCGAGCTCGAGGCCCGGATAGCTTCCCTCCTCGATCGGGCCAGGCCCTCGACCCGCGGCGCCTACGCCATCGTCTCCCCCCACGCCGGGCTCGAGTACTCCGGGGACCTCGCCGCCCTCGCCTGGAAGTCGGCATCGGCCCGGGCCGTCAAGCGGGTCCTCGTCCTCGCTCCCTACCATCGGGCCGAGGAGTCCCTGGTCTACCTCCCCGAGGCCGAGGCCTTCGCGACTCCCCTCGGCATGGTCCGCGTGGATACCGCGCTCGTGGAGGAGCTGCGCGACTGCGGCACCCTCTTCTCGGTGAACGACATCCCCCATTTCGAGGAGCACGGCGTCGAGGTGCAGCTGCCCTTCATGCGCCTCCTCTTCCCCGAGGCCAGCCTCGTGCCCCTCGTCGTCGGGAAGCCGGGCCAGGCCCTCATCAAGTCCCTCGCCTCTGCCCTCGGCATCGTCTTCGGCGGCCTGGCGGAGGATAGCCTCGTCGTCCTCTCCGCCGACCTCTCCTCGGGCGCCGACGAGGAGCTCGTGCGCCGGCAGGGGAGCCTCCTCGCCGAGGCCGTCCGCCGCCTCGACGGCGAGGCCGCCCTGGAGGCGGGCTCCCTCGCCGAGGCCCCCGCCTGCAGCGGCCACTGCCTCGCCTCCTTCTTCGCCTCGCCCTTGGCCGCAGGACTCGAAGGGCTCATCCTCGGCCGCCACGACTCCTCCGCCGCGCGGCAGTCCGGGGACGAGCGCCTGGTGGAGTATCTCGCCGCCGCGTTCGTCCGCCCCGGCGGCGAGGATGGCCCATGCACCTCGAGCTAGACGCGGCAGGCCGCGCCGCCCTCCTCGCCACCGCGCGGGAGTCCATAGCCTCGAACCTCGAGGCGCGCAGGCCCAGCTGGCCCCCGGAAGCGGAGCGCCTCGACTACCCCTGCGGGGCTTTCGTGACCCTACGCGAGCGCGGTTCCCTCCGCGGCTGCATCGGCCGGATGACCTCGCCCGCCCCCCTGTTCGAGACGGTGCGCGACATGGCGCGGGCCGCGGCCTTCGAGGATCCCCGCTTCCCCCGGCTCGAGCCCGAGGAGCTCGGCTCGATCGACATCGAGATCACGGTCCTTTCCCCCCTGCGGCGGATCGCCTCGGCGAGCGAGATCGCGGTAGGACGGCATGGCGTCCTGATCACGAAGGGTCCGCGCTCAGGAGTCTTCCTTCCCCAGGTGGCGACCGAGCAGGGCTGGGACCGGGACCGGCTCCTCGAGGAGCTCTGCCGCAAGGCGGGCTTGCCGGCCGGATCCTGGAGGAGCCCCGAGGCCGAGCTCCAGGTCTTCGAGGGGCTCGCCTTCGGCGAGGAGGCGTGAGGGCCGGGCTAGGCGCCCTCGCCCCGCTCTGAACTCGCCCGGGGATTCCCTCCGGGCCCCGCGGGAGTGGCCGGCGGCGAGGAGCGCTTGCGGAAGTCCTTGAAGTACCAGGTCCTCGCCGCCTCGGCGGCCCTGAAGGCCGCGTAGAGCGCCGGCCGCAGGGGACGGTCCCAGGAGCCGGCGCGATGGGCGATCGAGCCGCCGAAGCCCGTCTTGAAGCGGTACAGCCCCGCCATGGGATGGGCCGGATCCTCGGTGGGCGGGATGCCGTAGAAATCGTACTCCGCGCAGCCCGAGGCCTTGGCCGCGCGCAAGGCCGCCCACTGGAGGGCGTATGCCGGCATGAGGTTCCTCTTCTGATCGGAGGAGGCCCCGTAGAGGTAGACCGCGCGAGCGCCCCTGAACAGGGTCACGATGGCGGCTATGGCCTGGCCCTCGCTGCGCGCCACCCAGAGCCGGAGCTCGGGCCGCGAGCCTTCCTCGGAGGCGGGGAAACCCTCGGCGAGGGAGAAGAGCCGCTCGTAGTAGCGCCGCGGATGGAGGGCGATGCGGTCCCTGGCCGCGGTCTCCTCGTAGAGCCGGTAGAACAGCTCGAGGGCCGCCGCCCCCTCCTCCGCCACCCGCACGCCCTTCTTCTCGGCCAGGCGGATGTTGTAGCGCCACTTAGGCTTCATGGCCGCGAGGAGCTCGTCCTCCGTCGGCCGGAGGTCGAGGAGGACAGTGTCGGGAGGCTGGATGTCCGCCGCCGCTCGGCGCAGGGGCGAGCCGAGCCGTGGACGGGCTAGTCCGTCGTCGCGCGGCTCGCCGCCTTCGCCCTCCGGGCGGCGAGGCTCGAGGAGGTACCAGGGAGGATCGAAGCGGATGAAGAGGGAGGAGGCCCCGAGGCTCGGCCGGAGGGCCCGGGAGAGCTCGTCGAGGAAGACGCTCCGCTCCTCCCCGGGAAGGTCGAGCTCGGGACCGTGGGGGACGTAGGAGAAGCCCAGGCCAGCTCCGAGGGAGCGCTCGAGGACGAGGAGGGGGGTTTCGGCCCGGCCCTCGGCCTGGAGGAGATAGTGCCGCGGCCTCCAGCCGAACTCGGACTTGAAGCGTCCCCAGAAGCCGGATTGGAGGAAGCCCTCGGCCCGGTCGCAATCGATGGCCGAGCCGGGGCGCAGGTTCAGACGCACGCGGGGCCTCAGCCCACCTCGCCCCGATCCACCTTGGCGAAGCGGAAGGGAGAGCCGCCCGCGAGAAGGCGCTTCGCGCCTATCATCGCGCTCGCCCCCTCGGCCCTGATGGGCACCGAGAAGAAGCTATCGACGTCTATTTCAGCCTGCGGGGCGATGGACTCGTCCTGCCCCTCGAGGAGTACGCGGCTGCCGGGGGCGGCCTGGCCGGCGTCGAGGACCTCGACCGTCTCCTTGACCATGGCTCCGCCTTCCCCCTCGACCTTCCTCGAGGCCGCGAGGAGCATGCCCCGCGACTCGATGCCGCGGAGCTTGGCGGGCTTGAGGTTGTTCACGAGGACGATCGATTTGCCCAGGAGCTCCTCCTCCTTGTAGAAGGGTACGAGGCCGGAGACGATGACGCGCTCGGTCCCCGAGCCGTCGTCCAGGGTCTCGATGTAGAGCTTGTCCGCCTTGGGGTGACGCTCGACCTTGACGATCTTGGCGACGCGGAGATCGACGAGCCGGGCGAAGCGCTCCTCGACCGGCAGGCCGGCGTAGGGAATCGGCTTCGGCTCGGCTGGCGGCGCGTTATGCGATGCGGGAGACGGCGCGGGCGCGGCGGCCTCGGCCCCGGGGGCCTTCGGGGCCGCAGCAACCTTGGCGGGAGCCTCGGACTTGGCCTCCCGCTCGGCGCGCTCTTTCTGCGATCCCGCGTAGCGCTCGCGGAGCTCGGACACCCGATCGTCCTCGAGCTTCGAGAAGAGCACCTCGGTCTTGACCACCTTCTCGAGGCCCTCGAGCTTCCCCACGTCGGCCCAGGACAGGGCTCCCGGTCCCGAGAAGGACTTGCCGAGGAAGGAGGCGAGGCGCTCGGAGGCCTGGGGCAGGTAGGGATGGACCATGACGGCTAGGTCGCGCAGGACGTAGGCGAGGTCGCGGATGAGGCAGGCCGCCTTGGAGGGGTCGCTCACGCGGGTCTTCCAGGGCTCGCCGTCCTGGAAGCGCTTGTTGGCGAGGTCGGCGAGCTCGAAGCAGGCGCGGAAGGCGTCGCGGAGCTCGGCCCGCTCGAGGTGGGCGGCGACCCGATCCTCGATGGCCCGGGCCTGGGCCCAGAAGCCCTCGTCCACCGCGCCGCCGGGTATGGTCCCCTCGTAGTAGCGGCTGACGAAGGTGAGGGTCCGGTTGGCGAGGTTGCCGAGGTTGCCGATGAGCTCGCCGTTGACCTTCTCCTGGAAGTCGGCCCAGGTGAAGAGGGAATCGCCCTTCTCGGGGCGGTTCCAGAAGATGTAGAAGCGCCAGACGTCAGCTGGTATGCCCGACTCGACGGCGTCCGTGCCGAAGACGCCGACGCCCTTGGACTTGGAGAACTTGCCCGACTCGTAGTTGAGATACTCGGTCGAGGACATGTGGTGGAGCATGGTCCAGGCCTTCCCCGAGCCCAGGAGGCTCGAGGGGAAGATGACCGTGTGGAAGGGGATGTTGTCCTTGCCGATGAACTGGTAGAGCTCGACCTCCTCGGGCCGCTGCCACCAGCGCTTCCAGTCGAAGCCCCGCTCGTCGCCCGCGCAGGCGGTGATGGAGACGTAGCCGATGGGGGCGTCGAACCAGACGTAGAAGACCTTGTCCTCGTAGCCGGCCTTGGGCACGGGGATGCCCCACTTGAGGTCGCGGGTGATGGCCCGCTCCTTGAGGCCGTCGCGGATCCAGGCCTGGGTCA
>JAKLFE010000053.1 GCA_022711355.1 Spirochaetota bacterium | reverse complement strand
ACGACCAGCATGGATTCTACTTGTACCATTTCCCTATCCCCGCTGCCTTACTTCGCCTTCTCGACGATCTCGGCCAGCTTCCAGCGCTTGTCGCGGGAAAGGGGCCTCGTCTCGACGATGCGAACGATGTCGCCCTCGTGGGCCTCGTTGTTCTCGTCGTGCGCCTTGATCCTCTTGGACCTGGTCAGATACTTCTTGTACAGGGGGTGGAGCTTGCGCATCGTGATCTCGATGACGATGGTCTTGTCCATCTTATCGCTCTTCACGACGCCCTGGAGCTCCTGCCTGCCCTTGTCGGCGTTCTGAACGGTTTCCACGTTCTACTCCTCGGCTCTCTGGCGACCTGGGGTCGCGTGCTACTTCGCCGCGCCGGCGGCGGGCGCGCCCTGGACGGCGGCGCCGGCCTGGCGGATCCGGGTCTCGACCCGGGCGATCTGTCGGCGGAGGGTCCTCTTCTCGAGGGGGTTCTCCGAGTGCCCGACCACCGCCTGGAAGCGGAGGTCGAAGTACTTCTTCCTGAGCTCCTCGCGCTTGGCGACGAGCTCCTCGAGCTTCATGTCCTTGAACGAGTTCTTCATCGCGTCACTCCGTGTCCGCGCGGAGCGCGAACTTGGTCTTCACGGGGAGCTTGGAGCCGGCGAGGCGCATGGCCTCCTCGGCGACCTTCGGCTCGACGCCGGAGAGCTCGAAGAGGACCGTGCCCGGGCGGACGACGGCGACCCAGTACTCGGGATTGCCCTTGCCCTTGCCCATGCGGGTCTCGGCCGGCTTCTTCGAGTACGGCTTGTCCGGGAAGATGCGGATCCAGAGCTTGCCGCCGCGCTTGATGTAGCGGTTGAGCGCGATGCGCGCCGCCTCGATCTGGCGGTTGGTGAGCCACTCGGGCTCCATGCACACGAGCCCGTACTCGCCGAAGGCGATGGACGCGCCGCGCGTGGCGGCGCCGTGGATGCGTCCCCGCTGGACCTTTCTGTGCTTGACTCTCTTGGGACTCAGCATACCTTAGCTCCTCGTCCTGGCGCCGGCGCCCTCGCCGCGGCGGGATTCGCCCTCTCGGCCGTCGGTCGGCCTCGCCGGGCGCTCGGCCCGGGGCGGCCTCGGCCGGTCCTCGGAAGGCCCGCGCCGCGCGTCGTCGCGCCGCCCTTCCTCGCGGAAGGAATGCTGGGGCTTGCGCACCAGCGTGCCGGCGTCCTCGGTCCGGTCCGAGCGATAGACCATGCCCTGGTAGATCCAGACCTTCACGCCGATGCGGCCGAAGGTCGTGGAGGACTCGGCGAAGCCGTAGTCGATGTCCGCGCGGAGGGTGTGCAGGGGCACGCGGCCGTCCTTGTGCTCCTCGGTGCGGGACATGTCGGCCCCGCCCAGGCGCCCGGAGACGCGGACCTTGCAGCCCTGGGCCCCGCCCTTCATGGCGTTGGCCACGGCCATCTTGATGGCCTTGCGGAAGGAGCCGCGGTTCTCGAGCTGGCGCGCGATGTTCATGGCCACGATCTGGGCGTTCGTATCGGTCTTCTTGATCTCCTTGATCTTGATCTGGACCTTCTTGGTCGCGATCTTCTGGAGCTCGGAGCCGATGCGCTCGATGTTGGCGCCCTTGATGCCGATGAGGACGCCGGGGCGGGCCGTGTGGATGACCACCGTCACGCGCTGGGGGTGGCGGACGATCTCCACCTCGGAGATGTCCGCGCCCTTGCACTCGGGGATATCGACGATCCGGCGGCGGAGCGCGAGGTCCTCGTGGAGGGTCTTCGCGTAGTCGCGGGGGTCGACGTACCAGCGGGACTTCCAGTCCTTGTTTATTCCGATGCGGAGCCCGACGGGACTTACTTTGTTTCCCACAGTTACGCCTCCGTCTTCTTTCCGATCTCGTCGATCACGCAGGAGATGTGGCACATGCGCTTCACGAGCATGTCCGCGCTCCCCCTGGACCGGAACCAGACCCGCCTCATGCGCGGTCCCTCGTCGATCCGGATCTCCTTGATGTAGAGCATGTCCTCGTCGAGCTTGCGGTTCCGGTCGAGCGCGTTGGCCGCCGCGGAGACGACCACCTTCTTGATCAGGCGGGCGCCCTTGTTCGGCACGTTGTCGAGGATGGCGACGGCCTCGGCGTAGGGCCTCCTCACGACGAGGTCGGCCACGGGGCGGACCTTGGTCGGAGAGGCGATGAGCCACTTGGCTACCGCCCTGTATCCTTGCTTCTTGTCAGCCATGCTTTCCCGCCCTTACTTCTTCTCGGCTTTCTTGTCGCTCCCCGCGTGCCCGCGGAAGACGCGGGTGGGGGCGAACTCGCCGAGCTTGTGGCCGACGAGGTTCTCGGTCACGTAGACCGGGACCCACGTCTTCCCGTTGTATACGGAGATGGTCATCCCGACCATCTCGGGGATGATCGTCGAGGTGCGGGAGAAGGTCTTCACCATCTTCTTGTCCCCCGCCTTGGCTGCATCCCCGACCTTCTTGTACAGGCTCTTCTCGATGAAGGGCCCTTTCTTCACGGACCTGGACACTTTAGGGCTCCTCCCTTACTTCCGGCGCTTCACGATGAAGCGGCTCGACGGCTTGTGCGGATCGCGCGTCTTGTAGCCCTTGGCGGGCTGGCCCCAGGGCGACACGGGCTGCTTGTAGCCCTTGCCGCGGCCCTCGCCGCCGCCGTGCGGGTGATCGACGGGGTTCATGACGGTGCCGCGGACGGTCGGCCTGACGCCGAGCCAGCGGGTGCGGCCGGCCTTGCCCAGCCGCTCGTTCATGTGCTCGTCGTTGCCGACGGAGCCGATGGTCGCCATGCACTTCTTGAAGACCATGCGGAGCTCGCCCGAGGGGAGCTTGAGGACGACGTAGTCGCCCTCCTTGGCCGCGATGAGCGCGCTCGCGCCGGCGGAGCGGGCCAGCTGCCCGCCCTTGCCGAGGGTGAGCTCGACGTTGTGGACCGTGATGCCCACCGGGATGGCCTCGAGGGGCAGGGCGTTGCCCGGCTCGATGGAGGCCTGGGGGCTCGAGAGCACCTTCTGCCCGACCGCGAGGCCCTTGGGGCTGAGGATGTAGCGCCGCTCGCCGTCGGCGTACTGCACGAGGGCGATGTTCGCCGAGCGGTTCGGGTCGTACTCGATGGAGGCGACCGTGCCGGGGACGCCGGCCTTGTCGCGCTTGAAGTCGATGACGCGGTACTTCTGCTTGTGCCCGCCGCCCTGGTGCCGCACGGAGATGCGGCCGTTGGAGGCGCGCCCGCCGTTCGACTTCTTGCCCTTGGTAAGGGATTTCTCGGGCTCGCTCCTGTTGGCGGTGATCTCGGTGTTCACCACCTGCACGCGGTGCCTGAGGCCCGGCGTGTTCGGCCTGAAAGTCTTGATACCCATAACTTCCCCTTACTTCCTTACGCGCCTTCGAAGACGGCGATCTTCTCTCCCGGCGCGAGCCGGACGATCGCCTTCTTCCAGGTCGAGGTCCGGCCGGGGCGGTTTCTGAGCCGCTTGGGCTTGGACGCGACGTTGATGACGTTGCAGGAGACCGGATTCACCTTGAAGAGGCGGCGGACGGCCTCCATGATCTGGAGCTTGGTCGCCCGAGGGTCGACGCGGAAGACGTACATGCCGTCCTCGCGCATGACGTTGCTCTTCTCGGTGAGGACCGGCTCGATCAGGATCGAATCGTATTCCATTTCCAGCCTCTCCTTACTTGTCCGCGTAGAACTCGTTCAGGCTCTTCGCGGCCGACTCGAGCACGAGCACCTTGCGGCCGTAGAAGAGGTCGTGGGCGCGGAGCCGGTTGAACGAGAGGAAGCTGAGCCAGGGCAGGTTCCTGCCGGCGCGCTTCACCTTCTCGTCGTCGTCCCCGAGGATGACGACCGTGCGCTCGGCCTTGTCCGCCGGGGCCAGGGCCTCGATCCGCTTGACGAAATCCTTGGTCTTGCCCGACTCGACCGTGAAGTCCTCCACGATGGCCATGGCGCCGCTCTGGGCCTTGAGGCTCAGGAGGGTCTTCATGGCGAGGCGCTTCACCTTCTTGGGCAGGACGTAGGAGTAGTCCCGGGGCTTGGGCCCGAAGGCTGTGCCGCCGCCCACGTAGACCGGCGACTTGAAGTCGCCCTGGCGCGCGCGGCCGGTGCCCTTCTGGTTGTAGGGCCGGCGGTTGGTGCCGTGGACCTCGCCGCGGTCCTTCGTGCAGGCCGTGCCCAGGCGGGCGTTGGCCAGCTCGTTGTTGATCGCGTAGTAGATGACGTCCTCGTTGATGGGTAGCCCGAACACGGCGTCGGACAGCTCGATGGTCCGGAGCTCCTTGCCCTGCAAGGAAACGACTTTCCTTTCCACTTCAGTCCTCCGCCTTACTTCTGCTTCTTGACCGCGTCGCGAACGACCACGGTGCAGCTGCGCGGGCCGGGAACGGCGCCGCGGACGAGCATGAAGCCCGCCTCCGCGTCGATGCGGACCACCCTCAGGTTCTGGACCGTGACCCGCTCGCGGCCCATGCGGCCGGGGAGCTTCACGTTCTTGAAGGTGTGGTGGGGGTAGGTGCTCTGGCCCGTCGAGCCGGGCTCGCGGTGGAACTTGGAGCCGTGCGTGTTGCGGCCGCCCCCGAAACCCCAGCGCTTGACGACGCCCTGGAAGCCCTTGCCCTTGCTCGTCGCGGTGACGTCCACGAAGCGGACGCCCTCGAAGGCCTTGGGGCCGAGGCTCTCGCCGACCTTGACCTCGCCCTCGAAGCCGCGCATCTCGCGCAGGATCTTCTTGGGGGCGACGCCCTCGGGGAACTGCCCCGCGAAGGGCTTGGTCGTGTTGACCTTCTTCTGGTCGTACACGCCCAGGAGGACGGCGTCGTAGCCGTCCTTGTCGGCGGTCTTGGTGCCGACGACGACGTTCGGCGGGAACTCGATCACCGTCACCGGGATGAGCTTGCCGGTCTCGTCGAAGACCTGGGTCATCCCGGTCTTCTTGCCGATCAATCCGATCATGACGATCTCCTAGCGTTGAACGCCGGGGGCGCGGGCGGCTTCTCGGCGCCGCGGCCCGGCATTAACTGCTGGTCTAAAAGGGCCTCGAGGAGGCCCTAGCCTGGTTACTGCTTGATCTCGACGTCCACGCCGGCGGGAAGCTCGAGCTTCATGAGGGCGTCCATCACGTCGGGCGTCGGGTCGATGATGTCGATCAGGCGCTTGTGGGTCCTCATCTCGAACTGCTCGCGGGACTTCTTGTGGACGTGGGGCGAGCGGAGCACGGTGTACTTGTTGATCCGGGTGGGGAGGGGGATCGGCCCGGAGACCGTGGCGCCGGCCTTCTGGACGGTCTGCACGATTCCCCTGGCGCTGTCGTCGATGAGACGGACGTCGAACCCTCTGAGCCTGACGCGAATCCTGTCCTTCATGCGTTCCTCCAAAGATCTCTTGCGTACGTCCCGAGCTGCCGTACCCTGGCGGGCGCGCAATCCGAGCGTATCGCTGCGGGGCCTGGGAGCCCCGCGAGAGCCCCGGGCGGCCACCCCGGAGGGAAGCCGCCTGGAAGCGGGTTACGATATCATGGCCGGCCCCGCCCTGGCTAGGGGGCGGAGCCGGGTTTCAAAGCGAAGGCGCCGGCCCCTGGGGACCGGCGCCCTACGCCGCCTGCGGATAGCTTAGGCGATGACTTCCGTGACCTGGCCGGAGGCGACCGTGTGGCCGCCCTCGCGGATGGCGAACTTGAGCCCCTTCTCCATGGCGATGGGGTAGATGAGCTCGACGATGATCTCCGAGTTGTCGCCGGGCATGACCATCTCCTTGCCCTCGGGCAGGGTGACGGTGCCGGTGATGTCCGTGGTGCGGAAGTAGAACTGGGGCCGGTAGCCGGGGAAGAAGGGGCTGTGGCGGCCGCCCTCCTGCTGGTTGAGGCAGTAGATCTGGCCCTTGAACTTGGTGTGCGGGGTGATCGAGCCCGGCTTGGCGAGGACCTGCCCGCGCTCGACCTCTTTCTTGTCGACGCCGCGGAGGAGGGTGCCGATGTTGTCGCCGGCCTGGCCCTCGTCGAGGAGCTTGTTGAACATCTCGACGCCGGTGACGACCGTGGACTTGGTCGGCTTGATGCCGACGATCTCGACCGTCTCGTTGACCTTGACGATTCCGCGCTCGACGCGGCCGGTGACGACCGTGCCGCGGCCGGAGATCGAGAAGACGTCCTCGATGGGCATGAGGAAGGGCTTGTCGGTCAGGCGCTCGGGATCGGGGAAGAAGGTATCCATGGCGTCCAGGAGCTCCTGGATGCACTTGGTGGACTCGGCGTTGTCGGGCTCGGAGAGGGCCTTGAAGGCGGCGCCCTTGATGATCGGGGTGGTCTCGCCGGGGAACTTCTGGAAGGAGAGGAGGTCGCGGACCTCCTGCTCGACGAGCTCGATGAGCTCGGGGTCGTCGACGAGGTCGACCTTGTTGAGGAAGACGAGGATCGAGGGGACGCCGACCTGGCGGGCCAGGAGGACGTGCTCGCGGGTCTGGGGCATGACCGAGTCGGGGGCGGAGACGACGAGGATGGCGCCGTCCATCTGCGCGGCGCCGGTGATCATGTTCTTGATGTAGTCGGCGTGGCCGGGGCAGTCGATGTGGGCGTAGTGCCGCTTGGCGGACTGGTACTCGAGGTGCCGCGTGTTGATCGTGATGCCGCGGGCCTTCTCCTCGGGGGCGTTGTCGATATCGTCGAACTTCATCGCCTTGTCGCCGAACTTGCGCGAGCAGTACTGGGTGATAGCCGCGCTCAGCGTCGTCTTTCCGTGGTCGATGTGGCCGATCGTACCGACGTTCATATGGGGTTTGGTACGCTCGAACTTCTCTTTAGCCATATCCTTCTCCTCCTTGGCTCGTACCGCCAATAATTTCTTCGCAGGTTTTCGGAGTATATAGAAAGGTCAAGTCCTGTTCAAGGGGCTTTCGGGCGGGCCCGGGACTCGCCGCGGGCCTTCCTAGCCCCAGTCCGAGAAGCCCCGGGGCACGGGCTCGAAGCCCTGGAAACGGGCCTGGTACGAGGCCCGCCCGCCCGTGGCCGAGCCCAGCTCCCCGGCGAAGCCGAAGAGCCTGCGCAGGGGCGCGGCGCCGACGACGATCCGGCCCTCGGCCCCGAGCTCCACCGACTCGACCCTTCCCCCGCGGCCGGAGAGGGCCGCCGCCGCCTGGCCGAAGCTCTCGCCCGGGGCCTCGATCTCGACCCGCATGACCGGCTCGAGGACGAGGGAGCCGGCCTCCCTGGCCGCCCGCCCGGCGGCTATCGAGGCGGCGATCTCGAGGGCGCGCTCGGCTCCCTTGCCCGAGGAGGAGGAGGCGCCGGGGACCGAGGCCTCGGCGACGAGGACTGCGGCGTCGCCCAAGGGGAAGCCCGCGGAGGGCCCGACGCTCAGGGCGGCCTCGACGCCCCGGCGGAGGGCCGCGAGGAGGGGCGGGGCCAGCCGGAGGCCGGGGGCCGGCTCGCAGGACAGGCCCGAGCCCCGGGGCCCCGGCGCGAGCTCGAGGGAGACCCGGGCCCGGACCCGCTCCCCGCCGAGCTCGCGGTCGAAGTCCTCGCTCGCCGCCGCCCCGCCCGCGAGGGCCTCCCGGAAGGCCACGCGGGGCTCGCCAACGCGGACCCGGGCCCCGTGCTCGCGGGCGAGGCGCTCGGCCGCCACCTCGAGGTGGAGCTCCCCGAGGCCGGCGAGCTCGACGCGGCCGGTCAGCGGGTCCTCGCTCGCGCGGAGGGAAGGATCCTCGGCTACGAGGGCGGCCACCGCGGCCTTGAGGGCTTCCACGTCGGCCCGGCCGCGGGGCTCGATGGCCAGGCTGGCCACGGGCTCGGCGACCCGGATGGGCTCGTAGAGGATCGGGCGGGCCGGGTCGCAGAGCGAGGCCCCGGTCAGGCCCTGCCGCTGGGGGGCGAGGGCCAGGCCGACGATGTCGCCGGCACGGGCGAGCTCGGCCGCCTCGAGGCGCTCGCCCTGGATGCCGAAGATCCGCGTTACGCGAAACCGCTCGCCGGAGCGGGCGTCGAGGACGCGGTCCCCCGGGGAGGCCGAGCCCGACCAGACCCTGGTCCAGGCCACCTGCCCGAAGGCGGGGTCGGCCGCGGTCTTGAACACGAGGGCCGAGAAGGGCGCGGCCGGGTCGCTCTCGCGGCGGGCCTCGGCCCCGCTCCCCGGGTCGATCCCCGCCGGGCAGCCGGCCTCGGCCGGCGAGGGCAGGTAGGCCGCCACCGCGTCGAGGAGGAGGGCCGCGGCCCCGTCGGAGAAGGCGGTGCCGCAGAGCACCGGGGTCGCCCGGCCCGCCAGGGCCGCCGCGCGCAGGGCGGGCTCGAGGCGGCCCGGCCCGGGTTCCCGGCCCTCGACGTAGTCCGCCATGAGGCCCTCGTCCGAGGAGGCCAGGAGCTCGACCAGGGCCGAGCGGGCCGCGGCGGCCGGCCCGAGGAGCTCGGGGGGAAGGGCCTCGGGCGCGGGCCGCGGCTCGCCCCGGCCGAAGTCGTAGGCGCGCATCCCGACCAGGTCGACGACCCCGCGGAAGGACTCGCCCTCACCCCAGGGCAGCTGGACGGCGACCGCCCCCGGGTCGAGCCGCGCGAGGTCGCCCAGGGCCCGCTCGAAGGAGGCGCCCCGCCGGTCCATCTTGTTGACGAAGGCGATGCGCGGCGCGCCGCGGATGAGGCAGGCCCGGTAGAGGGCCTCGGTCCTCGACTGGACCCCCGCGACCGCGCAGAGGAGGACCAGGGCCCCGTCGAGGGCGCGGAGGGAGCGCTCGACCTCGGCGCCGAAGTCCACGTGGCCGGGCGTGTCGATGAGGTCGATGCGGCAGGGGCCTGGCGGGGCGTCGCCCCCGGCGGGGGAGGCCGACCAGGAGAGCCGGGCCGCCGCCGCCTTGACCGTGATGCCGCGCTCCCGCTCGACCTCGAGGTAGTCCGTGACGGTCGTGCCCTCGTCCACGGCCCCCGGCTCGCGGATGAGGCCCGCCGCGTAGAGGAGGCGCTCGGTGAGGCTGGTCTTCCCCGCGTCGATGTGGGCGAGAATGCCGATATTGCGGCGCGCGGAAGGAAGGGGGCTCATGGCCGCGACAGTATACCCCGCGGCCGGCCGGCGGGGCAGGCCCCGCGGACCCTGCCCCGCCCCCCTACCCTCGGATATAGTGGGAGGATGAAGGAAGCGGTGGTCCTCAGGGAGCGGGAGAAGGAGCTCGCCTGCATCTACTCCATCTGCCTCCTCGCGGCGGGGGCGCCCGAGCCGGGCTCGGCCGCCGAGGGCATCGCCCGGGCCCTCTGCGCGGCAATGAGCGCCGAGCCCATGGCCGCCTGCTCCATCAGGCTCGAGAAGGGGGAGGAGCGCGTCGAGCTGCGCCGCGGCGGGCGGGGGAGCCCGACCGAAGCGGGCCGGCCGAGGATGGCCGCCGCCCTGCGGGCGGAGGATTCCGGCGGCTGGAAGGGCGAGATCGCCGTCGAGTACCTCGATCCGAGCCTCGCCTTCCTCCCCCAGGAGAAGGCCCTCCTCGACTCGGTCCTCGTGGTCACCGCCTCGATGCTCCGCACGGCCAGCCTGATCGCGGAGCTGCGCGCCATCTCGGAGGACCTCCGCTCGAAGAACACCGCCCTCCGCGAGATCCTTTCGATGATCGAGGAGGAGCGAAGCCGCATGCTCGAGGCCTTCCGCGAGCGGCTCTCGGCCGAGATACTCCCCCTGGCGGAGCGGAGCCGGGATCCGAACCTGTCCCCGGAGCGGCGCGAGGCCTACGCCGGCCTCCTCGCGGAGGAGCTCAAGCGCGGCATCTCCTCGCTGGGGCCGGGGCCCGACGAGGCGCCCGCCCTGAGCCCCCGGGAGCGCGAGGTCGCGATCCAGGTGCGCAACGGCAGGACCAGCAAGGAGATAGCCGAGCTGCTCGGCATCGCGGAAGCGACGGTCGAACGCCATCGGCACAATATCCGACGCAAGTTGCGCATCGCCGGCCAGGCCATAAACCTAACGACCCTTCTTGGAAGCAGCGAAGCGCGCGGCTCGATAAAGTTCAAAGATAGCTTGTAGCCGAATATGCAAGCTATATACACAGTAACTGAGAATTGCCCCTTCGCCTGAATCCTCCTACCTTAGGCCTGCACAGCACAACTCACTCGGAGGAAGGCGTATCAACAAGGTAGTCATGTCCGAGGCCGATTACTCCCGGCTCTCGGCGCTCGCGCGAGCCATCAAGAAAAGCCTCGCGCCGGAGCGAGCCGCGCCGCTCGAGGAGCAGCTGCGGGACGCCATACTCTTTGAAGAGGGCGAGATCGGCCCGAACTATGTCGCCATGCGCTCCCTCGTCACGATCCGGGACGTGGCCTCGGGCGAGGTCTTCAGCTATCGCCTGGTCTTCCCCGCCGAGGCCAGCATCGAGGAGGGAAGGATCTCGGTCCTCTCGCCCCTGGGGGCGGCCCTCCTGGGCCGGCGCGAGGGCGAGTCCTTCAGCTACCGGAGCCCCGGCGGCCTCATGGCCGTCCGCGTCGACCGCGTCGGCGATGAGGCCTGAGGCCGTCCCCTCCTCCCTCTACCGCCATCCGGCCTGGCTGGCCTGGAAGGAGGGGCAGGGATGGCGGCAGCTCGAGGCCGGGCTGGGCTTCCGGCTCCTCCTGCGCGATCTCGGCGGGCTCGACTCCATGGCCTACGGCGTGGCGCCGCGGGCCCTCCTGGGGAAGCCCGGCGAGGGCGGCCGCGCCCTCGAGGAGCTCTCCCTGCGCGCCTCGGCCGCGCTGCCGGCCGACTGCGCCTTCCTCCGCTGGGACCTCATGACGGAGGCCTGGACCGACGGGGAGGGGGGCAGGCTCGAGCCCCGGCTCCAGGAGCTGCGGATGAACGCCTCGACGCGCCATCGCCCCTTCCGCAAGGGGGCCGGGGAGCATACCTGCGTCGACACGATGCTCGTCGCGCTCGGGGGCGGGGAGGCCGCCATCCTCGCCCGCCTGGACGAGGGGACGAGGTACTCGATCCGCCTCGCGGCGCGGAGGGGCACCGAGGTCGAGCGGCTCGGCGAGGCGGGGCTGCGCGGCTTCCAGGCCCTCCACGAGGAGACGGCGCGGCGCCAGGGCTTCGCGCCCCGCCGGCCGCAGGCCTTCGAGCGCCTCTTCGCCTGCGCCCGCGGCCTGGGCCTCGAGCTGGAGCTCTACCTCGCGCGATCGGAGGGAGAGGCCGCCGCGGCCGCGATCTTCGCCCGCAACGGCGGCTCGGCCTGGTACCTCTTCGCCGCCTCCTCGGCCGCCCATCGCGGGGCGGCCGGCCCGAGCGCGATCCTGTACCGCGCCCTCGTCGACTGCGCCGCGGCCGGGGACCGGGAGATGGACCTCCTCGGCGTCGCCCCGCCCGGCTCCGCGAGCCATCCCCTGTCGGCCTTGAGCCGCTTCAAGTCGGGCTTCGGCGGCCGGCGCGCCGCCCGCGCCGGGACCTGGGATTACATCATCGAGCCCGAGGCCTACGCGCGCTACGCCCAGGCGGAGGGCCTGGGCCGCCTCGGCGCCTAGGAGAGGGCGATGCTCCCGCGCCGCCGGCCCCGCGCGTCGGCGACGGTGGCCACGGGGCCTTCCGGCCCGAAGAGGGGCCGCTCCTCGCCGGGGGGCAGGACGAGGGCGAGCTCGGCGTAGGGAAGGGGGTAGCCGCCCTCCTGGCTGAGCCCGACCTCGATCCGCCCGGCCGAGCTCCGCATCGTGATCGAAAGCTCGCGGCAGCTCCCCTCGGCGAAGGCCGGGCAGTCGCCGTCGTCCTCGAAGATGGCGAAGGAGCTCTCGCGCCCGCCCGAGGCCGGGAAGAGGAGGAGCTCCCGGAGCGGTGCCGGCGCGGCCTCGCCCGGGAGGGCCGGCGGGGCTGCCTCGGTCGGGACGATGGCCCCGCCCCTCGCGAGGATGGGGATCCGCTCGAGGGGCGCCTCGAGGAGGATCTCGGCCCCGCCCGGATGCCGGGCGCCCGAGTCGAGCTCGATCCACTCCTCGCCCGCGGGGAGCCAGGCCCGCCGCGAGCGGGCGCCCTTCTCGAGCACGCAGGCGGCGAGGAGGAAGGGGCCGAGCATGAAGTCGAAGGACTCGTCCGCGCAACGCGCGTCTTCCGGGAACTCGTAGACCATCGGCCGGGCTATCGGGTCGCCCGAGCGCGCGGCCAGGGCGAAGAGGGAGTAGAGGTAGGGGACGAGGCGGTAGCGGAGGAGGATGGCCGCCTTCACCGCGGGGAAGAGCTCGGGATACATCCAGGCCTCGTTCTCGCTCCGGTCGAAATGCCAGGAGTGGATCGTGAAGCGGGGCTGGAGGACGCCGGCCTGGACCCAGCGGAGGAAGAGCTCGGGCCCGGGCTTGAAGCCCGCGAAGCCCCCCACGTCGTGGCCGTAGCTGGGCATGCCCGACAAGGCCATGCCCAGGCCGGTCGGCAGGTTCCAGGCCAGGGTCTCCCAGCTCGCGTAGTTGTCCCCCGACCAGCTCTGGGCGTAGCGCTGCGTCCCCGCGCAGGCCGAGCGGGTCACCAGGAAGGGCCGCTTGCCCGGCCGGGCCTCGAGCTGGGCCTCGAGCGAGGCCCGGACCATGTGGTAGGCCAGGAGGCCGCGCATCCCGTTCGCCCCCGCCCTCCCCCCCTCGAGGTCTCCCGCGCCGAAGGCCGCGCAGGTGGCCCGGTCGTCCCAGATCTCGAACTCGTTGTTGTCGTTCCAGGTCGAGTCTATCCCCGCCCCGAGGAGGCTCTCCGCGGCGCGGGACTTCCACCACGCGCGGCCGGCCGCGGCGCTGAAGTCGATGAAGGAGCCGAGCCCTCCCCAGAAGGGCAGGACGGCCGGCTCGCCGTCGGGGCCCGCGACGAAGGCCCCCTTCGCCGCCGCCTCGGCGTAGCGCGGATGGCTCGTCAGGAGGCAGGGCTTCACGTTGGCAGCTATCGGCATGCCCGCGGAGCGGAAGTCCCCGACGAAGGCGGCCGGGTCGGGGAAGCGGCGGGCGTTCCACTCGAAGACGTAGCGCTTGCCGTCCTCGCCGAGGGAGTAGCCCGAGGAGAGGTGGAACAGCGAGCAGGGCAGGCCCCGCTCCCGGCAGCGCGCCGGGAACTCGGCCAGGCGCTCGCGAGCCTCCGGCAGGTCGGCCAGGCCCATCGTCGAGCCGAGGTAGCCCAGGGCCCAGCGGGGCGGCATGGCGGGCCGGCCGATCAGGGACGAGAGCCCGCGGAGGACCTCGGGGATCGAGGGGCCGAAGATGAGGTAGTAGTCCGCGTCGCCGTCGTCGGCCTCCCAGGCGATCGAGCGCGGATCGGAGGAGCCCAGGTCGAAGCTCCCCTCGGCGAGGTTGTCGTAGTACAGGCCGTAGGCGAGCCGCGCCTCGGCGTCCCAGGCGAGGTACCAGGGCAGGCGCTTGTACAGGGGATCCTGGCGCCGCGCTCCGTAGCCCAGGGCGTCCACGGCCCCGTTGGCGAGTACGCGGCCGTCCTTGTCCAGGGTCCCGGTCCGCTCGCCGAAGCCGTAGTAGCGGCAGTTACCCCTCCGCTCCATCGCGTGCCCGACGGCCCGGCCGCGGGGGTCGAGGCGGAAGGCGCCGGCCGCGGCGTCGGCGGCGAAGGCCGAGCCGCCGTGGACCCAGGTTATGCGAAAGGGATCGAGCTCGATCCTCGCGCGGAGGCCGGTGCCCTCGAGCTCGAGTCTCCCCCCTTCCTCCCGCCAGGAGGATTCCGGGAGCTCGAAGGCCGACAGGTCGTCGCGCGGGCGGCCCTCGACGGGGACCTCGCCGGCCGGCCCGCAGACGGACCAGGAGCGCGAGAGCCGGTACCGGCCCTCGGGCGCCAGGCAGACCCGGGCCAGGCCGGGGCCGAGGAGCTGGACCCTGATCAGCGCCCGGCCCGCGCGGAAGGCCAGGCCCCCGGGGACGGGTCCCTCGAGCCGGGCCGCGGGAAGGGCCTCGAGGCGCCGCGGGCCGGCCCGGCGCAGCTGGGCCCGGCGCTTGGCGCCGTAGCGCGCGTAGAAGCGCTCGAGGTAGAACTGGACGATCGCGTCGCGCAGCATGTGCATCTCCCTGGTATCCTAGCTTCCCTCGAGGGCCTCGACCAAGAGCAGGAGGGCGAGGGCCTGGCCGTAGGTCATGGGCCTCCGCGGTATCGACTTGTAGAAGGCCGCGTCCATCCCGACGGGCGTCCCGTAGGAGACGCCCTGCACCGAGCCCTCGCCGTCGATCCGCGCGACCACGCCCGCCAGGGCCCGCTCGCCGGCGGCGCGGAGCTCGGGGCCGCCCAGCCCCAGGCGGGAGCCCTTGAGCATGCCGTAGCCGATGCCCGCGCTCGCCGAGGTCTCGAGGTAGGAGCCGGGGTCGTCGAGGACCGTATGCCACAGGCCCGAGCCGTCCTGGAGGCGCAGGAGGGCGGCCGCCTGGGCCCGCCAGGCGGCGAGGAGCTCCTCGCGGCAAGCCGGCGAGGGTTGGGCGACCTCGAGGAGCTCGGCGAGGCCGCAGGCGTACCAGGCGTTGCCCCGGCCCCAGCGCACGGCCCCGTAGTTGCCGCCGCGAACCGCGTCGCAGCCGTGGAAGAAGAGGCCGGAGCCCGGGTCGAAAAGGCGCCTAACGTGCACGAGAAACTGCCTCGCGGACTCCTCGACCCATTCGGGCCGGCCGAACTCGGCTCCGGCCTTGGCGAGGAAGAGGCAGGCCATGAAGAGGGTATCGATGAGGGCCTGGCCCTCGTTGAGGCTCCCGGTGATGGTGTGCTGGAAGAGACCCTCCTCCCCGGCGCGCGGCAGGCCGTCCATGAGCCAGCCGCCCCAGTCGAGGCAGAGCTCCCGGTAGCCGGCCTTCCCGGTCTCGCGATACAGGTCCACCAGGGTCAGCAGGGGCGAGCTGGTGTTCACGTTGCGCTCGGGGAGCCCCGAGGCGAGGCGCTCCTCGTACCAGCGGTCGAGGAAGGACAGGAGGCACTCGTCGCGGCTGCGGCGGTAGAGGCGGTAGATCCCGTAGAGGCCGACGCCCTGTGGCCACTCCCACTGGCCCATGTCGACGAGGCTCACGGGGAAGGGCTCGGCGAAGGAGGGGTCGCGGAGGGACATCATGCGCCGCGCGACGCTGAAGGCCAGCTCCTCGAGCTCGGGCGGGCTTGGGCGGCTCATCGCAGGAGGGCCGCCTCGCCCCAGGCCGGGAAGCCTTTCGCCCTGACGGCTGCCCCCCCGATCGACATTCCCTCGTCCAGGGAGATGGCCGCGGGGCCGTAGACCGGGTCGGCGAGGCGCAGCGAGCGCGCCGCGCGGTCGAAGCCCGGCTTCGATCCGGCGAGGGCCTCGGCGAAGGCCCCGAAGCCCGGGAACTCGCGCTCGTCGGAGGCGCGCAGGATCCAGCCGGCCTGGCGGCCGGGGCAGACCAGCTCGCGGCGCCGGTTCGGACCTCGGTCGCACAACGCGTAGCCGTTCGATGCCCAGAGGGCCGCGTAGGCCCCGCCCTTGCGCAGGAAGAGCCAGGGCCCGCGCTCGAGGGCCTCGTCGAAGGCCTCGAGCGGCGCGTAGGCGTGGGTGTAGCCGACGGGATGATCCGCGCCAAGGTCCCAGACCAGGAGGGAGAGGCCCCGGTACTGGCCCGCCCTCGGCAGGACGCCGTTGCCAGCCCAGAAAGAGGGCCTGCCCGAACCGTGGCTGTGGGTCTCGCCGGGGTGGTTCACCCAGAGCTGGGCCTCGGGCCCCATGACGCAGTGGACGATCTGCTCCTGGTAGCCCTTCCTCCCGGGACTGAAGTCGCAGGCCGTCGAGAGGGCGAAATGCGCGGTCCGGAAGCAGCAGAGGTCGACGTGGCCCTCGAAGCCCTGGGTCCCCCGGACCTCGAGGGCCCTCCCGGGCCCGAGCTCGAGGTACTCGCCCAGGTCCGCGGGAGGCTCGTAGCCGGAGAGGCAGAAGGCGGCCAGGGCCATGGCCGACTGGTTCAGGAAGCCCGATCCCCAGGCCACCCAGGCGATGGCGCTCGTGCCGTTCGTGTAGTTCCCCTTGAGCTCCTTCTCGTAGCAGCGGCCCATGCTCAGCGCCATCGTGCCCCTGAAGCCCTTGAGGGCCATGACCCGAAAAAGCCGATCGAGGGCCTCCTTCGCGGATTCGCGCAAGGGCGC
Source organism: Spirochaetota bacterium (assembly GCA_022711355.1). GTDB lineage: Bacteria > Spirochaetota > Spirochaetia > Treponematales > Rectinemataceae > JAKLFE01. The sequence continues at coordinate 15,458 of JAKLFE010000053.1, read as the reverse complement.
GCTCCCGGCCAGCACGAGGAGGGAGGCCAGGCCGAGGAGGTCCACGGGGATGTAGGCGCTCGAGTCCCACTCGGTCAGGCCCTCGGCCATGAAGCGCTCGAACCAGGAGGCGAGGAGGAGCTCGGCCTTGGCCCGGTGCTCGCGGCCGGTGAGGCCGGAGTTGGGGAAGATCTCGTCGGGATAGAGCTGGCCCGCGACGAGCTCGCAGGCGTGGAAGAGGAGGGCGTGGTTCTCGCTGAAGAACCACATGACGTCGTCGCCCGGCTCGTCGATCCAGTAGCGGAAGCCCAGGACCGCGCGCTGGGCCCGCTCCCAGGTCGAAGCCGCGAAGGGGGCCTGCCCCAGGGCGGCGCCGCGGGCGGCCGCGCCCCCGAGCCCAGGCTCGCCCGGGGCCGCGGCCCGGCCGCGCTCGGCCAGGAAGCGGAGGACCATGACCAGGCCGAAGTCGGCGCAGTCGTGGCGCTCCTCGACCGCCCCGAGCTGGGCGAGGAAGAGGCCCTCGGCCTCGGCCAGGGCCGCGGGGGCGGCCCCCGAAGCGACGATGGCCGCGGCTCGGTGCACGCTCGCGCCCGGCCGGCCGGCGAGGTAGGCCAGGGCCGCGGCCTTGCGGGCCTCGACCGTCTCCGGGACGGCCGGGGCCCGGGAGGAGGGCCAGGCGTCGATGCCGAGGTCGCGCGAGACCCTGACGCCGTCGATCGTGAAGGTTATGCGAAATCGAATGAAGCCGGCGGGCAGATCCTCGGCCCTCGCGATCGCGACGCGGCGCGCCCCCGCCGGGAGGGCCAGGCGCCGCGAGAGGGCGGCCTCGAGGGCGAAGACCTCCCCTCCCCCGGCCTCCACCAGGAGCTCGGCCTCCTCGCCGAAGGGATTGGCGAGCTCGAGCTCGAGCTCGCCGGCGGTTATCGCGTCTCGGGGGAAGGATGCCTCGGCGAGGGCGGCCTCGGCGGCGGCGACGCGGCCGGCTCGGGCCGGCCCCAGGGGAAGGGCCGCGGTCGCGCGGGAACGCCCCCGGTAATCAAGGCGGAAGTAGTACTGCGTGTCCCGCTCGGCGAGGTCGTCGAGGAGGAGGACCAGCTCGTTGCGGCCCGCGCGCAGGGAGGCGCGGAAGGAAGTCCGCCCCTCGACATTGCGCGTGAAGGGCTGGAAGCTCGCGGCGGCCTCGCCGTTGATCCAGAGCCTCGCGCCGCCGCAGCTGCGCAGCTCGAAGGCGGCGGCATCCTCCGGAGCCTCGAGCCAAAGCTCGGCGAAGGCCCAGGAGCGGAGGCTCGTCGGCTTCCGCCAGAAGCCCGAGCGCTCGACGTTGAGGTTGCCGAAGGGGAAATAGGCCGACAGGGGGGCGAGCATGCCCCCTTCCAGGGCGGCCACCGGCGCGGCCGCCCCGGATCCCGCCTCGAGCCGCGGCGCATCGTGGCGCTCGGCCCTCCTCGCAGCGACGAACTGGCGGCGGCAGGGATTCTCGTTGATGGAGAAGCCCTCCTTGAGCCAGCGGTTGACGTCGCCGGACATGGTCACCGGCTCGAAGCGGAGGGCCGCTTCCTCGATTGGCGTGAGGAGCCAATGGCCGATCGTGCCGGTGTCGGCCAACGCGCAGCTGAGGCGTTCCATGGTTTCGCCCATCCTTTCCGCCGGAGTCAGGCCTTGAGCCCGGTCATCGCGATGCCCTTCATGAAGTAGCGCTGGAAAACCAGGAATACCAGGAGCATGGGCAGCATGGACAGGGAGGTCATGGCCAGGAGCCCTCCCCATTCGACCGCGTACTGGCCCACGAAGTTGGCCAGCGCGAGCTGGACCGTCTGGAGCTCGTCGTCGTTGATGACGAGGAAGGGCCACATGAAGTCGTTCCAGCGCCACACGAAGCTGAAGATGGTCAGGGTCGAGAGGACGGTCCCGGCGAGGGGCAGGACCACGCGGGCGAAGATGAGCCCCTCCCCCGCCCCGTCCATGCGCGCCGCCTCGAGCAGCTCGTCGGGCAAGCCGAGGCAGTACTGGCGCATGAGGAAGATGCCGGTCGGGGTGGCGGCCGGCGGTATGATGATGCCCCAGAGGCTGTTGATCAGGCCGAACTGCTTGAGGGTGAGGAACATGGGGATGAGGATGACCTCGAGGGAGAACATGAGGGTCGCGAGGATGGCGACGAAGATCGCGTCGCGCCCGGGGAAGCGGTACTTGGCGAAGGCGTAGCCGGCCATCGCGCTGATCGATACCGACAGCAGGGTGCTCGCCGCCGTCGCGATGGCCGTGTTCGCGAAGAAGCGGGGGAAGTCGCCGTAGCGGAGGCCCGCGGCGTAGTTCGCGAGGGTCCAGGCCTTGGGCAGGAAGCGGGGGGGCCAGGCCACGAGCTCCTGGGTGCCCTTGAAGCTCGACAGGACGAGCCAGAGCATGGGGAGGAGGAAGACGGCGGCGACGAGGCAAAGGGCCAGGGCCTTGAGGGCTGACAGGATCGCGCGCATCGCTCAGGCCTCCCCGTCCCTGCCGCCGAGCCTGAGCTGGACCAGGGTGAGGGCGAGCATGACGAGGAAGAAAAGCGCGGATTGGGCCGAGGCGTAGCCGACCGAGTTGGGCAGCTTGAAGGCCTCCTCGTAGATGTTCTGCACGAGGAAGACCGTGGCCCGCCCCGGCCCGCCGGCGGTCAGGACCCGGGACTGCTGGTAGACCTTGAAGCAGTTGATCGTGGCGAGGACCATGACCAGGAGGATGGTCGGCCGGAGGAGGGGCAGGGTCACGTAGCGGAAGCGCTCGAGGCTCGAGGCCCCGTCGATCAGGGCCGCCTCGTAGTAGACCTCGGGTATCGAGTTGAGGCCCCCGATGTACATGACCATATAGAAGCCCGCGCTCGCCCAGGCGGAGACGCCGACGATCGAGGCCATGGCCAGGGAGGGGGAGACGAGCCAGCCCACCTTGGGCGAGCCGGCGAGCCCGAGGAGGTAGTTGGCTATCCCCGACTCGAAATTGAGTATCCACTTCCAGGCTATGCCGACCATGATGAAGCTGATCATCGAGGGCCAGTACACGACGGCCCGCGCGGCCCCGACGCCCCGGAAGCGCTTCTGCAGGACGAGGGCCAGGGCGAGGGAGAGGAGCATGATCAGGGGCACCGTCGCGGCAGAGAACAAGAGGGTGTTGCCGAGGGCCGAGAGGAAGCGCTCGTCGCCGAGGACCCGCTCGTAGTTGGCCAGGCCCACGTAGGCGGCGCCCAAGCCGGGGATGTCGGGCCTGACGATGATGCCGCGCGTGAAGACCGACTGGTAGAAGCCGTTCAAGGCGGGCCAGACGATGAAGAGCGCGAAGATGAGGACGCTCGGGGCGATGAAGGCGTAGGGCACCCAGGCGGGATACTGCCGCATCCGCCGCCGCCCTGCTGAAACGGTATCGCCCATCGCGTCCTCCTTCCCGCTCTCCCGCGGCCTTATTTCTTGCTCGTCGCCGCGAGGGCCTCGTCGATCACCTTGCTGACCGCCGCGACGGCCTCCTCGGGGCTCGACTTGCCGATGGTCACGTTGATGATGCTCTCCTTCAGGCGGTCGTAGGAGAGGCTCATGGCGGGGTTGCTCGGGTTCGTGGAGGCGGCCACCGGGCTGATGGCGAGCTCGTAGGCCAGGGCGTTCAGGGCCGAGGAGGCCTGGGCGCTGCCGTAGTCGATCGTCCCCGTGTCGGTCCGCGAGGAGATGGTCATCAGGGCCTTGGCGTATGCCGAGTTGACCTCCTTGCTCGTGAAGTACTTGATGAACTGCGCGGCCTCGGCCGGGTACTTGCTCGTGGAGAAGCCGGTCACGTACTTGTAGCCCAGGACGCTCGAGCGGGTGGTCACGTAGGGATTCGGGCCGGCCGTCCAGGCGAAGTCCTTGATGCCCGACATGGCCTTGACCTGCCAGCTCCCGCTCATCCAGGCCACGGCCTGGCCGGAGAAGAACAGGTCGCGGGGATTCTCGGTCCCGCCCCAGGTGCTCTGGGGGATGATCCCGTTCTTGAAGAAGTCGCCCCAGGCGCGGAAGGTCGCGAGCGTGGCGGGAGAGTTGAAGGCGTTGCCCTTGCCGTCGGGAGTGAAGACCTGGGCCCCGTTCTGGAAGAGGAAGGTGAGCCAGCGGTGGGGGGTGACGTCCCAGACCAGGGGGAACTTGACGCCGGCGCTGTCGCGGACCTTGGTGATGGCCTTCAGGAACTCGGCGTAGGTCCAGGCCGTCTTCTGGTCGGGTATCCGCACGCCGGCCTTGTCGAAGAGGCTCTTGTTGAGGATGATGCCGTTCGCCGTGACGTCGAGGGGGGCGCCGATGATCTTGCCCTCCCGGTTCATGATGGCGGCGATGCCCGGGATGAAGGGCGCGAGGAAGTCCTTGCCCAGGCTCTTCGAGAGGTCCTGGATGAAGGGGGCGACCTCGGCCCGGTAGTCCGTCATCTTCACCACGTCGGGGGGCGTCCCGCCGGCGACGAGCTGGGCTATCTTGGAGTTGAGGTCGGCGTAGGGCACGGTGTTGATCTTGAACTCGAGGCCGGGCACCTTGGCCTTGTAGTCCTCGCAGGCCTTCTTGAGGAACTCGAGCTCCGAGGGGTCGTCGTAGAACCACAGGACGCTCAGCTCTTTGGGAGCGGCGGCCAAGCCTCCGGCCAGAAACGCGAAGAGGGTCAACGCGAGAATCAGCTTCTTCATCGATGCCTCCTTGGATATTTGACAAGTCGTCAAATCGATTGCATATTATAGTCAAAATCTCGCCTCGTCAAATTAAAAAGGCGAGAAACGGCGCTGCTCGCCGTGCTAGAATCGCGGCTGAACCCGGGAGGCGGAGGATCGGATGGTTCGCATAGTCGACGTGGCCGCCGAGGCCGGGGTCTCGCCCTCGACGGTGAGCCACGTGCTCAGCGGCAAGCGCCCCATCAGCGAGGCGACGCGGGAGCGGGTCCTCGAGGCGGTGCGCAGGCTCAACTACGTCCCCAATCCCGCCGCCCAGGCCCTCAGGGAGCGGAGCGCGAGCGCCATCGGCTTCTACGGCTCGGACATCTCCGAGACCTTCGTCGCCCGCAACATCCGCGGCGTCGAGCGGGTCGCCCGCCACGCCGGCTACCACCTCCTGTTCGCTTCGGGCATCGAGTTCGACTACGACGTGGGCCGGGCCCTCGACTTCCTCCATAGCCGCAGGCTCGACGGCATCATCCTCGCCTTCGCCTTCAACGAGACCGAGCCCATACCCTTCCCCCGGGGCCTGGACTGCCCCGTGGTGACCATCAACCGGGCCGTGCCCGAGGGCTACCACTCCGTCCTCCCGGACAACCGCCGCGGGGGCTACGAGGCCGGCCGCCACCTTCTTGAGTCGGGCGCGACCCGGATCGGCTTCATCGGGGGGCCGCCGAATCGGCCGGCGAGCTCCGAGCGCCAGCTCGGCCTGGCCCGGGCCCTCGAGGAGCACGGCCTGGCCCTCGAGGAGCGGCGCGTCTACCTCGGGGACTATAGCCAGGGCTCGGGCGTGATCGGCCTCAGGCGCCTCCTCGAGGCCGACCCCGGCATCGACGGGGTCTTCTGCGTCAACGACTTCACCGCGGCCGGCGCGATCAACGCCGCCACCCAGCTCGGCCGCCGCGTCCCCGAGGAGCTCAAGGTCCTCGGCTACGACGACCGGGACTTCGCCGAGTTCTGGCCCGTCCCCATCTCGACCTTCTCCTACCCCCTCGAGGAGATGGGCCAGTACAGCGCCGAGCTCCTCCTCTCCCTCATGCGGGGCGACAGCCTGCCCGAGCTCACCCACTACATACCCTCCACCCTCGTCCGCCGCCGGTCGACCGCGAGCTAGGCCCCTCCCCCCCGCACTCCCCAGGGCCGGGAGCATCGGGTATACTCGTCCCAGCCCCGCCTTGGCGCGGGGCCATCCGGGGATCCCGAGCCAGCGCGCCCCCGCGGCGGCGCGAGGTCGCCTGCGGAGGTACCAGCATGAAGGATCTGGCGAAGTACGAAGTCCTGGCCCCGGCCGAGCTCCGCGACCGGGTCATGGACGAGCTCGTGCGGCACTACGCGCGCGAGAGCCTCGAGCTCGAGGAGTTCGAGCGGAGGACCGAGCTGGTCTCGAGGGCCCGGAGCAAGGCCGAGATCCTCGCCCAGGTCGAGGACCTCCCCTCGCTCCCGGCTGAGGAGGCCCCTCGCCCCGCGGCGGCCGGCCCCTCCCGCCGCGCGGCCGCCCCGGGCCGCTGGCGGGTAGACGGCGAGGGCGGCAGGGCCCAGGACCTCTCCCTCGCCATCTTCGGCGGCTCCGACTTCACGGGCAGCTGGAGGGCCCCCCGCCAGCTCGCCTCGATCTGCGTCTTCGGCGGCTCCAAGGTCGACCTCCGCCAGGCCGTGCTCCAGCCCGAGGGCCTGCGGATCTCCTGCCTCTGCCTCTTCGGCGGCCTCGACGTGATCGTCCCCAGCGGCCTGCGGGTCGTCACGAGGGGGGCGGGCATCTTCGGCGGCTTCGACCGCCGCGACAACGAGCCCGAGGACCGGGATGCCCCGACCGTCGTGATCGAGGGCCTGGCCCTCTTCGGCGGCGTCTCGGTGAAGATCAGGGACTAGGCGGCCGGCCCGACCCGGGCCGGTTGACGCGCCCGCCCTCGCCGTTCTATCCCAGAGGCATGAGCATCCCCGAGACCAGGGCCTTCTTCGACGGCCTCAACCGCGACTACCTCGCCGTCCACCGCCGCAAGGAGGAGCTCTTCTGGGCCTTCCGCATGGGCACGAGCGACGAGGGGGAAGAGGACTACGCGGCGGCCGAGAAAGCCTGGAAGGCCTTCGTCTCCGACCCCGCCCGCCTCGCCGCGGTCCGCGGCCGCCTCGCCGGGATCGAGGCCGCCCTCCCGCCTGGCGCCGGGGAGGCCCCCGGCCAGGCGGCCGGCGAGGCCGCCGAGCTCCTCCGCGGCCTGCGCGGCTGGAAGGCTCTCTTCGAGGCGAACATCGTCGAGGGTGAGGCCGGCAGGGCCGCCATGGAGCGCATCGTCGCCCTCGAGGCCGAGCTCTTCGCGAAGCGGCGGAAGCTCGTCCTCACCCAGCTCGTCGCCCCCGGCAGGGAGGCGGAGGCCACCCTCGGATCCCTCGCCACGAACCTGGCCGCCAACCCGGACGAGACCGCGCGCCGCTCGAGCCTGGCCTCCCTCCGCGGCCTCGAGGGCTGGGTCCTCGCCAACGGCTTCCTGGATATCGTCCGGGCCCGCAACGAGCTCGCGCGGAGCCAGGGCCGCAGCGACTACTTCGACTACAAGGTCCGCAAGTCCGAGGCCATGTCGAGCGCCCAGCTCTTCGCCGTCCTGGACGACTTCGAGCTGGGCACGCGGGAGGCGAACCGCCGCGGCCTCGACGAGCTCGCGGCCGCCGAGGGCCGCTCGGCCCTCGAGCCTGAGAACCTCCTGTACGCCATGTCGGGCGAGGTCCTGCGGGAGATGGACCCCTACTTCCCCTTCGCCGCCGCCCTCGAGCGCTGGGTCCTGAGCTTCCGGCGCCTGGGCATCGGCTTCCGCGGGGCGAGCCTCCAGCTCGACCTCCTCGAGCGCCGCGGCAAGTACCAGAACGGCTTCTGCCACGGCCCGATCCCCGCCTTCCTCGACCGGGGCGCCTGGGTCCCCGCCGCGGTGAACTTCACCTCGGAGGGCAGGCCCGGCCAGGTGGGCGCCGGCTACCGCGCCCTGGGCACCCTCTTCCACGAGGGTGGCCACGCCGCCCACTTCGCCAACGTGGCCGGCAACTCGCCCTGCTTCTCCCAGGAATTCCCGCCCACCTCGGCCGCCTACGCGGAGACCCAGTCCATGTTCTGCGACAGCCTCCTCGAGGACGCGGACTGGCTCTCCCGCTACGCCCGCTCGGAATCGGGCGAGGCCATGCCCCCCGAGCTCATCCGCCGCCGCGTCGAGCGCGCCCAGCCCTACCGGGCCTTCGAGGAGCGCCGCATACTCGTCGTGCCCTACTTCGAGCGGGCCCTCTACGCCCTGCCCGAGGCCGAGCTCGAGCCGGCTCGCGTCCTCGAGCTCGCCCGGGAGACCGAGCGCCGCGTCCTCGGGGCCGAGAGCCCCCGCCCACTCCTCGCCATCCCCCACCTCCTCGACCAGGAGAGCGCCGCCAGCTACCACGGCTACCTCCTCGCCCACATGGCCGTGGCCCAGACCAGGGCCTGGTTCCTGGGGAAGTTCGGCTACATCGCGGACAATCCCGCCGTCGGCCCCCTGCTCGCGGAGAAGTACTGGGCCCCGGGCAACTCCCTGAGCCACGACCAGAGCCTGCGCGCGCTGACGGGCGAGGGCTTCTCGGCCAGGCACCTCGCCGCGGACTGCGCCCGCTCGGCCGCCGAGGCCTGGGCCGAGGCCGAGGCCTCTATGGAGGCCGCCCGGACCCGGGCCTATCCCGAGGACTACCCCGCCGACCTCGACGCCTCGATCCGCGTCGTCGACGGGCGCGAGCTCCTCGCCGACAACTCGGTCTCGGAGGCGAGGATGTGCGAGGACTTCGCGGCCGCGCTCGAGAAACGCTATCCGAGGAGCTAGCGCGGGGAGCGCTCGGCCGCCGCGCGCCAAATGCAAAAGGCCGGCTTTCGCCGGCCTTTTGCTCGATAGGAGAGCTCCTACCAGCGGTAGTGGGCGAAGGCCTTATTAGCCTCCGCCATCTTGTGGGTGTCTTCCTTCTTCTTGACCGCGGTACCGGTGTTGTTGAAGGCGTCCAGCAGCTCGTCGGCGAGCTTGTCGGCCATGGCCTTGCCGGAGCGGTTGCGCGCGGCCGCGATGAGCCAGCGCATGGCCAGGGCCTCGCGGCGGATGTCGCGGATCTCGATGGGGACCTGGTAGGTCGCGCCGCCGACGCGGCGGGACTTGACCTCGACCAGGGGCTTCGCGTTCTCGAGCGCCTTCATGAAGACGTCGAGGGCGGGGGCGTTGGCCTTCTGCTGCATGATGTCCATCGCGTCGTACATGATGCGCATGTTGATGGACTTCTTGCCCTGCCACATCATGCGGCAGACGAACTTGGTGACGATGACGGAATTGTACTTCGTGTCGGGCAAGTGGCCCCGATCGATGGTCTTCTTCTTGCGGCCCATGTTCCTCGCTCCTTAGGCCTTCGGCCGCTTGGCGCCGTACTTCGAGCGCCCCTTCTTGCGGTCCTCGACGCCCAGGGTATCCTTGGTGCCGCGGATGATGTGGTAGCGCACGCCGGGGAGGTCCTTGACGCGGCCCCCGCGGATGAGCACGACCGAGTGCTCCTGCAGGTTGTGGCCGACGCCGGGGATGTAGGCGGTCACCTCGACGCCGTAGGTCAGGCGCACGCGCGCGACCTTCCGGAGGGCCGAGTTAGGCTTCTTGGGCGTGACGGTCATGACGCGGGTGCAGACCCCGCGCTTCTGGGGGCACTCCTGGAGCGCCGGGGCCTTCCTCCGCCACTTGGATTCCTCGCGGCCCTTGCGGATAAGCTGGTTGATCGTCGGCATGTATGCTCTCGACTCCCTTTGTCGTGCCGGGCCTCAGCATGGTCCGGCGGAATATGATGGTACGCGACTATTCGCACGATCCGGCCCTCCCGGCGCGGGGCCGGGACGGACAGACCGAAACTGTACAGCCAGGCGGCCCCCTTAGTCAATCCTGGGGGACGGCGGCCGGGAAGGGCCCCTCGGGGCGCCCTCAGTCCTCCTCGCCCTCGGGCTCGACGGCGCCGAAGCCCTCGTCGTTCTCGAAGACCTCCTCCTCCTCGAAGCCGGCCCCGTTCTCGGCCCTATCCTCGAGGGCGGGCAGGGGCTGGAGCTCCTTCTCGCGGCGCCGCTTCTCGAGGACCTCCTCGACGAAGGCGTCGAGGTCGTCCGTCTCGGCGTCCGAGAGCTTGATGTTGCGGTAGGCCCGCATGCCCGTGCCGGCCGGGATGAGGTGGCCGATGATGACGTTCTCCTTCAGGCCGCGCAGGGTGTCGGTCGCTCCGGCGATGGCCGCGTCGGTGAGGACGCGGGTGGTCTCCTGGAAGGAGGCGGCGGCGAAGAAGGAGTCGATCTTGAGGGAGGCCCGGGTGATGCCCAGGAGCAGCGGCCGGGCGACGGCGGGCTGCCCGCCCTCCTGGACCACGCGGCGGTTCTCCTCGTGGAAGCGGTACTTGTCTATCTGCTGGCCGTAGATGAACTTGGTGTCGCCGGGCGCGACGATCTCCACCTTCTTCATCATCTGGCGGATGATGACGCCGATGTGCTTGTCGTTGATGGTGACGCCCTGGAGGCGGTAGACCTGCTGGACCTCGTCCATGAGGAAGCGCTGGCAGTACTGCTCGCCCAGGATGCCCATGAGGTCGTGGGGGTTGCGGTTGCCGTCGCAGAGGAGGTCGCCCGCCTCGACCGTGTCGCCGTCGCGCACGAGGAGGCGGCGGCCCATCGGCACGAGGTGCTTGTACTCCTTGTTGAAGATGTCCTTCACGACGACGACGCGCTTACCCTTCACGATGCCGCGGAAGGCGACGACGCCCGAGACGGTGGCCATGACGGTCGGCGTCTTGGGCTTGCGCGCCTCGAAGAGCTCCGAGACGCGCGGCAGGCCGCCGGTGATGTCCATGGCCTTCGCGCTCTCCTTCAGGGTCTTCGCGAGGGTCCGGCCCGCCTTGATGAGCTCGCCGTCCTCGACGTTGAGGTAGGCGCCGCCGGGGAGGAAGTAGGTCACGATCTCGTTGCCCGCCTCGTCGGTGATGACGACGCGGGGCTGCTTGGCGTCGCGCTCGGCGGCGAACTCGGTGATCTTCTTCTCGATGTTGCCCGTCTCCTCGTTGATCTCCTCCTTCAAGGTGGAGCCGGGGATGATGTCCTCGTAGCGGACGTAGCCGTCGTGCTCCGAGATGATCGGGTCGGAGAAGGGATCGAAGGTGGCCAGGGTGCCGTTGGCCGCGACGATGTCGCCGGGCTTCACGACGACCTCGGAGCCGTTGCGCACGTCGATCTTCTGGTCCTGGGCGATGAGGAGGACGCGGGCCGGCGCGCCCTCGGCCGCCGGGACGAGCTTGGCGTAGGAGATGTCGCCGGACTTGGCGAGGGACTTGTCGGCGCGCTGGACGATGGAGTCGCCCTTGAGGATGCGCTGGCCGTCGGACACGAGGATCTTGTCGCCCTTGGCGATCTCGAAGTTCGAGAAGATCTTGCAGGCGTGGAGGGCGCCCTTGCGGGTGAAGAGGTAGCGCTTGTCGGGCATCGTGACGTAGGTCCCGACGACGTCGGTGACGAGGACGGGGTACTTGAGGTAGATGCGGTTCTCCTCGGAGACCTTCGTCGCCGCGCCGCCGATGTGGAAGGTGCGCATCGTCAGCTGGGTGCCCGGCTGGCCGATGGACTGGGCCGCGATGATGCCGACGGCCTCGCCGATCTCGACCGTGCGGCCGGTCGCGAGGTTGCGGCCGTAGCACTTGCGGCAGACGCCGTGCTTGGCCTCGCAGGTGAGGACCGTGCGGATCGTCACCTCCTCGATGCCGGCCTCGTCGATCTTGTCGGCCACCTCCTCGGTGATCTCCTCGTTCGCCGCGACGATGAGGTCGCCGGTGATGGGGTGGCGGATCGGGTCGAGGGCGTAGCGTCCCATGATGCGCTCGCGCAGGGCCTCGACGATCTCCTCGCCGTCCTTGATCGGGGTATGGATGGCGCCGTTGATCGTGCCGCAGTCGTCCTCGTTGATGACGACGTCCTGGGCGATGTCGACCAGGCGGCGGGTGAGGTAGCCGGCGTCGGCCGTCTTGAGGGCCGTGTCGGCGAGGCCCTTGCGGGCGCCGTTCGTGGAGATGAAGAACTCGATGACCGACAGGCCCTCGCGGAAGTTCGAGCGGATCGGGAGCTCGATGATGTCGCCGGAGGGCTTGGCCATCAGGCCTCGCATGCCGGCGAGCTGGCGGATCTGGTTGCGGCTTCCGCGCGCGCCGGAGTTGGCCATCATGTAGATGTTGTTGAAGCCCGCCCGGTCGCGCTCGAGGGTCTTCATCATCACCGCGGTGAGCTCCTCGTTCGTCTTGGACCAGACCTCGACGACGCGGTTGTAGCGCTCCTCCTGGGTGATGTGGCCGGCCACGTACTGCTTCTGGACGGCCTCGACCTGCTTGTTCGCGGCCTCGATCATCTCGGGCTTCTCGCTCGGCACCACGATGTCGTCCATGCCGATGGTCGCGCCGAAGAAGGTGGCGTAGCGGAAGCCCGAGTCCTTGATGGCGTCGAGCATCTGCACCGTGACGAAGGGCCCGGAGTGCTTGTAGACCCACTCGATGAGGTTGCGCAGGTCCTTGTCGGTGAGGGCGTAGTTGACGTAGGGGACCTGAGGCGGCATGGCCTCGTTGAACAAGAGGCGCCCGGCGGTCGTCGCGACCAGGCCGGATTCGGGGACCTCGATGGGCTTGCCGACGCCGTTCCACACGGGGCGCTTGGCGACGGGGACCTTCACGACGGCCTCGTAGTCGCAGGCGTGGGACTCGCAGGCCATGAGCACCTCCTCGGGGGAGGAGTAGCGCCGGCCCTCGCCCTTGGAGCCCGGCTTGTGGCGGGTGAGGAAGTTGATCCCCAGGACCATGTCCTGCGAGGGGTAGACGATGGTCTTCCCGTTCGCGGGGTCCAGGAGGTTGCGGCTGGAGAGCATGAGGGACCAGCACTCGGTCTGGGCCGCGTTGGTCAGCGGCACGTGGACGGCCATCTGGTCGCCGTCGAAGTCCGCGTTGTAGGCCTTGCAGACGAGGGGGTGGAGCTTGATGGCCTTGCCCTCGACGAGGATGGGCTCGAAAGCCTGGATGCCGAGGCGGTGGAGGGTCGGGGCGCGGTTCAGGAGCACGGGGTGCTCCTTGACCACCTCGTCGAGGACCGCGAAGACCTCGGGGGTCTCCGACTCGACGAGCATCTTGGCCTTCTTGATGTTGTAGACGACGTCCTTCTCGACGAGCTTCTTCATGATGAAGGGCTTGAAGAGCTCGAGGGCCATCTTGGTCGGGAGCCCGCACTGCCACATCTTGAGCTCGGGGCCGACGACGATGACCGAGCGGCCGGAGTAGTCGACTCGCTTCCCGAGGAGGTTCTGGCGGAAGCGCCCCTGCTTGCCCTTGAGCATGTCGGACAGGGACTTCAGGGGCCGGTTCGAGGCGCCCTTGACGACGCGCTTCTTCTTCGAGTTGTCGAAGAGGGCGTCGACCGCCTCCTGGAGCATGCGCTTCTCGTTGCGGATGATGATATCGGGCGCGTTGAGCGCCATCAGGCGCTTGAGGCGGTTGTTGCGGTTGATGACGCGGCGGTAGAGGTCGTTGAGATCGGAGGTGGCGAACCTCCCGCCGTCGAGCTGGACCATGGGCCGGAGCTCGGGGGGGATGACGGGGATGACGTCGAGGATCATCCACTCGGGCTTGTTGTCCGAGTTGCGGAAGGACTCGCAGATCTCGATGCGCTTCAGGAGGCGCTTGTCGGACTTGGGGCCCTTCTCGATCATCTTCACGCGGAGCTCGGCGGCGAGCTCGTCGAGGTTGATCTGCTCGAGGAGCGAGCGGATGGCCTCGGCGCCCATGCCGGCGGAGAAGGCGCCGCCGTAGCGGTCCTGGGCCTCGTACCACTCCTCCTCGGAGAGGAGCTGCATCTTCTTGAGGTCCGTGTCGCCCGCGTCGATGACGATGTACTTCTCGTAGTAGAGGACGGAGCGGAGGGCGGCCACGGGCAGGTCGAGCAACAGGCCCATCCGGCTCGGGACCGAGCGGTAGAACCAGATGTGCGACACCGGGCTAGCCAGCTCGATGTGGCCCATGCGCTCGCGGCGGACCTTGAAGTGCGTGACCTCGACCCCGCAGCGGTCGCAGATGACGCCCTTGTAGCGGATCGACTTGAACTTGCCGCAGTAGCACTCCCATTCCTTGGTCGTGCCGAAGATGCGCTCGCAGAACAGGCCGTCCTTCTCGGGCCTGAGCGTGCGGTAGTTGATGGTCTCGGGCTTCTTCACCTCGCCGTAGGACCAGGCCCGGATCATGTCCGGGCTGGCGAGGCGGATCATGATGCTATCGAAATCCTGGATGTCTCTCATATCAACTCCCCCTCATCTCGTCGACGTGGGCTATTCATACGAATCATACGAACTAAAACGCAGAGGGCGCAGAGGAACGCAGAGGCAAAGAAAAGGATAAGGGAATAAAGGGGCCATCGTGACGGCGACCTTCCTTTCCCCTTTTCCCATTCTTTCCTCCCTCTTCCCTCTGCGTCTTCTCTGCGTCCTCTGCGTTTATATCTTCTCCTAGAAAGCGCCCTGCTTGTTGATGATGTCCTCGTCCCGCTCGGTGAGGGCGATCTGCTTCGTCTTCGCGTCGTAGACCCTGATGTCGAGGGCCAGGCCGCGGAGCTCCTGGACCATGACGTTGAAGGCCTCGGGGATGCCGGCCGCGGTGTGGGGCTCGCCCTTCACGATGGCCTCGTAGACCTTGGCCCTTCCCGTCATGTCGTCGGACTTGATCGTGAGGAGCTCCTGGAGGGTGTTCGCGGCGCCGTAGGCCTCGAGGGCCCAGACCTCCATCTCGCCCAGGCGCTGGCCGCCGAACTGGGCCTTGCCGCCGAGGGGCTGCTGGGTGACCAGGGAGTAGGGGCCGGTCGAGCGCGCGTGCATCTTGTCGTCGACGAGGTGGTGCAGCTTCATGAAGTAGATGACGCCGACGGTGACGGGGTTCTGGAAGGCCTCGCCGGTGCGGCCGTCGCGCACCTTGGTCTTGCAGGAGCCCGGCAGGCCGGCGGCCTTGAGCTTGGCCTCGATCTGCTCCTGCGAGGGCGACTGGAAGACGTGGCAGGAGTACCACTCGTCGAGGGCCTGGGCTGCCCAGCCGAGCTCGGTCTCCATGATCTGGCCGATGTTCATTCGGGAGGGGACGCCGAGGGGGTTCAGGCAGATGTCCAGGGGCGTGCCGTCCTCGAGGTAGGGCATGTCCTCCTGGGGCAGGACGCGGGCGACGACGCCCTTGTTGCCGTGCCGGCCGGCCATCTTGTCGCCTTCCTTGAGCTTGCGCTTGGCGGCGATGAGGACCTTGACGACCTCCTCGACGCCGGGGGAGAGGTCGTCGTTCGCGCTGCGCTTGAGCCGCTGCACGTCGATGATGGTGCCCTCGATGCCGTGGGGGACGCGCAGGGAGGAGTCGCGGACGTCCTTGGCCTTCTCGCCGAAGATGGAGTTGAGGAGCTTGAACTCGGGGGTCGTCTCGGTCTCGCTCTTGGGCGTGACCTTGCCGACCAGGATGTCGCCGGCCTTGACCTTGGCGCCGATGCGGATGATGCCCTCGGAGTCGAGGTTGTCCAGGCTCTTCTCGCTGGTGTTCGGGATGTCGCGCGTTATGCGCTCGGGGCCGAGCTTGGTCTCGCGGACCTCGGTCTGGAACTCCTTGATATGGATGGAGGTGAACATGTCCTCCTTGACCACGCGCTCGGAGATGAGGATGGCGTCCTCGTAGTTGTAGCCGTTCCAGGGCACGAAGCCGGCGAGGATGTTCCGCCCGAGGGCGAGCTCGCCGTCCT
>JAKLFE010000052.1 GCA_022711355.1 Spirochaetota bacterium | reverse complement strand
CGAAGAGGTTGCGGCCGCGCGAGAGGGCCGTGAGCTTGGAGGCCTCGCCGATCCCCGCCTTGATGGACTCGAGCCTCGCCCAGGGGCTCTCGTCGAGGTAGCGCATGACCGAGTCGGGCACGGCGCCCCCCCAGACCTCCATCGCGTAGAAGCCCGCTTTCTTGTAGAGGGGAAGGACGCGGTCGACCTGGGCCTGGGTCATCCTGGTGGCGAGCTGGGACTGCTGGCCGTCCCTGAGGCTGAGGTCGCGAATCAGAAGCCGCTTGGACATGGAGCTCTCCTGTATGGTGATATGCCCGCGAGCCCGGCTGGGCGCCGCGGCCGAAAAGGCCTAGCCATAGTATACCCTCGGGGAGGCCCCGAGGCCAGGCCCGCCCCCGCTCCGGGCCTGGATCCGCGCCCGGAGCGCGCCGCCTCAGCTCGCCGGGCGCCTGCCCAGGGCCTCCGAGATCAGCTCGGCGTGCTTCTTCACCTTCCCGACCTTGTCGGCGTAGCCGGGTCCCTCGAAGCGGACCGAGGGGCCCGACATGGACAGGGCCGCGACGACCTCGCGCCGGGCGTCCTGGACCGGCGCCGCGATGGAGGTGACCCCCTCCTCGCGCTCCCCCAGGCTGACGGTGTAGCCGCTGTGCCGCAGCTCGGCGAGGGCCTCCTCGGTGGTGAAGGGATCCCCCGCGAGGAGGGCCCTGCGCTTGGCCTCGGGCTGATACGCCAACAGGACGCGGCCTGCCGCCCCCCTGGTGAGGAGGTTGCGGTCCCCGACGTTGATGACCCGCCTGAGGGGCTGGCTCGACTCGACCCGCTCCACGCAGACGCGCTCGTCGCCCTGCACGACGTAGAGGCTCACGCCCTCGTCGTAGATCTTGTTGAGGGCGGCCATGAAGGGGAGGGCGACCTTGCGCAGGTCGATGTTGGCGTAGCCCACGGCGCCGATCTGCGCGATCGTGGGACCGAGCTCGAAGCGCTGGGTCTCGGCGCTCCGGGCGAGGTAGCCCCGCTTCTCCAAGGTCCAGACCAGGCGCGAGGTCGTGCTCATCGCGAGGTCGATCCGCTTCGCGATCTCGGTCAGGCTGAGCTCGAGCCTGCCGGGCACGAAGCAGTCGAGGATGTCCAGGGCCCGCTCGACGGCCCTGACGGAGGAATCCCTTTCCAGCATGCTTGTACCCTCCGGGAGCTCGCTTCGGCCTTGGGGCGGCCCGAGGTCAGGAGCAGTGTTTACCTAAATACCGCTAGATGGAATACAATATCACCTGATGGCAAAAATTGCAATCGGTAAAGCGATATCGCGCAGGTCCCGCCTCCGCCTCCTTATATAGGGCAACGGGGCTCATTTGTCACGGACAGGTATTATCACGCTCGCGAAGACGTGGTATACTGCCCTTATCCAAAAAAGCGCCTCGGACTTGACAGTCCCAACAAAGCGAGTATACTCCCATCTAGTAAAAATGTCTTCCACTAGATGGAAATTGTAGCTATTCAAAGATAACCGAGCATGCATGCGAGGAGGAACAGCGTATGGACTCCCGTGGCGCGAGGGCCGAGTTCGGCCATCGCGTTTTGACAGGGCCCGCGAGCGGGCCTATGCTATACCAATCACCCCGAGAGCGAAGGATATGAGCGAACAAAAGAAGAGCTATCTCCATGTCGTCAGGGAGAAGTACTGCAAGGGCTGCGGCATCTGCGTCGCCTTCTGCCCCAAGCAGGTCCTCTCCCTCAAGAACGGAAAGGTCTTCGCCGAGAAGCCCGATCTCTGCATCGGCTGCCGCATGTGCGAGCTTCGCTGCCCGGACTTCGCCATCGAGATCCGCCAGAAGGGCGAGGACGAGGCCCGCGCCGCCGACGCCGGGAGCGTCGACTACGAGATCCCCCCGGAGGCCCACCATGCCTAAGGTCGTCAAGCTCATGCAGGGCAGCGAGGCCTGCACGGCCGGGGCCCTCGCCGCTGGCCTGCGGTTCTACGCCGGCTACCCCATCACCCCCTCCACCGAGGTTGCCGAGCTCTGCGCCGAGGAGCTGCCGAAGATCGGCGGCAAGTTCATCCAGATGGAGGACGAGATCGGCTCGATCGCGGCCTGCATCGGCGCCTCCCTCACGGGCAAGAAGGTCATGACCGCGACGAGCGGCCCCGGCTTCTCCCTCATGCAGGAGTGCCTCGGCTACGCCTCCCTCTGCGAGATCCCCCTGGTCATCGTCAACGCCCAGCGCATGGGCCCCTCCACGGGCATGCCCACCTCGCCCGCCCAGGGCGACGTCATGCAGGCCAGGTGGGGCACCCACGGCGACCACCCGATCATCGCCCTGGCGCCGGGCAACGTGCGCGAGTGCTTCGACCTGACGCTCCGCGCCTTCGACCTCTCCGAGAAGTACCGCATCCCCGCCATCGTGCTGACCGACGAGGTCATCAGCCACATGCGCGAGGGCGTGGAGCTCCCCGATCCCGCCGAGGTCCGGCCGCTGCGCCGCGCCGCCCCCTCGAGCCCCGCGGGCTACAAGCCCTACGCGGCCGATCCCGACGGCGGCGTGCCCCTCATGGCCCCCTTCGGCGAGGGCTACCGCTGGCACTGCACGGGCCTGTTCCACGACGAGTCCGGCGCGCCCAGCGGCAAGGCGGACGTGGCGGACAAGCTCCTGCGGCGCCTCCAGCTCAAGATGGACAAGAACGCCCCCGACATGTGGGACAACGTCCAGGAGGGCACGGAGGACTGCGATATCGCCGTCGTCTCCTTCGGCTCCTCGGCCATGTCCGCCCTCTCCGCGGTGCGCCGCGCGAGGCGCGAGGGCGTCAAGGCGGGCATGCTGCGCCTGAAGACGATCTGGCCCTTCCCCGAGCCCGCGATCCGCGAGCTCGCCTCCCGGGCCAAGGCCATCGTCGTGCCGGAGATGAACCTCGGCCAGCTCGCCCTCGAGGTCGAGCGGGTCGCCGGCTGCCGCTCCCGCGTCATCCGGGTCGGCAAGGTGAACGGCGAGCTCTTCCGCCCGGACGAGATCTACGACGTTATCATGGGGGCCAAGTGATGTCCGACGTTCTGAAATACTTCCGGCAGGAAAGGCTTCCCCACATCTGGTGCCCCGGCTGCGGCCACGGCACCGTCACGGGGGCCCTGGTCCGCGCGATCGAGCGCCTGGGCCTGGACAAGAACAAGGTCTGCGTCGTCTCGGGGATAGGCTGCTCCTCGCGGGCGGTCGGCTACCTCGACTTCGACACCCTGCACACGGCCCACGGCCGCGCCCTGGCCTTCGCCACGGGCATCAAGCTCGCGCGGCCCGACCTCAAGGTCGTCGTCATGACCGGCGACGGGGACTGCACCGCCATCGGCGGCAACCACTTCATCCACGCCGCGCGCCGCAACATCGGCATCACCACCATCGTGATGAACAACGAGATCTACGGCATGACGAGCGGCCAGTACTCGCCCATGACCCCCAAGGGCATGGTGGGCACGACCGCCCCCTACGGCAACGTGGAGCGGAGCTTCGACCTCTGCGAGCTGGCCAAGGCCGCGGGCGCGACCTTCGTCGGCCGCTCCACGACCTACCACGTGCCGCTGCTCATCGACCTCATCGAGAAGGCGCTCCAGAACGACGGCTTCTCCGTGGTCGAGTCGATCGGCCAGTGCCCGACCTACCTCGGGCGGAAGAACAAGATCGGCGGGGCCGTGGAGATGCTCAACTGGATCAAGGACCAGTCGGTCAACGTCAAGGCCGCCGCCGCCCTCCCGCCAGAGAAGGTGAAGGGCAAGTTCCTCATAGGCGAGCTCCACAACGCGCCCGCGCCGGAGTACTCGTCGGAGCAGGGCGAGCTCATCGGCCGCGTGCAGCGCAACTACAGCGACATCAAGGGAGGGCTTTGGGAATGCGCGTCGAATTCCGACTGAGCGGCTCGGGCGGCCAGGGCCTCCTCCTCGCGGGCATCGTCCTCTCCGAGTCGGCCATCCTCGAGGGCAAGAAGGCCGTCCAGACCCAGAGCTACGGGCCCGAGGCCCGCGGCGGCTCGAGCAAGGCCGAGGTCGTCATCGCCGACGGGGACATCGACTACCCCAAGGCCACCGACCCCGACTTCCTCCTCGCCCTCACCGCCGACGCCTACAGGACCTACGGCAAGGACATGGGCAAGGGCCTGGTCATCATCGACTCCTCGATCCCCCTCGATCCCGCCGTCAAGGCGAGGACCGTGGCCCTCCCCATCCTCGAGACCGCGGCCACGGCCGTCGGCAAGAAGGTCGTGGCCAACATCGTGGCCCTCGGCGTCCTCGGCGGCCTGTCCGGCGCGGCCCGGCCCGAGAGCCTGGAGAAGGCGGTCCTGAACCGCGTCCCGAAGGGCACGGAGGAGCTCAACCTCAAGGCCCTGCGGGCCGGCCTCGAGCTCGCCCGCTCCGTGGGCGAGCCTTGACAAGGAGAACGCGATGAGCGACATCGAAAGCCTCAGGAAGGCCGTCGAGGCCTGGAAGGCGGGCGTGGCCAAGTCCGCGGCCAAGTTCCCCGAAAGGCGGGCCTCCTTCGTCACGGGCTCGGGCGCGCCGATCGAGAGCCTGTACACGCCCCTCTCCCTCGAGGGGCGCGACCTCGCGGCCGACCTCGGCCTGCCCGGCGAGTACCCCTACACCCGCGGCGTGCAGAGCACCATGTACCGCGGCCGGCTGTGGACCATGCGCCAGTACGCCGGCTTCTCCAACGCCGAGGAGTCGAACAAGCGCTACAAGTTCCTCCTCGAGCAGGGCACCACCGGCCTGTCCATCGCCTTCGACCTGCCCACCCAAATCGGCTACGACTCGGACCACGCCCTGTCCCAGGGCGAGGTGGGCAAGGTCGGCGTCGCGATCGACTCGCTCGCCGACATGGAGGTCCTCTTCGACGGCATCCCCCTGGACAAGGTCTCCACGAGCATGACCATCAACGCGCCCGCCGCGGTCCTCCTCGCGATGTACATCGCGGTGGCCGAGAAGCAGGGCGTGGGCGCGGACAAGCTCAACGGCACGATCCAGAACGACATCCTCAAGGAGTACGTGGCCCGCGGCACCTACATCTTCCCGCCCGGGCCCTCCATGCGCCTGATCACGGACATCTTCGCCTACTGCTCGAAGAGCGTGCCCAACTGGAACACGATCTCCATCTCGGGCTACCACATCCGCGAGGCCGGCTCCACCGCCAGCCAGGAGGTCGCCTTCACCCTGGCCGACGGCATCGCCTACGTCGAGGCGGCCGTCAAGGCGGGCCTGGGCGTGGACGACTTCGCGCCGCGCCTGTCCTTCTTCTTCAACGCCCACAACGACCTCTTCGAGGAGGTCGCCAAGTACCGCGCGGCGCGCCGCATCTGGGCCCGCCTCATGCGCGAGCGCTTCGGCGCCAAGAGCCCCAAGAGCTGGATGCTCCGCTTCCACACCCAGACCGGCGGCTCCACCCTCACCGCCCAGCAGCCGGACAACAACGTCGTCCGCGTCGCCATCCAGACCCTCGCGGCCGTGCTCGGCGGCACCCAGTCCCTGCACACGAACTCCCGCGACGAGGCCCTGGCCCTGCCCACGGAGGAGTCGGTCCGCATCGCCCTGCGCACCCAGCAGATCGTCGCCTACGAGTCCGGCGCCGCCGAGACCCCCGACCCCCTGGCGGGCTCCTACTACGTCGAGAGCCTCACCAACCGCGTCGAGGAGGAGGCGCTCGCCTACCTCAGGCGCATCGACGAGCTGGGCGGCGCCGTCAAGGCCATCGAGCAGGGCTACGTCCAGCAGGAGATCCAGGACGCCGCCTACCGCTACCAGATGGAGGTGGAGAAGGGCGAGCGCGTGGTCGTGGGCCTCAACAAGTTCCAGATCCAGGAGCCCAAGCCCAAGGGCCTCCTGCGCGTCGACCCGTCGGTGGGCGAGGCCCAGGTGAAGCGGCTCCACGCGCTCAAGGCCAAGCGCGACAACGCCGCCGTCAAGGCCGCGTTGGCCGATCTCGAAACCGCGGCTAAGGGCGACGCGAACCTCATGCCGCCCATCCTCGCCGCCGTCAAGGCCTACGCGACGGAGGGCGAGATCTGCGACGTCCTGCGCGGGGTCTTCGGCGAGTACCGCCCCGGCTCGACCTTCTGAGACCGATGAAGATTTGAACCACAGAGGCACAGAGGCACAGAGGTAAGAAGGAGGATAGGGATGATGGGAAGATTGTATGAGGATTCTTCAATCCCTTATGTCATCTTCCTCTCTCTCTTCTCTCCCCTCTATGCCTCTGTGTCTCTGTGGTAAGCTTTTTTCGTCATTGAAGTGATGCTGAATATCGGAGGTCCTTATGGATAGGAAGATACGGATACTCGTCGCGAAGCCGGGGCTGGACGGGCACGACCGGGGGGCCAAGGTCATGGCCCGCGCCTTCCGGGACGACGGCATGGAGGTCGTCTACACGGGCCTGCGCCAGACCCCCGAGCAGATCGTCCAGGCCGCCATCCAGGAGGACGTGGACGTCGTGGCGATGTCCATCCTCTCCGGCGCCCACAACCACCTCTTCCCCCGCGTCACCGAGCTCCTCGCGGCCAAGGGCGTCGACGACGTCCTCGTGGTCGGCGGCGGCGTCATCCCCGAGGACGACTACGAGTTCCTCAAGTCCAAGGGCGTGGCCGCCATCTTCGGGCCCGGCACCCCGACCAAGACGACGATCGACTTCATCCGCGCCAACCTCAAGAGGAAGTAGGCGGGCGCATCGATGAGCGCTAAGCAGGCGGGCGCGGCGCCGCCCCGCCCCGAGCCGAGGGGGGAGCAGCCCGAGCTCGCCCGGCGCGTGGTCTCGGGAGAGGCGCGGGCCGTGGCCAGGCTCATCTCGGGCCTCGAGGACGGGGACCCCGCCGCCGCGGCGGCCCTGGCCGCCCTCCGCGGCTCGCGCGGCCGCGCCCACGTGGTCGGCGTCACCGGCCCGCCCGGCTCGGGCAAGAGCACCCTCTGCGACAAGATGATAGCCGAGCTCCGCGGCCGCGGCCTGCGCGTGGGCATCCTCGCCGTCGATCCCTCGAGCCCCTTCTCCGGCGGGGCGATCCTCGGCGACCGGCTGCGCATGCAGCGCCACGCCCTCGACGAGGGCGTGTTCATCCGCAGCCTCGCCTCGCGGGGCCGCCTGGGCGGCCTGTCGCGCGCGACCGCGGCCGCGGCCCGCGCCCTCGAGGCGGCGGGCTACGACTGGGTCATCGTCGAGACCGTCGGCGTGGGCCAGTCCGAGGTCGAGATCGTGAAGATGGCCGACACCGTGGTCCTGGTCTCGGTGCCGGGCCTCGGCGACGACATCCAGGTAATCAAGGCCGGCGTCATGGAGATCGGCGACGTCTTCGTGGTCAACAAGGCCGACCGCGAGGGCGCGGACCGCGTCGTGCGCGAGATCCGCGGCATGCTCGAGATGGCCGCGGGCCTCGCCTGGGCCCGCGCCGAGGCCGCCCACCACGGCCCCGCGCCGGGGAGCGCGGCTGGCTCGGTCGCCGGGCCGGGCGCGGGGGGCCTGCCCGAGCTGCCGCTCGACGCGGAGGGCCATCCCGTCCTGCCGCCGATCCTGAAGACCGTGGCCGAGACGGGGGAGGGCTGCGCCGGGCTCGTCGACGCCGTGATCGAGCACCGCCGGCGCGCCTCCGAGAGCGGGGCCCTCGCCTCCCGGCGGCTCGAGGCCGCCCGGGCCGAGATGCGCTCCCTCATCGCGTACCGCCTCCTCGATCTGCTCGAGGGCGAGCGGGGCAGGGGGGTCGAGGACTCGCTCGCCCGCGCCGTCGCCTCCGGCGACCAGGATCCCTACTCCGCGGCCGAGGAGCTCCTCGCCGCGCTTTCGAAAGGAGCGATAGCATGAAGGTACTGAAGCTCGACCACGTCGGGATCGCCGTCGAGGACCTCGAGGCGAGCCTCGCGGTTTACGAGGGCATCCTCGGTATGAAGCTCCACGGGACCGAGGAGGTCGCGGAGCAGAAGGTGAAGACCGCCTTCCTTCCCCTGGGCGACACCGAGGTGGAGCTCCTCTCGACGACCGACCCCGAAGGGCCGATCGGCAAGTTCATCGCCGCCAAGGGCCAGGGCGTCCAGCACCTCGCCTTCCGCGTCGAGGACATCGACGCCGCCCTTGCGGAGCTCAAGGCCAAGGGCGTCCGCCTCATCGACGAGAAGCCCCGCTACGGGGCCGGCGGCGCGCGCATCGCCTTCATACACCCCAAGGCCACGAACGGAGTCCTTGTCGAGCTCTGCGAGCGCAAGGCATAATGACGGTGCGCGCAAGCGCACGATAAAGGATGGTTCCCGGTATGGACGATAAGATTCGGGAGTTGGAAGAGCGCCGGAGCAAGGTGCTCGCGGGCGGCGGCCCCAAGCGAGTCGCCGCGCAGCACGAGAAGGGCAAGATGACCGCCCGCGAGCGCGTCGAGTCCCTCCTCGACTCGGGCAGCTTCACCGAGATCGACGCCTTCGTCGAGCACCGCTGCGACGAGCTCGGCATGGCCGAGGTCGAGGCGCCGGGCGAGGGCGTGGTCATCGGCCACGGTACGATCGGCGGGCGATTGGTGTTCGTGTTCGCCCAGGACTTCACCGTCATCGGCGGCTCCCTGGGCGAGATGCACGCGGCCAAGATCTGCAAGGCCATGGACCTCGCGGTCAAGGCCGGCGCGCCGGTCATCGGCATCAACGACTCGGGCGGGGCCCGCATCCAGGAGGGCGTCGACGCCCTCCGCGGCTACGGCGACATCTTCTATCGCAACACCCTGGCCTCGGGCGTGGTGCCCCAGATCTCCGTGATCATGGGCCCCTGCGCCGGCGGCGCGGTCTACTCGCCCGCCCTCACCGACTTCACGGTCATGGTGGACAAGACGGCCAACATGTTCATCACCGGCCCCCAGGTCATCAAGGCCGTGACCGGCGAGGACGTGAGCGCCGAGGCCCTGGGCGGGGCGACGGTCCACTCGACGACCTCGGGCGTCGCCTCCCTCATGTTCCCCGACGAGGCCTCCACGATCGCGGGAGTGAAGAAGCTCCTGTCCTACCTGCCCCAGAACAACATCGAGGACGCTCCCCTGGCGCCGGGCGGCGACGATCCCTCCAGGGCCTGCCCGGGCCTCAAGGAAATCATCCCCGACCAGGCGAACAAGCCCTACGACATCCGCGACGTGATCAAGGACGTGTTCGACGACGGCGACTTCTTCGAGATCCAGCCCATCTACGCCCAGAACATCGTCACCTGCTTCGCCCGCCTCGCCGGCCGCTCGGTCGGCATCGTCGCGAACCAGCCCAAGGTCCTCGCGGGCGTCCTGGACATCAACGCCTCGGACAAGGCATCGCGCTTCATCCGCTTCTGCGATGCCTTCAATATCCCCCTCGTGACCCTCTCAGACACCGCCGGCTACCTGCCCGGCGTCGGCCAGGAGCACGGCGGCGTCATCCGCCACGGCGCGAAGCTCCTGTACGCCTACTCCGAGGCCACGGTGCCCAAGCTCACCGTCATCCTCCGCAAGGCCTACGGCGGGGCCTACATCGCCATGTGCAGCCGCCACCTCGGGGCCGACCAGGTCTTCGCCTGGCCCTCCGCCGAGATCGCGGTCATGGGTCCCGACGGCGCGGCCAACATCATCTTCAAGAAGGAGATCGACGAGGCCGCCGACCCCGCCGCCGCCCGCGCAGCGAAGATAGCGGAGTACAAGAAAAGCTTCGCCAACCCGTACAAGGCGGCCGTCCGCGGCTACGTCGACGACGTGATCGACCCCGCCGACACCCGGAACCGGCTCGCCCGGGCCCTGTCCATGCTCCTGGGCAAGCGCGAGACCCGCCCCGCCCGCAAGCACGGCAACATCCCCCTCTGAGGCGAGCGTATGGAGCTGAACCACTGGATGATCACGGCGCTGGGCATGGGGACGGTCTTCCTCGCCCTCATCGCCCTCTCCCTCATCGTCTCGCTCTTCCCCTTCTTCTTCCGCAAGCCGGAGAAGAAGCGGGGCGAGCTCGCGCCCCTGCCCGAGCTCAACGAGCCTACCCCGCGGCCCGCGGGGATCGGCCCGGAGCTCGTCGCCGTCATAGCCGCGGCCGTCGCCGCCTCGAGCGGCATGGCTCCCGGCTCCTTCCGCGTCTCGAGCGTCGAGGCGGCGGAGGGCTACGGCCCCGGCTCCGCCGCGGGCTTCAACACCCCCGTATGGGGGCACATCGACCGATTCTCGCGCGCGTCGCGGAACAGCTAGCAAGGAGTACCCGCAATGAAGAAATACCGAATCAGCGTCAACGGCCAGACCTATGATGTCGCGGTCGAGGAGCTCGGGGCCGGCGCCCCGGCCCCCCAGGCCCGCGTCCCCGCCGCCGCCCCCCAGGCCGCCGCGCCCGCCTCCCCCGCGGCCGCGCCCGCCCCCGCGGCGGGCCCCGCCGTCGCCGGCGCCCTCACCATCAAGTCGCCCATGCCCGGCACCGTCATGTCCTTCAAGGTCATCCAGGGACAGGCGGTGAAGCGGGGGGACGTCGTCCTCATCCTCGAGGCCATGAAGATGGAGAACGAGATCGTCGCCCCCCAGGACGGGACCGTCGCCTCCATCCGCGTGCCCCAGGGCGCCGCCGTCAACACGGGCGACCCCCTCATCGACCTGGCGTAGAGAAAAGGAGCGTCCCCCATGTGGGAAGCCATACAGGACTTCCTTCTCTCGACCGGGTTCCTGAACATCACGAGCGGCCACCTCATCATGCTGACCGTCTCCTGCGTGCTCCTCTACCTCGGGATCTACCGCAAGTTCGAGCCCCTCCTCCTCGTGCCCATAGCCTTCGGCATGCTCCTCGCGAACCTGCCGATCACGGGCATCACGGACGGGCCCGTGGACGGCGCGCCCGGAGGGCTGGTCTACTACCTCTACCAGGGCGTCAAGCTCGGCATCTACCCGCCCCTCATCTTCCTGGGGATCGGCGCGATGACCGACTTCGCCCCCCTCATCGCCCGGCCCTCGAGCCTCCTCCTGGGCGCGGCGGCCCAGTTCGGCATCTTCATCCCCTTCGTGCTGGCGCACTACCTCGGCTTCGACTCGAAGTCCGCGGCCTGCATCGGCATCATCGGCGGGGCCGACGGCCCGACGGCCATCTTCCTCACCTCGAAGCTGAATCCTGGCATGCTCGGCCCCATCGCCATCGCGGCCTACTCCTACATGGCCTTGGTGCCCCTCATCCAACCGCCCATCATGCGGGCCCTCACCACCAAGAAGGAGAGGGCAATCAAGATGGCGGTGCTCAGGGACGTGTCCAAGCGCGAGAAGGTGGTCTTCCCCATCCTCGTCACCATCCTCACCGGGCTCCTCCTGCCCTCCGCCGTGCCCCTCGTCGGGACCCTCATGCTCGGCAACCTCTTCAAGGAGACCGGGCTGACGGAGCGGCTCTCGGACACGGCCCAGCACGCCCTGATCAACATCGTAACGATCTTCCTCGGCGTCTCGGTCGGATCGACGGCGAGCGCGGAGCGCTTCCTCAATCCCGAGACCCTCAAGATCATCGTGCTCGGCCTCTTCGCCTTCGCCTCGGGCAGCGCGATGGGCGTCGTCTTCGGCAAGATCATGTGCTGGGTCACGGGCGGGAAGGTGAATCCCCTCATCGGCTCGGCGGGCGTCTCCGCCGTGCCCATGGCCGCCCGCGTCTCCCAGGTGGTCGGGGCCGAGACCGACCCGACCAACTACCTGCTCATGCACGCCATGGGGCCGAACGTGGCCGGCGTCATCGGCTCGGCCGTGGCCGCGGGAGTCCTCCTGGCCGTCCTCGGCTGAGCGGCCTCCCGCCAAAGCCGAGGGCCGTCCCGGAAGCGATTCCGGGACGGCCCTTTCTCATGCGCCCTAGGGTGATCTGTCCGCGTTAGGCGCCCTCGATGGCTTCGAAGAGGGCGCGGGCCAGCTCGCCCGAGCGGGCCTGCTCGCAGGAGAAGATCGAGGCGTCGGGATCGCCCTGGGGGATAGGCGAGCAGCCGAGGGCCGAGGCAGCCCTCTCGGCGCGGGCCTTGAGCGCCGCCCCGCGGCCTGAGGCGAAGACGGCGCCGACCCGCGCGCGTTCGGACCCGTCCTTGCTCAGGGCGAGGCCGACGAAGTCCGGCGCCGACCTGCCCGGCGCGCCGGCCGGGCCTATGAGGGTGCCCTCGCCCGAGTCGAAGGTGGAGCGCACCCGGAGGATGGCCCCGCCGGACTCGGCGAGGAAGGCCGACTTGTCGTGGAGGACCTTGGCGCCCAGGGCCGCGAGCCGCGACATGGAGCCGTAGTCGAGGAAGTCCATGAAGGGGGCCTCGGGTATGATCCGCGGGTCGGCCTTGGCCACCCCGGGGACGTCGGTGTAGATGTCCACGTAGTCGGCCTGGAGCGCGAGGCCGACGAGGACGGCGCTCGTGTCGCTGCCGCCGCGGCCGAGGGTGAGGAGCTGGCCGCCCGGGCCGACGGCCTGGAAGCCCGTTATCACCGGGACCGCGCCGGCCCCGAGCACGGCCCTGATCGCCTCGGCGTCGGCGCCGAGGGGCCTCGCGTCCTGGAAGGGGCCCTCGGCCCGGATGCCCGCGGTGTAGGCCGTCATCGGGACCGAGGGGATGCCCTTAGCGCGCAGGAGGGCCGAGACGAGGCAGGCCGAGATCACCTCGCCGCAGGAGGCGAGCAGGTCGCTCGCGAGGGGATCCGGGTCGGGATCGAAGCCGCGCAGGAGGTCGAGGAGGGTGTCGGTCGCGTAGCTCGCGCCCCTGCGGCCCATGGCCGAGACGACGAGGACGACCTCGTCGCCGCGGGCCCGGGCCTCGGCGGCCTTGGCCGCCAGGCAGGCGCGCGCGGCCTCGTCGGCCACCGAGGTCCCCCCGAATTTCTGCACGATGAGCGGCATTATCAGCTCCTTCCGCGGTAGCCCCTCGCGACGAGGGTCTCGGCGATCTGCACCGCGTTGAGCGCCGCTCCCTTGCGCAGGTTGTCCGAGACCACCCACATGTTGAGGCCGTTGGGTAGGGTCGGGTCGACACGGAGCCGACCCACGAAGACGGCGTCCTGCCCGTCCGCGTCCAGGGCGGTAGGATACACGAGCTTCGCGGGGTCGTCCATCACCTTGACCCCCGGGGCCCGCTCGAGGAGCCGCCGGATCTCGGCGAGCTCGAAGGGCTTCTCGGTCTGGATGTTGATCGACTCCGAGTGGCCGCGGTACACGGCGACGCGCACGGCCGTGGGGCAGACCGCTATGGCCGGGTCCAGGATCTTGTGGGTCTCGTGGACCATCTTCATCTCTTCCTTCGTGTAGCCGTCCTCGAGGAAGACGTCGATGTGGGGGAGGGCGTTGAAGAGGATCTGCCGGGGATAGACCGAGCTCTCGATCCTCTCGCCCTTCACGAAGGCGGCCGCCTGGCTCGTGAGCTCGGCGATCGCGGGGGCTCCGGTGCCCGAGACGGCCTGGTAGGTGGAGACGACGATGCGCTTGATCCGGTACTTGTCGTGGATGGGCTTGGCCGCGACGAGCATCTGGATGGTTGAGCAGTTGGGGTTCGCGATGATGCCCTTGTGGCCGTCGAGGGCCTGGGGATTGACCTCGGGCACGACGAGGGGGACGCCGGGATCCATGCGCCAGGCCGAGGAGTTGTCGATGACGATCGCGCCCTCGGCGGCGGCTATCGGGGCGAGCTCGAGGCTGGCCTCGGCCCCCGCCGAGAAGAGGGCTATGTCGACGTCGCGGAAGGCGCCCTTCCTCGCGGCGCGCACGACGGCTTCGCGTCCCTTGAAGGAGACCTTCTTGCCGGCCATAGACTCCACGTCCATGGGTATGAACTCGGAGACCGGGAAAGCCCGCTGCTCCAGCGTCTTGGCCATCTCCTGGCCCACGGCGCCCAAAGCGCCGACCACCGCCACCCTGAAGCTACTCATGTTTCCTCCGTATCGATATCACTTCGTCCACGCGCTCGGCGGGGAATTCCGCGGCTACGACGGCCGTCCGGTTGTTGCGCGGCGGGTTCGAGACCGCCACGACCTTGCCGCGGCAGACGGTCATGCCCATCCGGTCGACCATGTCGACCTCCTCCCCGGCCTCGGGCAGGGGAAGGTACTCCCAGGGGAAGCGGATCTTGGCCAGGTCGCCCGAGAGGCTCTTGATGGTGATCGCGAGGCCCGGGCAGGCCGGGATGCAGGCGCCGCAGGCCGTGCACTTGTCCCTGTCGATGACCGGTAGGTTCGTGATGGGATCGCCCACCGTCAGGGCCCCCTGCGGGCAGCTGGTCTCGCAGGGGTTGCAGGGGATCTCCTCGATGCACTCGACGCAGACGCAGGGCCTTTGGGCCAGCTGCTCCCGGCTTGGCAGGACGCCGGCGGCCCGGAGCTCCTCGATGGAGGGGGCCCCGTCAGTCTTGAGCGACGCGTTAGTAGAACTCATGCCCGGACCTTCCCTTCCGCGAGTATCCGCGCCTTGGCCGCGAAGCGCTTCTGCCCGAAGACGCCCTGCCGGAGGGAGTCGAGCCTGCCCCAGGTCGCCTCGGTCCTCTCCCGCATGGCCGCCTCGCCCAGGAAGCCGAGCGCGTAGGCCGCGTGGATGCCGGCCAGCCGGCCCTCCTCCATCGCGGTGCTCGCCTCCTCGACGCCGGCGGTGTCGCCGACCACGTAGACGCCCTCGACGCTCGAGCGCATGTAGCCGTCGTGCAGGGGCATGTTGCCCCCGAGCTCCGGGACGAAGATCGGCTTGCAGCCCGCGAGGTAGGCCAGGTCGAGGGCCGGCGTGAGCCCGACCGCGATGCAGATCGTGTCGACCTCGAGGGTCTCCTCGGTTCCGGCGATGGGCTTGAAGCCCCGGTCGACCTTGGCGATCACGGCCCGCTCGACCCCCTCCTCGCCCTCGGCGCGGAGGATCGTCGTGCCGCAGTAGAACGGCACGCCCGCGCGCCTGACCTTGGCCGTGTGCACGCCGTAGCCACCGAGGGCCGGGGCGCCCTCGATGATGGCGGCCACCTCGGCCCCGGCCTGCAGGAGCTGGTAGCCCACGATGACGCCCACGTTGCCCGATCCCACGATGAGGACGCGCCTGCCGGGCAGGACCCGGTGCACGTTGACGAGGGTCTGGGCGCAGCCCGCGGTCATCACGCCCGGCAAGGTCCAGCCGGGGAAGGCCAGGCCGTTCTCCGAGGCGCCCGTCGCGAGGATGACGCAGCCGGCCTCGAGCGTGTAGGAGCGGGAGCGCCTCTCGACGGCCCAGACGCCGAGGCCGGGCTCGATGCCCACCACCTCGGTATCGAGCCGCACGTCGATGCCGAGCTCGAGCGAGTCCGCGAGGAGGCGCCGCCCGATCTCGAAGCCCCGGGTGCCTGCGCTGTGCTCGCGCGAGCCGAAGAACTTGTGGATCTGCTTGAACAGCTGGCCGCCGGGCTTGCCGTTCTCGTCCATGAGGACGACGGGAGCCCCGGCGCGCTTGAGCTCGATGGCCGCGCAGAGCCCGGCGGGGCCGGCGCCGACGACGACCGCCGGCTTGCTATCGACGCCCATGGCCCTCGCCTCCCTTCCAGGATCCCGCGCCTTCCTGGCGCTCGACCAGCATCCCCTCGCGGACCGGCGTCACGCAGGTCCGCACCCCGGGGATCCCGTCCACCGTCATCACGCAGTCGGTGCAGCGTCCGATGCCGCAGAACATCCTCCGGGGAGAGCCGCGCTTCGTATGGCGGAACACCCCGACGCCGGCCGCGACGAGGGCGGACATGATCGGCTCGCCCTCCTTCGCCGCGATGGCCGCCCCGTCGAGGTAGATGGTCACCTCGCGGGCCGCCTCGGGCTCTCCCAGTATCGGGTGGCTCGCGATCCTGCGTCCGCCCGAGCTCGCCTCGCCGCTCATCTCGCGAGTCCCAGGGCTTCCAGCGCGGCCAGGAGGGCGGCCTCGACCTCGGCCGAGGCCGCCTTGAGCGGCGGCCGCAGGCCCCCGACGTCGAAGCCGCAGAGCCGCAGGGCCGCCTTGACCGGCACCGGGTTGGGCTGCATGAAGAGGGCCTTGTTGAGCGCGTAGAGCCTGCCGTGGAGCCCGGCGGCCTTCGCGACGTCGCCGGCGAGGTAGGCCCCGATCATCTCGCGCATGATCGGCGCGGCCACGTGGCCCGTCACGCTCACGACGCCGTAGGCCCCGACGGCGAGGCTGGGCAGGGTGAGGGAATCCTCGCCGGTGTAGGTGACGAAGCCGGGCGCCGCCTCCCTGACGATGAGCGTCAGGGCGTCCAGGTCGCCCGAGGCCTCCTTGACGGCCTTGATATTGGGCACCTCGCGCGAGAGCTTGACGACGGTCTCGGGCCTGAGGCTGACCGCGGTCCGGCCGGGGACGTTGTAGAGCATCGAGGGGATCCGCACGCTGCCCGCTATGGCGGCGAAGTGGTCGTAGAGCATGCCTTGGTCGGGCTTGTTGTAGTAGGGCACCACGAGGAGTATCCCGTCGGCCCCGGCCTCCTCGGCGTCCTTGGCGTTCTGGATCGAGGCCCTCGTGTCGTTCGTGCCGGCGTTGCCGATCAGGGGGGCCTTCACGGCCTTCCTCACCGCGCCCAGGAGCTCGATCTTCTCCTGGCGGCTCAAGGTGGGCGATTCGCCCGTGGTGCCGCTGATCACGAGCCCCTCTACGCCCTCGGCGACGAGGCGCCTGGCCAGCTCCGCGGCCCGGTCGAGATCTATCGATTGATCCGGCTTGAATGGGGTGGCCATCGCCACCACGAGCCTCCCGAAATCCATGTGAACCTCCACGTGTACTCGGTGGCGCCCTCGCTCGGGCGCGCGGTCAGTCTTCGAAGGACTTGAGCGAGACCGGCCGCACGGGCTGCCGGAAGGAGGAGACCTCCACCTCGCCGGGCTTCAGGCCCAGCTCCTCGCAGAGCATGCGCTCGACGAGCCTGCGGCAGGTCCTGCCCTGGCAGATGCCCATGCCGGCCCTGGTCCAGCGCTTCACCTCCTGGACCGTCCTCGCGCCGGAGCGTATGGCCGCCCGGATCTCGTCCTCGCTCACTTCCTCGCACCTGCAGATATGCTTCTCGTCCCCGGATCCCATGCCGGTCCTCCTCGAGCCTTCCTAGGCTATTCCTTGACGCGGTCCCAGTACTTGGTCACGTCCTCGATGAGCGAGTCCATGTGCCGCTCGATGCAGGCCACTGCCCCGTCGGGATCGTGCCGGCACAGGGCCTCGAGGATGTCGCGGTGGGCCTTCCGGTACGGCGAGTCCACCCGGCTGCGCACCACCTCGAAGAGCTCGGATTGCTGGCCCATCATCGCGAGGATCCCGTACAGCGACAGGAGGGCCGAGTTGCGCGACGCCATCGCTATCTCGCGGTGGAAGGCGATGTCCACGTCGGCGATGCTCTCGCCGCGCGCCGCCTTCGCCTCCTGCTCCTCGAGTATGGCGATGAGGCTCTGCTTCCCGGCCTCGGTCATGTTCTCGGCCGCCAAGCGCGCGGTCTCCCGCTCGATGGCCTTGCGCGCCTGGAGGACCATGACGAAGTCCTCGAGGACCTTGCTGTTGATGAGCTTCTCCAAATCCTTCCGGTGCCTGTCCATCGAGTCGTAGGCCTTGGCCCTCGCGATGGCCTTGAGCCCGGTCTTGGTGAGTATCCTGCCCTTGTTGCCCTGCCCCTCGACGTAGCCCAGCTGCTCCAGCCGGTACAGGATCCTGCCGATCGAGGCGGAGCTGACCTTCTCGCCCTTCGCCTCGAGCTGCTCGACGAGGCTCCACGAGCCCATCGGCCCGTCCGCGTCCCGGATGCATTCCAGCACGATCCTGTCCCGGTCGTCGAGGTTCGGCCGCACGGCTAGGCCCCCTTGGCCCCGAGGAACCTCCCCGGGGAAAGCTTCTCGAGATCATACCCCGGGGTCCGGCCCTCGACGAGGTCCGCGACGAGCTTGCCCGTGATCGGGGCGAGGGCGATGCCGTCGCCCTCATGGCCGGCCGCGACGAAGAACCCGGGCCTTCCCGCGACCTCCCCGATGACCGGCATGCCGTCGGTCGTCGAGGGGCGGAAGCCCGCGAAGGACCTGATGAAGTTGACGTTCGCCAGCACGGGGAAGAAGCGCCTGACCTGCCTCCCTATGAGGGCGAGGGCCTCGGGGTCGGTGCCCTTGTCGAAGCCGGCGTTCTCGCGCGTCGAGCCGACGAGGTAGTTGCCCGAATGGGTGCTCGTGAAGGCGAAGCCGAGGCCGTAGCGCTCCTCGGGCGTCTGGGCGGCTCCCGCGGCCTCCCGCCTCGCCGCCACCGGCTTGAGCTTCGAGGCTATGTACTTGGCGCTCCAGACGTTGGTCGCGCCGATGGGCGGGATCTGCTCGGTGACCATCACCTGCCCCTTGCGGGGGATGATGGGCAGCTCGAAGCCGAGGAGGGAGCAGACCTGGCTGGCCCAGGCCCCGGCGGCGTTGACCACCGCGCCGGACTCGATCTCCTCGCCGCTCGCGAGCCTGGTCGCCCAGCCTCCCGCGCGCGGCTCGATCGATACCGGCGCGGCGCCGCGCAGGAGCCGCAAGCCCCGCTCGCTCGCGCCGAGGTAGAAGGCCTTCATGAGGAGGAGGGGATTCACCTGGGAGTCCCGCGCGCTGTAGGTCGAGGCGATCACGCTCTCCGAGACCAGGGGCTGGAGCGCCTTGACGCGGGATCGGCCCACGATCTCGACCTCGAGCCCGCAGCTTTTCTGCCCGGCGACGAAACCCTCCATCAAGGAGAGCTGCTCCTCGTCCTCGATGAGGATCATCCCGCCCTTGGTGTCGAGCTCGATGTCGCAGGGCAGCTCCTCCCGCAGCGAGCGGAACAGCTCGAGGCTGCCTAAGGCCATCTCGAGGAGGATGCCGGGCTTCTTGGACTGGAGGAGGATCATGTCGTCGCAGGAGCCCGAGGCGCCGGCGCCTATCTCGGCCTTCTCCGCGACGACGACCTTCTTCCCGCGCTTGCACAGCTCGTAGGCGATCGAGAGCCCGTTGACCCCCGCGCCGAGTATCAGGACATCCGTGCTGCTGTTCATGTTCCCTTTCCCTCGGTCCGCCTACGCCGACCTGGACCGCGGCGCGTTGGCCGCCATGAAGGCGCGGACGGTCCTCTGGTTGAGGATGAGGAAGGCGATGATGAGCGCGCCGGCCGCCGCGATGACGGCCATGGCCGGCGTGAAGGCGGCGAGGAGCTTTTCGTCGGCCGCGAGGAGGATGAGGCCGATGGTCGCCGCCCCGAGGAGGAGGCGGGTCGGCAGCCTCAGGGGCTTGAAGAGGAAGCCGGTGATCGAGGAGGCGGTCAGGCCGACGACCACGAAGAGGACGAGGGCAGTGGCGACGATAGCCCAAGCCGGCCCTTGGAGGAGGAGGGCCTGGTTGTAGACGAAGATATAGGGGATGACGTAGCCCATGATGCCCAGGAGGGAGGCCTCCCAACCGGTCGCGAGGGGCTTGGAGCCGGCGATGGCGGCGCCGCAGTAGGAGGCGATGCAGACCGGAGGCGTGACCTCGGCGAGGATGGCGAAGTAGAAGACGAAGAGGTGGGCGGGGAGGGGATCGATGCCCAGGGCGTACATCGCTGGCGCGCCGATGGTCGCGGCGATGATGTAGGCGGGGGTGCAGGGCAGGCCCATGCCGAGGATGATCGCGGTGATCATGATCAGGACGAGGGCGGGCAGGAGGAAGCCCCCGGAGAAGCCGGAGATGGCCGAGGCGATGCCGAGGGCCAGGCCCGTGTAGGTGACGACGCTCACCACCATGCCGGCGCCGGCGCAGCAGACGCCGAGCATGATGCAGTTGTAGCCCGAGGACTCGAAGACCTTGAAGAGCTTCTTGGGCGTGAGCATGGTCTCCTTGCGCAGGAAGCTCAGCACGAAGGTGGCGGCTATGCTGGCGGTGCAGGCGCCGAAGGGCGAGTAGCCGATGATCAGCAGCGCGATGAGGACGACGAGGGGCACGAGGAGGTAGGAGTCCCGGGCGATCTGCTTCCAGGAGAGCATCTCGTCCTCGTTCATCGGCTTGAGGCCCTCCTTGAGGGCGATGAAGTGCACGCGCAGCCCGATGCTCACGTAGTAGAGCACGGCGGAGACGGCGGCGGCGAGGGCGATGGTGGCGTAGGGGATGTTCGTGATCTCGGACATGACGAAGGCGCCCGCGCCCATGATGGGGGGCATGATCAGGCCGCCGGTGGAGGCCGCGGCCTCGACAGCCCCGGCGAACTGGGGCCGGTAGCCCATCTTCTTCATGAGGGGGATCGTGAAGGTCCCGGTGGCGTAGACGTTGGCGGAGGCGACGCCCGATATGGAGCCGAAGAGGCCCGAGCTCACGACCGCGATCTTGGCCGGTCCCCCGGGGCCGCGCCCCGCGGCTTTGCAGGCGAAGTTGGTGAAGAAGGCCCCGGTCTTTGTGCCCTCCATGAAGCAGCCGAATATGACGAAGATCGCGACGAAGGTCGCCGTGATGCCGGTGATCGAGCCGTAGATGCCCACGTCGGTGACCAGGTAGTTCGTCTCGACGAGGCGCGCGAGGGGCATGGGCCGGGCGTTGAAGATGCCGGGCAGGTAGGGAGCGAGATAGACGTAGCCGAAGAAGAGGCCGACGAGTATGGCCATTGCTGGCACCACCACCCGGCGGATCGCCTCGATAATGAGGAGTATGTTGAGGGCCCCGAGCCAGACCTCGATGGTCTCGACCGGGGAGACCATGGTCATGCGCATGTTGAGGTTCTCGTTCATGAGCATGACGTAGAGGGCGGGGAGGGTCGAGGCGAGCGCAAGGAGGGCGTCGAGGAGGCTCGGTACCTCCTTGGGCGAGCGCTTCGTCGCCGGGAAGAGGAGGAAGGCCATGGGGAGGAGGAAGAGCATGTGGATGCCGCGCTGGAGCCGCGGCTGGAGGATGCCGAAGAGGGCCGTGTAGAGGTAGAAGGCCGCGATGAGCGCGGACCAGATCGCCAGGACGGTCTTGAGGGGACCAGTCAACTTTCGCATGAGTACCACCTTGTCGTGCTTATCGCGGCACCGGGCCGCGGCGGGCTCGCGCCGCTTGGGTCGCGGGGGCGCGGGCCCGCCGGGCGCCGGCCGCTCCGAGGAGGGCCGGCGCCGCGTTTCGATGCGCGGTCGCTACTTGATCGTACCGACTTCGCGGTAGTACTTCTCGGCGCCGGGGTGGAGGGGAACTTGGACGGTGTTCGCCGCCGCCTTGGGGTCGAAGACTTTGTAGCCGGCGCCGAGCTGGACGAGGAAGTCCTTGTTCTCGCACAGGAGCTTGGCGAGGGTATAGGCGACCGCGTCGGGGAGCTTTGGGCTCACGAGGATCTCGGTGGAGTGGCAGAGGGTCTGGATGTCCTTGGGCATGCCCGCGTAGGTGCCGCCGGGGACCTTGCACAGGCCGGAGGCCTTGGCCACGGTGCCGTAGGTCTTGTTGCAGAAGTCGATGCACTCGTCGGATATCTCGAGGAGGGTCGAGGGGCGGCCCATCGCCATCTCGGTCATGATGGCGCCGGGAAGGCCCACGCAGGCGAAGGCGTAGTCGACGTGCCGGTCCTTGAACAGGCTCGTCATGTCCCCGTAGATGGCCTGGACCACCGTGCCGCCGTTCTTCTTGATCCGGTCGTAGGAGACGCCGTAGTGCTCGAGGACGAAGGAGGTCAGGACGAACTCGGAGGTGCCGGTCATCGGGGCCGCGACCTTGAGCTTCTCGCCCTTCTTGATCTTGTTCACGAACTGCTCGAGGGATGTGACGCCGGTGTCCTTGGCCGCGAGGAAGTGGTAGTAGTCGACGGCGAGGGTGCCCGCGATCGAGGCCACGTTCTTGTACGGCTTATCGTAGATCGGGGCGGTGCCGTTGAAGGCCGCCTTATCGACGTAGCCGACGCCCCAGGCGATATCAGCCGAGCCCTGCGCCAGGGCGAGGGGATTGGCGACTCCGCCGCCGGGGATGACCTTGATCGTGAGCTTGGGCTCTTTCTCGTTGATCAGGCGTGCGAAACCTCCCGCCACCGTGTACCAGCCCCCGCCCATGCCGCCCGCGACCCAGGTGTAGGTCGCGCTCTTGATCTCGCCCGCGCCCTGGGCCGAGGCGGCGCCGAGGGCGACGCAGAGGAGGAGCGTGAGACCGAGAGCCTTGCCGAATTTGTTCATGTGGCCTCCTAGGTAGTGTGCTTCATCACTCATCATGTGATGAGTGATGGTAGGGGCGCTTTTTCATTCTGTCAACGGAGAAAACGGTCAATTTTTCGTGCAAGGGCGGCCGAGGGGAAACCAACCCCTCGGTCCGGGGCCTCACTCCGCGAACATCCCCTGCCGGAGGTCGGTCCGGAGGAGCTCGAGCTCGAGCTTCCAGGAGCCGTAGCGGAACTCAAGCGTGGCCTCGAGGGCGAGGATCCCCGCCTCGATCCGAGCCTCGGCCTCGCCATCGGCGC
Organism: Spirochaetota bacterium; assembly: GCA_022711355.1. GTDB lineage: Bacteria > Spirochaetota > Spirochaetia > Treponematales > Rectinemataceae > JAKLFE01. The sequence continues at coordinate 9,499 of JAKLFE010000052.1, read as the reverse complement.
TCGCCGGAAGGGCGACCGAGCCCGAAGCCCGGGCAGGGGAGGGCCAGGGATAGGGGGAGCCGAGCTCCTTTCCCGAGAGGGGGGCCTGCCGGGTGCCGGGCAATTCGGCTGCGGGGACCGAGGCTCCCGGCTCCCGCGCGAGCTCGAGGCTGAGCTCGACGAGGAGGGCCCCGTCGGCTTGGGGTCGGGGAAGGGCCCGGGCCCTGACCCGTGCCGGCTCGCCCTTCCGGTCCAGGAAGAGGATATCCGTGTCGAGGGCGAGCTCCTCGGGCCTGCTCGCCGGGGCCTTCCTCTCGCCCTCCCAGAAGCGCTCGAGGCGGTAGAGGGCGTCGTTGAAGTGGCGGGTGGGATCGCGGAGGACGAGGCGCTTGCTCGCCTCGACCTCGACCTCGGCCGACCAGGGCTCGAAGGCGATCTCGGGCAGGAGGACGACGCCGAAGGAGTTGCCCAGGCGGGTCCCGACGCGATGCTTCCCCGGGCGGAGCTTCTCGATCAGGAAGGGCTTACGGACGTCGCCCGTCGTGTAGCCGACGAAGTCGCCGTCGAGGAAGACCTCCGCGTCGATGATCGGGGAGTGGAGGGCTATGCTCCCGGGGCTCTCGTCGCGGAGCGAGACCAGGGAGCGGGCGCGGGAATCGTCGGCGAGGCTGGGCCTCGTTCCCGTGAGCCGCTCGGCCACCTGCTCGGCGAGGCGATGGACCAGGTTCTCGGTCGAGCCCCGGTCGCGGAAGCTGGTCCGCCTGGCCGAGGCCGTCTCGGTGAGGGAGAGGCTCAAGAGGACCTCGGTCCCGAGGAAGACGTACTCGCCGGAGAGGAGCCAGTCGGCCCCGGCGATCCGCCCGAAATCGGCTGCAGCGCCGGGGTCGGCGCCGAGGGCGCTCATGCCGAGCTCCTTCTCCTTGAGGATGGCCTCGAGGTTGCGCCGGTCGGCGAGGGAGATCGAGGGCAGGCTCCCCAGGTCGAAGGCCAGGATGCCCTCGAGGATGCCGGCGAGGTAGTCCAGGCGGGGATCCATGCCGGCGTTCTCGATCTCGAGAATGGCGAGAACCGGGCCCGCGGCCGGGGCCTCGGCGGCGGCGGGAAGGGCGGCCAGGGCCGCCGCGAAGGCGAGGAGGAGGCCGGGCCTCGCTCTGCTGCTGTTCCTCATGAGCCGAGTATCGCCCGCGGCGGGGCCGGAGGCAACCGGCCTCCGCGGCGAGGGCGCCGGGTCAAAAAAAGGCCGCCCGAGCTCGGGCGGCCTTTCCGGGAGCAGGGGGAGGGCTTAGGCCGCGGCGGGGCCCGCGCCGTCCCGGCGCTTCTTGGCGATCTGGAGGACGAGGACGAGGAGCATGAGGCCCGACCCGATCGCGTCGGTCATGAGGCCCGGGTCGACGAGGAGGACCCCGCCGACGAAGGCGGCGATCCGCTCATACCAGGACATCCGGCAGAGGAACCAGCCGCCGACGCCCGCGGCGACGGCGGTCATGCCCGCGAGGCTCGAGATGATCATCCAGACCAGGCCGACCGGCTCGACGTTGAATAGGAGCATCTGCGGGTTAATGACGAAGATGTAGGGCACGAGGAAGGCGGCGATGGCGAGTTTGGAGGCGTTCACCCCGGTCTTCATCGGGTTGGCCTTGGCAATGCCCGCCCCGGCGAAGGCCGCGAGGGCCACGGGCGGGGTTACGTCGGCGATGATGCCGAAGTAGAAGGCGAACATGTGGGCCGGCAGGATGATGGCCGCGGGAATTGCGGCTCCCGGGCCGAGGCCCGCCTGGCGGGCCATGATCATGATGACGGCGGGGGCGGTGATCGTCGAGGTGATGACGTAGTTGGCGGTGGTCGGCACCCCCATGCCGAGGATGAGAGAGGTGATCATGGTGAAAAAGAGGGTGGGGAGGAGCATGCCTCCGGCCGCGTCGACGAGGATGGAGCCGAGCTTCAAGCCTAGACCCGTCTGGGTGACGACGCCGATGATGACGCCGGCGCAGGCGGTGGCCGAGATGATGCCGAGGGCCCCGCGGGCTCCGGCCTCGAGGCCGCCCACGATCTCCTTGAGGGGGATCCTGGTGCTCTTGCGCAGCCAGGAGGAGACGATCGAGAGGATGATGGCCCAGAGGGCGGCCTTCATCGGGGTGAAGCCCGCGACGAGGAGGTAGATTATCGCGGCGAGGGGGATGATGAGGTGGCCCCGCTCGAGGAAGATCCTCTTGAACTTGGGCAGCTCCTCGCGGGGGATGCCCTTGAGGCCGAGCTTCTTGGCCTCGAAGTGGACGCCCGACCAGACGCCGAAGTAGTACAGGAGGGCCGGGATGGCGGCCGCGCCGATGATGCGGCGGTAGGGTATCTCGGTGAACTCGGCCATGAGGAAGGCGGCCGCGCCCATGATCGGCGGCATGAGCTGGCCGCCGGTGGAGGCCGTAGCCTCGACCGCGCCGGCGAACTCGCCCTTGTAGCCGAGCTTCTTCATCATGGGGATGGTGAAGGAGCCTGTGCCGACGACGTTGGCGACCGAGGAGCCGGAGACCGTGCCCATGAGGGCGCTCGAGAGGACGGCGACCTTGGCGGGCCCGCCGGCCGCCCAGCCCGCGACGGCGTTGGCCATGTCGATGAAGAGCTGCCCGAGGCCCGTGCGCTCGAGGTAGGCCCCGAAGAGGATGAAGAGGAAGATGAAGGTGCTCGACACGCCGATCGGGATGCCGAAGACTCCCTCCGTGGTGTAGAAGAGATGGCCCACGAGGGTCTCGAGGTCGGCGCCGCGATGGGCGAGCTTGCCGGGTATGTAGGGCCCGGCGAAGGCGTAGGCGACGAAAAGGAGGGCGATGGCGACGATGGGGACGCCCACGACCCGCCGGGCCGCCTCGAGGACGAGGAGGATGCCGACGACGCCGATCGCCATGTCGAGCGGCGTCGCGGTGCCGGCGCGCTGGACCAACGACTGGTAGAAGATCACGATGTAGATCGGCGCTCCGGCGGCCAGGACGGCGAGGGCGGCGTCGATCGGGTGGATACGGTCCCTCGGCCACTTCTTGCTCGTCGGGTAGAGGAGGTAGACGAGGCAGAGCCCGAAGGCGAGGTGGATGGAGCGCTGGATCATGGCGTCGAAGACGCCGAAGACCGCCGTGTAGAGCTGGAAGAGGGTGAAGGCGATGGCCAGCGCGGATACGGCCCTCCCGATGAGGCCGGTCAGGCTGCGGTAGTCGGATTCCTTGTCGAATTTTTTCAGGATCTCCTGCGCGTCGATCGGCGCTTCGCTCGGCGCGGGGGCTGCCGCTTCCTTGTCGCTCATGCTTCATCTCCTCGGGAAAAGTGGGGCGAGGACCATCCTCGCCGACAGGCGCAGGCCCTCCTCGGGGCCGGCCCAGTTGCGAAAGGGCGAATAGATGTCCCCCGCGACGATGCCGTGGCCGGGGACTATCGAGACGAGGACCGGGATCGAGTCGAAGGACCGGTCCATCGAGAGCACGAAGTAGCCTTCCTCGAGGCGGTAGCCGCCCTCGGCGTCCTCCGGCATGCCGACGCCCGAGCTGCGGTACCGGAGCTCGTAGAGCCGCAGCCGGGCGCGGAAGGGCCCGGCACGCTCTATCACGAAGCGCTCCTCCACCGGCGTGAGGTGGAAGGAGTGGAGGAAGACGTGGGAGAAGCGCCCGTCTTCCAGGCGGATCTCCGCCGCCGCCCGGCCGCGGCCGTCCCGGATCAGGAGCGCGGGCTCGCGCGGGAGGGAGCCGAGCGCCGCCGCGGCCAGGGCCGCGACGGCGCCGGCGAAGAGCGCCGCGCGCCTCGTGCGCGCGCGGCGCTCGAAGGCCATGCTACTTCTTGTTTTCCTTGTAGAACTTCTCGGCGCCCGGGTGGAGGGGGATGGACATGCCGTCGACGGCGGTCTCGAGCTTGACGTCCGCGCCCTTCTTGTGCGAGGCGGCGAGCCGGTCGCCGTTGGCGAACATGGTCTTGAGCATGTCGTAGACGAGCTTGGGATCGGCCTTCTCGGAGACGGCGAGCATGGACTTGACCGAGACGGTCATGACGTCGGCGTCGACGCCCTGGTAGGTGCCGCCGGGGATCTTGGTGGGCGTGTAGAAGGCCCACTTCTTCATGAGGGCATCGGCCACGGCGCCGTCCACGGGCACGAGGACGATCTTCTTGGAGGCGGAGAGGTCCTGGATGGCCGCGGTCGGGGCGCCGGCGGTGTTGAAGGCCGCGTCGATGTTCCCGTCCTTGAGGTTGGAGGCGGACTCGGCGAAGGAGAGGTACTGGACCTTGATGTCGGCGTAGGTCAGGCCGGCGGCCTCGAGGATCTGCCGGGCGTTGGCCTCGACGCCGGAGCCGGCGGCGCCCACGGAGACGCGCTTGCCCTTGAGGTCGGCGACGGTTTTGATCTTCGAGTCGGCGAGGGCCACGAGCTGGCAGGTCTCGTCGTAGAGGGAGGCCAGGCCGCGGATCCCGGGCATGGCCTTGCCCTTGTAGGTCTCGAGGTCGTTCAAGGCGTAGAAAGCGGCGTCGTTCTGGACGAAGATGACGTCGACCTTGGCGTCCTTGAGCATGGCGATGTTGGCGGCGGAGGCGCCGGTGGAGGTGGCGTTCGCGTTCATGCCCTTGATGTTCTTGTTCCAGATCTCGGCGAGGGCGCCGCCCAGGGGGAAGTAGGTGCCGGCCGTGCCGCCGGTGCCGATGGTGACGAAGCGCTGCTTGGGCGCGCAGCCCAGGGCGAGCGCGGCGAGGAGCGCGGCGAGGCACAGCGCGGCTACCGCTATTTTCTTGTTCATCGAAGAGACCCTCCTTGAATGGCCTTGATCCGCGACGCGCGCCTTCCCGTACGACCGTCGTCCGGGGCCCGGGTGCGGGCAGAGGCGCGCGGCGGCAATTCAATCCTAACGGCGGGAGGCGTTTTGCGCAAGTTTTTTCGGCGAGTCGCTTCCCCTTGGGGGCATCTTGCGGCCGGAGCCCCTTTCGGTCTACAAAAAGGGCGAACATGTCCAGGTATATCCGCGCCTGCCTCGCCCTCGCCCTCCTCGCCCTCGCGGGCCCCCTCCCCGGCTCCTCCGCCCTCCAGCCGCCCTCGGCCGGCCCGGCCCACGAGCCCCCGCTCGCGGCGCAGGCCTCGTACCGGATCCCCGGGACCCTGCCCGACCTCGCCGACCGGGCCTTCGTCCTCTGCTGGCACAGCTTCCTCGGCCAGGCCGACATCCCCACGGACTTCTCCCTGGCCGAGCTGGGCTCCCAGCTCGACGAGCTCCTCGCCCTCGGCTACCGATTCATCAGCCTCGAGGACCTGGTCTTTGGGCGCTTCTCTGGCGGGCTCAACCTCGTCGCGACCCTCGACGACGGGCATCGGACCGTGCCCGCCGCCTACGCCAAGGTCTTCGCGGCGCGGGGGATCCTGCCCTCCGTCTTCGTCTATCCCGCCGTGCTGGGCATGACCACGTACTCCATGAAGGCGGACGACGTGCGATCCCTCCGCGACTCGGGCTGCCTCGTCGGAGTCCACGGCTACTACCACCTCTTCGTCAACGAGCAGCTGTACCGGAGCGATCGAGCGGCCTTCGAGCGGGAGATCTTCACGGCGAAGGATAAGGTCGAGGCCCTTACCGGCCTCCCCGCCTACGTCTACGCCTATCCCTTCGGCGCCCTATCCCCGATCTCGAAGACCGAAGTGGAGCGCGCCGGCTACGCCTTCGCCTTCGCGGTGCGCCGCGGCTTCGTCTTCGCCGACCCGCGGCTCAACGACCCCTACGAGCTGCCGAGGAGCGTGGTCACGCGCGACAATTGGCAGGAGCTCTTCGCCTTCCTCCATCGGAACGCCCGATAAGCCCCGGTCCGCGCCACATCCCGCAGAAATAAAAAAAGGCTCCCGGGAAAGGAGGCGTATCCCGGGAGCCAAAGCGCCGCTCGTCCTCGCTCGGGGAGGGGAACTCATCGAGCCAGGTGATCGGTTGTGCGGTCGAGTCGTCCTCTCGGCCACGACTAGAATATATCTAAATTCTCCATAAACGTCAAGATCGTTGGTAAAGTAAAAGTATCATTATTCGAGTGATCCCAAGATTGTTAGGATGCTGCTGGAGACGGTTAGGGGTGAGATACCCCTGTCTGGGATTCTGACCGCAGGGCCCTTGGATGGGTGAGCGCGAGAGGGAGACCTTGGGTAAGGTCTTCCTCTCGCCCCTCTTCGGAACGCCAACACGCTTCGAGGCACCCAGGCTTAGCTCTTGGGGACCCCCGAATCCACGCGGGGGATTGCGGAAGCAGGATGAAATACTATACTAGTGTGTAGTATGTCCTCTCTTCCAGCCTCCCCGGCCCTGCCCCTGCTCGGGGCGCACTCCTGGTATTCCCTCCTGGATGGGGCGAGGAGTCCCGGCGACCTCGCGCGGCGCGGCGCCGAGCTGGGCTGGAGCTCCCTGGCCCTCGCCGACGAGAATAACCTCTACGCCCTTCCCGAGCTGGTCGACGAGGCCCGGGCCGCTGGGCTGAAGCCCCTGGCCGCCGCTTCCGTAGCCGTGGAGGGGAGGCCGGCCTTCCGCGCCTATTGCCTGGACCGCCGCGGCTTCTCCCGCCTCTGCGCCATCCTCAGCCGAGCCCTCGCGGCTGCCCGAGGGGGGGCCCCGGCGGGCAGGAGCCGGGCTTCCAGCCCCTCCGGAGCGGGGAGCTACGATCCCGTGGCCGACCTCCTCGCGGGAGGCTGGGAGGGCCTGGCCCTCGCCAGCTCCGACCCCGGCCTCCTCGCCGCCCTGGCCCCGGCGGGGGGGAGGCTCTACGCCGCCCTCGCGCCCCGCTCCTCCCAGGCCGGCCTCGCGGCGGCGGCGGCCAGCCTCGGCCTGCCCCTCCTCGCCGAACTGCATGCGCGCTTCGTCGAGCCCGGGGACGCGGGACGCTGGCGCCTCGCGCGGGCGGTCGACGAGCGGCGTTCCCTCGCCGCCCTCGAGCGGGAGGGGCGTCCCGAGCCCCCGGGCGCCCTCCTCCTTCCCGCGGCCAGGGTCCGCGCCCTCCTTTCCGCCTTTCCCGCGGCCCTGGCCAACGCCGCCGACCTCGCCGAGGAGGCGGCCGAGGCCGGCTCCTTCTTCGCCGAGGCTCCCGTCTTCCCCGCCTACCGCGGCCTCGAGGAGGGCGAGTCCTTCCGCCTCCTCAGGCGGCTCTGCGAGGAGGGCGCGTCGCGGCGCTACCCGGGGCCGGGCCCCGGCGCCCTCCGCGCGCGGCTCGAGCGGGAGCTCGGCATCATCCGCGCCAAGGGCTTCTCCTCCTACTTCCTCGTCGTCCGCGACATCGTCCTCCGCTGCCCCCGCAGCTGCGGCAGGGGCAGCGCGGCCTCGAGCCTCGTCTCCTACCTCCTCGGCCTCACCCACGTCGATCCCCTCGAGCACGATCTCTTCTTCGAGCGCTTCCTCAACGAGGGACGGAGGGATCCCCCGGACATCGACATCGATTTCCCCTGGGACGAGCGCCCGGCCCTCCTCGCCTCGGTGCTCGAGGACTACGCCGGCAGGGCCGCCATGGTCGCGGAGCACTGTCGCTTCTCCGACCGCGGCGCCCTCCGCGAGGCGGGCATAGCCCTGGGACGGGGCGAGGAGGAGCTCGCCCGCTCGCGGCGCGCGCTCCGCCTGGGCGGGGCAGGGCGGGGGCCCGGACTCCCCGCGGGGGGGCCGCCCGAGGCGGGCCGGGAGGCCGCCGGCGAGGCGGGGGAGGGCGACGGGTCCTGGGCCGAGGAGGGTTCGGCCCTCCCGCCCGAGCTCCTCGAGCTCGCGCGCTCGATCCGCGACATGCCCCGCTACATCGGCACCCACTGCGGGGGCCTGGTCATCACGCCCGGGCCCATCACCGGCTACAGCCACGTCCAGGGCTCGCCCGCCGGCCTGCCCGTCCTCGCCTGGGAGAAGGAGGGGACCGAGCGGGCGGGCCTGGTCAAGATAGACCTCCTGGGCAACCGCTCCCTCGCCGTCCTGCGCGACTGCATCGAGCTGGCGAACCGCGAGCGCGCCGGGGAGGGCGGCGAGGGCGCTCCTCCCCTGGCCTGGGACTTCGCGGGGGCGGCGGAGGATCCCGCCGCCCGGAAGCTGGTGGAGTCCGGCCGGACCATGGGCGTCTTCTACATCGAGTCGCCCGCGACCCGCCAGCTTCTCGTGAAGATGGGGGTCGCGGATTACCGGCGCCTCGTCGCCGCGAGCTCCATCATACGGCCGGCGGCCAACAAGTACATAGGCGAGTACGTGAGGCGGCTTCGCGGGGGGACCTGGCGCCGCCTGCCCGAGGCCGTCGAGTCGGTCCTGGAGGAGACCCACGGCATCATGGTCTACCAGGAGGACGTCTCGAGGGTGGCGATGGCCGCCGCCGGCTTCTCCGCGGCCGAGGCCGACGGGCTGCGCAAGGCCCTCACCAAGAAGCGCCGGGGCATCGTCCTCGAGTCCTTCCAGGGTCGATTCCTCGCGGGCTGCGCCGCGAGCGGCCTGTCCCGGCGCGACGCGGCCGAGCTCTGGGACATGGTCCTCTCCTTCGACGGCTATTCCTTCTGCAAGGCCCACTCGGCCTCCTACGCCCTGGTCTCCTACCGCCTGGCCTGGATGAAGGCCCACTACCCGGCGATCTTCATGGCCTCGGTGATCAACAACGGCGGGGGCTACTACGGGGTCCAGGCCTACCTCGGGGAGGCGAGGCGCCTCGGCCTCGAGCTCCTCCCGCCCAGCGTAAACGAGAGCGATTTCGCCTATCGCGTGGAGCCCCACCCGGAGCGCGCAGCGCAAGACTCGTGCAGATGCGCAGCATCTGCGAACCCGGAGCGCGCAGCGCAAGACTCGTGCAGATGCGCAGCATCTGCGAACCCGGAGCGCGCAGCGCAAGACTCGTGCAGATGCGCAGCATCTGCGAACCCGGAGCGCGCAGCGCTCCGGGTGGGGCTCTGCCAGGTTTCCGGCCTCTCCCGCCCGACAGCCGAGCGCCTCCTCGCCGCCCGGGGCGAGGGGGGACGTTTCGCCTCCCTCGAGGACTTCTATCGCCGCGCCGGCCCCTCCCTCGTCGAGGCGCGGGCCCTGGCGCGCTCGGGCTGCCTGGACGGCCTCCCCGCCCGGGCCGGCGGCGAGCCCCTCACGCGGCCGCAGGCCCTCTGGGCCCTCCATCGCCTGCGCTCCCGGGCCGCGGCCGCCGGGGGCCGGCGCGGTCCCGCTCCGCGGGGGGCCCGGCCCGCCGCCCCCGCCGAGGCGCCCGAGCTCATCCCTGACGACTGGGAGCCCCCGGCCGCGGTCGGCGACTACGGGAGCGCGCGGCGCCTCGCCGACGAGGCGGCCGTCCTCGGCCTCCTCCTCTCGCGGCCCCCCGCCTCGCTTTTCTCCGCCCGCGCCGAGCTCGTCGCGCGGCGCCGCGGCCTGCCCCCCCTCGCGGGCTCGGCCTCCCTGCCCGGCCTCGAGGGCAGCCGGGCGAGCCTGGCCGGCGTGGTGATCGCCGCGAAGGAGGTCCTCGACCGGCAGGGCAGGCCCATGGCCTTCTATTCCTTCGAGGACGAGGAGGGCCTCTTCGAGGCGGTCCTTTTCCCTCAAGC
>JAKLFE010000051.1 GCA_022711355.1 Spirochaetota bacterium | reverse complement strand
GGCCCCGAGACCCTGAAGCAGGTCGACGCCGATTCCCGCGCCATGGTCGCGGGCCTCGACGCGATCCTGCCGTGCAAGCTCGTCTGGAAGCCCGTGCTCAAGGGCCCCGAGGGGATCCTCGAGACGATGCGCGCCGCCAACGCCGATCCCGCCTGCGCGGGCATCGTGACCTGGATGCACACCTTCAGCCCCTCGAAGATGTGGATCGCCGGCCTCGCCGAGCTGAATCGGCCCATCTGCCACCTTCACACCCAGTACAACCGCGACATCCCCTGGGCCGCGATCGACATGGACTTCATGAACCTGAACCAGTCGGCCCACGGCGACCGGGAGCACGGCTTCATCTACGCCAAGATGCGCCTCCCGCGCAAGGTCGTGGTCGGCCATTGGCAGGATCCGCGCGTCGCCGGGAAGCTCTCGGGCTGGATGCGCGCGGCCGCGGGCTTCGCCGAGGGCCGCTCCCTCAAGGTGGCGCGCTTCGGCGACAACATGCGCGAGGTCGCGGTCACCGAGGGCAACAAGGTCTCGGCCCAGCTCGCCTTCGGCTGGCAGGTCAACGGCTGGGGCCTCGGGGCCCTGGCCGAGGCGGTGGCCAAGGTCGAGCCCCAGGCGGTCGAGGCCCTCGTGAAGGCCTATCGCGAGGAGTACGAGGTCGCCTCCGACGCCCTCTCGGGCGCGGGGCTCGAGCGCGTGCGCGAGCAGGCCCGCATCGAGCTCGGCATGCGCGGCTTCCTCGACGCGCGGGGAGCCAAGGCCTTCGTCACCACCTTCGAGGACCTCGCGGGCCTGCCCCAGCTCCCCGGCCTCGCCTCGCAGCGCCTCATGGCGGACGGCTACGGCTTCGGGGCCGAGGGCGACTGGAAGACCGCCGCCCTCCTGCGCTGCGCCAAGGTCATGGAGGCGGGCCTAAGCGGCGGCACCTCCTTCATGGAGGACTACACCTACCATTTCGAGCCGGGCCGCGAGGCCGAGCTCGGCGCCCACATGCTCGAGGTCTGCCCGAGCGTCGCGGCCAAGCGCCCCCGGCTCGAGGTCCATCCCCTCGGCATCGGCGGCAAGGCCGATCCCGCGCGCCTGGTCTTCGACGGCGCCGCCGGCGAGGCGCTCAACGCGACCATCGTCGACCTCGGGGACCGCTTCCGCATGATCGTCAACGAGGTCGAGGCGGTCGAGCCCTACGCCCCCATGCCCAAGCTCCCCGTGGCCCGCGTCATGTGGAAGCCCAAGCCCGACCTCTGCCGCGGGGCCGAGTGCTGGATCCTCGCCGGCGGAGCCCACCACACGGTCTACTCGCGGAGCATCAAGACCGAGTGGCTCCGCGACTACGCGGAGATGGCCGGCATCGAGTGCCTGGTCATCGGCGCCGGCTCCGATCCCGAGGATTTCCGCAAGGAGATCCGCTGGAACGAGGCGGCCTACCGCCTCGGCCGTTGAGCGGCGCGATGGGCGAAACAGCAAAGCGCCGGGGCGGCCCGGGCCGCTTCGGCGCGCTCAAGGCCGAGGCCCTCGCCGCCAACCTCGAGATCCCCAAGCTGGGCCTGGCCATCCTCACCTGGGGCAACGCCTCGGCCTTCGATCCGGAGCTCGGCGCTTTCGCCATCAAGCCCTCCGGCGTCGAGTACGGCGAGCTCGGCCTCGAGGACATGGTCGTGGTCGACCTCGAGGGGAAGGTGATCGAGGGCGATAAGCGGCCCTCCTCGGACACGAAGACCCACCTCGCGCTCTACCGCGCCTGGAAGGGGATCCGCGGCGTCTGCCACACCCACTCGGCCCACGCCGCCGCCTGGGCTCAGGCTCGCCGCGACATCCCCTGCCTCGGCACGACCCACGCCGACCAGTCAGCCGAGGCCGTGCCCTGCACGGCCATGATACTGCCTGAGGAGGTCGAGCGGGACTACGAGCTTTGCACGGGCGAGCTCATCGTCCGGACCTTCGCGGAGCGCGGCCTGGACCCACGCCACGACCCGATGGTCCTCGTCGCGGGGCACGGGCCCTTCGCCTGGGGGGGCTCGGCGATGGCCGCGGTGCGGAACGCCGCCGCCCTCGAGGAGCTGGCGCGCATGGCCATCCTCACCCTCGGCCTGGACCCGGGCGCCGCGCCCCTGCCCGAGCACGTCCTGCGCAAGCACTGGGAGCGCAAGCACGGGCCGGGCGCGTACTACGGGCAGAGGTAGGAAGGGCAGGGCAATCAGGCCGCGGACGGGCCCGGGCTAGCCCTTCCCGTAGCCGAATTTGCGCGATACCTCGCAGGCGTTCTTGCTGATCAGCGAGCCGTATTCCGCGACCCGCTCCGCGCTCATGCGGTTCTTGAGGCCGGATATGCCCATCATGGCTATCGGCTGCCCTTGGGAGTTCAGTATGGGCGAGGCGACGCACAGGATGCCCTCGGTGTACTCCTCGTCGTCCACCGCGTAGCCCCGGGCCTTGATGACGGCCATCTCCTTCGGGATATCGCGCTTGTTGGAGATCGTCTTGGCCGTGAACTTCTCGAGGGGCCCCGCGAGGAGCTCGTCGCGCTTCTCCGGCTCGGAGTACGCGAGGAAGGCCTTGCCCAGGGCGGTGCAATGGAGCGGTTCGCTGGCCCCGATCTGCGTGTTCACGGAGAGCACCTCCGAGCCGACCGAGCGGTCGATGAACACGATGCGGTTGCCGACGGCCACCGCCAGGTGGGCGCTCTGCCCCGTCTTCTTGGCGAGGAGGTCGAGGTAGGTCTTGGTGATCTGCTGCAGGTCCAGGCTCCGGATCATCGAGTCGTACAGGGCGTAGATCTTCATCCCCAGGCTGTACCTGCGGTCCTTCGGGTCGCGGTGGATGTAGCCGCGCTTCTCGAGGGTCACGAGCAGCCGGTAGATGGTGGCCTTGTCCCACTTCAGGGTCTCCCACAGCTCCTGCAGGCTGACCGGCTGGGCGGCCTGCTCCACCGTCTCGAGGAGGAACAGCCCCTTATCCAGCGAATGGATGATGGACGTATCGCTCTTCTTCATGTCGCCCCCGCCTCTCCCCCGCGGCGCGCACTCTAGCACGAAGCTCGGCCGGGCGGAAGGCCCGGGCTCCGGGGGGCCCGGCCGTCGGGGCCCCGCCCGGGGCGGCATCCGCGCGCCAGAAAAAAAATTGACAAACAATCAATTGGATTTTATAATATGAAATGCCAAAATCGGCAAGCCCGGGCTTGGCGCCAGGTCCGGGGCTCGTCTCACGCTCTCGATCAAGGAGGTCATCATGAATCGCGCGAGCGGACGCGTCTTGGCTCTCGTCGTCATGGCCCTCGCCCTGACGAGCTTCGCCTCGGCCGAGAAGCCGGTCATCGGCCTGTCCATCTCCACCCAGTCCAATCCCTTCTACGTCGCGATGGCCGAAGGCGTCAAAGCCCAGGCGGCGGAATCCGGCTTCGAGTCGGTCGTCCTGAACGCGGCCGACAAGCTGGATAAGCAGATCGCCGACGTCGAGGACCTCATCCAGAAGAAGGTCGACGTGCTCCTCATCAACGCCACCCACGACGGCGCGGCGGCGGTCATCGAGAAGGCGGGGAAGGCGGGCATCCCCGTCATCACCTTGCAGAGGGCCATCGCCAGCTCGGCGGTCGTCTCCCACATCGGGACGGACAACGTGGTGATCGGCGCGCTCGGCGCCCAATGGCTCGCGAAGCGGCTCGGCGAGAAGGGCAACGTCGTCATCCTCGAGGGGATACCGGGCGCGGCCTCCTCCGAGGACCGCAAGAAGGGCGCCGCCGAGGAGTTCCCGAAGCACCCGGGCATCAAGATCGTCGCCCAGCAGAGCGGCCACTACGACCGCGCCAAGGCGATGGGCGTCATGGAGAACATCCTGCAGGCCCAGCCCAAGATCGACGCCGTCTACTGCTTCAACGACGAGATGGCCATGGGGGCCCTGGCCGCGGTCAAGGCCGCCAAGCGCTCCGGCATCCTCATCACCGGCATGGACGCGAACAAGGACGCGGTGGCCGCGGTCAAGGGCGGCGACCTCTCCATGACGATCTCCCTGCCCCCGGGGGACATAGGCAGGCTGGGGGTGCTCTACGCCAAGTGGCTCGAGAGCGGCGAGATGTCCGTCCCCGTGCGCTCGATCATGCCCGTCAGCTACATCACGAAGTGAGCGAGTGCCCTTCGGGCGGGCCGGGGCCCGAGTCCCGGCCCGCCCCCGCGCTCGAGATGCGCGGCATCGTGAAGGCGTACCCGGGCGTCCTGGCCCTCGACGGGGTGGACTTCGACCTCCTGCCGGGCGAGGTGCACGGCCTCGTGGGCGAGAACGGGGCGGGCAAGTCCACCCTCCTCAAGATCCTGAGCGGCGCGATCCAGGCCGACGGCGGGCAGGTCCTCGTGGACGGCCGCCCCGTCTCGATCGCGGGGCCGCGGGGCAGCCAGGAGCTGGGCATCGCGGTCATCTACCAGGAGTTCAGCCTCGTCCCCCAGCTCGACGTCGCCCAGAACATCTTCCTGGGCCTCGAGTCCCGGGTCGGCTCCGGCCTCGTGCTCGACCGCGGTCGCATGCGCCGCGAGGCCCGGGGCGTCCTGGACCAGCTGCGCTGCGACCTCGACCCGAGGCGGGTCGTGGCCGGCCTGTCGGTCGCGGAGAAGCAGTTCGTCGAGATTGCCCGCGCCCTCGCCCGCCGCTCCCGGATCGTCCTCATGGACGAGCCGAGCGCGCCCCTCTCCGACAAGGACGTCGGGGCCCTCTTCGACACGATCAGGACCCTCAAGGCGGGCGGCGTCACCATCGTGTACGTATCGCACCGGATGGAGGAGCTCTTCGAGATCACCGACCGGCTCTCCGTCCTGCGCGACGGCCGCCTCGTGGGCACGCGGGCCACGGCAGGGACCGGCATGGCCGAGGTCGTCCGCATGATGGTGGGGCGCGAGATCTCCGAGCATTATCCCAAGGAGCGGAGGCCCCCCGGCGAGGCCATCCTCGAGCTGGCGAACGTAGGCGGCTTCGAGGGGATACCCCTCGTCGTGCGCAGGTCGGAGGTGGTCGGCCTCGCCGGCCTGGTCGGGGCGGGCCGGACCGAGCTGGCGCGGCGGGCCTTCGGCGCCGATCCGCGCCGCTTCGAGCGGGTGACGTGGAAGGGCTCGCCGGCGCGGCCGGGCAGCCCGGCCGAGGCGATCGGCATGGGCATCGGCATGGTGCCCGAGGACCGCAAGGAGCAGGGGCTGGTCCTCGGCATGAGCCTCCGGGAGAACGTCACCCTGCCCATCCTGGACAGGCTGTTCCGCGGCTACGGGATGGACCGGGCCGGGCAGCGCCGGATCGCCGGGGAGCAGGTCCGCAGGCTCGGCATACAGACCCCCTCGATCGAGCAAGCGGTGCTCCGCCTGAGCGGGGGCAACCAGCAGAAGGTCGTGCTCGCGAAGTGGCTCGCGAGGGAATGCGAGCTCCTCATCCTCGACGAGCCTACCCGCGGGATCGACGTCGGGGCGAAGCTGGAGATGTACACGATCATGAACGAGCTCACCCGGCAGGGCAAGGCGGTGCTCATGATCTCCTCCGACCTGCCCGAGCTCATCGCCATGAGCGACCGCATCTACGTCATGCGCGACCAGCGCATCCTGGCGGAGTATCCCGGGGGGAGCGCCGACCAGGAGACCATCATGACCTGCATCGCGCGGGAAGGAGCCTAGGGCCATGGAGAAACGGATCAACTGGAAGGACTACGGGAGCCTCTTCGGCCTCGTCGGCATCGGCCTGGCGATGGGGCTCCTGTCCGATCGCTTCCTGTCCCTGGGCAACCTGGTGAACATCGCCCGGCAGGTCTCCATCAACGCCATCATCGCCATGGGCATGACGCTGGTGGTCATCACCGGGGGCATCGACCTCTCGGTCGGCTCCCTCGTGGCCCTGTCCGGCTGCGCGGGCATCCTCTCCATGGCAGCCACGGGCTCGGACGGCCTGGGCCTCGCGGCCGGGCTGGCCGTCGGATCGGGAGCCGGCCTCGTCACCGGCCTCTTCGTGGCCTACTGCGGGATCCCGCCCTTCATCGCCACCCTGGCCATGCTCACGGTGGCCCGGGGGGGCGCGCTCGTCATGACCGCGGGCCAGCCGATCGTGCGCTTCGACAGCCCCTACCGCTGGATCGGCGAAGGCAACCTCCTAGGCGTGCCCGCGCCCATCCTCATCATGGCGCTGGTGCTGGGCCTCACCTACTTCCTCCTCCGCCGCACGCCCCTGGGCTCGTACATCTACGCGACGGGCGGCAACGAGGAGGCCGCGCGCCTGTCGGGCATCAAGGTCGCGCGGGTCAAGAGCTTCGTCTACCTGCTGAGCGGCCTTTACTGCGGCATCGGGGGCATGGTCCTGGCGGCCAGGCTCGGCTCGGCCCAGCCGAATACCGGCGAGGGCTTCGAGCTCGACGCCATCGCCGCGGTGGTGCTCGGCGGCACGAGCCTCATGGGCGGCAAGGGCAAGCTCTGGGGCACGATGGTCGGCGTCTTCATCATCGGGGTCCTGAACAACGGCTTCAACCTCCTGAACGTGAGCCCCTTCTTCCAGCTCATCGCCAAGGGCTGCGTGATCATCCTCGCCGTCCTCCTCGACCAGGCGCTGAAGCGCTAGCCCGATGGCCCGCTAGAGCGGCCGCGCGGAGCGCAGCCAGACCCGCATCTCCTGGCCGGGAGCGCGGTTGCCCCACTGGTGGTAGGGCACCGCGACGAGCTTGACCGCCCTTCGCCGCTCCCGATCGCCCGCGTAGGGGGCGTAGAGCGGGGAGCCTGGCCCGTCCCGGCGCTCCCGCGTTACGCGATAGCCCGAGGCCTCGATCCGCACGCTCCCGCCCATGAGGTCGGCGTCGAACTCGGCCTCGACCGGGCCCTCGGGATCGAGCTCGAGCTCGTGGAGTCCCTTCCCGGCGTCGATCTCCTCGAAGCAGTAGACCAGGGGGCCCCGCTGGATCGCGAGCCGCCCCGCGAGCTCGGCGACCGAGTCGTGGGCACGAAGGAAGCGCGGGGCCATGTCGAGGGAGAGGACGACCGAGTCGCCGCCGCGCCACTCCCTCCGGATGCCGAGGTAGCCCCGCTCCACCGGCAGCTCGGCGGGGCCGAGGGGCCGGCCGTTCACGGAGCAGGTGAAGGACCCGCACCAGCCGGGCACCCGGAGCTTGAGGGCGAAGGAGGCCGGCGCCGCGAGTCCCAGCCGAAGCCGCACCTCGCCGAACCAGGGGTAGTCCGTGGAGACCGAGAGGGAGAGCCTCGATCCCCCGAGCTCGAAGCTCGCCTCGCCCTCGACGTACTGGTGCACCCAGGCCGCGTCTCCGCCCGCGCCGTAGGCGTAGGCGGGGAAGGAGGCGATGAAGCGGGCGATGTTCGGCGGGCAGCAGGAGCAGCCGAGCCAGGCGACGCGCCGGGGCATCACGTGCTCGAGGTCGGCCCGGGCCGCCGCGACGGCGGGATCGGACTCGAGGGGATTCACGTAGAAGTACTTCCGGCCGTCGAGGGAGACCCCCGAGAGGGCCCCGTTGTACGCGGCCCGCTCGACGGCGTCGGCGTAGCGGCCGTCCGGATCGATCGCCGTCATGCGCGAGGCCCAGAAGGCCGAGCCGACGGACGCGCAGGTCTCGGCGTAGGCGGTGTCGGGCGGCAGGTCGTAGTCGACGGTGAAGCGCTCCCCCTGGGCCTGGGAGCCGATCCCCCCGGTGACGTACATGCGGCGGCGCTCCAGGCTGTCCCATAGTTCGCGCAACGCGTCGAGGAGCTCCCGGTCGCCGGTCTCGGCGCACTCGTCCGCCATGGCGGAGTAGAAGTACATCGCCCGGACGGCGTGCCCCGCGGCCTCGCGCAGGTCGCGGGCCGGAGCGTGGCCGACGAAGTAGTCCGCGCGGAAGGCCTTGGTCTTCGGTATGTCGAAGCCCAGGGGCTCCTTGTCCACGAATGCCCCGGGATCCCGGCCGCGCTCGCGCACGAAGAAGGAGGCGAGGTCGCGGTAGCGGGCCTCGCCCGTGGCGCGCCAGAGCCGGTAGAGCGCGAGCTCGATCTCGGGGTGGCCGCAGGCCGCGCGGATCTTCCCGGGGCCTTCGCCGAAGGCCGCGTCGATGCAGTCGGCGAGGCGGCGGGCGACGCCGAGAAGGCTGCCCTTGCCGGTGGACGCGTGGTGCGCGACCGCCGCCTCGATGAGGTGGCCGGCGCAGTACAGCTCGTGCCCCCAGGCGAGGTCGGCCCAGCGCTTGTCGGGGGCCGCGACCAGGAAGTAGGTGTCGACGTAGCCGTCGGGCCGCTGGGCCGCCGCGACGAGGCGGATCGCCTCGTCGACCCTGGCCTCGAGCTCGGGATCGGGACCCCGCGCGAGGCTGTAGCTGGCGGCCTCGATCCACTTGGCCACGTCGGAGTCCTGGAAGACCGTCCCGTGGAAGCCTCCCTTCGACTCGCCGGCGGCGATCCGGAAGTTCTCGATCGCGTGCGACCTCTCCGCCCCCGGCACCTCGTCGTTCAGCGCCTCCCACTGGTGGCGCAGCATCTCGCGGGATACCAGGTCGGCCTTCGCGGCCCAGAAGCCGCCCGTCGCGCGGGAGCGGCCGAGGCCGAGCCCCTCTATGTCCCTCATGGTGCGATCCTCACGCTTTCCTAGGATTTGAGCCCGGAGAGCACGATGCCCTCGATGAAGTACTTCTGCCCGGCGAGGTAGAGGCCGACGGCGGGCGCGACCGACATGCAGGAGGCCGCCATGATGGCCTTGTAGTCGGTCCCGTAGCCGCCGCGGAAATTCGCGAGGCCCTGGGAGATGGTGTTCTGCTCGTTGCGGACGATGTAGATGAGCGGCCCGAGCACGTCGTTCCAGTAGAGAATGAAGGCGAAGAGCCCCACCGATATGAGCGCCGGCTTGATGAGGGGCAGGAGCACCTGGACGAGGATGCGCGGGTGCCCGGCCCCGTCGATCCTCGCGGCCTCGTCGAGGTCCCTCGGGATGCCCATGAGGAACTGCCGGACGAGGAAGATGTTGAAGGCGCCCCCGCCGAGGAAGGCCGGCACGATGAGGGGGGCGTAGCCCGAGGGCGCGCCGAGGGCCACCCAGCCCTTGAAGATAGGGATGATGGTGACCGTGGTCGGCATGAGCATCGACGCTATGATGAGGACGAACCAGAGCTTCTTGAGGGGGAAGGCGACGCGGGCCAGGGCGTAGGCCGCCATCGTCGAGGTCAGCATGATCCCGAGGACCGAGGGCAACGTGATGGTCAGGGTGTTGATCAGGTAGCGACCGAAGGGGAAGATCGAGAGGGCCGCGGGGTAGTTCGAGAAGCGCCAGAGCTTGGGCAGGAGCCTCGGCGGATACTGGTAGATTTCGATGTTCCCCATGAAGGACGAGCGGAGCATCCAGAAGAAGGGGAATACGCAGGCCAGGCCGAGGACCGCCGCGAGGGCGGAGAGGGCCAGGTTGGGCTGGTTTCTGCTTCTCATGCCGGGCCTCACTCGCCCTCGTAGTACGTCCACTTCCGAGACGTCGAGTAGATGATGGCCGCCACGGCGGCGATGAAGACGAAGAAGATGAGCGACACCGCGGCGGCGTAGCCGAAGCGGTTGGTCTTGAAGCCCGTTCGGAAGATGTAGTAGACCATGTAGAGGGTCGAGCCGTTCGGGCCGCCCTGGGTGATCGAGTAGGCGGGCACGAAGGCCTGGAGGTTCGCGACCGCGCTCGTGAGGACGTTGAAGAGGATGACCGGCGAGAGGAGGGGCAGCGTCACGTGCCGGAACTTGTGCCAGGCCCCGCCCCCGTCTATCTCCACGGCCTCGAGGTAGGCGCGGGGTATGCCCTGCAGGCCCGCGAGGAAGATGACGATGAAGTTGCCGAAGCCCCAGACGCTCATGACGCCGAGGGCCGGCGTCGCGGTGAGCTCCTCGCCGAGCCATTTCACCTTGTCCAGGCCCACGCAGTTGAGCGCGTAGTTGATGACGCCGAAGTTGGACTCGAACATCCAGGCCCACACGATCGCAGATCCGATGCTCGGCACGACGTAGGGCAGGAAGAACACCGAGCGGAAGAAGCCGCGGCCGATCACCCGCTGATTGAGGAGCAGGGCCACGAGGAACGCGTAGGCCATGCCGGCGACGACGGTGAAGGCGGCGAAGTACAGCGTGGCCTTCACCGAGCTCGGGAAGAAGATGTCCTCGGTGAATATCGCCTTGAAATTCTCGAGGCCGACGAAGCGCGCCTCCGATAGCCCGTTCCACTCGGTCAGGCTCATCCCGACGACGCCCGCGATCGGGAGGAAGGTGTAGGCGACGAGGCCTATGATGGCCGGCGCGAGGAAGACATAGGCCGCGACGGCGTCCTTTTCCCGCATGGTCGTGATCACGTAGGACCTCTCAGTTGTCGAGAAAAACCACAGAGACACAGAGGCACAGAGGGAATGTGAGAGAGGTGAAAAAGCAGAGGAAGAGGAGAAAGGAGAAACGTCGGTTTTCTGTCCTATCTGTTTCCCTTTCTTCTCTGTGCCTCTGTGTCTTTCCTTCCTTTCTTTCTCCTCTCGTGTGCCTCCATAGCTCAATTCTTGATGAACGCCCTTACTTCGCCTTGTGGGCGTCGAAGTACTTCTGGAGCTGGGGCATGATCCGGTTGATGTAGTCCTTGGCCGCGACCTTGCCGTTCCAGACCGCGTCGATGCCGGAGGATAGGATGTCGTCGAGCCCCTGATAGCCGTTGAAGTAGTACCAGGGCACCTGGATCGCGTTGTTCATGGCGTAGTCGATGACCGCCGACTTGTAGAGCTTGAACTCGGGCCTCGGAGGGCTCACGACCCACTTCCGCATGGCCGCCTCGTCCTTGTACCAGGTGGACATGACGGGCATGAGGGTGCCGTTCGTGATGAGCTCCCACTGGTTCTCCTCGGCGGCCCACCACTTGATCCACTCCATGGCTTCCTTCTGGTGCTTGGTCGTCTTGAAGATGCCGAAGGGGGCGCCGGTGTTGTAGGTCACGGCCTTCTTCATCTTGGGAAGGACGCCGATGCCGTAGTCGAGCCCGTCCTTCAAGGAGTTGCGGAGCGAGACGCCGATCTCCCACTGGCCCGAGGTCGCCATGGCCACCTTGCCGGTGAGGAGGGACACGTCGAGGCTGGGCATGGCGTTGCGGTCGGCGAAGGAGGGCGCGACCTTGTCCTTGACGTAGAGGTCGGCGAGCATCTGCATGGCCTCGATGGACTCGGGGCGGTTGATGAGGAGGTTCTTGCCGTCGGGGCTCATGAGGCCGCCGCCGTTCGAGTAGGCGACGATGGGCCACATCCACCACAGGCGGTTGAAGTCCGCGCCGTACTGGACGATGTTCTTCGCGTCGAAGCCCTTGTCGTTCGGTGTCTTGCCGTTCTTGTCCTTGGTGAGCTTCTTGGCGGCCTCGACGAATTCCTTCCAGGTCCAGGCCTTGTCGGCGCTGGCGGGCGGATAGGGGAGCTTGGCCTCGTCGAAGAGCTTCTTGTTGTAATAGAGGAGGAGGACCTCGTTGCCCGAGCTGTAGCCGACCGGCTTGCCGTTGTAGGTGAAGGTCAGGGACTTGAGGGGGGCGGCGTCCTTCGGGTACATCGCGCTCACGTCGGCGAGGAGGTCGTTCGCCGCGAACTCGATGGCCATGGCCTCGGACAGCTGGGTCGTGTCGGGAAGCTGGCCGGCCGCCGCCATCGTGTTGACCTTGGGCTCGTAGCCCTCGCGGGGAATCGCGATCATGGTGACGTGGATCCGGTCCTGCATGGCGTTGAACTTGTCGATGATCGCCTGGTTGGTCTGGGCCTCGGACTCCGTGTTGTTGTACCAGCACATGTAGGTGATCTCGACCTTCTCCGCGAAGGCCGCGCCCGAAAGGGAGAGCGCGACAAGCGCGAAGGCAATGAACCGCTTCGCATGCATCATCTTAACAATCTCTCCTTATCCCCGCGCCCGTTCGCTGGCGCGGCGGCAGCAATGCCTGTACGCCCGAGGCCCCCGAGGGGTATACTCGTGCGTACCCGACCACCCGCGGCACCGGAGAACGCTTTCCCGGCCTTGCTCCGGTGTCGCGGCCGTTGGGCTTCCGCGGACGCCCCGCCGACGAAGCCGATGGCGGATCCCCCCGCGGGGATCCCTTCTGGATCAGCCTCCGTGCACCTCCTTGGTGGAATTCCTCACGACGATGTCGATCGGGAACTCGAGCTTGACCGGCGGCAGGCCGGGGCTCTCGATGCGCTCGAGGACCCTCCGCGCGGCGGACCGGGCCATGTCGCGCGAGTAGATCCGCATGGTGGTCAGGGGCGGCATCGCGTGCCGCGCCAGCTCCGAATCGTCGAAGCCCACGACGCTGAGGTCCGCGGGGACGCGGAGGCCCTTCGCGGCGAGGGCGGAGAGGGCCCCGATGGCGAGGAGGTCGTTCGCGCAGAAGAGGGCCGTCATGCCGCCGCCGCGCCCGACGAGGCGGGCGGCCGCGGCGTAGCCCGCCTCGGCGGTCCAGCCCTCGCCCTCCTCGGCGAGGGCCTCGTCGAAGGACGCGCCCATCTCGTCCTTGTAGGCCGAGAAGCGGATCCGCGCCGACTCGAGGCGCAGGGGGCCGTTGACGATGCCGATGCGCTCGTGCCCCGCGGCGCGGAGGTGCCGGACCGCCTTGCGGACCCCCGCGGCGAGGTCCACCGTGACGACGTCGAGGCGCTCGTGGGCGGCCGTCGGCGCGATGAGGACGGCGGGCGCCTCGCTCGATGCGAGGAGCTCGAGGAGGCCGGGGTCCCGCGCCTCCTCCACGACGAGGCCGTCGACCTTGTCCAGGAAGCCGCGGAAGGCAGCCAGCTCCTCGGCGTTGCCCTCGTCGAGGTAGGTGAAGAGCATGTGCCGGCCCGAGCGGACCGTCTCCTCCTCGATGCCGGCGAATATGTCGAAGTAGAAGGCCTCGGCGGAGATGGGCTTGCGGCTCGAGCGCTCCTTGCAGACGACGTAGCCGAGCATGCCCTTCGAGGCCCGGGGGCTGGCCCCGGCGGCGGGACGCTCGCGGACGAAAGTGCCCTGGCCGATGCGGCGGTCGAAGAAGCCTCGGCCCTCGAGGGCCAGGATGGCGTTGCGGACCGTGGTCCGGCTCAGGTCGAGGGAGAGGGAGAGCTCGCGCTCGGAGGGTATCTTGCCGCCCAGGGGCCATTCGCCGGACTCGATCTTCCGGAGGATGAAGGCCTCCACCTGGGTCCGCATGGACTCCTGGACATTGCGCTTGATAGTATCCAGGGGACCAGGGGAGGCCTTGCCCGCATGTGGTCTTGATACCATGGCATACCACTATAGGTCCTTTCTGGGTCCTGTCAAGAAAAAATCGCCTGGCTCCTGGGCCTCCGCGAGCTCTGTCCCCCGGGCGAACCCTGCGAATGCTGGGTTTTTGCCGGTCTTAATCCGAGCATCCATCGCCGTCTGGACAGATCGCCGCGCTGAGGGCAGTATGTGGTATTGCATGGTTTGATGCCATTGAGGAGGCGGCCATCAAAGCGAAGCTGCAGCTCGAGAGGGATTTCCGCATCGGGACCGTGGACGATCGGCTCTACGGCTCCTTCGTCGAGCACCTGGGCCGGGCGATCTACGGCGGGATCTACGAGCCGGGGCACCCGCGGGCCGACGGCAGGGGCTTTCGCCGCGACGTCCTCGAGCTGGCCCGGGAGCTCGGCCTGCCGGTGATCCGCTATCCGGGCGGCAACTTCGTCTGCGGCTTCGACTGGGAGGATTCGGTCGGCCCGGCGGAGTCGCGGCCGGTCCGCCTCGATCCGGCCTGGCTCTCGGTGGAGACCAACCGCTTCGGGCTCGACGAGTTCGCGCGCTGGTGCTCCGAGCTCGGGGCCGAGCCGATGCTGGCTCTGAACCTCGGCACCCGGGGCGTGGACGCGGCGCGGAGCCTCCTCGAGTACTGCAACTTCCCCGGCGGCACGCGCTGGTCCGACCTGCGCCGCGCCCACGGCCGGGCCGAGCCCTACGGCATCAAGCTCTGGTGCCTCGGCAACGAGCTGGACGGCCCCTGGAACATCGGCCAGAAGGACGCGTCGGAGTACGGGCGCCTCGCCCGGGAGACCGCCAAGGCGATGCGCCTCGTCGACCCGAAGCTCGAGCTCGTGGCCTGCGGCTCCTCCAACGCCGATATGCCGAGCTTTCCCGACTGGGAGGCCTCGGTCCTTGGGCAGTGCTACGAGGAGGTGGACTACCTCTCCCTGCACTCGTACTACGGCAAGGGCCCGGCCGGCCTCGCCGACTACCTGGCCTGCTCGGCTGGCATGGATCGTTTCATCAAGTCGGTGGCGGCGGCCTGCGACTTCGTCAAGGCGAGGAAGCGGAGCCGCAAGACGATGCTGCTCTCCTTCGACGAATGGAACGTCTGGTACCGGGCCGTCGCCGAGAGGCGGCACGACGATCCGTGGAAGGTCGGGCCGAGCCTCCTCGAGGAGCCCTATACCTTCGAGGACGCCCTCGTCGTCGGCTGCCTCCTCATGACCCTCCTGAAAAACGCCGACCGCGTCCGCATCGCCTGCCTCGCCCAGCTCGTCAACGCCCTCGCGCCCATCATGACGAGGACCGGGGGCGGGGCCTGGCGGCAGACGATCTACTATCCCTTCCTCTACGCCTCCCGCTACGGCCGCGGCGAGTCCCTCCGCGTGGAGCTCGGCTGCCCGCGCTACGAGAGCCCGAGCTACGGCGAGGTGCCCTACCTCGAGGCCGCCGCGGTGTCCTCCGGGGAAGGTCTCGCGATCTTCGCGGTCAACCGCTCGGCCTCGGAGCCCGTCGAGCTCGAGGCGCGGCTCGGGGGCTTCGAGGGCCTGGTTCCCCTCGAGCGGATCGAGTACGCGGGCTACGAGCCCGGGGCGGCGAACAGCGAGGAGTCGCCGGATGCCGTCGTCCCGCGCCGGGTCGCGGGAGGCTTCGAGGCCGAGGGAGGGAGGCTCTCGGCCCGCCTCGCGCCCCTGTCCTGGAACCTGCTCAGGCTCGGGAGGCCGGGCGCCGGGCGCTGAGGCTCGGGCCCCGCGGCGGCGGCCCCGATACGGGGCCGCCGGCTCCCCGGTCGGCCGCCGCCCGCCGGGCTACCGCGCGCGGGGCGGCCGCGCTATCCTCGGGCCATGAAGTCCTACACGGAAGAGCTCTGGTTCGAGACGCGCAAGCGCTGCGAGTTCCTCGACATCACGGACAAGGTCGAGGCCAGCCTCGCGGCCTCGGGCGTCCGCGAGGGCCTGTGCCTGGTCAATGCCATGCACATCACCGCCTCGGTCTTCGTGAACGACGCCGAGTCCGGGCTCCACGCCGATTTCCTCGACTGGCTCGAGAAGCTGGCCCCCCACGAGCCGGTCTCGGGCTACCGCCACAACGTGGGCGAGGACAACGCCGACGCCCATATGAAGCGCCAGCTCTTCGGCCGCGAGGTGACCCTGGCCGTCACCGGGGGCCGCTTCCACTTCGGGCCCTGGGAGCGGGTCTTCTACGGCGAGTTCGACGGGATGCGGCGCAAGCGGGTCCTCGTGAAGATCATCGGGGACTAGGGGGAGGCGGGCCGAGGAGGCGGTCGGCGAGGCGGACCGCCGCGGCGCCGAAGGCCGCGGCCAGGGCGGCGCCCGCGAGGTCGGCGCCCATATCGAGCGGATCGAAGGCCCTGCCCGGCGCGAGGAGCTGCATCGCCTCCGTGAGGGGGGCGGCCAGGGCGGTCGCCGCGAGGAGGAGGGCCGGACATCTGCGGAAGGCCTCCCAATCGAAGCGCAGGGCCAGGGCCCAGGCAGCGAAGAGGAGGACGTGGGCGAGCTTGTCGAGGCCGGGCAGCGAGAGCCGCGGGGGCTCCTCGCCGGGCATGAGGAGGAGGACCAGGAGGACGAAGGTGGCGAGGACCGTGGCGAGGCGGGTTTCCCGGAAGCTCATAGCCTCGAACGTACCCGAGGCGGGCCTCCGCGTATAGCCTCCCCGGGCCGGCGCCGGTACTTGACTCGCCCCCGGCCCTTTAGGTATAAGCAATACGCACGATTCGCCGCTGTAGCTCAGTTGGTAGAGCAGTGGACTGAAAATCCACGTGTCATCAGTTCAATTCTGATCGGCGGCACGAGTTAGGGCCGACCCAGCCGGGTCGGCCTTTTTTATTTCGCCTCGGGCCGCTCGAGCACGAGGCGCTCGCCTCCCGCCTCGATCTCGACCCGCTCGGCGGGGAAGGCCGCGCGGGCCCAGGGCGAGCCGTAGCGGGGATAGCCGCGCAGGGGCAGCTCGCGGCCTCCCGCGCGGAAGGGCCCCGAGGCCGAGAACTCGACGAGGCCCTGGGCGGGATCCTCGAAGCGGAGCGAGAGCCCCGGGCCGTACTCGAGCCGCGCGCCGGCGATGGCTCGCCTGAACTCGGCGAAGCTCCCCTCCTCGGCCTCGCGGCCGAGCCGGCAGATCCAGATGTTCCTCCTCCCCTCGGCTACGACCTCGTTCGGCGGCGCCCCCGCCCCAGCCTCGCCGGCGGGCCGGCCGCCGGGGCAGCGGTCCCGGACGCGCCGGTAGGCGCCGCGGGGGCGGAGGGCGAGGTAGCCGCGGCCGCGCCGCGCGAAGAGCCATCCTCCCTCCTCGACGAGCCCGTCGAAGCGCTCCTCGGGCAGCCAGGCGTGCGTGTAGGCGAGGCGATTCGTCCGGTAGAGGCCGGGCCGGGTATCGATGTCGTACAACGCGACCAGGAGGTTCCGGGACTGGGCGACGCGGGGCATGCTCCCGTTGCCCGTCCAGTAGTCCGGGGAGTGGCCCCCCATGCCGCCGGGATGGGTGACGAAGCAGACCGCGCCCGGCCCGAGGCTCGCCTGCCAGATGGACTGCTGGTCCCCGCCGTAGCGGAAGCGGCAGTCCTGGGCGGAGGAGAGGAGGTAGTCGGGCGTCCGGTAGGAGTAGAGGTCGGCCTCCTCGCGGCAGTTGCGGTCGACGTCGCGGCGGAGGGCCCGGGCCAGGAGGGGGAGGAGGCCGGCGCTCCGGGCGAGGCCCAGGGCCCGGCGGTAGGGCCTGAAGGGGGCGAAGTACTCGTTCTCCCACCAGCGGTACTCGTCCATGAGGCGGAAGGTCAGGCCTATGGTCCTCGGATGGTTGTAGGCCTCGAGGCTGAGGAAGACCATCCCGTCCTCGGGATCCTCGTAGCCGAGGCCCCAGCGCCCCGCCTCTTCGACGCGGATGCCCATGCGCTGGCGGATCTCGGCCCCCGGGGCCTCGGCGGCGGCGGCCGCCAGGGCGGCGAGGACCGGGGGCGGCTCGAAGCGCGGGCTCAGGGCCAGGCTGGGAGCGCTCATGCTGTCGTGGCGCGACCAGGCGCCCATGCCCCAGAGGAGCTTCGCCGCGTCGCTCGTCGCCTCGAGGCGGGCCTCCTTCTTCTGCGGCTCGTAGCTGCGGCCATGGGTCGAGCCGAAGACGCCGCGGAAGGAATGCTGCGCGAGGTCGAGGAGGAGGAGGGTCGCCACGTCGCGGGCGAGGCCCGCGACCTCGGGATCGGCGAAGTCGACCAGGGTGAGCAGGGCGGTCAGGTCCTCGTCGTAGTAGACGTTGGAGAGCCATTCGCTGAAGCCCGTGCGGAAGCGGAGCGAGAGCCAGCGGAGGATCCGCGGCCTGGCGCGGGCGGCCAGCTCGGCCCCCTCGATCCCGGGGCTCGCGAAGGCGGCGCGCGGCATGCGCGAGCCGAGGACGTAGGCGAGGGAGGCGTAGAGGATCTGGTGGTTCTCGGTCCAGGTGCACAGGGAGTCCGTCCCCGGCTCGGAGGGCCAGTACTTGAAGCCCAGGAGGACGGCCTCGGCGCGCCCGTAGAGGGCGGGGCTGACCGATGGCGCGGAGGGGAACTGGAGGAGGAGGCGGAGGTAGGCGTGGGCGACGAAGTCGGCGCAGTCCTTCCTCGCCTCGACGTAGTCCAGCCCGGCCCCGAGTATGCCCTCGTGGGGCGGCCGGCCCGCCGCGATCCGGGGCAGCTCGTAGAAGGGAGCCTTCAGGTTAGGCGGCGCCGGGCTGCGCAGGCAGTAGCCGAGGTAGGCTTCCCGGCGGGCCTCGTAGGCGGCGCGGTAGGCCGCGGCCCCCTCCCAGCGCGGCGCCTCCTCGGCGAAGGGATCGGGCTCGGCGGCCTCGGGGTAGCCCGCGGGCGCCCGGGCCCCGGGGCCGAGGCGCAGCGAGAAGTCGCGGCCGTCGTAGCCGCTCGACAGCTCGAAGCCCCCGCGCGGGCCTTCCGGCGACTGCGCGCCGGGCGCCGCCGGGCTCATCCGAGGAGCTCCTTCAGCGCCGCCTCCTCGGCGGGATCGGCCGGGAGCCCCGCGCGCCGCGCCTCGAGGAGGGCGACGAGGCGCCGGTGGGCCTCGGGGGAGAGCCGGTAGCGCGCGGCGAACCAGAGGCAGAGCAGCACCGCGGCGATGGGCATGAACACGAAGAAGGCCTTGATGGCGGCGAGGAAGCTCTCGGGCTGCTCCTGCTTGACCAGGGCGGCGGCGCCGTTCGCCGCGGCCTCGACGGGCGGGAGGTAGCCCGAGAGGGCGATGGCCTGGGAGAGGAGGAAGAGGGCCAGCGCCGAGGAGACCTGGCGGAGGAAGGACACGAGGCCGAAGTACATGCCCTCGCGCCGCTCGCCGGAGAAGAGCTCGTCGGCGTCCGGCAGGTCGGCGAGCATCGAGTAGACCATGACGATGCTGCCCGAGGTCCCCAGGCCCAGGACCGCCGCGAGGGCGAAGAGCCAGGGGGCGGGCGAGTCGCGGGCCACGGCCCACATCGCCGCCGAGGCGGCGAGGCGCAGGAGGCAGGAGGCCATGTAGCTCGAGCGCTTCGATCGCCGCCTGGCGAGGGCGGTGAAGGCGGGCACGCCCGCCAGCTGCGCGACCATGAGGACGCCCATGAGGGGCGTCGTCAGGCCCTCGCGGCGTAGGTAGTAGGCGCAGTAGTACACGAGGACCGCCATGACCACGTCGCCCGTCATCTGGCCGAAGAGGAACATGCCCAGGAGCTTGCGGTAGCTGCCGAGCTTCCAGGGCTCGACGAGGAGCCGGTATAGGTCGAGCGCGGGAGCCTCCGCGGCGTACTCGGGCTTCTCGCGGGTCCAGGCGAAGGTGAAGGCGAAGGGGAGGGCGAAGAAGAGGCCGAAGGCCGCGCCCATGGCGGGGTAGCCGAGCCGCGGGTCGGGGAAGGAGCGCACGATCAGGTCCGGGACCACCGCGCAGACGAGGGAGGAGCCCACCGAGAAGATCATGCGCACCTGGGTCAGCGAGCTGCGCTCGGCGTAGGAGCTCGTGAGCTCCGAGGCGAGGGAGTTGTAGGGGATCATCACGGCCGAGGAGACCAGGGTCATGAACAGGTAGCCGCCGAGGGCGAAGGCGAACTTCGCCGCGTCCGAACGGAAGGCGGGGGCGCACCAGAGGATGAAGAAGGAGGCGAGGACGAGGGGCATGCCGAAGAGGAAGTAGGGGCGGCGCCTGCCCCAGCGCGTCCTGGTCCGGTCGGTGAGGAGGCCCAGGGCCGGGTCGATGGCCGCGTCCCAGACCTTCGATACCAGGAGGAGGGTCCCCGCCAGGCCCGCGGGGAGGCGGACGACGTCGGTGAGGAAGTAGAGGTAGAACATGCTGATGACGACGCCCGAGCCGCCCCCGTAAACGTCGCCTAACGCGAAGCCGATCTTGGCCTTGAGGCCGAGCCCCACCGCCGCGGCGCCTCCCGCCGCTCGACCCTGCGTCATGTCCCGCCTCCCGCGCTTTCCGCGCCTCCCAGCCGCTCGATCTCGACGGCCGCCAGGAAGAGGGCCGCCAGGCCGTAGCTCAGGTCGGAGGCCTTCGGGACGAGGGCGTAGCCGAGCCTGGGCAGGAGGGGCAGGGGGATGGTCGGCGCCGAGATCTCGCGCATCGAGGGCTCCTCGCCCGCCGGCCCGAGCGAGGCGACGAGGGAGGCGTAGGCGCGCCGGGCGGCCGCCGCGCAGCGGGCGTCGAGGAGGCCATCCCGGGCCGAGCGGGCCCAGCCCGCCGCGACGAGGGCCGTGGCGGAGGACTCGCGGTAGGCCCCGCCCCCGGGCCCGAGGAGGGTATCCCACCAGCCGTCGGGGCGCTGCAGGGGGAGGAGGGCCTCGGCGAGGCGGGACAGGGAGCGCTCCGCGTCGGCCCGGCCGGGAGAGCCCTCCGGCAGGAAGCCGCGGATCGCCGGCAGGGCGGCGGCCATCCAGCCGTTGCCGCGGGCCCAGAACACCGGGCCGCGGGGATAGGCCGAGCCCGGGCGATCCCGGTAGCTGTGGCGGAAGAGCCCGGTCCCCTCGTCCTGCATGAGGGAGGCGAAGCGGCCCGGCAGGCTCGCGGCGTACTCCAGGAGCTCGGCGTCGCCCGCCTCGGCGCCGTAGCGGGCCGCGAGGAGGCCGAACATCATGAGCGAGTCCACCCAGGCCGACTTGGGGTAGAGGCGGCCGACGAGGCTGTGGCCGAGGTGGTTGGGCAGGCCGCAGCCCAGGCGGGGCTCGCGGCGGACGTAGTCGGCGCCGAGCTCGGCGAGGCGGCGGCAGCCGGGGTCGCCGGTGCGGCGGTAGAGGGCCCAGGCGGCCAGGGCCGGGGCGCAGGTGTCGCTCTGGTCCACCCGGGGTCCGCGAGCGGCCCAGGCGGCGCAGTAGGCCGAGCAGAAGGGGAGGTAGCGGTCCTCCCCGAGGAAGGCGTCGAGCTCCGAGAGCGACCAGGCGAGGAGGGCCTGGCCCCAGGTCCAGCGCATCGAGGCGGGATCGGTCCCGGCGACGGCGCGATCGGCGAGCTCGAGGACCCGCGCGAAGGCGGGGCTCCGCGCGGGCGCGGCGGCGACGTTGTACGGCATCGCCGCATGATACGGCCGCTCCGCGCAAAAAGCAAACGCGAAAGCGGCCCTCCCGGCCGTCTGGACGGTCGGGCCCCGTTCTGGGATACTGGGCCCATGCGAATACTCATCGTAGGCGGGGCGGGCTACATCGGCAGCCACGTCGCCCGCGAGTTCCTGGACGCTGGCCACGAGGTGGCGGTCTTCGACAACCTCTCGAGCGGCAGGCGCGACAACCTCTTCCCCGAGGCCCGCTTCGTCGAGGGGGACATCCTCGACTACCCGGCCCTCCTGGGCTGCATGCGCGGCGGCTTCGACGCCCTGGTCCACCTGGCCGCGGCCAAGGCCGCCGGCGAGTCCATGCTGAAGCCCGAGAAGTACGCGCTCCAGAACCTCAACGGCACGGTCCACATCCTGAACGCGGCCCTCGAGGCGGGCGTGGGCAAGGTGGTCTTCTCATCCTCTGCCGCGACCTACGGCGAGCCCAAGTACCTCCCCATCGACGAGAAGCACCCCACCGAGCCCGAGAACTTCTACGGCTACACCAAGCTCGAGGTCGAGCGCCTCCTGGGCTGGTACGACCGGCTCCGGGGCCTCAAGTTCGCGGCCCTGCGCTACTTCAACGCGGCGGGCTACGACGTAAAGGGCCGCATCCGCGGCCTGGAGCGCGATCCCGCCAACCTCCTCCCCGTCGTCATGGAGGCCGCCGCGGGCATGCGGCCCGAGGTCCAGGTCTTCGGCGACGACTACCCGACCCGCGACGGCACGGGCGTTCGCGACTACGTCCACGTGAGCGACCTCGCCCGGGGCCACGTCGCCGCCCTCGAGTGGGTGTCGCGCGAGGGCCGCAGCCTCGTCGTCAACCTCGGCTCGGAGAAGGGCATCTCGGTCCTCGAGATCATCGAGGAGGCGAGGCGGGTCACCGGCCGGCCCATCCCGGCGCGGATCATGCCCCGCCGCCCCGGCGATCCCGCCCAGCTCTACGCCAGCTCCGCCCTGGCGCGCGAGCTCCTGGGCTGGGAGGCCCGGCATTCCGACGTGGGCAGCCTCGTGGCTACGACCTGGGAGGCCTACCGGGCCTCCGGGGCCCTGCGATAATACCGCCCGCCTGCGGGCCGCAAGGAGCGTTCATGAGCGACAAGGACAAGATATTCGCCTATCTCGACGCGGCGACCGAGGGCTACGTCGAGCTCGAGTCCCTCCTCACCGCGATCCCCGCCATCGCGCCGGAGGCGGGCGGCGAGGGCGAGGCGCGCAAGGCCGAGGCCCTCCTCGCCTGGCTCGCCAAGCGGGGGATCGCGCGGATCGAGCGCTACGACTCGCCCGATCCGCGCGTGCCCGGGGGCAGGCGCCCCAACATCGTCGCCACCATCCCCGGCAAGCGCGACGAGCTCGGCCGGCTCTGGATCATGAGCCACCTCGACGTGGTGCCCGAGGGCGAGCGCTCGATGTGGCGCTCCGATCCCTTCACCGTCGTCCGCGACGGGGGCCGGCTCCGCGGCCGCGGCGTCGAGGACAACCAGCAGGGCCTCGTGGCCTCGGTCTTCGCCGCCCTGGCCTTCCTCGACAGCGGGATCGCTCCCGAGCGGACCATCAAGCTCCTCTTCGTCGCGGACGAGGAGGTGGGCTCGGCCCACGGGATCCAGCACGTGCTCAAGGCCGCCAAGCTCTTCCGGCCCGAGGACCTCATCCTGGTGCCCGACGGGGGCTCGAAGGACGGTTCCGAGATCGAGGTGGCCGAGAAGAACATCTGCTGGCTCAAGGTGGTCACCACGGGCAAGCAGTGCCACGCCTCGACCCCGGACGAGGGCGCCAACGCCTTCCTCGCCGCCTGCGACCTCGCGCTCCGGGTCCACGCCCTCGAGAAGAGCGCCTTCCCGGCCCGCGATCCCCTCTTCCAGCCCGACCGCACGACGATCCAGCCCACGAAGAAGGAGCCCAACGTCCCGAACGTGAACACCATCCCCGGCGAGGACGTCTTCCACTTCGACATGCGGATCCTGCCCTGCTACCCCGTGGCCTCGGTGCTCGCCGAGGTCGCCAAGGCGATGCGCGCGGTCGAGGGCGAGTACGGCGTGAAGATGGAGTACGAGATCGTCCAGAGCAACGAGTCCAAGGCGACCTCGGCCGAGGCCCCCGTCGTCGGGGCGCTCGCGGCGGCGGTCGAGGAGGTCTACGGCGTGAAGGCCCGGGCGATCGGCATCGGCGGGGGCAGCGTGGCGGCCTACCTGCGCAACGCCGGCTTCGACTGCGTGGTCTGGGCGCGCATGGAGGATACGGCCCACCAGCCCAACGAGAGCGTGCGGCTGGAGGACATCGCGGGCGACGCCAAGGTCTTCGCCTCCCTGGCGATGCGGGCCTGAGCCGGCCCGGGCGGCGGCTCAGCGGCCCAGGTCGAGGACGACGAGGACGCGGCCGAGGCGCAGGAGGTCGCGGTTCTCGGGCCTCGAGAGGATCCGGGCCGCGTCCTCGCGCGAGATGACGATGTCGGTGCGGGCCGCGCCGAAGACCCCCAGGGCGCGGATGCGCAGGGGATCGTCGCCGACCCGGTCCTCGGCCGAGGCGAGGAGGCCGGCGGCGTAGCCCAGGGGGCCCCAGGCGGCCAGGACCGCCGGCTCGACGTTGTCCCGTTTCATGACGGGGCGCATGTCCTCGTCGAAGATCCGCGGGAAGAGGCAGGGCCGGAGGGAGGCGGAGACCCGCTCGCCGTGCACGGGCAGCTCGGACTCCGCGTAGATGACGATCCCCGTGTAGGGCCTCGAGGGCCGGTGCTCGAGGGGGGCGGCCAGGGGTACGGCCTCCGTCCCGCCCGCGTAGAGGGCGGCCACGGCGCCGAGGGGGATCGAGTACTCCGCCGAGAAGAAGCGCATATCGCGCGAGAAGGATGAGGGGCCGTGGCTCGCCTGGGCGGCGATGCCGAGGAGGCCGTTCACGTCCAGGCTGCCCTCCGCCACGGTGCCCGACACGGTCCGGTAGGAGTCGACCGGGAGGCCGAAGACCGCCTCCTTGGCCAGCCCCGCGAATTCGCGCTCGATCAGGCGCTCGGCCTCGAGGCGGCCCGAGGGCAGGCGCAGCCCGGCCGCGGCCGCGTCGAGCTCCACGCGGAGCCGGAGGACCCGGGACTCCCAGTCGACGCGGGACTCGGCCGATAGGCCCGCGGCCTGGGCCGAGGCGAAGGCCGCGGAGAGGGAGAGGAGGAGGGCCGCGGCTGCGGCGCGGGTGCCGTTGGTGCTCATCATCTCACTATCGGCACGCGGAGCGTCGATCCTTCGCGGATCACGCTCGAGAGGCTCAGCCCGTTGCGCTCGGCGAGGAGCTCGGGCTGGACCTCGAAGCGGAGGGCGAGGCCCCAGAGGGTGTCGCCCTTGGCGACGAGGTAGCTGCCGGCGAACTCGGGGGGCGCTCCCTCGGCGGCGGCGCCCTCGTCCGGGGCCGGCGGGGGGGCTTCCTTGAGCAGGGGCACGACGATCTTCTGGCCGAGCTTGATGATGTCGGCCTTCATGCCGGGATTGGCCTGCTTGATGACCTCCAGGGGGCTGCCGTAGCGCCGCGAGAGGCCCGAGAGGGTGTCGCCCGAGCGCACGGTGTGGATGCTGTAGCGGACGAGGGGCTCCGAGCCGTCGTCGAGGGCCGAGCGCAGGGCCGGGGCCAGGGAGGCGGGGGCCTTGAGCCGGTAGTCCGGGTTCGGCGGCGTCACCGTGTAGCGCAGCTCCGCGTTGGCCGACTTGAGCGACTTGGGATCGACGCCGGCCCGCTCGGCGAGGAGGGCTATGTCGACGGGGCGGCCGGGCGCGATGGTCTCCCAGGCCTCGGGGTACTCCCAGGAGGCGGGAAGGCCGTGCCGCCCCGGCCGGGCGAGGATCGAGGCCACGGCCAGGAACTTGGGCACGTAGGAGGCCGTCTCCTTGCGCAGGAGGCCCCGGCGGCGCAGCTCCCAGAAGTCGGGATCGACGGCGCCCTCGGCCCTGGCCTTGGCGAGGGCCCGCGTCACCGCGCCGAGGCCCGCGTTGTAGGCGGCCAGGGCGAGGTCCCAGTCGCCGAGGACCGCGTAGTTGTCGGCGAGCTTGCGCAGGGCCCCGTCCGAGCTCTTCATGAAGTCGCGGCGCTCGTCCACCCAGTCGTCGATCCTCATGCCGTAGCCGGCGATGGAGTTGCGCATGAACTGCCACAGCCCGGCCGCCCCGCTGCGCGACACGGCGCTGGGCGAGTACTCGGACTCGATGACGGGGAGGAAGGCGAGCTCCTCGGGCAGGCCGTAGAGCCCGATGCGCTCGTAGACGTAGGGCAGGTAGGGCCGGGCCCGGGCCGCCACGGCCGCGAGGTACTGCCGGCCCCCCTCGCTGAGGTAGGAGGCGCGGAAGGCCGTGAAGGAGGCCTCGCCCCAGGGCATCGGGAGGCCGTAGTCGGCGGCCCCGGCGTGGCTCCGGGCCGGCGGGCCCTCGGGGCCCCAGGGCTCGCCGGAGGGCGCGGGACCCTGGGCGCGGGCCGCGCCCGGCCCCGGGGCCAGGGCCTCGGACGAGGCGAGGTGGCCGGCCGAGGCGAGGAGGGCGGCGAGGAGGCCCGCCAGGGCCGGGCGGCGGGTGGCGGGCCCCCGGCCCGCGCCGCCGGATCGGATCGGCTTCATCGCATTTTCTCCCCGAAATAGATGCCGGCCCATTCCCAGCGGCCGTGGATCTCCGGATCGGCGGGAAAGTAGATCTTGCGGAAATAGAGGTACCAGGTCGAGATGCGCTCGGACCAGCCCCAGGTCCGGAGGTAGGCCTCGCGGGGGCCGGAGCCGGGATCGAGCTCATCGGCGGCGTGGATCCGCCCGCCGGACATGAACTCGGAGAAGTCGAAGAGGACCTGGCTGTTCGCGTCGGTCTCGTCCTGGTGCCAGGAAACCGCGAAGAAGTTGACCTTGGCCCGGTAGCGGCGCAGGCGCGCGGGATCGCCCTGGGCCAGGGCGGACTTGACGTTGGCCACGAGGGCCGGCAGCTCCGCGTAGGTCCAGTCCTTGGGGCTGTTGTAGAAGTCCACGACGTTGCGCGCGTGCTGGAAGGCCTCCGGGTGGCCGGGTATGGCCGAGCCGAAGTAGGGGAGGAACTTGGAGTAGGCCTTCACCGCGAGGTCCCAGTCGCCGACCGCCTCGTACTCCCTGCCCAGGAGGAAGAGGGCGCGCCCCATGTCGGCCTCGGAGGGGAAGCGGGCGATGAGGTCCTTGTAGTACTCGATCCGCCGCTCCGGCGCCCGGGCCGTCTCGATCAGGCGCGAGAGGCACTCGTAGTGCACGGAGCGCCCGTCGACGACGATGTCGGGGAGGTCCTTCACGATGCGGTCGTAGTAGATGGCGGCGACGGGGGCCGAGCCCGCGAGCTCGTAGGCGTATGCCGCGGTGAAGAGGTACCAGGCCGCGTAGGGGCCCCGGTCGCGCCCGGCCTCCCGGACGAGGAGGGCGGCCAGGCGGCCGTATTCCCGCCGCTCGAGGAGCTTCGAGGAGATCTGCCGCAGGGCCGCGAAGCGCTGGACCTCGTCGCGGCCCGCCGCGTCGAGGAGGCCGAAGAGCTCGGCCAGCTCGGCGCGGTCCTCGCGGTCCCCCGCGAGGAATGCCGCGCGGGGCCGCGAGCAGGACTGGAGGAGGGCTTGGGCGCAGAGGATCGCGCAGAGCGCGGCGCAGAGCGCGGCGCCAGGCCTCGTCGCCGTTCGCGCGCGTCTCCACATGGGAACAGGATAGCACGCGGCCTTTTCCATTGGCAAGATCGGCCTATTCGGCTACAATTCGAGGCCGCATGAGCAAACGACGCGCTCGATCGGACGACGTCCTCTTCATCTCGGCCCTCGCCGCCGTCCTCCTCGGCATAGCTCTCCTCCTCGCCACGACCCACGCCTTCCCCGGCGCCTACCGCGCCTGGCCACTCGTCGTCATGGCCGCGGGGGGGGGCCTCCTCTACGCGGCCCTCGTGCGCCGCTCCTCCCCCGCTTTCCTCTTCGGCGGAATCGCCTTCGTCCTGGAGGGGGCCTTCCTCCTCGCCGCCGTCCTCCTCGGGCTCGGGCTCGGCCGGGCCTGGCCCCTCGCCATGGTGGTGGGGGGGGTAGCCGGCCTCGTGGGCGGCTATGCCGCCTGGCGGCGGGCCAAGCCCTCCTTCGTGGCCACCTCCATCTGCTTCATCTTCCTGGGCTCCATCTTCTCGCTCTTCTCCTTCGGCCTGGTCCGGCAGGGCTTCCGCCAGTTCATCGCGGCCTGGTGGCCGAGCTTCCTGATCCTCGGCGGCGTCCTCCTCTTCGCCGCCTACGGCCTCCTCGGCCGCGGGGGGAGGCGGAGCCCGAGGCGCGGCAAAGCCAGGAGCCAGCCGAGGCGGCGCGACTCCGACCGGCAAGCATGAGCCGGCGCGGGAGGCGCGGGGCCGGCGCGGCCTCCCCGGCCGGCGCGGCCCTCCTGTCCTGCCTCCTCTCCCTTGCCTGCGCCTCGAGCCCCGACCCGCGGGCGAGCCCGGCCCCCCTCCCCGAGGCGGGGGCCGGGGAGGCCCAGGCCGCCGGCCCGGGCACCGCGCTCAAGACGGCCGAGGCCGCCGAGCTCTCGAAGGCCCGCGACGAGCGCGGGGCCATCGAGGCGGCTATAGCCTTCGGCTCGCCCTCCTCGCTCGAGCGGGCCCTCGAGCTCCTCCGGGCCTCGACCCTGCTCAAGCCCGAGGACGCGGCGGCCTACCTCCGGATCGCCGAGGGCGTCTACGATATCGCCTATCGCGAGGCCTCCCCTTCAGCGGGAGCCGGGGCGGCGCCCGACGGGGCCCAGCCGGGGGCCGCCCCGGCCGCCTCGCCTGCCCTCGCCGGCGTCCTCTTCCTCCTCGCCGAGGCCCGGGCGGGCCGTGTCCAGGCCCCTCCTCCCGAGGCCGCCGGCACGCCCTTGGGCGAGCTCCTCCCCGCCCTCGCCCTCTTCTCCTCGGAGTCCCGCGACACCGCCCGCCGCGCCGCCGAGGCTATCGACCGCTTCGCCCGCCTCGCCCTCCCCTCGGTCCTGCCCGACCTGGCCCTCGGCGCGGAGGCCGAGCGGCGCCGGGACTACCCCGGGGCCCGCGAGCGCTACGCCGCCGCCCTGGCCCTCGCGCCCGACGCCGTGAGCGCGAGCCTGGGCTCGGCCCGGGCCCTCCTCGCCCTCGGCCGAGCCGAGGAGGCCCTCGCCCTCCTCGAGCCCCTCGCCGGACGGCTGGGCGGGAGCCTCGCCTTCGACCGCGCCTGGGCCAGCGCCCTCGCCGAGAACGGGCGCTTCCTCGAGGCCGGCCCCATCGTGGCCCGGGTCCTCACGGCCGATCCCCAGGACTCGGCCTTGATGCTCGTCCGGGCGCGCCTGCTCGTGCGGGGCAATTCCTTCCAGCAGGCCCTCCCCCTCCTCGACGCCTACGGCACCGTCGATCCCTCGAACCGCGGCTTCCTCATACTCCGCAGCCGGGTCGCCGAGGGGCTCAAGAGCCGCGAGGAGGCCCTCCGCTGGGCTCGCCGCGGGCTGGCCTCCTATCCCGAGGACCCCGAGCTCCTCATGGCCGCCGCCCGCGCCCTGTACGCCGGCAGCGAGGCGGGCAAGGACGAGGCGCGCATCCTGGCCCGGAAGGCCGCCGAACCGCTCGGCTCCGCCGAGCCCGGTCCGTCCGGCCAAGCCGAGCCCCTCGGCCCCGCCGACCGGGCCGACCGCGCGGCGGCGCGCGCCGAGGCCGCCCGCCTCCTAGCCGCGGACGCGGCCGCCCGCTACGACTGGCAGGCCGCGTCGGCCTATTACGCGGCGGCCTCCAAGGCCGGGCCCTTCGAGGATCGCCGCCTCGCCGCGGCCATCCTCCGCGAGTCCGGGCAGCTCCCGGCCGCCCTCGACTACGCGGCGGCCTGGTTCAAGCAGTCGCCCGGCTCCGAGGAGGCCGGCCTGGCCTACGCCCGGGCCCTCGTCGCCTCGGGCGAGGGCCGCGCCGCCCAGGACCTCATCGCCAGGCTCCTCCCGGCGAGCCGCTCGGGGAGCTTCCGCTCCGCCCTGTTCTTCCTCCAGAGCGGGCTGCAGAAGGGGGACGAGGCGGCCCTGCCCCTCCTGCGCTCGGCCCTCATGGAGGACGCCGACAACCCCGAGGCCCTCGCCGCGTTGAGCGACATACACCTCCGCCGCAAGGACCTCGCCAAGGCGCGCTTCTACCTCAAGCAGGCCCTCGCCCTCTCCCCCCGCGATCCCGCGCTCCTGCGCCGCCAGGCCGAGCTCGACAAGGCCGGGCAGTGAGGGCCCCGGCGGCCGGCGCGTCCCCGCAGCCCCGGCGCGACCCCGGGCTCGCCGCCTTCCTCGAGGATGTCTACGCCGCCTGCGGGCGGGCGGGGCGGCTTCGCTCCGACCCCCTCGCCCTCGTCGCGCCTTTCTCCGACCCCGCCGACCGGGAGCTCGCGGCCCTCGTCTGCTCGACCCTCGCCTTCGGCTCCGTGCGCCTGATCATGCGGGCTTGCCGCGAGGCCCTCGGGCCCCTCGGGCCGAGGCCGGCCTCGGCCCTCGACGCGATGGGCGAAACCGTGATCGCCCGGACCTGGTCGGGCTTCCAGTACCGCTACTGCTTCGCGAAGGACATTTCCGCCCTCATGCTGGCGGCGGGCCGGGCCCGCGCCGAGGCCGGCTCCCTCCTGGTCTTCTTCCGCTCGGCCGATCCCGGCGGCCCCGACCTCGCGGGGGCCGCCTCGGCCTTCGTCCGCGGCCTCGGGCGGCTGGGCGCGGCGCGCATGCGGCCGGGCCTCCTCGCCGACCCGGCGGGCGGCAGCGCCTGCAAGCGGATTTTCCTAA
This sequence comes from Spirochaetota bacterium, assembly GCA_022711355.1. Taxonomy (GTDB): domain Bacteria; phylum Spirochaetota; class Spirochaetia; order Treponematales; family Rectinemataceae; genus JAKLFE01. The sequence continues at coordinate 2,649 of JAKLFE010000051.1, read as the reverse complement.
TGCTCCGCTGGCTCGTGCGCCGCGACGCCGTGGACCCCGGCGGCTGGGAGGAGCTCGGGCGCGAGCGCCTCGTCGTGCCCCTGGACACCCACATGGCGCGGGTCTGCAGCGAGCGGCTCGGCTTCATCCGGAGCCCGGCGCCGACCCTGGCGAACGCGTTGGCCGCCACCGCCGCCTTCCGCCTCTACGCCCCCGAGGATCCCGTGAAGTACGACTTCGCCCTCACCCGGCCGGGCATCGATCCCGAGCCGGGCGACGAGCGCTTCGGCTGCGATTAGGGCCTGGCCTCAGGGTCAGGCGCCGAGCCCACGGCTCGCACCGAGCCTACGGCTCGCACCGAGCCTATGGCTCGGCACGGAACACGCTCAGGACGGTCTTCGCGCCTCCCCCGAACATCTTGTTGGGCTCGATGGAGAGGTAGTGCTCGGGGAAGAGCCCCTTGCCCTTGAGGACGATGCGGAAGGCACCCCCGTCCAGGGCCTCGGCCTTCCTGCCCGTGGCCTTCTCGTAGAAGGCGACGAGCTTGGCGGGGGCGTCGGCCGAGAGGTAGACGTAGGCCAGCGAGCCCTCGTCCATGCTCATGCCGGCCGAGGCGTCGACGTTGAGGATGGCCCCGGGATACAGGGGCACGCCGAGCTCCTTGGCGGTCGGGGGTGCGGAGCGGAGCTCGGCCGCGCGGCCGGCGGCGAGCTCGTCATCGGCGGCGTCGCGCTCGTCCCGCAGCTCGCCCTCGGCCTTGTAGACCACCTGCTCGATCCGTATGGACGTGGATTGGCGGTAGTCCTTCTTGCCCAGGCCGGAGACCCCTCCCGGCAGGTCGACGAAGCCCTGGTACGCGTCGAAGGTCCGGTCCTCGATCGATACCTGGAAATCGTAGCCCCGGCCCTGCTTGTCGGCGTGGCCCCAGGCCAGGAAGGCGCCGGAGAGCCACTGGCCCTGGACGGGCTTGCGCCTGGCCTTGAGCTGCTCCCTGATCCAGGCCCCGTCGTAGGTCTTCTTGCCGCTGTCGGGCGCCTCGCCGTCGCGGAAGTCCTCCTCCGTGTAGGGCCTGAGCTCGTAGTCCGGCTTGACGAGGGCGGGGCGCTCCGCGGCTTCGGAATCGTAGTCCCTCGGGACGGCGCCGAGCTTCTGGCGGTACCAGGCGAAGACCTCCTCCACCGAGGCCGCGCTGCGGTAGATGACGGACTCGCGGGAGAGCTCGCCGGGATGGCCCTCGCCGCCGTAGGCCTCTCGCTCCTCGTCCATGGCCGCCTGGTCGCGAGCCGCGCCGGGATAGAGGGGAATCTCCTTGAGGGCCTTGGGCTGCTGGGCGAAGGCGAGGGCGCCCATGACGAGAATGAGCGGGGCGGTGGAAAGCTTTTTATGCATCGATGCTGCTCCCTGGTGATGATCTGGCATTAGTGTATCGCTCATCCCGGGTTAATGCGAGTTATCATAAATTTAAATTATGCGCGCTGCGTTGGAGCCAAGCTCGGGCGTAGTTCTTCGGCGAGAATTGGCCCGCTTCTAGCATATCGATTGGCTTTTTGTTCGTCGTTACAAGCATAACGCATTGAGCCAGCGCGATTCCATGGCCGGCGGCCTGGAATCGGGACGAGAGAGGCCTATACTCTCCAGTAGAAACGCTTTCGCCTCCGTCTTCGATAGGGGCCCGGGCGCCTGGCGCCCGGGGTCGAGCGGCCGGGACGGGCCTCGCCCGCGCCGGCCCTTCGCGAGGAGGGACGTTATGCGCGATATCGACCTGAGCATGGGCGAGCTCGAATCGCTCGTCGACCGCCACATCGAGCTCTCCGAGCTCTTCGCGGCGCGCCGCGATCCCGCGCGCCGCGCCCCGCCGCCGCCGCGGCTCGTCATCCCGGCCGGGGAGTGCGGGGCCGCCGGCTGCCTGGCGGCCCTCGTCGACCGGGCCCTCGTGGCCTACGAGGGCAGGCTCTTCGAGGAGGACTCCACGATCCTTTCGCTCAAGGCCGCCCTCGCGAAGGCCATCGTGGGCGAGTCTGAAGTGCATTGAAAATTGTTGGCGCCGAAGCAGGAGGACGGGCGGCGCGCGTAGGGAGAGCGGGCGAGCGACCTGGCCGCGCCTGAGGCGGACTCCCCCGAAGGGGGGGTCGGCCTGCCAGCACGGCCCTTGGATGGGCGAGCGCGAGAGGGAGACCTTGGGGAAGGTCTCCCTCTCGTTCATCGCTCATGCGCCAACAATCTTGGATGCACTCGTGACGGCAAGCGATGGCTCAGAGCGCTGTGCCCGCTGCATAGCCTGAGCGGGTGGCCTCGAGGACCCGGCCCAGCGCGAAGCAGTCGCCGACGGCGCGTATCTCCGGGGCGGCCTGGGCCTGGACGAGGCCCCGGTAGAGGGAGTCCTCCGGCCGGGCCCCCGCCGCGATGACGACGAGGTCGGCCGCGAGCCGCTCCTCGGCCTCCTCGAGCCGGAGCTTGGGGGCGAAGGGGTTCTCGACGTTCTCCGGGAGGATCGGCGTCCAGGTGACGAGGGGGTCGGGCACGGTCGGGGAGAGGTTTCGCCTGATCACCGCCTCGCCCTCGCCCACCGAGGCGAGCTTGGCGCAGTTGAGGATCCGCACGCCCCGCTCCTCGAGGTAGTGGAGGAGCCAGCCCCGGTTCGCGGTGCAGACCCCCTTCATGATGACGGGC
>JAKLFE010000050.1 GCA_022711355.1 Spirochaetota bacterium | reverse complement strand
GCCCGCGAGGGGGAAGGGGAAGCGCAGGCCCTCCCAGTCCAGCTCGTAGCCCTCGAGCCCGAGCTCCCGCGCGCCGCGGAAGCCGCGCGTGCTGCGCGGGCCGAATTCCAGGGCCTCGCCCCGCATGCCCTCCTCGAGGAAGGCCCGGTAATCGTCGTCCTCCCAGACGAAGCCGGCCTGCTTGCCGTCGAAGCGGGAGAAAACCTGCTTTTTTTCCCGGGCTATCGCGTCCCTCGTGCCGAGAATTCCGATATGGGCGGTCCCGACGTTCGTGATAAGGGCGATGTCGGGCTCGTAGACCTCGGCCAGCTCGGCCATCTCCCCGCGCCGGTTCATGCCCATCTCGAAAACCCCGACCTCCTGGCCGGGAGCGAGGGAGAACATCGAGAGGGAGAGGCCGATGTCGGAGTTGAGGTTCCCCTGGTTCATCACCACCGAGCGCGAGCGCCCGATGGCCGCCGCCGCGCACTCCTTCGTGGTCGTCTTGCCCGAGGAGCCGGTGATGCCTACCCTGACGAGGCCGGGGAAGCGGCGGCGGTGCTCGCGGGCCAGGGCCTGGAGGGCGGCGAGGGGTTTGGGAGCGAAGAGGAGGGCGGCGCCGCGGCTCCCGCCGGAGGCGGCCAGGGCAGCCTCCACCGAGGCCCGGCGCCCGGCCTCGGCCAGGATCGCCGAGGCCCCAGCGGCGACGGCAGCGGCTATGTAGTCGTGGCCGTCGGCCCGCTCCCCCGGCAGGGCGACGAAGAGGGAGCCCGGGCGGACCTGGCGCGAGTCGATCGCCACCGCGTCGATGCGCGCCTCGCCGGGCCCGGCGAGGAGGGCCCCCGCGGCGGCGGCGGCGGCGGCGGCCGAGAAGAGGGGCTCGCGGCGGGCCTCAGCCATCGGAGCGCTCCTTGGCCGGCTTGGCCACGTCGACGCGGAGGCGCCGGGCGGGCTCGGCCTTGACCAGGCCGAGGGCCTTGGCGAGGCTCGCCGCCCGCTCCCTGCTGGAAAGCACGGCTATGCCCGCCTCGAGCTTCTCGTTCTCCTGGACCCAGAGCTCCTGGGCCTCCTCGAGGCGTCGGGCCTCGGCGGCCAGGGCCGCGCTCCGGCCCGCCTGCCAGACGGCCGCCACGAGGACGAGGGGAAGGGCGAGGATCATGGCCCAGGCGAGGCTCTTCTTCATGGCTTAGCGCCTCCCGGCGCCGGCGGGGCCGGCGGCGACATCGTCGCCGAGCTTGCGGATGACCCGGAGCTTGGCGCTGCGGGAGGCGGGATTGCGGGCCGCCTCCTCGCCGGAGGGCTCGACGGGCTTCTTCGTGACGAGCTCGAAGCTCCCCGCCCCTCCTACCTGAGGTATCGGCTCGGCCGGCCCCGGGATGGAGCCCGGGATGGCCTTGCCCGCGAGGGCGCGGAAGAGCCGCTTCACGATGCGGTCCTCGAGAGAGTGGAAGGAGATGACGGCCATCGTCCCGCCCGGGGCGAGGAGCCCGGCGGCGCGGGCTATGCCCCGCTCCGCCCGGCCGAGCTCGTCGTTGACCGCGATGCGCAGGGCCTGGAAGGTCCTCGTGGCCGGATGGATCCGGCCGTGGCGGTAGGAAGGGGGCACGGCGGCGCGCACGAGCTCGGCCAGGCGCCCGCTCGTGGCGACCGGGCCCGAGCGGCGGGCCTCGACGATGGCGCGGGCGATGCGCCGCGAGAGCCGCTCCTCCCCGTACTCGAAGATGACGCGGGCGATCTCCTCCTCGCCCTCCTCGGCGAGGAGCTCGGCGGCGCTCCGCGGGGCCTCGGGCGAGAGGCGCATGTCCAGGGGCTCGTCGGAGGAGTAGGCGAAGCCGCGGCCGGCCTCGACGAAGTGGTGCATCGACACCCCGAGGTCGAAGAGGACGAGATCGGGCCGGGGAGCGGGCTCCCCGCCCTCCCCCATGGCCGCGAGGAGCTCGTCGAAGTAGCCAAGGCGGAACTCGACGCGGCCGGCGAAGGGCGCGAGGCGCTCGCGGGCCTTGGCCTGGATCTCCGGATCGGCGTCGAGGCCGAGGTAGCGGAGCCCGGGATAGCGGCCGAGGAAGGCCTCGGCGTGGCCGCCCTCCCCCAGGGTGCAGTCGAGCATCAGGGACTCGGGACGCGGGGGCTCGAGGAAGCCCAGGACCTCCTCGAGCATCACCGGAACATGGACGATCCCAGCCACGGCCGAATACCGACTCCCCGGCGCTCGCGCGCTAGAGAGTCAGCCCTCCCAGTTCTTCGGCCGCGGCCAGGAATTCGGACTCGTTCGCCTCGAGGTACTTCTTGTAGGCCTCGGCGTCCCAAATCTCGATGTACTTGGTGATGCCCAGGATGACGCAATCCTTGGAGAGCCCCGCGAACTCGCGCAGGCTCTGGGGGATGGCGATCCTCCCGAGCTTGTCGACCTCGACCTCCTGGGCGGGAGCCAGGATACGCCGCTGCACGAGCCGGGCCCGCGCGGCGAAGAGGCTCGTCGACTCGATGAGCTTCTTGGACAGGGCATTCCACTGTTCCGGTGCGAAGAGCCAGAGGCAGGCGTCCACCCCCTGGGTCAGGACGAACTCGCTCCCGCAGAGCTCTCCCCTGAGCTTCGCGGGAAGAGAAATTCGTCCTTTCTCGTCCAGGGTGTTCCTGAACTCACCGGTTAATAGGTTCATGCCACTAGTTCCTACGTTTTACCACTTTTTCCCACCACGTCTTTATAGTACCTCAGGCTATGTCACTGTCAACAAAAGGAAATTCGAAAAGAATCGACAGAAATTCTTTTTGGGGGCATTGCTCTTTACATCCGTGTAGCTGTTTTGGATATACGTATACTATAGAAGAAATAACGCGAGAAAGCCGCCGCGGGGCCGCGCTCGGGCCTCAGGAGGCTACTGCGGGATATTGGGGAGTTCTGTCCATGCTATACTGCGGGTAATGACGACCTACGAGTACTACATCGTGTATCCCGAAGGCGAGGAGCAGGAGATCCCCGGGAAGCTCGGCATCGACGAGCTCGTCGACCTCAACGGGCGCCCCCTCGGCCTGCCGCTTCCCAGCGCGAGGACGATCGCCTACCGGGTGGTCAAGATCCGGCACCAGGAGGAGCGGGGCATCTATTCGATCAGGCACTACCTCGAGCTCGTCCCGGCGCGGGAGCTCCTGCGCTATCTGGCCTAGGTCGAGCGTCGAGGAGGAAGGAGGGCCGGCCGGGGACGCGGGCCCTTACTCGTCCTCCTCCCCTTGGCCCTCGGGGAAGAGGTAGAGATCGGGGATCTTGTGGACGTGCTGGAGGGAGAAATCCCGGCGAGCCGCGGACTCCGACTCGCAGCCGAGCTCGATGAAGTGGGAGGCCGGATCGAAGCCGGGCGCCTCGACGCGGATCTCGAAGGTCCAGTTCCGCCGCTCGCCGGCCCTGCCCGCCCGGACGGGCTTGGGCCAGAAGATGTAGGTGCCCGCGGTGCCGCTGGCCAGGACGAAGGGGTTCTGCCAGTTCTTGTCGACCATGCCGACCTCGGAGCCGGACTCGAGGAGGCGGACGCTGCCCTCGACGATGGGGGCGAAGGTCCGGCCGTCGAAGGCTCGGCCCATGATCGTGGGGAAGTTGAAGGAGGGCCCGTCCAGGGACTCGGGCTTGCCGCCCGAGGCGCCATGGTCGGCGGTGGCGCGCGGGGCGTGGGTGACCTTGGCCCAGCCCTCCTTGACCAGGGAGATGACGTCGGCCCGCCTTTGGACCTTGTCCAGGCCCTCCTTCTCGCTGTAGGCGAGGCCGCGGCTGGAGACGATGTACTCGGGCTTGATCCTGTTGAGGACGTAGCAGGCCACGTCGAGGCGGCACTGGTCGCAGAGGCAGTAGCCGAGGCGCTGATCCTTGGCCTCGAGCTCGAAGAGCTCGTCGACGACGGCCTTGACCGCGTCCTCCATCAGGTTCCGTATCTCCATCGTCCCCCCCGTCCCTCATTCGGGCCGCATACCTACAGTCTACACGATCCGGCGAAATCCGCAACGAGGCCGGGCGGCCCGGCCTAGGCCGCCCCGAGTGCCTTCCGGGCCGCGGCCTCGACCGCCGGCCAAGCCTCGGCGGCGAAGACCCTGATCCGCCGGAGCGAGGCGGCGAAGCCCGCGACCACGGGAGGCTTGAAGACCGTCGGGCTCTCGCTGAAGCTCGCGCTCCCGCCCCCTCCCCCCTCGCCGAGGAGGACGGGAAGCTCCGTCTCGAAGGAGATGGGCTCGGGCAGGTCCACGATGATCCCCGCCGGCCCGAGGCCGGCCCCCGCCGCCTCCGCGATCGCCGCCTCGAGGCCGAGGCGGGAGCCCAGGTCGAGGAGGGCGGCGTGGCGGGGCTCGGCCGGGTCGAAGGGCAGGTCGAGGACGGCGCCGTAGAGGCGGCCCTCGAAGACCGCCTCGGCGAGTGCGGCGGAGGCCCGAGCCCGGGGGCCGAGGGAGCGGATGCGCGAGAAGAAGGACTCGTCGTCCAGGCCGTAGAGCTCCTCGAGGGCGAGCTCGCCGGCCTCGACGGCGAGGAGGACGGCCTTCTTGACCATGGCGGTGGCCGCGCGTACGCCTCGATGCCAGTAGACGGAGCGGTACATGAGGTACTTCGAGAAGAGGATGCCCTCGACCGCCATGATGCCCCGCTCGTCGACGCCGAGGCGGTCGCCCGGGCCGAGGGCGACGCGCTGGAGGACGAAGTCGATATCCTGGACCCCGTAGGGAACCCCGCACTGGAAGGCGTCCCGGGAGAGGTAGTCGAGCTTGTCCGGATCGAGGACCCCGGAGAGGAGGCCCCTGAAGAAGGGCAGCTCGCGGCCGCCCGAGCCGGGAAGGGACTCGTCGACGATGGCGGCCGCCAGCTCGGGATCGGCCCCCGCCCGCCCGGCGAGGCCGCGCAGGGGCTCGGCGCGGAGGAGGCGGGCGGTCAGGGCCTCGTGGGGCTCGAGGGGGAGCTCCTTGAGGGAGTGGGCGAAGGGGAAGTGGCCCAGGTCGTGGCAGAGGGCGGCCAGGAGGAAGGAGAGGAGGCCCTCCCTCGTCACGAAGTCCAGGCCCTCGCGGCGCGCGAGGGCCGCGACGAGGCGCTTGGCGGTGTGGAAGACCCCGAGGGAGTGGGCGCGGCGGCTATGGGTCGCCCCCGGATAGACGAGCTGGGCGGGCCCGAGCTGCCTGATCCTCCCGAGCTTGGCGAAGGCCGGGGAGGCGGCCACCGCCTCGAGGCCGGGGCTGAGGAAGATATTCCCCCATAGGGGATCGCGCACCGGCTCGGTGAAATCCGCCTCGAGCGCCGCATGTAGAGCTCCCTCCCGCACGAATCCCCCTCGCTTCCGCCGGCTTCGCCGCCGCGCCCCTAATTTGACCTAGCCAGGCTTCTATGGTACATACTTCCATGGAATGAGGGGAAAGTACAGCGTTTCGCCCCGGGCCCGAAGCGGCCGCGCGGCCCTCGCCCTCCTCGCGCTGGGTATCGCCGCCTCGGCGCTCGCCTGCTCGCGGCGGGAAAGGCAGGCGGGCCCGGCGGGCCAAGGGGCCCCCCGCGCCGCGCTTCAAGGGGAGGAGCCCCGGCCGGCGGAAAAGCGCCAAGCCGGGCAGCCCAAGTCCCCTCCCGCCGCGGCCCGCCCCCCCAAGCTGAGCCTCTCGGCCTCGATCCGGGCCTTCGGCCTCGGCGCCCCCGGCCTCGCGCGCCTGCCCGAGGATTTCTCCCTCGGCCCCCTCCAGGATCTCCGCGCCGCGGGCGGGCCCGAGGCGGAGGTCCTGTCCGTGGCCGGCCGCTTCATCAAGGCCTACGCGGCAGGCAAGCTCGAACCCGAGCTCCTCTATCCCGATTCCCGCGAGGCCCTCGCCCTCCTCCTCGCCCCCGCTGGGGCGGTTACCCCGGGGGGCCTGCCCGGCCGGCTCGGGGCCATAGCCGTCGAAGGCAGCTCCGCGACGCTCCGGCTGCGCCTGCCCAGCTCCCCCGGGGAGGAGCGGGTCGAGGGCTCCCTCGCCCTCGGCCTCGTCGATGGTGTATGGTACGTGGAGGCCCTGGGCCTCGACCCCCAGGCCTCGGGGCCCCTTTCCTTCGATCCGGACCGGGCGGGCGCCCCATGAGGAGACGACGATGGCCACGAGCCTGAAGCGCATCGAGAAGGAGTTCATCCTCGGCTCGGCCAGGGACGAGAAGGTCCGCGTCCTCCTCATCGCGGGCTCGGGCGAGTGGCCCGTCCTCATCACGGAGCTCGGCCCCGACAAGGTCACCCTCTCCCACGCCATGCCCCTCCGGCTCCTGCGCCGCGGCCAGGTCTACGAGTTCCGCTTCGTCTACCGGGAGCAGGCCATGGCCTTCCGCGCCAAGGCCCTCGACATACGGGAGAGCAGCCTCTCGGTTGAGCTCCCCGCGAGCGTGTACAAGAACCTCGGCCGCCGCTACACCCGGCGCGCCCCGCCCTCCGAGCTCGCGGTCTCCTTCTCCTTCCACGGCGACCGCTACGACCTCGCCTTCCCCATAACCCGCGAGTACGAGCAGGTGGCCGAGCCCGAGCCCTCCTCGTCCTTCGATCCCCACGACATCCGCGCCCTCATCGCCGACTTCAACGAGCGCGGCTCGGAGTTCGCCAGCGAGCGGGCGGTGCGGATGTTCAAGGAGCGCAAGCCGGAGAGCCTCGAGGAGCGGCTGATCGTGCGCACCGGCAAGATCTACTACCTGCCGACCTCGATAGGCGGCCTGCCGAGCGCCGATCCCTACTCCCGGCCCCGCATCGTCACGCGGGCCATCTTCGGCGACTTCCTCCGCGAGCAGGGCACGCACGAGGAGTACGTCGAGGACGAGCTCATCCGCTTCGAGCGGAACAAGCGCAACGCGGGGGTCCTCTCGGAGCTCATGGTCCCCCTCCTCTTCCAGGAGTACGTCATCGGCTACGTCTGCCTGGTCAACAAGCAGCAGGGCAAGCCGCCCTTCGACCTCTCCGTCCTCGAGACCTTCCACCAGTTCTCGAAGGTCCTCGCCTACTCCCTCATGATCAACGGCTACTTCCGCAACGCCCCCAAGAAGCCCCAGGACTACCAGGCGGACGTGATCGACATCAGCGCGGGCGGCCTCCTGTTCTCCAACGCCTCGAAGGACCTCGCGGCCTCCCTCCTCCCGGGCAGCGCCCTCGAGCTCACCGTCCGCGTCGGCGAGCGGAGCGTCAAGGCCGAGGGCCTGGTCAAGCGGACCTACCGGGACGCGTCCCGGGTCTACTACGGCATCGAGTACCAGGAGATCGAGCCCGAGGACTTCCGCTACCTCTTCGAGTCCCTCTACGGCCGCGGCTTCACCGACGCCGACGCGACGGGGGTCGAGGGACTCGGCGTCAAGATGCCCCTCAAGCTCGACTGAGGCCCGCCACGAGCCCGCCCCGGCGCCCGCGCGCGGCCGACGCCCTCGCCTCCCTGGCCTGCGCCCTCCCCTTCCCCCTCGTCACCCTGGCCGTGCGCTTCGGCCCCTCGCCCCAGGATCCCTGCGCCTCGCCCCTCCTCCTGGGCTCGGCCCGCTGGGTGGCCGCTGCCGGCCTCCTCGCCATAGCCCTGCCGGCCTACGCCTCCCTCGCCGCCGCCTCCCTCCGCGGCTTCCTGGCCCGCGCCGCGGCCCTCGCGGTCCTCGCGGCCCTCGCCTCGGCGGCCTGCGGCGCCGCGCTGCACCGCGACTACTTCACCGCGGTCTTCCAGTACCCGATCGCCTTCCTGGCCCTCTTCCTCTACCGGCTGCGCTCGGGCGGGGAGGCCGGGCTCGAGTACGAGACCTACCGGAGCCTGGGGAAGACGGGCTACGCCGTCTTCTTCCTCTTCACCGCCTGGATCATGCTGATGGGCTACGCGATCGCCACGAGGGCGGAGCCCCGGCCCCTCGAGTCCATAGCCTACAACTCGTACAACGCCCTCCTCGACCTCGCCCTCCTCGCCGCCTCGCGGGCCCTCGTCCTCCGCTCCTACCGGACCCTGTCCCTCCGCGGGGACGGCGCCGTCCTCCTCGACGGCGCGCCCATCGACTTCGTCCTCGGCGCCGCGGGGCTCCGCATCCTCCGGGCCTTCCTCTCCTCGCCGGAGCGGCGGGCCACCTGCGCCGAGATCGGCCGCGGCCATGGCGGCGAGGCCGGCCGAGGGCCCCGCTCCCCCCGGCGCGCCGGCTGCGCCTCCTGCGCGGCCGGGGAGGTCAAGGCCTCGCTCTGCCCCGAGTACCGCGCGACCTACAACCGGGTCCTCGAGCTCAAGAAGCTCCTCGAGTTCCTCGAGGTCGGGACGATACTGCCGCCCAAGAACAAGCGGCAGATCCTGGCCGAGGGCTGGAGGCTCCTCCTCTTCGAGAACGTGCGGCTGGTCGGGGAGGGAGGGCCGGGGAGGAACAAGGAGAGCGGGGACGGGAGGTAAGGAGGGACGCGCCGCCCCCCGGAGGGGGCCCCGCCCATCGAAGCCTAGTTTTTTACCTGGTTTTTACGATTGTTATTACTGGGCGGCAGTATAGCCGCGCCAGGGCGGCAGGGAAGCGTCCCGAACTACATGTGGAGTCATTCCCCGCCCGAGGCGGCGAGGCCCCGGCGCTTCTTGGGGAAGCGCTTGAGCATGGCGACGCAGTTGCGCTTCTGGTTGAAGACGAAGCCCCCGTTCCAGTACTCGAGGGCGGCGAAGAGGGCGTTGCCCCCGTCGTTGTCGTCGGCCCGCTCGCCCCGGAAGGAGACGTACTCGGCGAGGGCCGCGAAGTCCTCGCCCTCGAGGCACTTCTGGCGGCGCCTGTTGAACTCGTTCCACTTCTCGATATCCTTGAAGCCGGGCCCCTCGTCCTCGACGACGAGGTGGGCGTGCTCGGGGCTGAAGGAATACCAGACGCGGATCCTCTTCTCGGGGTCGCAGCCGTTGCCGTGCTTCACCGCGTTCTTGATGACCTCGCTGATCTGCTGCTCGAGGAGGTTGATCTCCTTGATGTCCGGCGGGGCCGACTGGACTATGAGGAGGGTGAAGTACCGGATCTGCCGGAAGTCCGAGGGGAACTCCTTGTGCAGCATCCCCGTCCTGTCGAAGAGGGGGGAGTTCTCGTCGACCTTGATCTCCTTGGCATGCGCTCCGTCGCCCATCGCGTCCTAAGCCTCCATCCTCTGCAGGGCCTCGTCGATCGTCGGGGCGATCGGGAAGTAGCCCATGAGCTTGGTGAGCTCGATGACCTTCTTCACCGAGCCGTGGATGTTCGTGATGACGAGCTTCAAGCCCATCTTCTTTATGGTCGAGCAGATGTAGATGAGGGCGCCGATGCCGCTGGAGTCGATGTAGTCCACGTTCTGTAGGTTGACGACGAAGCGCCCGACCTTCTTGTCGAGCATCTTCATCACGAGCTCCTTGAGCTTGTAGGAGTTGTAGAGGTCCATCTCCCCGTTGACGTCGATGATGTAGTTGTCGCCGTTCTTCCGGATCTTCAGTTCCATGCGGTCGGCTCCTCTCCTGTGCTCCGAAGGACCTTCATGACGAGGACGGTCTGGTCGTCGTGCTGGCGGGAGCGCCCCACGAAGGATGCCAGGTCGTCGCGTATCTCCGAGGCTATGCCTTCGGCGCCGAGGGCATGGGAGCGCTGGACGGCGTCGCCGAGGTTGCGCCGCCCGTACTGCTTGCCCTGGGCGCTCATGGCCTCGACGACGCCGTCGGTGTACATGACCAGGACGTCGCCGGGCCCCGGCGAGAAGCGCTTGGCCGGGAAGGAGGAGCCGCGCTCGACCCCGAGCGGCACGCTCTTCGACTCGACCGTCGCGATCGCCTCCGCGGAGGCCCGGTACCAGATCAGCGGCTGGTGGCCCGCGTTGGCGAGCTCGATCCCGCCGGAGGAGGCGTCCACGGCGACGATGCCCATGGTGGCGAAGTGGTCGAGCTCGAGCTTGCCCGCTAGGGCGCGGTTGACCCACTCGAGGATGGTCGGCGCGTCCTTGCCCGAGGGGGCTACGAGGTGGAGGACGGCCCGGATCATCGCCATGACGAGGCTGGCGGCCACGCCCTTGCCGGCTACGTCCCCCACCGCGACGAGGGCCCGCGCGGGCCCGGTCTGGATCGCGTCGTAGTAGTCCGAGCAGACCCCCCGCGCGGGCTGGGAGAAGACGGCGAGCTCGAGGCCGGGCAGCTCGGGGAAGCGCCTCGGCCGGAGGGCGGCCTGCACGTCCCAGGCGATGGCAGCCTCCCGCTCGATGTCGCCGCGCTCGGCCGCCTCGAGGAAGGTGAAGGAATCGGCGACCGCGATTGAGGCGAAGCTCGCGAGGAGCTTGCAGCGCTCGAAGTCGCGCTCGGAGAAGGAGCCCGGGGCCGCCTTGGCCAGGGACACGAGGCCGATGACGCGGCCGTTGACGGCCAGGGGCGAGACGACGAGGGCCCCCGAGCGGAGCCAGGCCTCGTCGCCGTTGTCCGGCAGGCCCTCCCCTCCCCGGGGCACGAAGATATCCTTGCCCGCTCGCGCGGCCTCGCCGAAGATGCCTTCCCCGAGCTTCCAGCGGGAGCGGCGGACGAAGGCGGCGACGCGCTCGCGCTCCCGGGGCAGGCTCTCGGGCAGCTTGAAGGGAGGGGGATAGGAGCCGTGCAGGGCCCGCACCGCGACGGCCTCCTCGAACTCGTCGGCGAGGAGGACGATGGCCCCCTCGGCGCCGGTCCGCTCGACCAGGACGCGGGCCATGTTGTCGAGCACGTCCTGGAGGGAGAAATCGGGCTTCGTGGCGGCCCCCGCAGCGAGGAGGAGGTCGTAGAGGGAGTCTATCGACTCCTCGTAGTGCTCGACCGCGCCGACGAGCTGGTCCATCGACGAGTCGACGAAGGCGAAGGCGACGGAGAGGATGGACGCGTAGAAGAGGGGCGCGGCGATGCCCTGGAAAAAGGGAGAGGCCGCGCCGAGGAGGGCCTCGGCGCCGAGGTAGGCCAGGGAGGAGGCGCCCAGGATCAGGTAGGTCCGGCGGCAGAGCTCGCGGCCCGGCGCGTCGGGGGCCTCCCGGGCGGAAAGGGGCTCGAGGGCCAGGGCGGCGGCCACCGGGAGGAGGGAGGCGCCCCACAGGGCCGCCCGGGCGCCCTCGCCGAGGAGGCCGAAGGCGGCGGAGAGGGAGAGGAGGAGGGCCGCGGCGAGGGGAAGGGCGATGAGGAGAGCGAAGGCCCTTCGCCGCGCCGGCCCGGCCGCGGAGGCGAAGGGGAAGGCCCTGAGGTAGAGGAGGGCCGCGAAGAGGAGGAGGTCGGAGGCGCGGAAGAGGGAAAGGGAAGGGAAGAGGGAGTAGGAGAGGTCGCGGAGGGCGAGGAGGAGCCCGAGGAGGGCGTAGCGGCTCATCGTGCCTTCGGTCTCCCTGCCTCGGAGGAAGAGGAAGAAGGTGACGAGGACGGCGGAGAGGGCGAGCTTGACGAGGAGCTGACCGCTCGGCGCGCCAGCGATGCTTCCGAAAACCATTGCCTTCCCCTCGCGGGCGCCTCGAGGAGCTCCCTCCCGCTCGCGGGAGTTTAGCATCGGGGTATAGCGGCGTCAAGTTTTCGGGTCCTCGCGAATTGTAGTGCCATGGGCCCGGTTATTTGATACAGTAGGCCGCGGGGACGGCGATGATCGGCTTGTACATGAAAATTCCTTTCCACTCCCAGCTCAGGAAGTCGGACGCCAAGCTCGCGGCGGAGCTCGAGGCCTTGGCCGCGGAGGCCGCGGAGGCCTTCGGAGCCCGCCTCTTCCCCTGCGACGAGTCCTTCTTCCTGGCCTTCGACGATTCGGCCCGTCCCTGCCGCCTTCGCGCGGCCGAGGCCTCGCGCTTCCTCTCGGCCCGCCTCAAGGTCCTTTCGGCCCGGCTCCACGGCTGGGACCTCATCCTGGAAAGCGCCGCGGGCGGGCAGAAATCAGGGGCCGAGGAGCTCCTCGCCCTCGCCGAGCGGCACTGGTTCCGGATCGACGGGGACGGCCTCTTCCTCGGGCCGGTGATACTCCCCCTCCTCGCTCCCTATTTCCGGACCGATACGGGCTCGGGCGGCGCCTGCCGTCGAGTGCTCGCCGCGCCCTACGCCACGGCGGCCCTTCCCGCCGAGGGCTCGGTCCCGCCCGTCGAGGAGCGCATCGTCGATCGGATCGTCGACGAGATAGGCGAGCTCGTCATCGGCGAGGGCAGGGCCCGCTCCATCGCGGTGCTCGGACCCGGCGCCTCGCCCCAGACCCACCTCGAGGCGGCCCTCTCCCGGCTGTACAAGGAGGACTCGGCCTCCTTCCTGCGGATCAGGGCGCCGGGAGCCGAGTCCTTCCCCTACGGGCCCGTGGCCGAGTCCCTCGCCGGCCTCCTCCGGCCCGGCGACCGGAGGCCGGGCCCGGCCGAGCTCCTCTCCGGCGCCGAGCGGGGGCTGCTCGAGGAGCTCGGGCCCCTCCTCGACTTCCTCCGCCGCTCGCCCTACCGCTCCGGCTACTCCCGGACCTTCGGCATCAGGCTCAGGCTCCGCGCCCAGGCCGCCCTCTGCTTCTACGCGCGGGAACGCCGCTACCGCTCCCTCCCGGCCCTCGTCCTCCTCCACGGCATCGACCGCTTCCCGCAGGAGAGCCTGTCCCTCCTCTCTGAGCTCCTCGTCGGCAAGCTCGCCGAGGAGGGCCTGGCCATCTTGATCTCGGGCGCCTGCCTTCCCGAGGCCTGGCCCCTCTCGGGCCTGCGGAGGGCGACGGTGCCCGCGGCCGGGGCCTTTACCCTCGCGAAGGCCGCCCGCGAGGCGGCCGAGGCCCTCGGCGCGCCGGAACGGGCAGGGGAGCTCGGCGCCGTGGCGGAAGGCGATCCCTTCCGCCTCCGCCTGGCCCAGCGCCTCGCCTCCTCGGGCCTCCCCCTCGAAGCCGGCCTTGCGACGCCCCTCCTCGTCGCCAAGGCCCTCGGCAGCTTCCCCCAGGAATACGCCGAGCTCTTCCTGGCCCTGCGGCTCTGCGAGGGGGTCCTCGGCGAGGCCGAGACCGAGGATTTCCTCGATTCGATCGGCCTCGTGGCGGGGATACGCCCCCTGATCTACTCGGCCCTCGCCGAGATCGGCCTCGTCGAGGCGGCGAGCCGCCCGAAGCTCGTCTCCGGAGAGGCCGCCCGCGAGGCCGAAAGCGCCCTGGCCGACGGGGGCTCGGCCATCCTCCGCGCCTTCTCGGCGAGGCTCCTCGCCCTCTACCAGAAGCGGGCGCTCCTCCCCTCGACGGCCCTCTACCGGCGCATCGCCTCGGGCCTCTCGCGGGACTGGGGCAGGCTCGGGCACCTCAGGCTCCTCCTGGACTGCCTCTCGGCGGACGTCGCCTACGGCGGGGTCGAGGCTGCGGCCCCGTCCTTAGGCCCCCAGCTCTCCATCGGCGGCTTCCTCGCCGCCTACGCGGTCCGAGACCGCGACCGCTCCCTCGCCATACTCGCCGACCTCGAGTCCTCGGCCGAGGAGCTCGCCTCGCCCTCGGCGGCCTCGGCCGCGGAGGGCGCCGAGGCCGCCGTCCTCCGCGGGGCCGTGAGCCTGGCGAGGGCCGCCTTCGACTACGCCGACAGGAAGGCCTCCGCCGCCTCGGCCAAGGCCAAGTCGGCCCTCATGACCCTCCATGCCCAGGCCGTGCCCGCCGCCGAGGCCCGCGCCCACCGCATCCTCGGCCTCTGCGCCCTCGCCCAGGAGCAGATACAGGAGGGCTCGGACTACCTGGCCAACGCCTTCGAGCTCGCCTCCTCCCTGCCCGATCCCCTGGAGAGCCTCCTCTCCGCCCAGGCCGAGGCGGCGGCCCACTTCCTCCTCGGTGACTTCCGGCGCTCGCGCCAGCGGGCGCGGATAGCGGGAAGCTGGGCGGCCCAGGCCTTCAGGGCGGACTGGGAGGCGGCCTGCGCCTTCATGGAGGGACGCATCGACCTCGAGCTGGGCCGCTCGGCCGAGGCCGAGGAGTCCTTCGGCCGGGTCAGGGCCGAGGCGAGGATCTACGGCCGCGAGGACGCCGCGGCCCGGGCCGAGATATGGACCGGCCGGGCGGCCTCCTGGGCCGGCGAGGCCGGTAGGGCCCGCGAGCTCCTCGAGCGCTACGGCTCGGACGCGGAGGCCCTCTGGTTCCTCGCCGAGCTCGAGGCCTGGGAGGGAAGCCCCGCCACGGCCGCGGCCCTCGCCGAGCGGGCCTTGGGCTGCCTCCCCCCCCGCGATTTCCCCTCGGCCGACGCCTTCTCCTGGCGCTCGGGCTTCGAGTCGATCGAGGAGCGGGGCGTGGGCTTCTGCGCCGAGCGCTCCTACCTCGAGGACCAGGTACTCGCCTTCCGCGACTACGCGGCCGGCCTCGCGGAGCCGGCGGCCGAGGCCCCGGGACGGGCCGAGCGCCTCGCCATGCGGGCGCGGGAGGAGCGGCTCGCGGCCAACCACCCCGCGGCCCACCTCTACCTCTTCTACCGCTACCTCCTCCTCGAGCGGAGCTCCCCCGCCTCGATGGACGGGACGACGGCCCTGAGCAAGGCCTTCAAGGCCCTCCAGCTCCGCTCGACGCGCATGGACGAGGCCGCGGTCAAGGACTCATTCATGGACGGCAACCGCTGGAACCGCGAGCTCCTCGTCCGGGCCAAGTCGCAGAAGCTCCTATGAGGGAGATCGAGGGCCGCTGCTACCACGCGGCGCGGGGCTTCCTGCCCCATCTGCTCGCGGAGCTGCCGGATCGCGACCGGGTCGACGGCGAGCTCGTCACCGCCCTCGGCCCCCCGCGGCGCCCCTACTGGACGCGCAACGTCTGGCTCCGTCCCCTCCTCGTCGAGTTCTCCTCGGTCGGCGAGGCCGCCAAGCTCCTCCGCGGCATCCAGCGAAACTGGGCTCCCCTGCCGACCCGCCTCCACCGCCGGACCGCCCTCATCGCCGAGAAGCTCCCTCCCCTGCCCCGCCGCCCCAAGGCCTTCCCCTTCGATCCTCCCGGGGCGCCCATGGGCGCCTTCACCCTCCTCGACGAGCATTCCCTCCTCGCCTCCCCCGACTGCTCGAGCCCCTTCCCCAACGGGGAGTTCGAGTTCATGGAGGACCGCGAGGGGCCGCCGAGCCGGGCCTACCGCAAGCTCTGGGAGGCGCTGGTCCTCGCGGGGGCCCGTCCCGGCCCGGGCGAGCGCTGCGTCGACGCGGGAGCCTCGCCGGGAGGCTGGACCTGGGCCCTCGCGGGCCTCGGGGCCGAGGTCATAGCCATAGACCGCGCCGACCTGGAGCCGCGCATCGCCTCCCTGCCCTCGGTGCGGGTCATGCGGCACGACGCCTTCACCCTCAAGCCCGAGGAGCTCGGGCAGGTGGACTGGCTCCTCTCCGACGTCATCTGCTACCCGCCCGCCCTCCTCGCGTGGATATCGAAGTGGCTCGAGTCGGGCCTGGCCCGCAACTTCGTCTGCACGATCAAGATGCAGGGCGAGGCCTTCGACAAGGCGACGACCGACCGCTTCGCGGCCCTCCCCGGCTCGCGCGTCCTCCATCTCTGGCACAACCGCCACGAGCTCACCTGGATCAACCTCGAGCGGGACCGCCTCTCCCCTCCCCTTGCCTGGCCCTTCCCGGGGGCATAGGCTTCAGCCCATGCGTCCCGACCGCGTCAAGGAGCTGGCCCTCGCCCTTACCGCCTTCCCGAGCGTCACCGGCAGCGAGGGCGAGACCCGCTTCGCCCCCTTCCTCCGCGGGCTCCTGGCCTCCTGGCCCTACTACCGGGCCCATCCCGACCAGCTCCGCCTCCTCAAGACCCTCGACGACCCGATCGAGCGCTCGATCCTCGTCGCCCTAGTCCGCCCGGAGGGCCCGGCGAGGGAGGGGAAGGCCCTCATCCTCACCGGCCACTACGACGTGGTGAGCGCCTCCTGCTACGGCAGCCTGGAGCCCTGGGCCTTCGAGCCCGAGGCCCTCGCCCCCCGCCTCGTCGCCGAGCTCGAGGCCGAGGAGGCCCGCGCGCGGGCCCGGGGGGAGCGCCTCTCCGACTCCGAGGCCCGGGCCCTCGCCGACCTCCGCTCCGGCGAGTTCCTCCCGGGCCGGGGTCTCCTGGACATGAAGGCCGGCCTCGCCGCCGGCCTCGCCCTCCTCGAGGAGCGGGCGGCCTCGGCCCTGCGGGGCCCGGCCGGGAACCAGGGAGGGGGAGCCCTCGTCTTCCTCGCCGTGCCCGACGAGGAGGGAGCCTCCCACGGCATGCTGAGCGCGGTCCGCCTCCTCCCCGTCCTCCTCGAGGAGTGGGGCCTCGAGCCCCTCGCGGCCATCAACCTCGACGCGGCGGTCGATCAGGGCTCCGGCGAGGAGGGCCGAGCACTCTTCCTCGGCTCGGTGGGCAAGCTCCACCCCTTCGCCCTCTTCGTCGGCCGCCCGAGCCACGCGGGTGCCCCCTTCGACGGGATCAACCCCGCCCTCCTCGCGGCCGAGTACGCGCGCAGGATCGAGTGCTCCCCCGGGCTCTGCCCCGCTTCGGAAGCAGGGGCAGAGCTCCCGCCTCCCCCCACCATCCTCTACCACCGGGAGCTCCGCGAGCGCTACGACGTCACCATGCCCCCGGCGGTCTTCGTGTCGGCCAACCTCCTCTCCCACGCGCGGGGCCCGGCCGAGGCCCTCGAGCTGATCGGACGCGAGGCGGCCGCGGCGATGGACTCCGCGCTCGGCCTCCTGCGGGAGCGGGCGGAGGACTTCTCGCGGGCCTCGGGCCGGCCCTGGGCCCCGCCCGACCGCAGGCCCCGGCTCCTCGGCTGGGCCGAGCTGGAAGCCGCGGCCCGGGCCGCAGCCCCCGCGGCCTACGCCGCCGCCCTCGAGAAGGCTCGAGCCGCGCCCGAGACAATGGCCGGGCTGGCGGCCCTGGTAGGCGAGGCGGCTGCCCTCGCCGGCCTCGAAGGACCGGCGGCCGTCGTCGGCCTGGCCCCGCCCTACTATCCCCGCGCGGCCCTCGACCCCGCCGCCGACGCCGGCCTGATCGCCCTCCTGGCCCGGCTGAGCGCCGACTTCGAAGCCGAAGGCCGGGGGAGCCTCGCCCTCAGGCCCTTCTTCCCCGGGATTTCCGATATGAGCTTTCTCTACCCCGGGGACGAGGAGGAGGCCCGCAATCTGGCCTCGAGTGCCTGCCCCCTCGGCCTCGACCCCCTGCCCGCGGCTTTTTCCTGCCCCGCCGTCAATATCGGGCCCTGGGGCAGGGAGTACCACCAGCGCCTCGAGCGGGTCCATGCCGACTACGCCTTCAGGACCCTGCCCGAGCTCCTCCGCCGCGCCGCGGCCGCCCTGCTCGGGGCCGAGCCCTGAGCCGAGGGCGGGGAGTATCATGTACTCAGTATAATTACATTGTATCTATATACACATCGTCAGATATATTGACTAATTCATATACCCGGATTAGCTTATCCCCTGGCGCCCCTGCCTCGAGACGCGAGTTCGAGGCGCCCGTCGGCGAGGAGAACTCGCCGACGCGAAAGATCCGGAGGTTATCGATGAAGAGAATCGCAGCGGTCTTGTGCCTTCTCGCCCTGGGGCTCGGGGCCTTCGCCCAGACCACGGCCACCAAGTACTTCGTCGCCCACCAGGGCGGCTACGTCGGCGAGGCCACCGTCACCATCGACAAGAAGGGCAAGGTGCTCGAGGCGAGCATCGCCGAGTGGCAGGGCCCGAGCGGCTGGGCCGAGTTCAACTCCCCCGACGGCAAGTCCCAGGTCGACGGCCTCGTGGTCCGCGTGCCCGATCCCTTCGCCAACCAGGCCAATCCCGATCCCGCGATCAAGGGCTACATGTTCTACATCTACAACGTGCAGAACGGCCTCGGCGTCTGGTCCCAGTACTCGCCCGGCAAGGAGGGCTTCGTGCGCCCCACCCGCCAGTACGAGCGCGACTTCGAGGGCCTCATGTCCAACCCCATCCGCGCCGAGGCCTACGTCAAGGCGGCCAAGGCCGACACCCTCGTCGAGGTGAGCATCGACGGGCTCAAGGTCACGGTGGGCAAGAAGGCCTCCGAGACCGTCCACTACGGGAACATGAACAAGGCCGACAAGACCGCCACCTACATGCCCCTGACCAAGGACTCCATCGGCTACCGCTACAACTACAAGGCCCTCATCGACTTCTTCAAGGCCAATCCCACCGCCAACTACGCGGCGGCCACCATGAAGAAGGCCAAGGTGACGGTCAAGGAAGACAAGAACGTCGACGCCAACGCCGACGCCGCCGTCTACGCCGCCCCCGAGGACACGGTCTACGTCGTGGCCGACGCCGTCACCGGCGCCACCTACTCCGACTTCCAGCACTACGCCCTCGAGCTCCAGACGGCCTACAAGATGGCCCTCGCCGAGCAGGCCGTGAAGTTCAAGAAGTAAGCCCGGGCTTCGAGCCGAACCTGAGGGCGCCCGCGAGGGCGCCCTTTTTCGGCCCGCGCCCCATCGACTCCGGGCCCCGGAAGCCCGAGGCCGGGCCTAGCGCGGCGCGAGCTCGACCCGGTTGCGCCCGGCGGCCTTGGCGGCGTACATGGCCTCGTCGGCCCGGGCGACGAGGCTCGCGGCGAAGGCCGCGGCATCCGAGCCGCAGGCCTCGGGCCCGGGGCAGAGCTCGAGGCCGGCCACGCCGATGCTCAGGGTATAGGGGATGGAAGCGCCCTCGGCCCTCGCGGGCTCGGCCTCGGCCTGCGAGCGGAGCCGCTCGGCCAGGCGGGCCGCGTCCGAGGCCCGGGTGCCCGGCGCTACGACGAGGAACTCCTCGCCCCCGTAGCGGGCGAGCCAGTCCACGTTCGCCCGGATGGTCCTGAGCGCGATCCGCGCGAAGGAGCGGAGCACCTCGTCCCCCGCCCCGTGCCCGTGCTCGTCGTTGATCGCCTTGAAGCGGTCGAAGTCGCAGAAGAGGAGGGAGAGGGGCAGGCCGTAGCGGATGGCCCGCTCGGCCTCGCGCAGGAGCTCCGCGTCGAGGTAGCGGCGGTTGAAGGCCCCGGTGAGGGGATCCTTGATCGACAGCCCCTTGATCCGCGCGTAGGCCTCCTCGAGCTCCCTGGTGCGCTCCTTGACCTGGCGGTCGAGGCCGTCGTTCGCGGCGGCCAGCTGCGCGGAGAGCCGCTCCTCCGCGTCTATCGCCGCCGCGAACCTCCTGGCGAGGATCGAGGCCTGGACGAAGATGAACAGGACCAGGCCGGGGAAAAGGACATTCGCGCTCCGCATGAGGATCGAGCTGCTGAGCATGTCGACGATCCCGGCCAGGGCCAGGAAGACGCTCGCCGCGAGCATGGGCCCGCTCCCGGGCCGCTTCCGGCGGTAGGCCCTCCCGAGCCCGAGGACGATCGTGGGCAGCATGACGAGGAGGAGGAGGGGATAGAGGAGATAGATGCTGCGGGTCAGCAGGGGAAGGGGCGCGGCCAGGAGCAGGCCGAGGGCGCAGAAGGGGGCGCAGGCCAGGAGGCGGGCCCGGGGGCCGATCTCCTCGGGGAAGACGCTGCCGAAGAAGAGGATGCACAGGGGCAGGGGCGCGAAGGCGGTGAAGTAGGACAGCCGGATGAGGGCGCCGAAGGGGAGGCCGGGGAAGATCGCGGCGAGGAGGTAGTTACCGGTCACGAGGGCGCGGAGCGCTATCACGAGGGCGAAGGAGGCGAAGTAGAGGTTGCCGCGCTCGCGCTGCCTGCGCCGGAACAGGAGGTAGACGAAGGCGGCGGCCGAGACGGCGACGCCGAAGAAGGCCAGGGTCAGCCAGTCCTCGCCCCGCTTCCCGGCGCGCAGCTCCTCCTCCGCCCCGAGGAGGAAGGGGGCCCACAGCCCGCCCTGGCGGTACTCGTGGTTCGAGACCCGGACGAGGAGCTCGAGCTCGCGGCTCGAGCCCGGGCCGCGCTCGGGAAGGCGGCAGACCTCGGTGAAGCAGCCGGCGCTGGCCTCGGAGGCGAGGAGGGCCGGCTTGCCGGCGCTGGCTATCGCGATACCGTCGGCCTCGAGCTCGAAGGCCGTCGAGACGGTGGGTATCCGGATCCCGAGCCCGGGCCCCCCCTGCGGCAGGAGGAGGCGGAGGCGGTAGGTGCCCGCGCCCCTGCCCTCCGTGCCGCCGGCCTCGCCGGCCCGCCAGCGATCGGGCACGATGCGCGATTCCGCAGGGCCGGCCTCCTCGCCTGAGCCGAGGAGGCGGCCCGGGTAGAACTCCCACTCCCCGGCGAGCGGGACCGCTCCCGAGCGGGAGAAGTCCCAGGCCGAGAGATCGAGGAGGCCCCCGGCCGCCCGGGGCGGGGAGGGCCTCGCGGGAGCCTGCGCGGCGAGGGGCGGGGCCAGGGCCGCGGCGGCCCAGAGGAGGGCGGCCAGCAGGGAGCGCCTAGCGCGGGAGGCCGGGGCCATCATCCATGCCCGCACGGTATGCCCGCTCCCCTCAGCCCGGCGAGGGGCCGCCGCCGGCCTCCTCGGCTCCACCGAACATGGCCATGAGCTTGCCGAACTGGGCCTCGCCCTCCTCCTCGCTGAACTCGGACTCGCCGGCGCAGGCCTGGAGGAGCTCGGGGGGAATCTCCTGGAGGAAGGGGCTCGGCACGCAGTCCAGGACCTGGTTCTGCTTGCGGCGCCGCAGGCAGGAGGAGATGAGGAGCCGCCTGCGGGCCCGGGTCACCGCGACGTAGAACAGGCGGCGCTCCTCCTCGAGGTTGCCCTCGCCCTCCTCGAGCGAGCGCGCGTGGGGGATGATGCCGTCCTCGCAGCCGGCTATGAAGACCACCTCGAACTCGAGGCCCTTGGCCGCGTGGATGGTCATGAGGTTGACCTCCCCGCCCTCGTCGTCGGAGAGGTCGTCGCGGGTGATGAGGGAGACGCGGTTGAGCCACTCGTAGAGGCCCGGCGAGAGGTTGTCGGGATCCTTCTCCCAGTCCTCGATGGACTGGATGAGGATCTCGAGGTTGTGGAACTTCCACTTCGCGGCCTTCTCGCTCTGCTTGTTCTCCTCGATGAGGTAGGCCCAGTAGTCGATCTCGTCGACGAGCTGCCGCACCTTGGCGGCTATGCGCTTGTGCCCGAGGAGGGCCTCGCGGTAGCCCTCGACGAGGTCGAGGAAGGCGGCGACGTCGGCGACGGCCTTCTCCGAGAGGCCCCCGAACGCGAGGCCGCTCGCGGAGTCCCCGGGGCCGGAGCCGCTCAGGGCGAAGTCCTCATGCCCGGCCCGGCCGGCGGCGTCGGCGCCGCCCTCGGAGCGGAGCGCCGCCCCCGTGCGGACGAGCTCCATGGCCGTCCTGATCGACGCGTCATGCGAGCGCGCGATGGCCGTCAGCTTCTCGATCGTGGTCTTGCCGATGCCGCGGCGCGGCGTGTTGACGATCCTGAGGAGGTTCACGTCGTCGTCCGGGTTGGCGATCACCCGGAGGTAGGAGATGACGTCCTTGATCTCCTTGCGTCCGTAGAAGGAGGTGCCGCCGGAGACCCGGTAGGGCACCTGCTCCGCGAGGAGGGATTCCTCGATCCTCCGCGTGAGGTTGTTCGTGCGGATGAGGATGCCGAACTCCCCCCAGGGGACCCGGTCCTTGAGCTTCAGCTCCTTGATCATGCGCGCGATGAACTCGGCCTCGGCCGCGTCGTCCTCGGGGCTGTACAGCTCGATGGGCGAGCCGCCCGCGCCGCCGGGGGACCAGAGCGCCTTGGCCTTGCGGTTCTCGTTGTTGGCGATGATGGCGTTGGCCGCGTCGAGGATGGTCGCCGTCGAGCGGTAGTTGCGCTCGAGCTTGATCTCGCGCAGATCGGGGAAGTCGCGCTCGAACTGCATGAGGTTCTCGTAGTTGGCCCCGCGCCAGGAGTAGATCGACTGGTCGTCGTCGCCCACGACGCAGACGTTGCGGTCGGACATGAGCCGCATGAGCTTGTACTGCTGGAGCGAGGTGTCCTGGAACTCGTCGATCATGAGGTAGCGGTAATGGGCGCGCCACTCGGCGGCGACCTCGGGGTGGAGGCTGAAGATCTCGATCGGCAGGACGATGAGGTCGTCGAAGTCGACGGCGTTGTAGATGCGCAGGGACCGGCGGTACTCGTCGTACAGGCCGCGGTAGGAGTCGTCGGCCTTGGACCAGGGCCGCTGCTCGGAGCGGATCTGGGAGAAGAGGTTGCCGACCTTGAAGGCGTCGAAGCCCTCCATGCGGAAGCCCTGCTCGCGGGCGCAGTCCTTGATGAGCTGGGTCCGGTCGGCCTCGTCGTAGATGGAGAAGTTGTCCTTGTAGCCGAGGGCGTGGATCTCCTTGCGGAGGATCTTCACGCCGAAGGCGTGGAAGGTGGAGACGGTGAGGTTCTGGAGCTTGCGCTTCACGATGCCGCGCACCCGCTCGGACATCTCCTTCGCGGCCTTGTTCGTGAAGGTCAGGGCGAGGATGGAGTGCTGGGGTATGCCCTTCTCGAGCATGTAGGCCATGCGGAAGGTGATGACCCTGGTCTTGCCCGAGCCCGCCCCCGCGATGATGAGCAGGGGGCCCTCGACCTGGGTGACGGCCTCGTACTGCTCGGGATTGAGCTCCGCCTCGTAGTCGATCTGCATGCCGGCGTCGGCGCTCAGAAACGCTTGAGGAGGAAGGAGAGGGCGCCGACCCCGAAGCCCACGACGAGGCTCACGATGACGCAGGCCATGAGCACGCCGGCGAGGACCGCCAGCATGGAGCGGCGCTTGCCCATGCCGAGCATCCAGGCCCCGAGGACCCCTGTCCAGGCCCCGGTGAAGGGCAGGGGAATGCCGACGAAGAGCGCGACGCCCCAGTAGCCGTACTTCTCCACGCTCGGGCGGACCTTCTCGCGGGCCCGGGCCACGAAGCGGTCGAAGAAGGAGGCGTAGGCGGCCCAGCGGTACAGGAGGCGATGGGCCGTGTTGAGGAAAAGGTAGGCCAGGGGCCCGGCGAGGGCGTTCCAGGCGGCGCACCAGGCGGCCGCCGCCGGGAGGGGCACGCCGGAGGCCACGGCGAAGGGTATGCCCCCGCGGAGCTCCGAGATCGGAGCCAGGGAGAGGAGGGCGGACCAGAAGAGGGTTTCGGCTGTCATGCGGGACAGACTATAGCGCGAAGGCGCGGGTCCTTACAATGCGCCGAGGAAGGCCCGGAGCTCGGCCTCGAGGGCCTCGGGCTCGGGCGGGATCCAGCGGATCCCGGGCAGGGCGCGGAAGAAGGTCAGCTGCCGCTTCGCGTAGCGCCTGGTGTCGAGGGCAATCCGCCCGCGCAGCCCGGCCTGGCCCTCCCCGGGGCCCGGCTCGAAGAACTCGCGGTAGCCGATGGCCTGCATGCCGGGGTCCTCCGGGCCGAAGCCAGCCGCCCTGAGCCGGCCGACCTCCTCGGCGAGGCCGGCGGCGAACATGGCATCGACCCGGGACTCGATGCGCCCGTAGAGCTCATCGCGCCCCCGCTCGAGGCCGAGGAGGAGGAAGCGCCAGCGCTCGCGGGGCAGGACGGGGGCCGCGAGCTCGGCCAGGGGGCGCCCCGAGGCCCGCAGCACCTCGAGGGCCCGGGTCAGGCGATAGAGGTCGTTGCGGTGTATGCGGCCGGCCGACTCGGGATCCCTCGCCGCGAGCTCGGCGCGGAGGGCCTCGGCGCCGAGCGCCGCCAGGTCGGCGGCGACGGCGGCGCGGAGGGCCGGCTCGGAGGCGGGGGCGGCGGGCAGGCCGCAGAGGAAGTTGCGCAGGTAGAAGCCCGTACCCCCCGAGACCACGGGCAGCTTGCCCGAGGCGACGATATCGGCGCAGGCCTCGTCGGCGAGGCGGACGAAGTCGCCGGCCGTGTACTGCTCCGAGATCTCGCGGATGTCGATAAGCCGGTGGGGAAGGAGGGCGAGGGTCGCGGCTTCGGGCTTGGCGGTGCCGATGTCCATGCCGCGGTAGGCCTGCATGGAGTCGGCGCTGACCACCACGGCCTCGGGCAGGCCCGCGGGGCGCCCGGGGCCGAAGAGCCGGAGGAGGAGCTCGGTCTTGCCCGAGGCTGTCGGGCCGACGAGGACGAGGACGGGGGGGCTAGTCGAGGACGCGGTACTCAACCTGCTTGGAGAAGAGCTGGCGGGTGGAGAGGGAGACCACCTTGCCGTTGTTCTTCTCGACTTCGGGGGTCTTGAGGACGGCGAGCTGGTAGGCGCGCCGGGTCACCGCGACGGTGAACTCGTAGCTGTTGCCGTCGTATTCGATGAGCTGCTCGAGGGGCATGATCATAGACCCTAAAGATACCGGGATAGGGGGCAGCCGCGCAAGTCCCCCGCGGCCTCAGCCCTCGAGGCTGCGGTCCAGGTCGGCGATGAGGCGGGCGGCCACGCGGGAGAGCTCCTCCTCGCCCGAGGCCGCATCGAGGGCTCCGCGCGGCCCGGCGAGGGGCCTATCGGCCCGCATCCCCGCCGGGGCGGCCGAGCTGTCCTTCTGACCGAAGGCTTCCCTGGCCCTGAGGAGCTCGTCGAGGATGGTGATGTTGGCGAGGATCGAGAGCTTCAGGGGGTCCTGGACGCGGGTCGAGGCGCGCAGGCCGTCGAGGCGCTCGCGCAGCTTGGCGACCAGGCCGCCCAGGTACTCCTCCGACTCGTCGGTCTGGACCGCGAAGGAGGCGCCGAGGAGCTCGATGGTGACGATTTGAACGGACACGGCCGTCCTCCCGCCTAGAAGATGTCGAGCTCGTTCTCGGCGGGCCGCGCCGGCTCGGGAGAGCTCGCAGGCTCGGGCCGCGGCTCGGCCGTGATATCCGCAGGCAACGGAGCGGGCCGATCGTCGCGCGCGGCCGGCTCGGGCTCGGTCCCTGCGGCCGATGGCCCGGCAGGGGAGGCGGCGGGCTCGGGCAGGGGCTGGCCGAGGATGAGGTCCTCGAAGAGGTCGAGCTTCTCGAGGGCGTGGACGATGCCTTCCTCGATGCGGGACTGGTCCCTGCGGTATTCCTCGGTGCGCGAGGCGAGCTCGGAGGCCTTGGCCTCCGCGGCCTCGGCCCGGGAGCTGAGCTCGAGGGCCTTGGCCTCGAGCTCGGCGAAACGGGCCTCGAGCTGGGCGGAGCGGGCCTGGGAGGCGCGGAGCTTCTCCTCGGCCGAGGCGGCGGCCTCGGCGGCCTGGGAGGCGGCGGCCTTGGCCGCCTCGAGCTCGGCGGCCGCGGCGTTGGCCTTCTCCTCGGCCGCGGCCAGCTCCTCGGCGGCCTCGTCGATGAAGGACTGGGTCTCCCCGAAGCGGGCCTCGGACTCCCCGAGGCGCCGGCGGAGCTCGGCGTTCTCCTCGCGGATCGTCGCGATGTACGCGACCGCCTTCTCCACCCGGTCCTCGAGGGCCCGGACCTGCTCGAGGCTCAGCACGGCCCTAGGCCTTGAGCGCGGCCTGGGCCTTCTCGACCACGGCCTTGAAGGCTGCGGGGTCGCGGACCGCGATATCCGCGAGCATCTTGCGGTCGACGGTCACCTGGGCCTTGGCGAGCCCCTCGATGAAGCGGCTGTAGGTCATGCCCTCGGCCCTGCAGGCCGCGTTGATGCGGACGATCCAGAGGCGGCGGAAGTCGCCCTTCCGGTCCTTGCGGTCACGGTAGGAATAGGACAGGGCCTTGGCGACCGCGTCCTTGGCGACCTTGTAGTTCGAGTGGCGCCGGCCCCAGAAGCCCTTGGCGTTCCCGAGGATCTTCTTGCGGTGGTCCTTGCGCTTGGTTCCTGCTACTGCTCTCGGCATAGCTTCACTCCTCGTTGCTTCGTGCGCGCCCTCCGAAAGGAGAGCGCGGGCTGGCTGTCGCGGCCCGGGGGCCGCTCGCCGCCACGGGGTCGGCCGGACAGGATGTACCCGGGGCGACCCGCTAGCCCCCCGCCGCGCGGAAGGCTCCTATGAAACCTCGACGGCCCGGGGGCCGCCTCGCTCAACCGTAGGGAAGGAGCTTCTTCTTGATCTGGCCGGTGGCCACGGGATCGACGAAGCCGGCCTTGCGGAGGCCGCGCTTCCGCTTCGTCGTCTTCTTGGTCAGGATATGGCGAAGGTTCATCTTCTTGTACTTGACCTTGCCGGAGGCGGTAAGCGTGTAGCGCTTGGCGGCCGCCTTCTTCGTCTTCATCTTGGGCATGTCGAACCGTCCTTACGTTGTGCGAGCTATTCCTTCTCCGCTGGCGCGCTCGCCTCTTCTGGGCTCGCCTCGGCCGCGGGGGCGTTCTTCTTGATGATGGAGGCCTTGGGCTGGAGCACCATGGACATCATCCTTCCCTCCATGAGGGGAGTCCGCTCCATGATGTAGAAGCCCTCGAGGCGCGCGAGGACCCGCTTGAGGACCTGCTCGCCGATCTCCGTATGAGCGAGCTCGCGTCCCTTGAAGCGGATGGTCACCTTGACCTTGAATCCCTCCTCGAGGAAGGCGCGGACGTGCTCGGACTTGAACTCGAGGTCGTGGCCGGCGATCTTGGGCTGCATCCGGATCTCCTTCAGCTCGCCCACGCGGATCTTCTTCCTCGATTCCTTGATCTTCTTTTCCTGCTCGAACTTGAACTTTCCGTAATTGAGGAATTTGCATACCGGCGGTATGGACTGGGGCGCCACCTCGACAAGGTCGAGTCCGAGCTCCCGGGCCTGCTTGATGGCCTCGAGCGTCGGCACGATGCCTTTCTGCTCGCCCTTATCGTCGATGAGCCGTACCTCGCGGACGCGGATCTGTTCGTTGATCCGCAGGTCTTTGTCTGCCAACTGACCTCCTTCAGCATGGCTCCCCCGGAAGGCGAAGCCCAGCCCGCTCGCGCGGAGCTGCGGCGCCTACTCTACCACGGCCGGGGAAGGCGAGTAAAGTCCTAGGGAAGCTCGCCATGGGATCGCGGAAAGGGACCCTTTACAGGGGCCCTCGCCGAGCTACACTTGTAGCATGGTCCAAATATCCTACAAGGCGGCTATCGATGCCCTCCTCGCCAGGAACACGGCCCTGATAGCGCTCTACAAAGAGGGCGCCAAGAGCCTCCTCTCGCGGCCGGTGACGAGCCTGGCCCTCTCCATGGCCGACCAGCGCCGCGAGCTGGGCAAGGAGCTCGCGGCCCTGGCCCGCCTGCAGGATCCGGGAGCCGGGCCCATCGAGCTCGAGTCCGCCCCCGCGGGCCCCGAGGCTCCCGCGGCGGGGGACGCCTCCAGCCTCCTGTCGAGGATGCGGGACCAGGAGTCCGACGATTACGAGCTCTTGACCGCCCTTTCGGGGGCCCTCCTCCCCTCCTCCGCGGAGCTCGCCGAGCGCCTGGCCGGCCTGGCCGAGCAGGCGCGCAAGCGCTCTTCCTGGGCCCAGGACCACCTGGACCTCCTCGGCATCTAGCCCCATCAGCCCCGCCGGCCTTGAACGGCGGCGGAGGGCCGTGCTAGCCTCGCGGCATGTACTTCTTCCTCGTCCTGGCCCTCCCCCTCGGCTTCGCCCTCCTCGAGCAGGGCCTGTATCCGCGGGACGAGGTGGCGACGACGAAGCGGGCCCTGTTCCGCGGCCTCCTCGCCTCCCTACCCCTCCTCCTCGCGGCGAGGATCCTGGGATCCCTGGTCCCCGAGGCCCCGGGCAGGATCTGGTCCGCCTTCCACGAGTGGGCCGACCGCATCCTCCCCTACGCCTTCCTCCCCGGCCTCCTCTACGCGGTCTTCTACCGCTACGGGGAGCGCCTCCCCGCCGGAGCCGCCCATCGCCGCCTAACGGCCTTCTACGCGGGCGCCCTCGCGCCGGTCGGGCTGGTGGAGCTGTTCCGGGTCTGGGGCAGCCCCGATCCCTACAAGGCCCTCGTCCTCCCCCTCCTCCTCGCGGCCATGGTCCTCGCCATGCCCCGCCTCGCCTTCGCCTTCTGGGGGAGCTCCGGCAGCTCCCTCGCCCTCCTCGCCGCGGCGTCCCTCGCCGCCAGCCTCGCCCTTTCCTGCATTCCCTTCCTCTTCCTCAGGCGCTTCTGGCCCCTCGCCTGGCTCGCCGCCGGGGCGACGATCTTCCTTGGCTGGCGCTCCGCGGGCCCCGAGCTCCTCCGAAGGCCCCCGCCGCCGAGCGAATAGGCCGAGGAACGAGAAAAGAGGCCGCCCGGCAAGCCCGGACGGCCTCTTTCCATCTATGCCCGAGCGGGGCGCCCCGCCCGGCGCGGCCTCAAGCCTTGCCGGCGGAACCCAGGACTTCCTGGTTCTTGTGGGCGTAGAGCTTCTTCAGCTCGTCGCGGGCCGGGCCGAGGTACTTGCGGGGATCGAACTCGTCCGGCTTCTCGGAGAAGACCTTGCGGATCATGGCGGTCATGGCCAGGCGGCCGTCGGAGTCGATGTTGATCTTGCAGACGGCGCTCTTCGCGGCCTTGCGCAGCTGCTCCTCGGGGATGCCGACGGAGTCGGAGAGCTTGCCGCCGTACTTCTCGATGATCTTCACGTACTCGATGGGCACGGAGGAGGAGCCGTGGAGGACGATGGGGAAGCCGGGGAGCTTCTTCTCGATCTCCTCGAGGATGTCGAAGCGCAGGGGCGGCGGGATGAGGATGCCGTCCGCCGTCTTGGTGCACTGGGAGGGCTTGAACTTGGCGCGGCCGTGGCTCGTGCCGATGGAGATGGCCAGGGAGTCGACGCCGGTCTTCTTGACGAAGTCCTGGACCTCCTCGGGCTGGGTGTAGTTCGAGTGCTCGGCCGAGACCTCGTCCTCGACGCCGGCCAGGACGCCGAGCTCGCCCTCGACGGAGACGTAGTCTTTCTGGGCGTGGGCGAAGTCGACCACCTTCTTGGTCAGGGCCACGTTCTCCTCGTAGGGGAGGTGGGAGCCGTCGATCATGACCGAGGAGAAGCCCGACTCGATGCAGCTCTTGCAGAGCTCGAAGCTGTCGCCGTGGTCGAGGTGGAGGACGATGGGGATGTTGCAGCCGAGCTCCTTGGCGTACTCGACGGCCCCCTTGGCCAGGTACTGGAGCATGGTCTGGTTGGCGTACTTGCGCGCCCCGGCGGAGACCTGGAGGATGACCGGGCTCTTGGTCTCGACGCAGGCCTGGACGATGGCCTGGAGCTGCTCCATGTTGTTGAAATTGTACGCGGGTATGGCGTACCCGCCCTTGACCGCCTTCTTGAACAGCTCGACGGTGTTGACGAGCCCGAGCTCCTTATAACTGGTCATGCGCGACTCCTTGTATCGAAGCGTTCTACGCATAGCAATCTTATGGAGGCCGCGGCGCGAGAGTCAAGGGCGGGGCCCGGCCCGTTGCCCTAGCCGCCCGGCTCCGGTACCATGGGCCCGTGCCCCCTCCACCCAGGAACGCGCGCCTAGCCCTCCTCCCGGCCCTCGCCCTCCTCCTCTCCTCCTGCGGCTCCCGGGGCACGATCCTCGTCTACCTCGACGAGGCCTTCGCCGCCGCGCGGCCCGATCTCGCGAGGGAGCTCGAGGCGGGGCCGGGCCCCTTTTCCGGCTATCGCGTCGAGACGCTGAGGCTCAAGCTCTCCGAAAGCCCCGGCGCGGCCCTCGAGGCCCTCGACTCGCTGCGGGCGGATGGCGGGAAGCCGGTCGCCCTGGTCGCCAGCCCCCTCCTCGCCGCGGCCCTTCCCGGGCCCTGGAGGCTGCCCGGGACCGAGGAGAGCTCCATCGGGGAGCTCCTCCTCCTCGCCCCCGAATGGCGGGGGGGGGCGGCAGGCCCGGAGCTCGGGCAGGCTTCGCCGTCGGGCAGGGGCCCTTCCTTCGCGAGGGCGGCGAGCGATCCCCGGCCCGCCTACGCCGCGGCCGGGGCGGCCGCCGGCGCCTATATAGCCTCCCTGGGGTCCCGGGGCGGAGCGCCTTCCGGAGCTATCCTCTTCCGCGAGGCGCCCTCGAGGCCCCGCGCCGCCCTCGAGGCCTTCGCCTCGGCCTTCGAGGGGGCCTCGGGCGGCTTGCGGCCCCTCGTCCGGGAACTCCCCCCCTCCGAGGAGGCCGATTCCGAGGCCGAGGCGGCGGTCCGCGAGCTCCTCGAGGCGGATATCCGCTTCCTCTTCGTGGCCCTCGGCGAGGGCAGGAGCGCCGCGATACGCGCCGCAGCCCGGCCGGGCCTCGCCCTGGGAGCCGACGATCCGGGTCCCGAGGATAGGCCCGGCTTGGCCTTCCGGCTCCGTCCAGACGACCGGGGCATCGCCGCATCCCTCTGGTCCGCCCTCCCGGGCGCTGGGAATGGGCCGAGGAAGGAGGATATCGGCTCCCGGATCGAGGCCGCCGCGGGGGCGAGGAACCCCGAGGCGAGGGCTTTCAGCCCCTTCCTGCGCGGCCTCGGCGGGTCCTGAACCGCCCTCCGAGGCCGCTTCCCGGCGCTTGGTATATCATTTGACAAAGCTCTATGCCGAAAATATAATCCAGATAGCCGCCGGTTTCGGCCGGCGGCACAGATAAAGGAGTTTCAAGGATGAAACAGCGCATCGTCCGGGCAGTTCTCCTTAGCCTCGCCCTATTATGCCTAAGCGGTACGGGATACCTCTTCGCCGACGAACTGACCATCAACCTCGAGTCCAAGACGGTCGCCCTGAGCGCCGAGAAGGATTTCGCCGGCAAGGAGCTCTTCGGCGCCTGGGACGTCCTCGGGAGCAAGTTCTCCTCGAAGGGCTTCCCGGTCAAGACCGAGATCAAGGCCTGGCCCGTCGCCGTCTACGGCTCCAATCCCGAGAACCCGAACATCAGGTCCCTCGGCGTGGCGATGCTCTACGACCGCAAGGAGTACAACTGGGTCGACATCTTCCCCGGGACCAAGGCCGAACCCCAGGAGCTCCCCCTCCCCGGCCGCGTCAAGATGCTCGACATGTGGGTCTGGTCCGGCAACTACGACTACTACCTCGAGGCCTTCGTCCGGGATTTCAAGGGCATAGTCCACACCGTCCCGATGGGGAACCTCAACTTCGTGGGCTGGAAGAACATGCGGGTGAACATCCCCGACAACATCCCCCAGTCCAAGAAGTACCTCCCCCGCCGCGAGTCCATGAGCCTCGTGAAGTTCCGGCTCTGGACCCGGCCCACCGAGATCGTGACGGCCCTCGTGAACGACCCCAAGGCCACCGATATGGATAAGGCCGTCAAGTTCTACTTCAACAACATCAAGGTGCTCACGGATACCTTCGAGACCCTCTTCGACGGCGACACCCTGAGCCGCCCCGAGGTCGTCAAGGACGCCTGGGGCGCCGCCGGGAACGGGAAATAAGGGAGACCGGCCATGAAGAAAGCCATCATCGCAGCCCTAGTCCTCGCCTGCATCTCCGTCGCGGCCTTCGCCCAGGAACCCGCCAAGCCCGCCGGCGAGCTCGGCGCGCCCGATCCGAACAGGATGGGCGTCGAGACCGCCCAGCAGAAGCTCAAGGAAGTCTCCATCGACAAGTTCGAGACCGCCGGGTTCTGGGAGGCGGGCATCTCCGCCGACCAGGGCTACATCCAGGGCCGTAACTTCGAGGGCGGCCCCGCCGCCAAGAAGGACGAGCCCATCGCCGACGAGCGCTACGTCGGCATCGACCCCCAGACGGGCGACAAGTTCGTCTTCGGCGTCCGGACCGACTTCTACATGCGCGGCAACAACGAGATCTTCGTGC
Organism: Spirochaetota bacterium; assembly: GCA_022711355.1. Taxonomy (GTDB): domain Bacteria; phylum Spirochaetota; class Spirochaetia; order Treponematales; family Rectinemataceae; genus JAKLFE01. The sequence goes on along the minus strand of JAKLFE010000050.1, from coordinate 1,037 downwards.
TCGCCAAGCGGCCCGTCCCCATCGAGGGCATCGCGAAGACGATCACCGTCTGGGTCGTCGGCCGCAACTACAACCACGAGCTGAAGGTCCTCCTCCAGGACTTCTTCGGCGAGCGCTACGAGCTGTCCATGGGCAAGCTCAACTTCCAGGGCTGGAAGAAGCTCTCCGTAGCCGTGCCGCCGCAGAACCCCGACGGCCGGACCGGCATCATCCAGCGCAACTTCCACTACAACTCCCGCATGGGCATCAAGGTCGTGGGCTTCAAGATCGAATGCGATCCCATGGAGGCCTTCGGCACCTACTACGTCTACTTCGACGACCTGCGCGCGGTCACCGACCTCTTCGCCGAGGACAACCGCGACGCGGACGACATGCCCGACTCCTGGTGAGCCGGGGCAGCCGCGATCGACAGAGGGCCGTCCCCCCGGGGACGGCCCTTTCATTGCGCTGCGACGAGCGAGGATCATGAGCGAATCGGACTGGTTCCCCTTCCTGCGCGAAGCCTACTTCTTCAAGGGCCTCGACGACGGCGAGATACGGCTCGTAGCCTCGGCCTGCGCCGAGGAGGGCCGCGAGGCCGGCGAGGTCATCTTCCTCGAGGGCTCGACCGCGGACCGCTTCTACATCGTCATCGAGGGCCAGGTCGAGGTCTGGAAGAACTACCGCGACGAGAAGCCCGACCTCCTCGCCGTCCACGGCCCGGGGCATTTCTTCGGCGAGATGGCCCTCATCGACGAGCTGCCGCGGAGCGCCACGGTCGTCGCGCGCGGGCGGGCGCGGCTTTTGTACCTCTACCGCGACGACTTCCGCCGGCTCATACGCGAGCGCTCCTCCATAGCCCTCTCGGTCATGACCGCCATCTCCTACATGGTCCGCAGCTCCAACGAGGCCTTCGTCGAGGACCTCCGCAAGCGGAACGCCCAGCTCGAGAAGGCCTACGCCCAGCTCGAGAAGGCCCAGGCCGAGCGGCTCCGCGGCGAGCGGCTCTCGACCCTGGGCAAGTTCTCCTCCCTCATCCTCCACGACATCCGCAACCC
>JAKLFE010000005.1 GCA_022711355.1 Spirochaetota bacterium | reverse complement strand
AGGAGTTCATCGCGCAGATGGCGCAGTTCTCCTCGCTCGAGCAGATGACCAACATGAGCGCGGGCTTCGCCCGGCTCTCGGGCCTCCTCGCCTCGAGCGAGGCGGCCGGCTTCCTGGGCAAGAACGTAGAGATACGCGACGGGGACAAGCTCGTCACCGGGCTCGTGGAGAAGGTCGTCCGCGGCGACGTCCCCCTAGTCGGGGTGGGCGGCCGCTTCTTCGACGTCTCCCAGGTCGAGTCCGTCATAGAGTAGGAGGGTTAGCGGCATGATGCGTTCGTTGTACTCCGGCGTCGCCGGCCTCCAGAACCACCAGGTCCGGATGGACGTCCTCGGCAACAACATCGCCAACGTCAACACGACCGGCTTCAAGAAGGGCCGCGTCAGCTTCCAGGACCTCCTGTACCAGCAGATGTCCGGAGCCTCGCGACCGAACGGCGAGGTGGGCGGCGTGAACCCGAAGGAAATAGGCCTGGGCATGTCGATCGCCTCGGTCGACACGATCCACACCCAGGGCTCCCTGCAGACCACGGGCGTGATGACCGACCTCGCCCTCCAGGGCAACGGCTTCTTCGTGATGAAGAAGGGCGAGTCCTCCCTCTACACCCGCGCCGGGGCCTTCAGCCTCGACCGCGACGGCCGGCTGGTCAACCCGGGCACGGGCTACCGCGTCCAGGGCTGGCTCGCGAAGATCGTCAACGGCCAGGAGATCCTCTCCACCTCGGGCCAGCTCGAGGACCTCGTCATCCCCGTGGGCTCCAAGGACCCCGCCAGGGCGACGAGCCGCGTCGACCTCGCCTGCAACCTCGACAAGCGGACCGTGGAGATCCCCGAGGGCGCCGCCGCCGACACGGTCGAGAACGGCACCTGGCGCGTCGAGGAGAAGATCTACGACTCCTTCGGGCAGGAGCACCTGATCCGCACCGAGTTCCGCAAGGCCGTAGGGCAGCCGAACCGCTGGCAGGCCACGGTGACCATCGACCCCGAGGCCGCCCAGCCGACCAACACGGCGGTGGCCCTCGGCGCCGAGCAGCCGGCCGGGAACGGCAACACCTTCGCCGTGGAATTCGACAACCGCGGCCTCCTGCGCCGCGTCGCCGACGGCCAGGGCAACCTCTCCGCCGAGACCGGGTCCCTCGACATCGGCGTCTCCTTCGACGTCCAGGGAGCCACCCCCGAGGCTGGCGGCGGCCCCACCAGGCAGTCCTTCCGCCTCGCCCTCGGCACCGTCGGCTCCGCGACGGGCACGGTCACGCAGATGGCCGAGCGCTCCTCTACCAAGGTCTTCCAGCAGGACGGCTACACGATGGGCTACCTGGACACCTTCAAGATCGACCAGGCCGGGCAGATCACCGCCGTCTACTCCAACGGCTCCAACCGGACCATCGGCCAGATGGCCCTCGCGAGCTTCACGAACCCGAGCGGCCTCGAGAAGGTGGGCGAGACGAACTTCGTCCAGTCCAACAACTCCGGCATGGCCAACATAGGCCCCTCGGGGATCGCCGGCAAGGGCAAGATCATCGCGGGCACCCTGGAGATGGCCAACGTCGACCTGGCGGAGCAGTTCACCGACATGATCGTCACCCAGCGCGGCTTCCAGGCCAGCTCGAAGACGATCCAGACGAGCGACCAGATGCTCCAGGAGCTCCTCACCCTGAAGCGCTAGGCCTTAGGCTGAGCCCGAGGCCCTGACGCGGTGAAAAAGATGTAATAAGCCGGGGGGAGGAGGAGGGGCGATGCCGCGCCGCGCGCGCGGGCCCCTGCTCCTCCCCCCCTACTAAAGCGGGGGCGACTCCCTTGCGTGGCGGGCCCAGGCTCCCCTACCATGGGGAAAGGCGGGAGAGGCGGCATGATCGAACTGACCCAGCTTTCCGGAAAGACCTTCTGGCTCAACCCGCACCAGATCGAGTACGTCGAGAAGACGCCGGACACGACCATAACCATGCTCTCCGGCAAGCGCGTCGTCGTCCTCGAGAAGGTGGAGACCCTCCTGGAACGCATCGTCGCCTATCGCCGCGAGATAGGCGCCTTCAAGAACGAGGAGTAAGGAATGAACCTTGGCAGCCTGATCGGCCTCATCGGCGGGACGGCGATGATCATCCTCTCGATCTTCACCTCGGGCGGCACGATCGGGACCTACATGGACCTGCCCTCCTTCTTCATGACCTGCATGGGCTCCTTCTTCGCACTCATGCTCCAGTACGGCCTGAAGGATTGCCTCTCGGTCTTCAACGCCATGGGACGGGTCTTCAAGGTCTACGACTTCGGGGCGGAGCAACTCATCGACAAGCTCTACGAGTTCTCGGAGAAGGCGAGGCGCGAGGGCATCCTCTCCCTCGAGGAGGTCATCCAGGACCTCGACGACAAGTTCATGCAGCAGGGACTGCGCCTCGTGGTCGACGGCACCGACGCCGAGATCATCCGCGGGCTCATGGAGACCGAGCTCAGCCAGATGAACGGACGCCACGCCTCCAAACTCAAGCTCCTCGACGCCTGGTCCAAGCTCGCCCCCGGCTTCGGCATGCTCGGCACCGTCCTCGGCCTCATCGCCATGATGAAGAACCTCGAGGACAAAAGCCGCATCGGCCCGAACATGGCCGTCGCCCTGATCACCACCTTCTACGGCGCCATCATGGCCAACTTCATCCTCACGCCCATGATGGGCAAGCTCGCCATCGACGACGGGGAGGAGACCACGGTCAAGGAGATGATCATCGAGGGCGTCCTCTCCATCCAGGCCGGCGACAATCCCCGAATCCTCCTGGTCAAGCTCGCCAGCTACCTCCCGCCCAAGACGAAGCAGGCCATGCTCGACAAGGCCAAGACGGACTAGGGGGCATAGACCATGGCTAAGAAGAAACGCCAGGAGGTGGGCGGGGGCACGGGGGAGTGGATCGTGACCTACAGCGATATGGTCACCCTCCTTCTGTGCTTCTTCGTCGCCCTCTTCGACACGACCGAGCAGACCTCGACCGCCGCCCAGGAGCTCATCTCGAGCCTCAACAACATCGGCATCGGGGCCTCCACGGGGGGCAGCACCCTCGCCCAGGGCAAGCTTGCCGAGCTCGGCAATACGGTCGCCACCCTGCCCTCCCTCGACAAGGGAAAGTACCTCGGCACGGCCATGAAGCGTGCCACCTCCCTATTCCAGCCGGAGATCAAGTCCAACAAGGTCCGCATCTCCTCCTCGGAGCGGGGCGTGGTCATCACCCTCGCCTCCGACGCCTTCTTCCGGCCGGCCAGCGCGGACGTCAATATCGAGGAGACGCGCGACCTCCTGGTCAAGCTCTCGGAGCTCCTCAAGTCCGAGGCCCTGGGCGATCGGAAGTTCCGCATCGAGGGGCACACGGACTCCGCCCCGGTGGATCCGCGGGGGCGATGGCCCTCGAACTGGGAGCTCTCCGCTGCCCGGGCCATCAATACCCTCCACTATCTCTCGGACTTCGGCGTCGACGAGCGGCGCTTCCAGGTGGCGGGCTTCTCGGACACGGTCCCGATCGCCTCCAACGCCACGGAGGAGGGGAGGGCCTACAACCGCCGGGTGGACATAATCGTCCTCGACCAGGCCCATCTCTAGGCGCGAAGCGCGCTTTTCTTCCCCGTTCCCATCGTGTATACTAATCCTCCATAAAGGCGTACCGATAATAAAGGGAGCGGGAGGATACGCATGTCGGACAATGTCGACGATCAGGATATGACCTTCACCGAGGGCGAGGCCGAGGCCGCCCGCCCCGCCAAGGCCAAGGGAGCCGGCCCGGGTATCGCCCGGATACTGATGTTCGCCGGCATCGGCCTCGGCGCCGTCATCTTCATCGTGACCGTGGTCGTCATCACCGTCGGCTTCATCAACAAGCAGGGCAAGGCGCCCCAGGCCATGGTCGTCTCCGAGAGCTACCAGCCGGCCACCCCCGTCTACCAGTACGTCACCACCATCGGCGAGATCCGCGCGAGGACCCTCGATAAGGAGCCTTCCTCCCTCGTCGTGAAGCTCAACCTGGGCTTCGAGATGTCGGACAAGGAGGCGCCGAACCAGGTCACCCAGCGCCTTCCCCAGCTCCGGGACTTCCTCCGCTCCTACTTCTCGAACAAGTACGCCCGCGACCTGAGCCCCGACAAGGAAGAGACGATAAAGGCGGAGATCAAGGAGAAGATCAACCATATCCTCTCGAAGCCGAGCCTCAAGGAAGTGCTCTTCGAGAAATTCGACGTCGTGGCCATGTAAGCCGGCGGGGAGGCCGAATGACCGAAGTCCTGTCGCAGGATGAGATAGACCAGCTCCTCACGGCGATCAACGCGGGCGAGACCGAGCTCGAGACCATCAAGCCGGCCGCCGACACCCGCAAGATCAAGATCTACGACTTCAAGCGGCCGGACAAATTCTCCAAGGAGCAGATCCGCACCGTCCAGATCATGCACGAGACCTTCGCCCGCCTCACCACGACGAGCCTCTCGGCCTCGATGCGCGCCCTCGTGCACGTCCACGTCGCCTCGGTAGACCAGCTCACCTACGAGGAGTTCATCCGCTCCATCCCGACCCCGACCACCCTGGCCGTCGTCAGCATGGACCCCCTGAAGGGCCAGGCCATCCTCGAGATCGACCCCTCGGTCACCTTCACCATCATCGACCGCCTCTTCGGCGGCTCGGGAGAGGGCGCCAAGCTCAACCGCGAGCTCACGGACATCGAGCACTCCGTCATGGAGGGCATCATCGTCCGCATCCTCGGCAACATGCGCGAGGCCTGGACCCAGGTCATCGACTTAAGGCCCCGGCTCTCGCAGATCGAGACCAACCCCCAGTTCGCCCAGATCGTCCCCCCCACGGAGATGGTCGTCCTCGTCACCCTGGAGACCAAGATCGGCGAGGTCGAGGGGATGATGAACCTCTGCATCCCCTACCTTACGATCGAGCCCATCGTCTCCAAGCTGTCGGCCCAGTACTGGTACAGCTCGGTGCGGCGCGGCGCCACGACCGAGAACCTCAACATCCTCAAGGAGAAGCTCTCCTCGGTCGAGATCCCGGTCATCGCCGAGGTCGGCAAGATCGACGTCTCCGTCCGCGACGTCCTCGCCCTCCGCGTCGGCGACGTCGTCCGGCTCTACTCGGTGCGGGTGGACGACCCGATGACGCTCAACGTGGGCAACAAGAAGAAATTCCTCTGCAGGCCGGGCGTGATCGGCAAGAAGATGGCCGTGCAGATCGTCAAGAAGCTCGAGGACGTGGGCCAGGAAGAATTCGAAGAACTAGCGTCAGAAGGAGAAGAGAACTATGAGTGACGGCGCCCTCTCGCAGGAAGAGATAGACTCCCTCCTCGCCGGCCTCGACGGCGGCCCGGCCCCCGGGGGCGCCGGCCCCGCCGCAGCCCCCCAGGCGGCCGCCCGCTCCGGTTCCTCGGTCCCGCCCCAGGTCGCCCAGGCCTTCAAGGCCATCCTCGATTCCGCCATAGGGACCCAGTCCCAGAACCTCTCCATGATCACCGGCCTCCCCGTCACCCTCGGGAGCCCCGTCGTGGAGGGCGCCAACCGGGACGGCCTGCTCCGGGACCTCCCCGAGGAGGTCCTCGCCATCGGCGTCACCTTCGAGGGCTCCCTCCCCGGCGACCACGCCTTCATCCTGGCCAAGGACGCCGCCCTCAGGATCGCCTCCCTCGCCAACAAGGACGACAGCCTCGCCGAGCTCGACGAGATGGCTACCTCCGCCGTGCAGGAGTGCGTCTCCACCCTCACCGGCACGGAGATCACCCTCATATCCGAGAAGACGGGGAACCGCAACATCCAGGCCGGCGTGGCCGAGGGCGCCTTCGGCCCCAAGGCCATGGCCCGCCTGCCCTCGGGCGACTTCATCCGCGCCACCTACCAGATGCAGATCGGCGAGGAGGCGCCCCAGCGCCTCGTCGAGGTCTTCGCCCTGTCCTTCGTCCGCGACGTCCTGGCCTCGATGGGCGGCGGCCTCCCCGCGTCCCAGGCCTCGATGGGCGGCGGGATGGGCGGCCAAGCCTTCGGGGCCGCGCAGATGGGCGGCATGCAGGGCTTCGGCGGCATGGCCGGGGCCCAGATGGGAGGCATGGGGGGCATGGGCTTCCCCGGAGGCATGATGGGCGGCCCGAGCTTCGGGGGCATGAATCCCCCCAACGTCCAGCCGGTCCAGTTCGCGAACCTCCAGATGCAGCAGGCCAGCCCCGAGTCGGGGAACATCGGCCTGATCATGGACGTCTACATGGAGATGACGGTCGAGCTCGGCCGCACGAGGAAGCTCATCAAGGAGATCCTCGGCATGGGCGAGGGCACGATCATCGCCCTCGACAAGCTCGCCGGAGAGGCCGTCGACATACTCGTGAACCATAAGCTCATCGCCAAGGGCGAGGTCGTCGTCATCGACGAGAATTTCGGCGTGCGCGTCACCGAGATCGTCTCTCCGATGGAGCGCATGGCCGACATGGGCTGATTTTCGCTTAAAATTTTACCCGCTTACGAAATAACGCTTGCTTTCCTCCTCCCGTTGCACTAGAATGTCAGTGCGATTGGGAGGGGTCTTTTGAAACGTATAGCGCTCGTCCTGTGCGCGCTCGCGGCGCTCGCAGGCGGCGCGGTCGCCTTCGCGCAAAGCGTGCCGAACGCAGCGCGGGGAGCCACCGCCGAAGCCGTGGGGACGGCCCAAGCAGTGGACGAGACCGCGCTCGCTTTCGAGGACCGCCCCGCCACGATTCCCGGAGCCTCGTCCGCCCCGGGTTCCGCCACACTCACCTATTTCCTCCGCATGGTTTTCGTCCTCGCGCTCGTCCTCTGCGCGATCTACTTGGTCGTGCGCTTCCTGAGGCGCCTGGGCCGGGCCCCCGCGGGCGGCGAGTCCTCCATCAAGGTACTCGCCTCCGCGGCCCTCGGCGCGGGCAGGTCCCTCCATGTCGTCTCCCTGGGCTCCAAGGCCTACCTCCTGGGCTCGGCCGAGGGCTCGGTTTCGCTCATCGCGGAGGTCGAGGACAGGGAATACCTGGACGCCCTCGCCCTGCGGGCCTCGCAGGGCCCCCAGGCGGGCCGGCCCGCCTTCGCCGAGCTCCTGGGCTCCATGCTCGGGGGCAAGGGCAGGCGAGGGGAGGGCCGCGGCCCGGAGGCCGGGCCCGGCGCCCGGGGCGATTTCCTCGCGGGGCAGCGGGAGCGGCTCCGCAAATTCCAGGACCGGCTATGAGGCGGCTATCGATCCTCCTGGCCCTCCTCCTCGGCGCGGCCGCCCTCTCGGCCCAGGCCGCGCAGGCGCCCGCCCCGGCCCAGGGCCGTCCGGCAGTGCGCTCGAACCAGAGCGCGACCCTGACGCCCGTGCCCCTCGTCCCCCTGGTCGACCTGCGCGTCCGCAATCCCCAGACGGGCCGGGAAGTCGCCTTCTCGATGCAGGTCCTCCTCCTCCTCACCGCCATCTCCCTCGCGCCGAGCCTCCTCATACTCCTGACGAGCTTCCTGCGCGTCTCCATCGTCCTCGACTTCGTGAAGCGGGCCCTGTCGCTCCAGCAGGTCCCGCCCAACCAGGTCCTCATGGGCATCTCCCTCTTCCTCACGGTCTTCATCATGTGGCCGACCTTCCAGACCATGTACGCCGATTCCATCAAGCCCATGTCCGATGGGACGATCGGCGTCGAGGAGGCCTACCGGGCGGCCGAGCGGCCCCTGCGCCTGTTCATGTACAAGCAGCTACAGGCCAATCCCGAGAACATCAGGCTCTTCATGTCCATGCGGGGCCTGCCCAAGCCCGCGACCCTGGCCGACGTGCCCACCTACGTCCTCGTGCCCTCCTTCATCCTCAACGAGCTGACGGTGGCCTTCAAGATAGGCATCCTCCTGTACATACCCTTCATCATCATCGACATGGTGGTGGCCTCCATCCTCATGTCCATGGGCATGATCATGCTCCCGCCGGTCATGATCTCCATGCCCTTCAAGCTCGTCCTCTTCGTCCTCGTCGACGGCTGGGGCCTCCTGACCCAGCAGCTCGTGAGGTCCTTCCTGTGAGCGGGGGCGGAGCATGAGCGTCGGCGACGCGGTCTCCCTCCTCCGCGGCGGCATCCTGGAGATCCTCGTCCTGGCCTCGCCCGTCCTCCTCGTGGCCATGGTCGTCGGCCTCGTCGTGTCCATACTCCAGGCGACGACCTCGATCCAGGAGCAGACCCTGACCTTCGTGCCCAAGATAGCCGCCATCATGCTCGTCCTCGCCCTCCTGGGGGGATGGATGTTCGGCAGCCTCGAGCAGTACACGAGGGATCTCTTCGCCATGATCCCGCAGATGGCGAGGTAGCGAGCCGTGAACCCCTGGCCCTTCGGAGACTGGAACCTCTTCCTCCTCATCGCCGCCCGCTGCCTCGCGATGATCGAGGTGGCTCCCCTCCTCTCGGGCTCGAGCGTGCCCCAGGTGGCCAAGATCGGGCTGGCCGGCTTCGCGGCCTCGGCCGTCTTCCCCTCGGTCAAGGCCGCGGGCTACGCCCTCCCCGCCGACGGGGCCGCCTACGGCCTCCTCCTCGCGGGAGAGGCGGCCATAGGCCTGATCATGGGCTTCTTCCTCTCGGTCCTCTACTCGGCCTTCGTCACCGCGGGGCAGTTCTTCTCGGTGCAGATCGGCTTCGGCGCCTCGGAGACCTACGACCCCCTGGCCGAGACGGAGAACCCCCTCATGGGCCAGTTCCTCAACCTGATCGCCATGTTCATCTTCGTGTCGACCCAGGGCTTCCAGAAGCTCTTCGTCGTCGGCGTCCAGGGCTCCTTCCGCGCCATGCGCGCCATCGACCTGGTGCCGCGGCGGAACGACCTCGTGAGCTTCCTCCTGCGCTCGACCGGGGCCCTCTTCCAGCAATCCCTCATCCTCGCGATGCCCGTGCTCGGCACCCTCTTCGTGCTCACCATCGCGCTGGGCCTGCTTTCCAAGGCGGCGCCGCAGATGAACCTCCTGACCGAGGGCTTCCCGATCACGCTGACCGTGACCTACGTCCTCCTCGTGGTCGCCCTGCCCTTCATGATGGAGGCCTTCTCGCGCCTCGTCGAGGCCGGCTTCAACGACCTCGGCATCCTCGTGGGGGGCGCGTTATGAGATACTGCGCACGGAAGGAAAATCCGACCACAGAGGCACAGAGACACAGAGGGAAGAATGAGAAGATAGAGAAGGAAGGATACCGGCTGATGGCGAAGATCGAGGATCGATGCGATGTTCTATCCCCGATTCGTTGCAATTCCTCCTTCTCTTCCTCTTCTCTGTGCCTCTGTGCCTCTGTGGTTCACTTCCTTGATGAACCCATGCAGCCGCCTAGCCCATCCTTCATTCACCTACAGTGGTTCGCGGCCGAGGACGAGGGGCGGACCGAGGAGCCTTCCGAGTACAAGCTCCGCAAGGCCCGAGAGGAAGGCAAGGTAGCCAAGAGCCAGGAGCTCATCGGGGCCATGGGCCTCCTCCTCCCGGCCGTGGCCCTCCTCCTCCTCGCGCCATACTACGGAAGGACCCTCGCCGAGATGCTGCGCTTCTACTTCTCGCAGGTAGGCCAGGTCGACGTGGCCACCGAGGCCGGCCCCCTCGCGGCGGCCTTCTTCTCCTACTTCGCCAAGCTGGCCCTGCCCATCGCCCTGGTCGCCCTCGTCGCCGCCCTCGGCTCCAACCTCCTCCAGGTCGGCTTCCTCTTCACGGTCAAGCCGATCACCCCCGACTTCTCGCGCATCGTGCCGCGCTTCGGACAGTACCTTAAAAGGACCATGTTCTCGACCGAGGCCCTCTTCAACCTGGCCAAGGCCCTCATCAAGGTCGCCATCATCGGCTTCATCGCCTATATCACGATCAAGGGCGAGATGTCCAAGCTCATAACCTCCTTCGCCGCCTCCTTCTGGGAGTCGGTCGCCCTGGTGGGCTCCCTCGCGTTGCGCCTCGTCGTCGAGGTCGCCGTGGCCCTCCTCGCCCTGGCGATCCCCGACTACCTCTTCCAGCGCCGGCAGTTCATGGAGACCATGAAGATGTCCAAGGAGGAGGTCAAGGAGGAGCGCAAGATGCAGGAGGGCGACCCCCTGGTCAAGAGCCGCCTGCGCGAGCGCATGCGGGAGCTCCTCGCCCGCAACATGGCGGCCAACGTGCCCAAGGCCGACGTGGTCATCACGAACCCGACCCACTTCGCCGTCGCCCTCGAGTGGGACCGCGAGCGCATGGCCGCGCCCCTGGTCACGGCCAAGGGCCAGGACGAGGTCGCTCTCCGCATCAGGCGGATCGCCGAGGAGAACGGCGTCCCCCTGGTGGAGAACCGGCCCCTGGCGCGGGCCCTCTACGCCGAGGTCGAGATCGGCGACGCTATTCCCGAGAAGTACTACCAGGCCATAGCCGCCGTCCTCGCCCACGTGTACAGCGCCGCCGCGGGAGGCTCGGCCCAAGGTGGCCCCTTCGCGGGCGAGGGCGCCGCGGGCGCCGAGCCGGCGGCGGCGGGAGCCGGACTATGACGCGCGGAGGAAGGCGATAGATGGCGGACACCCAGCGCCTCGTTCGGGACAGCCTCCTGTCCAACCCCTCGGACCTCGCGGTCGCCGTGGCGACGATCGCCGTGGTCCTCATGATCATCGTCCCGGTGCCCGCGGTCCTCCTGGACGTGCTCCTCGCCCTCAACCTGACGATGGGCATACTCATCATCCTCATCGTCCTGTACACGAGGAAGGCGACCGAGTTCTCCATCTTCCCGACCATGCTCCTCGTGACGACGGTCTTCGGCCTCGCCCTGAACATATCCTCGACCAGGCTCATCCTCACGAAAGGCTCGGCCTTCGACGGCAAGCTCATCCGCGCCTTCGCCTCCTTCGTCGTCGGGACGGGCGGGGCCGAGGGCCTGGTCATCGGCTTCATCATCTTCATCATCATCATCGCCGTGCAGGCCATCGTCATCACCAAGGGCGCGACGCGCATCGCCGAGGTGGCCGCCCGCTTCACCCTCGACGGCCTGCCGGGCAAGCAGATGTCCATCGACGCCGAGTACAACTCGGGCTCCATCACCGAGGAGGAGGCGCTCAGGCGCAAGGCCGAGGTCCAGCGCGAGGTCGACTTCTACGGCCAGATGGACGGCGCCTCGAAGTTCATCTCCGGCAACGTCAAGGTGGGCATCTTCATCTCGGTGATCGACCTCGTCGGCGGCTTCATCATCGGCATGGCCCTCCATAAGGAGGGCTTCCAGACCGCCATCGCCACCTATACCGCCCTCACCATCGGCGACGGCCTCCTGTCCCAGCTGCCGGCCCTCCTCGTCTCGACGGCGACCGGCATCATCGTCACCCGCGCGAATTCCGAGGGCACCTTCGGCCGGGACGTGACCAGGCAGTTCTCGCAGAACGCCAAGATCTACATCGTCGCCGCCGCGGTGCTCTCCTTGCTCTCCATCCTGCCCGGCTTCCCCTGGTACGTCCTCCTGCCGATGGCCGCCCTCCTCGCCTTCGTCGGGATCCGCCTCACGCGCAGGCACGCGGACGAGGCCGAGAAGGCGCGGCTCGCCGCCGCCGGCGCCGGCCGGAAGGCCGAGGCGCCGGCCGAGCTCTCGCCGGTCGTGCCCCTCGATCCCATGAGCCTCGAGCTCGGCTACGGCCTCATACCCCTCGTGGACAAGGACAAGGGCGCCGATCTCCTCGAGCGCATAACGCGCATCCGCAAGGAGAGCGCCCTCGACATGGGCCTCGTGGTGCCGCGCATCCGCATCATCGACAACATGCGCCTGGAGCCCTCGGAGTACTGCTTCAAGATCAAGGGCGTGCAGGTGGGCCGGGGCGTCATCCGCCTCGGCTACTACCTGGCCATCAACCCCGGCGGCGTCTCTGAGGAGATCCCGGGGGAGAAGACCCGGGATCCCACCTTCGACCTGCCCGCCCTCTGGATCGCCGAGGAGCAGCGGGACCGCGCCGAGCGCGCGGGCTACACGGTCGTCGACGCGCCGAGCATCGTGGCGACCCACCTCACCGACATCATCAAGCGCCACGCCGCCGAGATCCTCGGCCGCCAGGAGATCCAGGCCATCCTCGACGCCCTCAAGAAGGACTACCCGGCGGTCGTGGAGGACGCGGTCAAGCGCCTCTCCCTCGGGGAGATCCAGAAGGTCCTCCAGGGCCTCTTGCGAGAGCAGGTCTCGGTGCGCAACGTCGTGGCCATCCTCGAGACCCTCGCCGACTACGCCGGCGTGACCAAGGACCCCGGCTTCCTCGTCGAGAAGGCGCGGCAGGCCCTGGGAAGGCAGATCTGCCTCCAGTACGCCGACGCCGACCGGAGCCTCCGCGTGCTGACGATCGACGCGGCCCTCGAGCAGAAGATCATCGAGTCCCGCGTCGATACGCCCGCGGGGGCCGTCTCCGCCCTCGAGCCGGCTGTGCAGAGGCAGTGGATCAAGGCCCTCTCGAGGGCGGTCCAGGCGGTCCAGGCCAAGGGCTGGCTCCCGGTCATCCTCTGCTCGGAGGGCGCCCGCGCCCTCGTCAAGGCGAGCACGGAGCGGGAGATCCCCGACCTCGTCGTGCTCTCGGTCCCCGAGATAGTCGCCGACGCCCGGGTCGAGGCGGTGGGCGAAATCAAGCTGGAAGGATAGGCGATGCAATACTTCACCGAGCAGGCTCTCTCGCAGCGCGAGGCCCTCGAGAAAGTCCGCGCCAAGTACGGCGAGTCGGCCCAGGTGCTCTCGCACCGGACCGTCCGCCTCGGGGGCTTCATGGGCCTCTTCGCGCGGGAGGGCGTCGAGGTGACGGGCTACCTCCGGCCCGAGCCCCGGCCCCAGAGCAGGCCCCCCGCCGACCTCGAGGAGGAGAAGCGGAAGATCCTCGCCCTCGCGGGCGCCCCGGCCGCCGGCCAGGCGGCCGCCGCCGCCGCGGCGATGGCGCAGGCCAAGGCCGACCAGGCCCTGCAGACGGTCCTCGCCGAGCTCCGCGGCCTCAAGGAGCGCATCGACGAGATGCCCCGCGCCGCCGCCGAGCCCGAGGACCACGCGACGATCCGCCGCATGGACGCCCTCCTCGCCCTCAACGACTTCTCCGAGCCCTTCCGGCGCGAGGCGGTCGCGCGCCTGCGGCGGGACTTCACCTTGGAGGCCCTCGAGGACGAGGACGAGGTCCAGTCCTCGGTCCTCGAGTGGATCGGGGACTCGCTCCAGCTGTGGAGGGAGAGCTCCGAGCCGGCCCGGCCCCGCGTCCTGGCCCTCGTCGGGCCCACGGGGGTCGGCAAGACCACCACCATAGCCAAGCTCGCGGCGATCTACTCGGTCGGGATCTCCGGCGAGCGGCCGCGGTCGGTGCGGATGATCACCATCGACAACTACCGCATCGGCGCCCGGCAGCAGATCGAGACCTACGGGGGCATCATGGGCGTGCCGGTCTCCTGCGTAGAGACCGCCGAGGACCTCCGCAAGACCATCGCCTTCCACTCCGACGCCGACCTCATCCTCGTCGACACGGTGGGCAAGAGCCCCCGGGACGCGGTCAAGCTCGCCGAGATGCAGCGCATCCTCGCCGCCTGCGGCCCGGCCGCCGAGCTCCACCTGGCCCTGTCGGCGACGACCAAGGCGAGCGACATGGCCCAGGCCATGCGGCAGTTCGAGCCCTTCGACTACAAGGCCGTCGTGATCACCAAGCTCGACGAGACCGACCGGATCGGCAACGTGGTATCGGCCCTGGCGGAGCGCCGCAAGCCGATCTCGTACATTACCAACGGGCAGCGCGTGCCCCAGGATATCGAGCGCGCGCGGGCCGAGCGCATCCTCATGAGCCTCGAGGGCTTCCGCGTCGACCGGGCCCGGATCGAGGAGCGCTACGGCGGGGCCTCGCCCCAGCCCGAGGACAGGCGCGTCCGCGCGGAACGGAGCTAGACATGGAAGACCAGGCACAGGCCCTGCGCGAGATGATGGTCGGGAGGGGCGCCGCCGAGCGCCCGGGCCCGGGCGTCCTCGGGCAGAGCGCCATCGACCAGCCCGCCGAGCGGGCCAAGAAGACGAGGATCATCGCGGTGGCCTCGGGCAAGGGCGGCGTCGGCAAGACGAACGTCTCCGTCAACCTCGCCATCGCCTACGCGAAGATGGGCAAGCGGGTCATCGTCATGGACGCCGACCTCGGGCTCGCCAACGTCAACGTCATGCTCAACATGATCCCCAAGTACAACCTCTACCACGTGATCCGCAAGCAGCGGACGATGCGGGAGATCATCCTGGACACCGAGTACGGCATCCAGATCGTGGCGGGCGCCTCGGGCTTCTCCAAGATCGCCAACCTCAGCGAGGAGGAGCGGCAGAGCTTCATAAGCGAGCTCTACACCCTCTCGCAGGCCGACATCGTCATCATCGACACGGCCGCGGGGGTCTCGAACAACGTCCTGGGCTTCGTGGCGGCCGCAGACGACGCCATCATCGTGACCACGCCCGAGCCGACCGCCATCACGGACGCCTACGGGATCATCAAGATCATCGCCACCGAGATCGACAACCTGAACATCGGCCTCAAGCTCGTCGTCAACCGGGTGCACAGCGTCACGGAGGGGCGGAGGGTCGCGGAGCGCATCATCAGCATCTCGGGGCAGTTCCTGAACCTGAAGGTCGAGTACCTCGGCTGCATCTACGACGACCCCATCGTGCCGGCCTCCGTCCTCAAGCAGAAGCCCTTCATCGTCCAGGACCCCAAGTCCAAGGCCGCCATCTCGGTCGCCCACCTCGTCACGAGGATCGAGAAGACCCAGTTCGCCGACGATAAGGGCATCGGCCGCTTCATCAAGAAGCTCTTCGGGAAGGACTAGGCGATGGCCGCGAAAAGCCCGAACTTGACTCGGGTCGGGATTTAGGCCTACTCTTAGCGTCATGGGAGGGAGCTGAGGACGGTGGAAACTGACCTGCGCGCATCGCTCGTCGCCGCGGCCGCCGCGGCCCTCCTCTCCTCCCTCGTCGGGGCGATAGCCGGCATCGGCTTCGGCGTCATCGCCCTAAGGGCCATCCTCGGGGGGGCCCTCTTCGGCGGCCTCGTCTTCGCCGCCCTGGCCCTGGCGCGACGCGTCCTGCCCGGCCTCGGGGCCGGCCCCGCCCTGGCGGGCGGGCCGGGGCTGGAGGGGCCCGGCGCCCTTACCGAGGGCATGGGGCCCCTCGAGGAGGAGGAGGGCCGGGGACGCGCCGTGAACATAGTCCTCCCCGGCGAAGGGCCCTCCGGCGAGGGCCTCGAGGAGGCCGCCCCGCTCCAAGAGCTCTCCCCGGCGCCGGCCGAGCCGCCTCCCGGCCGGAAGGCGCCCGCCGCCCCCCCTCTGGCCGCCCTCGAGGAGGTCGGGCCCGAGCTTTCGGGCGCCGAGGAGCTCGGCAGCCTCATCGGCCCCGACGAGGCGGAGGGCGGGGCCGCGGCCCTTCCGCCCGCTTCGGGAAGGGGCTCGGCCAGCTTCGAGGACCTGGACGTCCTCCCCGACCTCGAGGGCTTCTCGGATTCCTTCGCCCCCGCCGAGATGCACCCGGCGGCTGAACCGGCCCCCTCCTCGAGGGGCGGCTCCTCAGGCGGGGGCGGCGGGGGCCGTTCCGAGCCCCTCGATCCAGCGGCGCTCGCCCAGGCGGTGCGTACCATCCTCAAAAGAGACCAGAAAGGGTAAGCGAAGATGGCCGAGAACCCGCTCGCGCGGATGACCGAAGAAGAGCTCTGGTCCCGGTACAAGGATACGAGGGATCCGGCCGTCCGAGACGCCTTCATCCGCCAGTACGCCCCCCTCGTCAAGTACGTGGCGGGCAAGGTAGCGGCGAGCATGCCCAATACCGTCGAATTCGAGGACCTCGTCGGATTCGGGGTCTTCGGCCTCCTCGACGCGATCGAGAAGTTCGATCCCGACAAGAACGTAAAGTTCAAGACCTACGCGGTCACCCGGATACGAGGCGCCATCTTCGACGAGCTCCGCTCGATCGACTGGGTGCCCCGCTCGGTCAGGCAGAAGACCAAGGAGATCGAGGACGCGGTGGTAAGCCTCGAGGCCAAGCTCGGCCGCCCGGCCTCCGACCAGGAGATCGCCTCCTCCCTGGGCGTGAGCGAGGACGATTTCATGAGGACCATGCTCAAGATATCGAGCACCTCGGTCCTCTCCCTCAACGACGTCTGGTACGCCGGCGACGACGCGGACAAGATCTCCATCGGCGAGAGCATCGAGTCCCCCTCGAGCATGAATCCCGACGCCACCGTCGAGCGCGAGGAGGTCAAGCGCGTCATCGTCCAGGCCATCAGCGAGCTCCCCGAGAAGGAGAAGAAGGTCCTCGTCCTCTACTACTACGAGGACCTCACCCTGAAGGAGATCGGCCAGGTCCTCGACGTGACCGAGTCGCGGGTGAGCCAGCTCCACACCAAGGCCATCCTCCGCCTCCGCTCCAAGCTCACCAACCTCCGCAAGGGCATCATCTAGGCCCATGGGCGCCACCCTCGGTATCGACCAGATCGCCGAGCTCATGCGGCGATACCTCGAGGAGGACGGGGCCAAGAAGTCCATCGTCGTCGAGGCCGATTCCGTCGAGGAGGCCCTGGCCGACGCCGCGGTCCAGCTCGGGGTGACGGTCCGCCGCCTCGAGTACGAGATCCTCGAGAAGGGGAGCCCGGGCTTGCTCGGGGCCGGCCGCCGGCCCTGGAAGGTCAAGGCCTCGCCCCAGGCCGAGAAGCGCGAGGTGGCCGCGGCCGCGGCCGACGACCTGGGCGGGGAGAGCCTGCCGGAGGCCGTCGAGCCCCTGGTCAAGGACCGCGACGGCGAGTGCTTCGTGCGGCTCACTCCCGACGGGGCCCTCCTCAAGGTGACCGCGCCCCTGGGCAAGGGCCGCCGGGCCCAGGAGCGGCAGGCGATCGACAAGCTCCACGCCCGCGCCGTACGGAGCTTCGACGAGGCCCTCGTCCGCGAGGTGATCAAGCAGGCCTCGAGCGACTACGTCCGCGTGGGCGACTTCATCTCCAACCCCGCCAACGACGCCCTCATAACCGTCGACCTGGGCGACCAGGAGATGAAGGCCTTCGTGACCATGACCCCGCCCGGCCCGGGGGGCTCCGACCTCTCCAAGGACGCCATCCTCTCCTTCCTCCGCAACAACCGGGTCGTGCACGGGGTCCTGGAGGAGGTCCTCCAGGAGCTCGAGGACAAGCCCCGATACCGCGAGGCCGTCCTCGTCGCCGAGGGCACGAGGCCCCAGAACGGCCGCGACTCGACCGTCCAGTTCAGCTTCGAGACCGACAAGACCAAGTACCACCTCAAGGAGGCGGCCGACGGCCGGGTGAATTTCAAGGAGCTCGGCCTCATCCAGAACGTCGTGGCCGGCCAGCCCCTCGCCCGCAAGCTCCCCCCGGAGCTCGGCCAGACCGGTCGCACGGTGACCGGCAAGGTCATCCCCGCCCGGAACGGCAAGGACATGGCCGCGCCCCTGGGCCGCAACGTCCACATGGGCGACGACGGCTCGACCATCATCGCCGACATCAACGGCCAGGTCATCTTCGTCGGCGGCAAGATCAACGTCGAAGAGATCTTCACGGTCCCCGGCGACGTCGACCTCAAGACCGGCAACATCATGTTCCTCGGGACCGTCATCGTCCAGGGCAACGTGGAGGACGGCTTCTCGGTCAAGGCCTCGGGCAATATCGAGGTGCGCGGCAACGTCGGCAAGTGCGACCTCATCGCCGAGGGCGACATCGTCGTGCACCAGGGCGTCACCGGCAAGTCCGGAGGCGTCATCCAGGCCGGGAAGAGCATCTGGGCCAAATTCATCGAGAACGCCTCGGTGGAGGCGGGCGAGAACGTGATCGTCTCCGACGGCATCATCAACTCCACAGTGGTGGCGAACAAGAAGATCATCTGCCAGGGCAAGCGCGCGGCCATAGTCGGCGGGCGCTACCGGGCCTGCGAGGAGATCAACGCCAAGACCCTGGGCTCCCCCGTCGGCAGCGCCGAGACCATCGTCGAGGTGGGCTACGACCCGAAGTCGAAGGAGAAGATGGACCAGCTCCAGGCCCAGGTCTATCGGATCAAGCGCCAGGTCGAGGAGCTCGACAAGAACATAGCCACGCTGAACGCGATCAAGAAGCAGAAGAAGGAGCTCCCCGAGGACAAGGAAGCCATCCTCCAGGACTACCTCATCCGACGCGAGGAGCAGGTCCAGGAGCTCCGCGCCCTCGCGAAGGAGATCGAGGCCATCCAGACCTACCTGAACGGGCTCAAGTCCAAGGGAAGGATCTCAGCCTCGGGCCGCATATACCCGGGAGTCAAGCTCGTCATCAAGGACGTGAAGGAAGAGATCAAGAACGAGCAGAAGGCCATGACCTTCTACCTCGAGGGCCAGATGTTCCGCACGACGAGGTACGAGGAGCCCGAGGACGATATCCTGAGGCGGGGGCCTCCCGATGCCCATAAGGCCGATTGACCTCCAGACCCTCCTCATGCAGCTCGGCCAGGTCGGCCGCGAGCAGTCCGCCGCGAAGGAGGGCGCGGCCCTCCAGGCCTCGATCCAGGGGGCGGCGCTCCAGCGCCGCCAGGTCGAGTCCAAGGAGGCCGTCCGCGCCCCCGAGGAGCCCAAGGAAGGGGCCGGCCCCGTCGCGGAGCGGCAGGGCGCCGGCTCGGGCTCGCCCGAGCGCCGCCGGGACGAGGGCGGGGAAGCCTCCGACTCCGGCGCCGAGGACGAGGTCATCCGCGATCCCCAGCTCGGCAACAAGATAGACCTCTCGGGATGAGCATCATGATCCAGCTCCTCGCTCTCGTGGCCCTCGATATCGCGGGCTTGGTCCTCCTTTGGTTCCTCCTCCGCGCCCGCCTGCGCCGCTACCTCGAGCTCGAGAACCTCCTCTCGGGCGTCCGAGAAGAGGCCAGGGCCCTCGTCATGGAGCTCAACGAGACGGCCGACCGCGACGTGAGCCTCCTCGAGGACCGCATGGGCGCCCTCCGCGAGCTCCTCGGGGAGGTGGACCGGCGTATGGGCGTCGCGCGGCGCGAGCTCGAGTCCCGCGAGTCGGAGCGAGCCGCCTTCGAGCGCCTGAGGCGACGCCGCCCCATCCTGCCGGCCCAGGATGAGGAGGAGCTGCCGATCCCTCTCGAGCTCCGCTCGAGCGAGCTCCGCTCGAGCGAGCTCCGCTCGAGCGAGCTCCGCCCAAGCGAGCCGCGCTCGAGCGCGGCAGGTCCGAGCGAGGCCCCGCCGATCGAGGCGCCCGCGAGCCTGCCCGACGAGCCGCCTCCCGCGGGGAGGGAGGGGCTCCTTCTCGGCGCCGTGGCGGAAGGGCGCGGGGAGATCCCCCGCCGCCCCGAGTTCGTCCGCGCCGCGGAGCAGGTCAAGCCGGCCCGCAGCCTCCGCGAGGAGGCCTTCGACCTGTACCGCAAGGGCTTCTCGGCCGATATTATAGCTGCCCGCCTCGGAGCGACCGTGGCGGAGATCGAGCTCCTCGTCGACATCGAGGAGCGCCGCTCCGAGACCGGTCTGGGGGGCTAGGCTTCTATGGGACCCGTAATAGGCATCGACTTCGGAACCACCAACTCGCTCTGCGCCTGCCTCGACGGCGACCGGCCCGTCCTGATCCCCAACGCCCGCGGCGAGCGGACGACCCCGAGCGTCGTGGCCATCACCGCCAAGGGCGAGTACCTCGTCGGCGAGTCGGCCAAGAACCAGGCCCTCGTCAATCCCGAGAACACGGTCGCCGGCGTGAAGCGCCTCCTGGGCTCGCGGAGCCTCCTCTCCATGGGCGGCAAGGGCTGGAGGCCCGAGGAGCTCGTCGCTATGATCCTCGGCTCCCTGCGCAAGGACGCGGAGCGCTTCCTAAGCCGGGAGGTCGGTCGGGCGGTGATCACCGCCCCCGCCAACTTCTCCGAGCGGGAGCGCCGCGCCCTCATCGAGGCGGGGAGGCTCGCCGGCCTCGAGGTCCTCCGGATCGTCAACGAGCCCACGGCCGCCGCGGTCGCCAGGGCCTGGTCCGCCCTCGGCAAGGCCGAGGCCCCCGGCCAGGCCTCGCCCGCGCCGGGAGCCGCGGGCGAGAGCTCGATCGTCCTCGTCTACGACTTCGGCGGCGGCACCTTCGACGTGACCCTCCTCTCGCAGGAGGGAAGCGACTGCGCCGTGCTTTCCTCGCGGGGCGACGGCAGGCTCGGCGGGGCCGACCTCGACGCCGAGCTCCGCCGCCGCGCGGCCGCGGCCTTCCGGGCGGAGCACGGACTCGACGTCGACGCGGACCGCTTCCTCGCCCAGCAGCTCTCCGAGGCCGCCGAGCGGGCCAAGATCGAGCTCTCCGAGCGCGAGGAGGCCGTCGTCGGCATTCCCTTCGCCCTCGCGCGGGGCGCCGTCGTGCACCCGGCCTTCGCCCTCCGCCGCGCCGAGTTCGAGGAGCTGGCCCGGCCCTTCGTCGAGCGGAGCGTCGAGCTCGCCCAACGCGCCCTCGAGGACGCTCGGATGCCGGCCTCCTCCGTCGACGCCCTCGTCCTCTCGGGGGGCTCGAGCCGCATCCCCCTCGTGCGGCGCCTCCTCGCCGAGCGCCTCGGCCTCGAGCCCGAGGGCGGGATCAATCCCGAGGAGATCGTCGCCCTCGGCGCCGCGGTCTGGGGGGCGCTCGTCTCGGGCTCGGAGCGCCTGCGCGTGCGGGACGTGGTCTCGCGGACCTACGGTGTGGAGATCGACGGGGGGATCTTCGTGCCCCTCATCAGGAAGAACAGCCCCGTCCCCGCCTCGCGCAGCCAGGTCTTCACCACCGTCGAGCCCGGCCAGGACTCGGTCGAGGTCCACGTCCTCCAGGGCGAGGCCAAGGCGGCCTCGGAGAACCTCTCCCTCGGCCGCTTCCTCCTCTCGGGCATACGGCCCGCCCCGGCCGGCGAGCCCCGCATCCGGGTCGACTTCTCGATCGACGAGTCGGACATGCTCCACGTCGGCGCCCGCGACCTGGGCACGGGGGCCGAGCAGGCCATCAGCATCGCCGACTTCGACCGCGGCGCCTCCGCCGACTCTCTGGAGGAGCTCGAGCGCAAGCTCTCCCTCCTCGCCGAGCGGATCGCCGAGCTCCGCTCGGGGCTCAAGCTCGAGCATGGCCTCGAGGCCGAGCTCGACGAGGCCTGCGCGCGCGCGAGGAGCCCCTCCTCGGGCGGAGCGAGCAAGCCCTCGGAGGGCGAGCTCCGGCTCCTCAAGGCCGAGCTCGAGGGCCTGGTCGGGGAGCTCCTCGCCCGCCGCTCCGAGCGGCGCGACCGGGTCGAGGCCGAGCGATGAGCGAGGCGGATGGCGGCTACGAGGCCTATTTCGCCGTCCTCGGGCTCGGGCCGGAGGCGGGAGCCGAGGAGGTCAGGACCGCCTATCGCCGCCTCGCCATGCGCTACCATCCCGACTCCTCCCGCGATCCGGGCACGGCCCGGCAGTTCTCCCGGGTCGTGCGGGCCTACAAGGTCCTCAGCGCCAGGGAGGCCGCGCCCCCGGCGCGGAGGGGGCCGGCGGCCTCCCCGCGGGAGCGCTACCAGCGCGTGCTCGAGGCGGGGGAGGACCTCTTCGCGTTGGGCCAGCTCCTGGCCACGGAATCGGAGAGCGGGGCCCGCGCCGCGGCCGCCGAGCGGCTCGGCCTCTCGGGCAGGGCGGCAGCCTACGTCTTCCTGCGCCGCGCCCTCTACGATCCCAGCGCCGAGGTCCGCCTGGCGGCGGTGCGGGCCGCGGCCGCCTTGGGCTCCCGCCAGGCCGAGGGGGAGGTAGCAGCCCTCTACTGCCGCTCCCCTGCAGAGGAGCGGCGCTCCATCCTGGGCCTGGCCAGGGCCACCAGGGAGCGGCTTTTCCGCTCCACCCTGGAGGCCGCGAGGAGGGACGCCGAGCCCGAATTGCGGCGCATCGCGGCTGCCATCGGGCT
Organism: Spirochaetota bacterium; assembly: GCA_022711355.1. Taxonomy (GTDB): domain Bacteria; phylum Spirochaetota; class Spirochaetia; order Treponematales; family Rectinemataceae; genus JAKLFE01. The sequence goes on along the minus strand of JAKLFE010000005.1, from coordinate 95,542 downwards.
CGAGCGCGCGGACTAGCCCGAGGCGCGGCGGCCGCCTGGGGCGCCGCCCCCGCCTAGGCTTCGGCCGCGGCCTCGCCCCTGCGGTAGGCGACCAAGGCGAGGAGGGTCGACAGGGCGAGGCCGGCGAAGGCGGCCAGCTTCTGCCGGTTCGGGTCGGGCAGGAAGTTGCCGCCGAAGCCCAGGAGGTAGCCCCCGAGGATGGCCGCGAAGAGCCAGCGCGGCGCGAGGCGGCGCTTGCCCGAGGCCATGATGGCCACGAAGAGGGCGGGCACGAGGCCCGAGGTGTAGCCCTGGTAGGTGCTGAGCAGCAGCCCGATGAGATCGGTCTTGTAGAGGGCGATGACGCCGCCTAACGCGGCTATCGCGACCACCCACAGCCGCGTGCGGGGAAGGGAGCTCGAGCCGAGCAGGTCGTGCTCGAGTATGCCGGCGGCGGTGAGCAGGACGGTGTCCGCGGTCGAGAGGATGGCGGCGAGCATCCCGAGGAGCATGGCGGCGCCGAGGGGCGCGGGCAGGACGCCCTTCACGATGGCGTTGAGGGGGTCGAGCTTGCCGGCGTCGAAGCCCGAGGCCCGGGCCCAGAGGCCTATGAAGGTGATGGCGAAGGCGAACAGGAGCATGCCCGCGCCGGAGATGAAGGAGGCCTTGCGCGCGTTCTCGGGGCTGTCGGAGGAGAGGATGCGGCCGAACATCATGGGGCAGATGAAGTAGGAGCCCGCGACCACGACGAGGTAGTAGGCCAGGTCGAGGGGGCCGAACTTCGGGGAGAAGAGCTCGAGCGCGAGGCTCCCGGGGGCGGGCGGCCTGGCGAGGAAGAGCCAGGCGACGCTGATGAGGACCGAGGCGGCGAGGATCCCGAACTGGAGGAGGTCCGTGCGGAGCACCGACTTCTGCCCGCCTATGAGGGTGTAGACCAGGAGGAATGCCGTGGCTATCGCCACCGCCGCCCGCGGGTCGATGCCGGACATCGTGGCTATCACCTTGCTGGCCGCGAGGAACTGGCCGCCGGCGATGCCGATCCAGGTGAAGACGATGACGAGGGCGACGAGCTTCTGCACCCCGGCGCCGCCGAGCTTCTCGGCGAGGTCGGGGAGGGTCAGCGCCTGGGTCTCGCGGACGCGGCGCGAGAGGAGGGCGCCCTGGAGGAAGTGGGCTAGGGAGCCGGCCGCGACGAACCAGAAGGCGGCGAAGCCCATGGCGTAGGCCTTGCCGACGGTGCCGATCACGATGCCGCCCCCGATCGTGGAGGCCAGCATCGAGGCGACGATGAGGTAGCGCGGCTGCCTGCGGCCGGCCACGAGGAAGCTCTCGAAGCTCTTGTTGTATTTCAGGCTGAGCAGGGCGATGCCTATGAGCATGATCCCGTACACGACCAATACGTACACCATTCTACCAGACCTCCCTTGGGCTCGAGTCCTAACGCAGCTTCTCCCAGTATGACCTGCCCGTGGGCGTGGCCGCCAAGCCCCCCTCGGAGCTCTCCTTGAGCGAGGCTGGCAGGGCGTCTCCAATTTCGCGCATCGCGCCTACCACCTCGTCGAAGGGTATGGCGCTCCTGATCCCCGCCGCCGCGAGGCTGGCCGCGGTTATCGCGTTCGCGGCCATGAAGGCGTTGCGCTTCACGCAGGGCACCTCGACGAGGCCCGCGACCGGGTCGCAGGCGAGGCCGAGGCAGTTCTTCAGCGAGAGGGCGGCGGCGTCGACGCAAGCCCCGTCGGGAAGGCCCATGAGGGAGCCCAGGCCCGCCGCCGCCATGGCCGCGGCCGCGCCGCACTCGGCCTGGCAGCCGCCCGCGGCCCCGGCGAGGGTGGCGCGGGCGGCGATCAGGATGCCGACGGCCGAGGCCGCGGCGAATGCGTCCTGGAAGGCCCGAGACTCCGGGCCCAGCTCGGGGGCCCGGGAGTCCCTCCAGGCCCAGAGGACGCCCGGCACGATGCCGCAGGAGCCGGCCGTCGGGAAGGCCACGATCTTGCCGCCGCAGGCGTTGACCTCGTTGACGGCGAGGGCGTAGGCGAGGGCCTTGCTGAAGAAGTCGTCCCGCACGGGGCCGAGGGCGGAGGAGGCGAGCTTGACCGCGGCCCCCGCGGTCAAGCCGGAAAGGGAGGCCTGGGGCTCCGAGAGGCCCTTGTCGAGGGCGCGGCGGCTCGTGAGGATGCGATGCGCGAGCTCTCCCCGCACCTCTTCCTCCGGGCAGCCCGCGTAGGCCGCGTCGCGGGCGACGAGGAAGCCCGCCATGCCCAGGCCCGACTCGGAGGCCCGCGCCAGGAGCTCGGCCGCCGACTGGAAGCGCCAGTTCATCGTCCGGCCCCCTCTCCCCGCGGCGCGGGGCCGGCCCGCGCGCCCGAGGCTATCGAGGGCACGAGGACGACGTCGAGGACGCCCTTGAGCCCTCGGATCGCCTCCGCCATCCCCCGGGCCGCCGAGCCGTCCACCTCGACGACGAGGAGGGCCTCCTCGCCCTTGTCGCGGCGATGCGAGGAGAGCTGGGCGATGTTGACGCGCTCGCGGGCCAGGAGGGAGGCGACGAGGGCGATGACCCCGACCTCGTCGCGGTGCAGCACGAGGAAGGCGTCGAGGGAGCCGTCGAGGGCGGTCTGGAAGCCGTCGATGGATTGGATGAGTATCTTGCCGCCCCCCACCGAGGCCCCGCGGAGGTAGAGGCGGCGCTCGCCCGCGGCGAGCTCGAGGACGACCGTGTTGGGATGGTAGCCCGGGGGGCTTTCGAGGACGGGGAGGATCTCGTAGACGAGGCCCTCGCGCGAGGCCAGCTCCGGCGAGAAGGAGAGCCGCTCGTCCTCGGGTAGTATGCCCAGGAGGCCCGCTATCGCCGCCTTGTCCGAGCCGTGGCCGCGCCAGGTGCGGGCGAGGGAGCCGTAGAAGGAGATGCGGGCGCGCTCGACGCGGGCGGCGAGGACGCTGCGGGCGGCGAAGGCTATGCGCGCGACGCCCGCGGTATGGGAGCTCGAGGGCCCGATCATCACCGGGCCGAAGACGTCGAGGAGGCCGAGGCTGCGGTCGGGCATGGCTCCTCAGCTCCCCTCGGCCGCTTCGCCCGCCCGCCCGGCGGGCTTCGCCTCGAGGCCGTAGTCCTCGAGCTTCTGGTAGAGGGTCTTGCGCCCGATCCCGAGGATCTCGGCGGTCCTCGACTTGTTGCCGCCCTGGGCGGCCAAGGTCTCGCGGATGAGGATCTTCTCGGCCTCGGCCAGGGAGGAGCCCGGGGGGATCCTGACGTCGCGCTCCTCGCCCGAGGAGCGGACGTTGGGCGGCAGGTCGTCCAGCCCGACGAGGCTGCCCCGGGCCATGACCACGGCGCTCTCCACGGAGTTGCGCAGCTCGCGCACGTTGCCGGGCCAGGGGTAGGCGTAGAGGGCCTGCCGGGCCTTGGGGTCGAAGCCGTCGACGCGCACGCCGTTCTCCCTCGCGAACTGGCCGAGGAAGGCCATCGCGAGCAGGGGGATGTCGTCGCGGCGCTCGCGCAGGGGGGGCACGTGGATGTTGACCACGTTGAGGCGGTAGTAGAGGTCCTCGCGGAAGCGCCCCTCGGCGATCTCCTTCTTGAGGTCCCGGTTCGTGGCGGCGACGATGCGCACGTCGACCTCGACCGTCTCCTCCCCGCCGACCCGCTCGAACTTGCGGTCCTGGAGGACGCGGAGGATCTTGATCTGCACGTTCTGGTTGATCTCGCCGATCTCGTCGAGGAAGAGGGTGCCCTCGTTGGCCAGCTCGAAGCGCCCCCGCTTGCGGGCCTGCGCCCCGGTGAAGGCTCCCTTCTCGTGGCCGAAGAGCTCGCTCTCGAGCAGGCTCTCGGCCAGGGCGGCGCAGTGCACCTTGACCAGGGGGCCGGCGGAGCGGGGCGAGAGGGCGTGGATGGCGTCGGCCACGAGCTCCTTGCCCACGCCCGATTCCCCCGTGACGAGGACGCTCGCCTTGGTCGGGGCCACGCGGCGCGCGAGCTCGAGCACCTTCTTTATCTCGGGGCTCTTCCCGATCATGGAGCTCTCGCGGCGCTGGGCGGCCACCTCGGCCTCGAGCTCCCGGTTCTTCCGCTCGAGCTCGCGCGACTGGAGGGCGCGCTTGGCGAGGAGCGAGAGGTGGTCGAGGTTGACCGGCTTGGTCATGAAGTCGAAGGCGCCCGAGCGCATGGCGGACACCGCGTCCTCGATGGTGCCGTGGCCCGTGAGGACGATCACCGGGAGCCCGGGGTAGCGGCCGACGATGCTCTTGAGCACCTGCTCGCCGGAGAGCTTGGGCATCTTGAGGTCGGTGATGACGAGGTCGACGCCGCCGGACTCCACCGCGCGCAGGGCCTCGTCCCCGTCGGCGGCGGCGATCGTGGCGTAGCCGTCGAGGGCGAGGGCCTCGGCGAGGCCCTCGCGGATGTTCTTCTCGTCGTCGGCGACGAGGATGGTCGATTTCACCTAACGCGCCTCCGCGGCCGACCCGCCGTCGGCGTATTCGATGAGCCTGCGCTCCCTCTGCGGGACGGGGAGCGCTATCGTGAAGGCCGAGCCCTGCCCCGGCTTCGACTCCACCGATATCTCGCCCCCGTGCTCCTTCACGATCTTGAAGGTGATGGTGAGCCCGAGCCCGGTGCCGTTGTCCTTGGTCGTGAAGTAAGGCTCGAAGATCTTGGGCAGGTCCTCCTCCGGGATGCCCGTCCCGCTGTCCTCGACGGAGAGGCGGACCTCGTCCTGCTGGCCCCGCGCCCGGAGCGCGAGGCGGCCGCCGCCGGGCATGGCGGCAAGGGCGTTGTTCACGAGGTTGAGGACGGCCTGCTTCATGTAGCGCTCGTCCAAAAGGACGCGGGGCAGGCCCTCGCCCAGGTCGAGCTCCACCTCGATCCCCGCGCGCTCGGCCTCGGGCCGGACGAACTCGGCCATCTCGGCGAGGAGGGTGCCCGCGTCGGCCTCGCGGAGCTTCAGGTCCATGGGGCGCACGGCGAAGAGGAAGTCCACGACGGTCTTGTTCAGCCGTTCGATCTCCTCGTCCACCACCCCGAGATGGCGCTCGATCAGGGCGGGCTCGACGCACTCGCTCCTTTGGAGCGACTTCTTGATCAGCTGGATGTGGATCGAGATCGAGCCCAGGGGGTTCTTGATCTCGTGGGCGACGCCCGCGGCCAGGGTCGTGAGGGAGGCGAGGCTCTCGGCGCGCCGGAGCTGGGACTCCTTGCGGCGCTTCTCGGTGATGTCCTCGAGGTGGACGATGGCGCCGGAGATGCGGCCACCGGAGAGCAGCGCGCTCACGGAGACGGCCACGAGGCGCACCGAGCCCTTGTAGTCCAGCCCGAACTCGCGGTCGAGGAGGGTCTCACCCCCCTCGAGGGCCGCGCGGAGGAAGTCGGCGAGGTCCTCGTCGCCGACGCTCTGCCAGAGTGGCCGCTCGGAGATCTCGGGCCCCGAGAGGCGGAGCATGCGCTCCGCCGACTTGTTGTAGATGATGGGCAGGTGCTCGAGGTCGCAGACGACGATGCCGTCGAGCATCGAGTCGATGGCCGCCTCCATCGTGGAGTTCTCCTCGGCGAGGGCGCGGAGGATCGAGCGCATCTGCTCGCCGTCCAGGCGGGGGAGCTTGGCGAGGGCCCGGTCGATGAACCTCCTCACGGGAGCTCCCCGATGGCGTACAGGAGGGACTCCGCGAGGAGGGAGGGGCTGCGGTTGTAGTACTCGCGGTCCGAGCGGGCGCCGCGGGCCAGGGCGGCGATCCGTTCCACGGTCGCCTGGCCCCGGGGGCCGAGGCCACTCTCGCGGAGGAGCTCGCCGAGCTCCCGGGCGAGGGCCTCGAGGAAGGAGGTGAAGGAGGTCGCGTAGAGCTCGTCCTTCTGGCCGAAGTCCTTGGTGGCCTCGAGGAGGGCGGCGAGGGCCTCCTGCCCCGCGCGTCCCCGCGCCCTCGCCTCGGCCGCCCGCGCGGCCAGGGGCCCGTCCAGGAGGGCCGAGGGGGGCCGGGCCCCCCGCTCGAGGGAGGCCTCGAGGGAGGCCAGGCCCGAGCCGAGGAAGTCCCGCGCGAGGCGGCGCGCCGCCTCGGGGGGGAAGGCCCGCCTCGCCGCGAGGAAGGCGGCGACGCTCGTCGCCGGCTCGTCGCTGCGGAATACCCGCTCGAGGACGAGGGACGTCTCCGCGGGCCCGCGGGCCCGGAATTGGTAGCTCCTCGTCCGGGAGAGGATGGTGGCCATCATGGAGCTGCGGCGCGAGCTGGTCAGGATGAAGCGTACCGTCTCCGGCGGCTCCTCGAGGATCTTGAGCAGGGCGTTGCGGGCTCCCTCGAGCATGTCGTCGGCGTTCTCGATGAGGACGGCCTTGCGGGGGCCGAGGGGGGCGAGCCTTGCCCAGAGCTCGACGTTGCGCACCATGAAGACCGGCGGGGCCGCGGGGACGAGGGCCTCGAGCTTGGCGCAGGCTGTCGCCGCCTTGGCCGCCGCGGCCTCGGCCCCGGGCGCGAGGGAGGCGGGGAGGGCGCGGTCGGGCGCCACGCCGTCGAGGCACTCCTCGAGCTCGCGGAGGAGGGGAGCGGCCTTGGCGAGCCTGGTCTCCTCGCCCTCGTAGAGGGCGGCGTCGAAGCGCCGAGCGAGCTTTCGGGCGGCGCGGACGAAGAAGAAGGCGGCAGCCTTGCCGGGAGATCGCTCGAGGAGCTCGCCGGCGGCGCGGAGCTCCTCGGGGAAGCTCCGCGCGCCGAGGAGGAGGAGGTCGGGATGGGCGAGGACCCGGTGGCGGGCGCAGGCCGGGCAGGGGCAGTTCCAGGCCGCCCGCTCGCCGCCCGGGGCCGCGCAGGAGAGGGCCCGCGAAAGCTCGAGGGCGGCGCTCAGCTTGCCCGAGCCCCGGGGCCCCTCGAAGAGGAGGGCGGGGGGGAGCCGCCCCTGCCCGACGTCGGCGCGGAGGAGGCCGACCGCCTCGTCCTGCGCGAGTATGTTCTCGAACATCCCGGGCCTACGGCTTCTTCAAGGCCGGCAGCTCGACCTTGGGCAGCTTGGGGAGCTCCAGCGCCGCCGGGCCCAGGGCTTTGCTGACCTCGGGGCCGACGATGGGGAGGATGGCCTTGGCGAAGATCGAGCCGCCCAGGAGCTTGCCGAGGTCGAAGAGGGGCTGGGCCTGGAGGACGATGAGGATGAGGGTCGCGGCCAGGAGTCCCTCGCCCAGGCCGAGGACGAGGCCGAGGATCCGGTCGGCCGCCTCGAGCCGCGAGGACTCGAGGGCCTCGTTGAGTGCCCGCTCGAGGAGCTTCACGACGAGGAAGGCGAGGAGGAAGACGGCCGCGAAGCCCAGGACCTCGGGGAGGGTCTCGACCCCGAGCTCCTCCCGGACGAAGGCCCCCGCCCGGCGGTAGAGGAGGACGGCGGCGAGGAGGCCCACCGCGTAGGCGGCCACCGAGAGGATCTCCGCGACGAAGCCGCGGAAGAGGCAGCGCAGGCCGAGGAGGAGGACGATGGCGGCGAGGACCCAGTCGAGGCCGTTCACGCGGGGACCCCCAGGCGCTCGAGGATGAGCCGCGCCGCGGCCTCGGCCGCGTCGGCCCCGGCGAGCTCGCGCGCCGCCCGCCCGGCCGCGGAGAGGCGGGCGGGATCGGCGAGCAGCGATCGTATCTCGGCGAGCAGGCGCTCGGGCGAGGCTTCCTCGCCCACGAGGGCCCGGGCCGCTCCCCGCTCGGCGAAGAGCCGGGCATTGTCCACCTGGTCGCCCCGGGTCCCCGAACCGCAGAGGGGGACGAGGATCATGGGCTTGCCGAGGGCCGCGCATTCCCAGAGCGTACCCGCCCCCGCCCGCCCGACCACGAGGTCGGCCGCGGCGAGGATGTCGGGCATCTCGGCGCGGATGTAGCCGTAGGAGCGGTAGCGGCCCGCCCCGCCGCCCGAGGGGGCCTCGGCGGCCCCTCCGGTCTGGTGGGCGACGAAGGCCGCCCCCGAGAGGCCGGGGAGGAGGGCGGCGACGAGCTCGTTCACCTGCCGCGCGCCCTGGCTCCCGCCGAGGAAGAGGATGACGGGCAGGCCGGCGGGGGCTCCGAGGATGGCCCGGCCCCGGGCCGCGTCGCCCCGGCGGATGCTTTCCCGTATGGGGTTGCCCAGGACGAGGACCTTGGCGCCCAGCTCGCGCGGGAAGCGGCTCCGGGTCTCTTCGTAGCTGACGAGGATGCGCTCGGCGCGGCGCGCGTTGAGCCGCGTTGCGAGGCCGGGGCTGAGGTCGGACTCGTGGGTGAAGTAGGGGATGCCGAGCCTGGCGGCCGCGGCGCAGGGCGGCACGCTCACGTAGCCGCCCTTGGAGAAGAGGAGCTCCGGCCGGAGCTCGCGCAGGGCCTTGAGCGAGGCCGCGTAGCCCGCGAGGACGCGGAAGGCGTCCGCGGCGTTCTCGAGCGAGAGGTTGCGCCTGAGCTTGCCTGAGGGGAGGGCCAGGTACTCGACGCCCGCGCCCTCCACGGTGGCCCGGTCGCCTTCCTTCGTGGAGCCGAGCCAGGCGATGCGCCCCGGGAAGCCCTTCTCCCGGAGCCGCTCGATCACGGCGAGGCCCGGATAGAGGTGCCCTCCCGTCCCTCCCCCGGTGAAGGCGATCGTGGGGGCGGCCACGCCTAGGCCTTCCCGGCGCCGAGCATGGAGGCGTAGGCCTGGAGGAGGGGATCCCCCGCGGCCCCGGAGAGGACCTTCTTGGCGAGGACCTTGCCGAGCTGGACCCCCTCCTGGTCGAAGGAGTTGAGGTTCCAGGCGAAGCCCTGGAACATGACCTTGTTCTCGTAGTGGGCGAGGAGGGCGCCCAAGGCCGGCGGGTCGAGGCGGCGGCCGCGGATCAGGGTGCTCGGCCGGCCCCCGGGGAAGTCCTTGTTCGGGTTCGCGTCGGCCTTGCCCAGGGCGAAGGCCACGATCTGCGCGGCGAGGTTGGCGTTGAGCTTGCGCCGGCTCGTCGAGCCCTCGACCTCGACGTCCTCGGCGGTTTGCCCCTCGAGGAATCCGATGAACTGGAGGGGAACGAGGTCCGTCCCCTGGTGGAGGAGCTGGTAGAAGGAGTGCTGGCCGTTCGTGCCCGGCTCGCCGAAGACCAGGGGGCCGGTCTGGTAGGAGAGGGGCGAGCCGTCGCGGTCCACGCGCTTGCCGTTGGACTCCATGTCGAGCTGCTGGAGGTGGGCCGGGAAGCGGGAGAGGGCCTCGGCGTAGGGCAGGATGGCGGTCGAGCCCATGCCGAGCACATTCCGCTCGTACAGGCCTATCATCGCGTCGAGCATGGCCGCGTTGCGCGAAATATCCGGCTCGAGGGCCAGCCGGTCGGCCTCGTGGGCCCCGGCGAGGAGCTCGGCGAAGGTCTCCGGCCCGAAGGCGAGTGAGAGGACGACCCCGCCCACCGCGCTCGACGAGGAGTAGCGGCCGCCGATGAAGTCGTCGATGTAGAAGGACTCGAGGTAGCCGGGATTGCCCGCCAGGGGGCTCGTCTCGCTCGTGACGGCGACCATGTGCCGGGCAGGGTCGAGGCCGGCCGCCTCGAGCCTCCGGCGCACGAGGACCTCGTTGGCCAGGGTCTCCTGGGTCGTGCCGCTCTTCGAGACGAGGATGAAGAGGCTCGAGGCCAGGTCGAGGCGGGCGAGGACCGCGTTGGCGTCGTCGGGGTCCACGTTGGAGATGAAGCGGGCCTCCAGCCGCTGCCGGCCGGCGGCGCGGGCCCAGCGCTCGAGGGCGAGGTAGAGGGCCCGCGGCCCCAGGTCGGAGCCCCCGATGCCGATCTGCACGGCCGTGGCGAAGCGCTTGCCCGTCGAGCCGGCGAGGCTCCCCGAGCGGACTGACTCGGCGAAGCGCGCGGCCTTCAGCCGCTCGCCCTCGTAGAACTCGCGGAGGTTCCTCCCGCCGTGGAGGACCGGGGCGCCCAGCTGGCCCCGCGCGAGGTGGTGGAGGACCAGGCGCTTCTCGCCGCTGTTCATGACCGCGCCCTCGGCGAGGAGGCGGTACTTCTCGACCAATCCCTGCTCCGCGGCGAGCTCGCCGAGGCGGGCGAGCAGGGCGCCGTCCACCGGCGATGCCGCCCAGTTGTAGGTCAGGCCGCCGCCCATGGGCAGGTCGCAGCCCGGGACCCGCTCGGGGCCGAGGAGCTCGGCGATCGAGGGACGGGGCATGGCCCTGAGCTTGGCAAAGGCGTTCGTCCGGTCGAGGTCCTTGTATCCGGTCATGATCGACAATGATATATGCCCGGTGCGGCTTCATCAAGGCGTATCGCGAGGCCGATAATCTGCGATAGAATAGGGAAACCGGAGGGCGTCGTGGCGGTACGGATCGAGATGGTGGAGCGCGAGTTCATCCTCGGCTCCGCGGCGGAGACCGGGCTCCCCGCGAGGCTCCAGGCCTCGGGGCGGACCCTGAGCTGCAGGCTCATGAAGGTAGCGAAGGAGGGGATCCTCCTGGCCACCGCGGCCGGGCCGGCCGGCTTCCATCCCCGCGAGAAGGTCTCGGTCTTCTTCGACTTCCGCGGACAGACCGTCGTCTTCGACAGCCGGGTCCTCAAGTCGGGCCCCAGCACCGTCGAGCTCGACCCTCCCGAGGCCATGTACCGGAGCCTCCAGCGGCGCTGGCCCCGGGTGCCCAATCCCCGCGGCATCAGCGTGGACCTCATGCTGCCGGGGGCCGGCCTCGAGCTCGACTGCCCCGAGTCCCGCGAGTGGGTCGAGGTCGAGCGCCCCGAGGCCTACCCCGGCCTCGACACGGAGAGCCTGGCCAAGCTCGTCGATAGCTTCAAGGCCCTCGCCTCGGCCATAGCCGACGAGGGCCGCGTCGTTATGTACAAGGGCCGCGGGCCCGCGGACTACGCCGAGGAGATGGCCGCCCGCCTGGGCAAGGCCCTCTTCCTGCCCTCGCTCTCGGGTCCCCTGCCGGAGGAGGATCCCTACGAGCCCAAGCGCCTCGTGACCCGCGAGCTCGCCGAGGACTACGAGGGGCCCTCCGCCTCGGCCGCCGACTCCCTCCTCGCCTCCTGCCTGGCCGAGAAGGCGGCCGAGGGGCAGCGCTCCCTCCTCTGGTGCCCGGTCTCCTACTACCGCTATACGGTCGGTATGGTCATGCTCTGCTCCGGGAGCCGCGAGCTCGGTTACGAGGCCCTGGACCTCGCCTGGGACTTCTCCCGCCTCCTCGCCTGGTTCCTCAAGCGGCACCGCTACTTCGCCGCCATGGAGGAGGCCCGCTCGAAGGGGGCCAGCGCCGTGGTGGACGCGAGCCCGGCCGGCCTCCTCGTCCGCCTCCCCGCGGAGGGCCCGGGCGCGAAGATCGGCACGACCCTCAAGCTCGCCCTCAGCCACGGGGGCAAGAACCTCGTCTGCGACGCGCGCATCGCGCGCTGCTACGACGAGGGCCACGCGCGCTACTACGGCATAGCCTTCCGCGAGCTCCCCCTCGAGGAATCCTCCGCCCTCGCCGCCGAGCTCTACGGCGGCCCTACCGGCCTCCCGGAGGAGGGCCAGGCGTGATCGGCATCCGCGAGAGCCTCGAACTCGCCCTCCTCGTGCTGAAGGACTGGCGCGTCATCGCGACGACCCTCGCCGTCATCCTGGCCTGGTCCATCCTCCGCTACGTGGGCCTGGTGTATCGGCGGCCGCGCCTCCCGAGCCCTGCGGGCCTCCGCGCGAAGGCGGCCGCCAAGGCCGCGACGGCCAAAGCCCCGGCCGCGTCCTCCGAAGAAGAAGAGGTCGAGTAGCTTCCCGGCCCGGCCCGGCCGAGGAGGGGGCTCGAGCCGTCCCTTCCACGGCGCCCTGCTGCGCAGGCGGGCGAGGCCGAGGGAGAGGGCGGCCCCGAGGGCCGCGGCCACCTCGGCCTCGCTCCAGGACGAGAGCGATGCCCAGCCGGGAAGGCGGGGCGGAACCCCCTCGAGCTCCCGCCCCGCGAGGAGCTTGGCCGCCATGCCCCGATCGAAGCGCCGGGGGTTCGCCGCGAGGAAGGCGGCGATCTCGGGGCCGCCCTCGGGCTCCTCCCGCGCCCGTCCCTCGCAGCGGTCGCAGCCCGAGCAGGCCAGTCCCTCCGATCCCCTGCCGCCGAGGAGGCCAAGGAGGGCCTCGCGGCGGCAGCCCCCCGCGCTGGCCGCGTAGCCGAGGAAGGCCCGGTAGCGGGCCTCGCGCCCTGCTCCCCCCTGCGCCGCCGGCTCGCCTCCCGTGGCCGGCCCCGCGGCGCCCCTTCCTTCCGAGCCCCCGCGCCGGATCGGGAGCGGCCGCGGGCTTATGAGGACGGCCTGGGCCGCCTCGCCGTCCCTTCCTCCCCTTCCCGCCTCCTGCAGGTAGGCCTCCACGCTGGAGGGAGGGCCGAAGTGGAGCACCGAGCGGATGTTTTTCTTATCCACGCCCATCCCGTAGGCGCAGGTGGCGACCAGGATCCCCTCCTCGCTGGCGAAGAACCACTCCTCGAGGGCGCGTTTCTCGGGCCGCTCGAGGCCCGCGTGGTAGAAGCGCGCGTCGCAGCCCGGCAGGCCTTCCCGGAGGAGGCGCGCGAGGGAGCGCGTCCCCTCGCGGGAGGAGCAGAAGACCAGGAGGGGACGGGGGAGGGAGGCGGCGAGCCTTAGGAGGGTCCGTTCCGGGCAGAGGCTCGGCTCGACCGAGTAGCGGAGGTTCGGGCGGTCGGGATCGCCCTCGATGAGGCGGAAGGCCCCGCCCCCGAAGAGCCGGCGGCCGAGGGCCTCGAGGACGGCGGGGCCCGCCGTGGCGGTGAAGGCGCTGAGGGCCGGCGGATCCAGGGCCTCGAGGGCGGGGCCGAGCTCGAGGTAGGAGGGACGGAAGGTCTCGCCCCACTCCGAGACGCAGTGCGCCTCGTCGATGGCGACGTGGCTCGGCCGCATCTCGGCGAGGAGGCTTCGCAGGCGCTCCTGGGCCAGGCACTCGGGATTCGTGATGATGATCTTGGCCTCTCCCCGCTCGAGGGCCGCCTCGGCCTGCCGCCTTTCCCCCTCGTCCTGCCCGCCGCGGAAGAGGGCGGAGCCGAGGCCGAGCTCGGCCAACCGCCTTTTTTGGTCTTGCATGAGGGCGAGGAGGGGATAGATGACGAGGGTGGGGCCGGGGAGGAGGAGGGCGGGGAGCTGGAAGCAGACGGACTTGCCGAAGCCGGTCGGCAAGAGGACGGCTTGCCGGAGGGCGCCCCCCTCTCCTGCCTCGATCGAGTCGAGGATATTGGCTATCACGAGCCTTTGGTAGGGCTGGAGGCCGCTGATCCCGAATTTCTCGCGGGCCAGGGCGGCGACCGGATCCTCGAAAGGATCCGCATCCCCTTCGGGAGGAGCCTCCCCCCGGTCGATGTCTCCCATACGCTCGAAACGCGCCCCTCCCGGCGCAGCGCTTGAGGGCGGGGCGAGGTAGGGAGCGATATTCCCGCGGGGCTCAGGAGCCGCGGGGATTGGCGAGGCCGATGCGGGGGCAGAGCCCCGCGAGGGGGCAGGGCGGGAGTTCGGAGCCGAGGCAGGCCGGCTTCCGGGCCGAGCAGACCCACTTGCCGTGGCGGTTCAGGGCATGGGAGAAGCGCGTTCGCCGCTCGGGCGGGACGAGCTCGGCGATGCGCGACTCGACGGCCGCCGGGTCGGGCCGGTCGTGGAAGCCGAGGCGGAGGCTGACGCGGAGCACGTGGGTATCCACGATGATGCCGGGTTGGCCGAAGCAGGAGGAGAGGACGAGGTTGGCGGTCTTGCGGCCGACTCCCGGGAGGCTGAGGAGCTCCTCCATGCTGTCCGGCACCCTCCCCCCGAAGCGCTCGACGAGGATGCGGGAGGATCCGATGAGGTGCCGCGCCTTTGTTCTGAAGAAGCCGAGGCTATGGATGGCGGCCTCGACCTCGGCGGGATCGGCCGCGGCGAGGGCCTGCGGACCGGGCCAGGCGGCGAAGAGATCGGGCGTGGCCTTGTTCACCTGCTCGTCGGTGCATTGGGCCGAAAGGAGCACGGCGCAGAGGAGCTCGAAGCAATCTCGGTAGTGCAGGAGGGGCTGGGCATCGGGCCAGAGGGGGGCGAGGATCCGGTAGACCTCCTCGGCACGGGCGGCGAGGCTTCGCGTCGGTCGCGGCATGGTCTCCCGAGTATAGCCGCCCCGGCCCGCTCCGGTGAAGCGCCGTTCTTGACGAGCGGCCGCAGGTGGCTATACTTGACGCCGTACGGAGGAAACCATGAAACGAATCTGCATCGTCCTGCTCCTCCTCTCCCTCGTCGCCGCCGCGGCCTTCGGGGACAACTCCGTCTTCTACCCGGTGCGGGTCGACGTCGTGAAGATCTTCGCGCACGGGCAGGGCCTCCGGGTCCTGTACCGCAAGGGCGTCAACGGCCTGGCCGACGTCTATATCCCGGCCGCCTGGTTCGTGCCCGGCGGCAAGGCCGAGCTGGTCCGCGCCGACGACGATCCGAGCTTCCCCTATATGACCGTCTTCTATAAAGAGGGGAAGTTCTCCCACCTGCGCCTCTACGCCAAGGCGAGCGCCAACCACGATACCTGGGGCGTGCTCCCGCCCGACCAAGGCGCCGGTAAATTCGACGTCGAGGAAATAAAGCTGCAGTTCTGATTCCGCGGCGGGTGACGGGGAGCGGCGCGCCGCCCCCGGCCCGCAGAAAGGTTTTCAATGCGACCCGTCCCTCCCGAGCTCCTCGACTTCATCGATCGGCATCAGACTTTCTACGTGATCGGGCATAAGGAGCCCGACGGAGACTGCGTCGGCTCGCAGCTCGCACTCGGCTCCTTCCTCAAGCGCTCGGGCAAGGGCGTCGCCCTCTGCTCCGCCGGACCCTTCACCCGAACGGAGATACTCCCCTACGAAAGCCGCTTTTCCCCCGTCGTGCCCGACGAGAAGGCCTCGGAGCGGGCGGCGGCCATCGTCCTGGACTGCTCGAGCCTGGGCCGGATCGGGGACGTCGCCCAAACCCTCCCCCCCGTGCAGATCGCCTTCATAGACCACCACGCCGCGGGCGAGGCCAAGGGCGAGGTGGTCTTCATCGACGACCGCGCGCCGGCGGTGACCCTCATGGTCCTCGCCCTCATCGAGGCCATGGGCGGCAAGCCCACGAAGGATGAGGCCGAGTACCTCCTCTTCGGGCTCTGCACGGATACCGGCTTCTTCCGCCACCTCGACGAATCCAGCTCCGAGACCTTCCTCGCGGCCTCAAAGCTCGTGGCGGCGGGGGCCTCCCCGAAGCGGGCCTTCCACCTCATGAACGGGGGCAAGTCCCTCTTCTCCCGCAAGCTCATGGGCGAGACCCTCACGCGGGCCGAGCCGCGCTACGACGGGGCCCTCCTCGTCTCCTACGTGACCCTGGAAGACCAGCAGCGCTACGGCCTGGCGAGCCGCGACTCGGACATGCTCTACCAGCTCCTCCTCTCCGTGGCCGGCTGCGAGGCGGCCATGATCATCCGGCAGGAGAGCGAGACCGAGTGCACGGTCGGGCTGCGCGCCCGCGAGCGGGTGGACGTAGGGGCCATCGCGGCCTCCTTCGGCGGGGGAGGCCACCGCCTCGCGGCCGGCCTCCTCTTGCGGGGCGGCCTCGAGGAGGTGCGCGAGAAGCTCGTCGCCGCCTTCGAGCCCTATCTGGGCGGGGACTCCTAGCCCGAGCCCCGCTCGGACTCGCCCAGGGGAGGACCCTCCTTCCCTAGGCGGGCGTATTGTAACAAATTGTAAAATCCTGATCGCTCCGCTTGGGAATGCTCGACGAGCCCCGGCTTCTTCGAGCATCGGCAACTGCCTTTTCGGAAAGCAGATAGTCCCTACCTCATCCTCGCCCTCGCCTTCCGCGCCTGGCTCGGCACGGTCGATGCATCGCGCGCGGGGGAGGAGGGGCTATGCAGGCGCCGAGCTTGGACGATCTCGTGCATGCGTATCGGAAGGGCAGGGCGACGAGGGAGCTGGTCATGGAGCGGGTCGCCGCCCTCGTCTATCGCGAACCATGGCGCTACGGCTTCGACGACGAGGACGCCGCCGCCGACGCCCTCGTGGCCCACCGCGGGCGCATCGAGGCCCTCGCGGACCGCTTCGAGGATAGGGGCATAGACTTCGAGGTCTACCTCGGATCCTGCCTCCGCTTCCTCGCCCGCACGATGCGCCGGGAGCGGCGCCGCGCCTTCGAGAAGGACCTCGTCTGCGAGCGGGCGGTCGCCTCGGCCTCGGGGAGCGCCGAGCTCGAGGCGATGCGCCGCCCCTGGGGCGGGGAGGAGCGGGCGGCCGCGAGCATCGTCGCGGCCTGGACCAGGACCCCGGCCGAGGCGGAGGCGGCGGCCTTCGCGAGCCGCCTCGTGTTCCTCGTCCTCAAGTGCGCCTGGGAGGTCGACGACGAGCTCGCCGAGCGGGCGGCCGCCGCGAGCGGCGTCGACCCCGCCTGGCTCGGCTCGGCCCTGGCCCAGGCGCGCCGCTCCCTCGAGGCCGAGCGCTGCCGCTACGAGCGGATCCAGGCGAGGCGGAACGGGTCCTGGTGCCGGCTCCGCCTCCTCGAATCTCGCCTGGGCTCCGAGCCCGAGGGAGCCCGCCGGGAGCGCTCCCTCGCGGCCATGGAGCGGGAGCGGCTCCGCCTCGCCCGGGCGCGGGAGGAGATGGCCGGCTTCAAGCCGGTCGTGCCCAACTCGGTGGTGGCGAGGATCCTCGGCGTACCCAAGGGCACGGTGGACTCAGGGCTCTATTACTTGAAGCGGCGCTCGCGCGCCCTCGGCCGATCTGCCCGTCAGGAGCCCGGCTAGCCTAGCCCTTCCCCTTCCCCTTCCTCCTCATCGGCGCGGCGGGAGGGAGTCTCCAGGCTTGCGGAAGGGCGGGGAGGCCTGCTATCGTCGCGCGATGGAACTCTTCGTCGCCACCGCCAACGCCCACAAGCTCGTCGAGCTCGCTCCCGCCCTCCCCGGCCAGGTCCTCAGGACCCCCGCCGAGGCCGGCCATCCCGGCTTCGAGGTCGAGGAGGACGGGGAGGACTTCCTCGCGAACGCCTTGAAGAAGGCCCGCGCCCTATACTCCCTACTCGGCCGCCCCTCCATCGCCGACGACTCGGGGCTCGTCGTCCGGGCCCTGGGCGGCGAGCCGGGGGTCCGCTCCGCCCGCTACGGCTCCCCCGACGGCGGGGCCACCAAGCTCGGCGCCGCCGAGCGCAACGCCTACCTCCTCGAGCGGATGCGGGGCCGGGCCGACCGGGCCTGCGCCTTCGTCTGCTGCCTCGTCCTCGTCCTCTCCGAGGACCGCCTCTTCGTCGTCCAGGAGACCTGCCCCGGCCTCCTCCTCGAGGCGCCGCGGGGCTCGGGCGGCTTCGGCTACGACCCGGTGGTCTTCCTCCCCGAGCTCGGCAAGACCGTCGCCGAGCTCTCGACCGAGGAGAAGAACCGCGTCTCGCACCGCGGCAGGGCCTGCGCCCGCATGGCGGGGCTCCTGGCTGGGCTTTCGGCGGGGGCCTGAGGGGAGAGCATGAAAAAGGCCGCTCCCCGGGGAGCGGCCTTTTTTTCGGGACGAGAGCTTACTTCTCTTCGGCGGCCTTCTTGATGCCGTACTTCTTGTTGAAGCGCTCGATGCGCCCCGCGGTGTCGACGAGCTTCTGCTTGCCGGTAAAGAAGGGGTGGCAGGAGGAGCAAATTTCCACCTGGATGTTCTTTACCGTCGAACGGGTCTCGATGACATTGCCGCAGGCGCACTTGATGGTGGTCATCTCGTACTTGGGATGGATTCCCTTCTTCATACACCTACCCTCCGTGCTCTGCCCAACCCTGTCTGAAAACCGGCCTTGGACGGTCGGCGGGCGCAACGCCCGCCGCGCGGCGCCGCGCTAGCGCGCGACCGCCGACTTTTTATGAAAACCCCGCTTAGGTCGGAGTGTTCATCGACTTCAAAAACACCTCATTATTCTTAGATTTCATCATCCTGTCAATAAGTAGCTCGATGATCTCCACGTCGTCCATGGGATTGATCACCTTGCGCAGGACCCAGATCTTCTGCAGCTCCTCCTCGGAAAGCAGGAGCTCCTCCTTGCGGGTACCCGACTTCTTGATGTTGATGGCGGGGAAGGTGCGGCGGTCGGAGAGCCTGCGGTCGAGGTTGATCTCCATGTTGCCCGTGCCCTTGAACTCCTCGAAGATGACCTCGTCCATGCGCGAGCCGGTGTCGATGAGGGCCGTGGCGATGATGGTCAGCGATCCGCCTCCCTCGATGTTGCGCGCCGCGCCGAAGAAGCGCTTGGGCTTGTGGAGGGCGTTCGAGTCCACGCCGCCGGAGAGGATCTTGCCCGAGGTCGGCACGGTCTGGTTGTAGGCCCGGGCGAGGCGGGTGATCGAGTCGAGGAGGATGACGACGTCCTTGCCGTGCTCGACCAGGCGCTTGGCCTTGTCCAGGACCATCTCGGCCACCTGGACGTGGCGCGTGGCCTGCTCGTCGAAGGTCGAGGAGATGACCTCGGCCTTGACGGTGCGCTCCATGTCGGTGACCTCCTCGGGCCGCTCGTCGATGAGCAGCACGATGAGGACGACCTCCGGGTGGTTCGTCGTGATGGCGTTGGCGATCTTCTGCAGGAGGATGGTCTTGCCGGTCTTGGGCGGCGAGACGACGAGGGCGCGCTGGCCCTTGCCGATGGGGCAGAAGAGGTTGATGATCCGGGTCGAGAGCTCCTTCGTCTCGGTCTCGAGGTTGAGCCGCTCGTGGGGATACAGGGGCGTGAGGTTCTCGAAGGGGATGCGGTTCTGGGCGACCGCGGGCTCGTCGTAGTTGACCTTCTCGACGCGGAGCATGGCGAAGAAGCGCTCGCCCTCCTTGGGGCTGCGGATCTGGCCGTAGACCGTGTCGCCGGTCTTCAGGTTGAAGAGCCTGATCTGGCTCGGGGAGATGTAGATGTCGTCGGAGCCGGGCAGGTAGGAGTTCTGGGGGGAGCGGAGGAAGCCGTAGCCGTCGGGCAGGATCTCGAGGGAGCCGTAGGCGTAGATGATGCCGCCTCGGTCGGTGTGGCCCTTCAGGATGTAGAAGATGAGCTCCTGCTTCTTGAAGGCGATCATCTCCTCGTGGTTGATGCCGTACTTGGAGCCGAGGTCCCTGAGCTCCTTGAGGCCCATCTCGGTGAGGTCGTTGATGGAGAGGCGGGAGCGGTTCTCGCCGTAGTCCGCGCGAGCTTGCTCGCCGCGGGCCTGCTCGCCGGCAGGCGTCCGGAGGGGCTCGGCCGCGGCCTCGGGGCCGCGCTCGAAGCTCTCCTGCCTCCGCACGAAGCCGGCCCCGGCTCCCTCCCGCTCCTCGGCCCGCTCGCCCGGGAGGGCGGAATCGGCCTTGGGCGCCTTGCGCTTGACGCGGATCCGGACCGGCGCCCGGCCCTCGGACTCCGAGGCGGGCTCCTCGCCGGGACCGCCCTCGGCCTCCTCCTCAGGTCCCTCGGCGGGGTAGGGCTCGGCCGCCCCGTCGTAGGTCCCGTCCTCGGCCGAGGGCTCGAAACGCGCCTCCGCCTCGGCGGCGAGCGAGAGCTCGGGCTGGTCGGCCGCCTCCTCGCCCGGATTCTCGGCCTGCTCCAGCGGCTTGCGCTTGCGGATAATAGCCATGGGTTTCTCCATACGTTGCTCTGAATTGTCCATGTGATTCATGACAGGCCTTTAGGGCCCGTACCTCGCAGAAGGCTAGGATGCGTGTAGGGAAGTAAGGCGGCGCCCAATGGCGCCGGGGAGGTCGTGGTCGCCGGCTTCACGGCCCTCCGCGGGCCTCGAGGACCTCGCCGGGGAGGGCGGCTCGCGCATGCCGCGGCGCCGCACGACGCTCGTCAAGAACTATAGATCGGCCCCTCCCCCTTGTCAATATCGACCACTTCCTCGGCGGCCAGGCCCGCGGCCAGCTCGTTGACGCCGCGGATGGCCCGGAGCGCGGCCGCCTGCCGCACGGCCTCGCGGTCGCCGCCGAAGACGGCCGACTCCTCGGAGCCGCGGCCCAGGGCGTCCTTCCAGGCTATCCACACGAGGCCGACGGGCTTGTCCTCGCTCCCGCCCTCGGGACCCGCTATGCCCGTGATCGCGAAGGCCAGGTCGGCGCCGCTCGCGGAGAGGGCGCCCTGGGCCATCTCGCGGGCGGTCTCGCGCGAGACCGCGCCGAAGCGGGAGAGGGTGTCGAGGGAGACCCCGAGGATGCGGGTCTTGCAGTCGTTGGAGTAGGCGACGTAGCCGCCCCAGAAGGCGGCGGAGGCTCCCGGCACGGCCGTGATGGCGGCGGCGGCGAGGCCGCCGGTGCAGGACTCGGCGCAGGCTAGGCTGAGGCCCGCCGAGGAGAGCTTTCGCACGAGGATGCGGGCGGCCTGGGCGGTCTCGTCGAGGTCGAGCCTGGCGGCGCTCATCGCTCGCTCCCCGCGGAGGTCCCGGGCTCGGCGGCGGCGGACTCGGCGAAGGGATTGAACGCTCCCGGGTCGCGGATCATCTCGCAGGTCCCCTCGAAGACGACCCCGTCCGCGATGCGGAGCTTGGCGGTGCGGACGTTGCCGTAGACCTTGGCGCTCGGCAGCATCTCGAGGCGGTCGGCGGCCTCGATGTCCCCGCGGACGGTGCCGCCGACCACGACGTTGGTGGCGCGGATGCGGCGGGCGCTCACGACGGCGTCCGCGTCGATGTAGAGGCGGCCCATCGCGTCGATCTCGCCCTCGAAGGTCCCCTTTATGCGCAGGGAATCCTTGAAGCGGAGTGTGCCGGCGAAGGAGGTCTCCTTGCCGAGGGTCGTGGCGATGAGGGGCGCTTCCTCGTCCTTGCGCGCTTTGGGCATCGGCTCGGGCCTCACTTGGTCTTCATGACGAACACGCCGTCCCAGTCCTCGGGGGGCGGGTTGTCGATGTAGTGCTTGCAGCGGAGGTAGTAGACCTTGGAGGGGCCGTCGCTCTGGTCGACCTTCAGGGCCTCGCCGAAGTAGCGGAGGGCGTCCTGGAACTGCATGATCTTGTACTGCCTCCGGCCCTGGGCGAAGAGCTCGAGCACCTTGCGCTTCTCCTCGGTGATCATGGATGCCCCCTCACGGCGCCGACTGGCCCCGGAATTTCGTCTTTATCGCCGGCAGCGCGGTCTCGGCCCTCTTCAGGCTCTCGGCCTCGGCCGTCAGGGAGGCGACCTCGGCCTCGAGGGCCCGCAGCTTGTCCAGGGCGACGGCCGCCTCGCGTCCGACCCGCACGACGAAGGGCTTGGAGTCGGCGCACTCCGGGGCGAGGGCCGCCGCGTCGGAGGCGATGGCCCCGAGAGGCTCCTTGAGGCCCGCGCCGAAGTCGAGGACGCGATGCGCGATCTCCTCGGCCACGCGGATGCGGGCCTCCCGCTTCTCGATCTGGTGGATGAGCTCGCGGGTGCGGAGCACGGCGCGGATGCGGGCGAGGACCTCGCTGAAGTTGAAGGGCTTGGTGATGTAGTCGTCGGCGCCCATCTCGAGGCCCTCGACCTTGTCCTTCACGTCGTCCATCGCGGAGAACATGATGATCGGTATGTCGGAGTACTCGCGGTACTCCTCGCTCGTCTTGACGATCTTCGTCACTTCCCAGCCCGAGAGCCGGGGCATCACGTTGTCGAGGATGATGAGGTCGGGCTTCCAGCGCTTGATCGCCTCGAGCGCGTCGTAGCCGTTGTCGGCCTTCTCCACCTGGAAGCCGAGTTTCGTGAGCATGACCTCGAAGAATTCGAGGTTGATCAGCTCGTCGTCGACGAGGAGTATTCGCTTCTTTGTGTCCATGCCCGTCTTCCGTCCGCGGGACGCGTCTGCGCGCCTTGTCCCCGCGGAATCATTGTCACATAGCCCGGATGGCTTGTCAATGCGGAGGCCCCGGCGCAGGGCCCGGGGACTATCCGGCTCGGCGCGGCCCCTTCGTCGAGGGGGCCGCGGCCGGGGCTCTACTCGGCCTCGGGAGCCGGGACGGCGGCCTTGGGATCGACGTCCCAGGCCGCCTTCTTGAGCTCGCGGCCCGGCCTGAAGGAGGCGACGCCGTGGTCCTCGACCGAGACGATGGCCCCGGTCTTGGGGTTCCGGGCCCGCTTGCGGCCCTTGCGGAGCTTGACCTCGAAGGTCCCGAAGCCGCGCAGCTCCACCGTCTTCCCGGAGAGGATGGCGCCCTTGATCTCGTCGAAAAGGGAGTCGATGAGGCCGTGGATGTCTTTCCGATTCAACGACCTGCCGGCGTGGAGCGCCTCGATGAGCTCTGCCTTCGTGACTTTTCCAGCCATGGTCCCCTTCTCCGGAAGCAGTATCGGCGCGGCAGGCCCCGCAGCGGCCCCGAGGGCCCGCCGCGGCCGGCCGCGCCTCGTTGGACGAGCCTTAGGCCTTGAGCGCGTTGATGAGGCGCTGCATGCGCGACTTCTTGCGCGCGGCGGTGTTCTTCTTGACGATGCCCTTGCGGGCGGCGGTGTCGATGCGCTTGATCATGTCGGCGAGGGCGGCTTCCGCGGCGGCGGTATCCTTGCCCTGGGCCGCGACGACGACCTTCTTGGCGGTCGAGCGGATGGCGCTCTTCTCCATCTTATTGCGCAGGCGCCGCTTCTCGTTCTGGCGCTGGCGCTTCTCGGCGGACTTATTCGTGGTGCCCAAGGATCATACCCTCCATATTGCGGCGCTTTCCCGCGCCTCGCTGCCGGACGTTATCGAGGTATCGACGTTTGGGAAGGCTACCAGAACGGAGGCCGGTTGTCAATACGGCGGCGGCTCTTCACAGTCCTGGGTTTTCATAGTATAAGGACTTACGAGGATTTCCCCGCGCGGCGGCCGACCGGGCCTGGCGCCGCGGAAAGGCTTCGAGTTCCGAGAACGGCGGTGCTTAATGTCGATCGTCCTTGTGGTCGTCTGCGTGATTGCCCTCTTCATCTACTTCGAGGTCCTCCTCCAGGCGAGCCGCTTCCTCCACGGAGCCAGGGCCGTCAAGGCCGTGGATCGGTACTGCGACAGCGTCGTCGCCAGGATATTTTCGCTCCTCCGGACCTACTGCGCCTTCGAGATCGTCTACGAGGACCGCCTGGGCCCCGACCTGCCCGAGCGCTTCATCCTCATCGCCAACCACCAGAGCCTCCTGGACATCCCCCTGTGCATGCGCATGATCGCCGGCCGGAGGCTCCGCTTCGTGGCCAAGAAGGAGCTCGGGGCGGGCATCCCCTTCGTCTCCTCCGTGCTCAGGACCCAGGGCCACGCCCTCATCACCCGGAAGGGCGACACCGCCCAGGCCATGGGCGCCATCCGCCGCTTCGCGCGGCGCAGCCGCAGGGAGGGCACCTGCCCCGTCCTCTTCCCCGAGGGGACCCGCTCCCGCGACGGGAAGCTCGGCCCCTTCTATACGGCGGGCCTGCGCAAGGTCCTGGAGGAGGGCCCTCTTCCCCTGGTCGTCGCCGCCATCGACGGGGGCTGGCGGATCGCCAAGCTCAAGGACCTGTACAAGAGCTTCCGCGGGATCCGCTACGAGCTCCGCCTCGCGGCCGTCCTGCCCGCGCCCAGCGGGAAGAAGGAGACCCTCGAGGCCCTCGCCGCGGCCCGGGACATCATCTCCTCCGAGCTCGCCGACATGCGGGCCGCCTCGGCCTAGGCAAAAAAACGCCGCCCTCGGCGGAGGGCGGCGCTTCCCTAGCGTTTTCCTCGTCCGGTCTCAGACGAAGTCCCGGGGACGGCGCTCGGTGCGCTTGCACTTCTCGCATTCGGCGAGGTTCTTGACCTTGCCGTTCTCGAAGAGGGTCTTCATCTTGATCTCGCCGCCGCAGGGGCAATAAAAGCGCTGCGTGGCGCTCGTGCTACGAGAGTTCTTGGATACAGCTGCCATGGATGACTCCTTATCCGCCGAAGGATACTAGCCGAATCCTCCCCTTCGTGTCAATCGCGGTCCCTGGAGGGGCATAGGCGAAAAAAGCGCCCCCGGGGAAGGAGGAGGACCCCGGGGGCGAAGGGAAAAAGGGAAAGGAGGCGCGGTATCGAGCCCTCGTCCTGAGCCCTATACGTCAATACAACAACCCTCCCGGGGAGGGGTTACGGGAGGATTCCCTTTTTCCTCAGCCAGGCGGCGAGCCCGTCGAGGGCCGCCCGGAGCGAGGCGGCCAGGGCCCCGAGGGCCCGGGCCGAGGGGCTCGAGCCGTAGCGGGCCCCGTAATCCCTCGCCGCCTCGCTGATGGGGTACTCCAGGCCGTATTTCCGCTTGAGCTCGTCCCAGTGCCGCACGATGAAGACGTAGAGGTCGGAGGCGGTCCGCCCCGGGAAGCGGGAGAGGAGCCCCTCCTCCTCGATGGCGAGGACGATGGGCCGGTAGACGTTCTCGTACCAGGACCAGATCGCCTCGGCCAGGCTGAGCTCCCGGGAAAGGTTCTGGTTGACGTAGTACTTGTGGACGAGGATGTGCTCGAGCACCGCGTCGTAGCGGCCGGGGCTCGAGAAGTCCAGGCCCTCGTCCCCCGTGGCCGCGCCGAAGCCCGTCCGCTCGTAGAAGCGGCGCTTCTCGTAGCCGAGGACCTCGCGCTTGAGCTCCTCGAGGGTCATGCCCTGCCTGAGGGGCACCTGGGCGTCGAGGCGCGTCACCTCGGCGTCGATGCTCGCCTGGCCCCTGAGTCGGGCCACCGAGACGCGATGGTTGCCGTCCCGCACGAAGTACAGGCCCCCGATCTCGTAGAGCCGCACCGGCGGCAGGGGCACGTCCTCGTAGTTGGCCATGTCGATGGACATCCAGCGGGACTTGAGGTGCTCCTTGCGGGGCAGGAAGTGGCGGTTGAAGTCCCGGTAGCGGCCCTCGCTGCCCACGATCTTGTCCACGTCGACGCTCTCCATCCCGACGTAGGTCTCGCCCGCGGGCTTGAGGAGGGCGAGGACCTCGTCCAGGGGCAGGAGGCTCTCCCGGCCGGGGTCGAGGAGGCCCGAGATGCGCGAGAGGAGCTCCCTGGTCCTGGCCCGGGCGAAGTCCTCCTCGGCCATGCTCTCGTACCAGCCGCCCACCTAGTTCTCCTCCGTCTCCAGGATCCAGTGCCCGAAGGCGTTCACCACGGTCGTCCCGCCGACCTCGCTCACGCGGACGTCCGAGAGGTCGTAGAGGTGGACGTGGCCGTGGACGAGCCAGCGGGGCTTGAAGGCCCGCATGAGCCAGAGGAAGGAGCGGAAGCCCCGGTGGCAGGGGTCGTCGCGGTCGTGCACGCCCCGGGGCGGGGCGTGGGTCAGGACGAGGTCGACGGCCCGGCCCCGCAGGAGGCGGTTCCACAGGAGCCTCGGCACGAGGGCGGCGATGCGGAGGGCCATGGAGAGCTCGGTGAACTGGTTGGGGCCCCGGTTGTAGACCATGGAGCCCGGGAGCCCCAGGACGATGAGGCCGCCCTCGCGGGCCAGCTTGAAGTCGAGTCCGGTGGCCCCGTGGTCCTCGGCCCTGGCCGGGCCCTCGGCCGGCTCGATCCAGAACGGCGGGCGGGACCCGGAGCGCAGGAGGTCGTGGTTGCCCGATACGTAGAGCAGGGGCCGGTTGAGCATGGAGGTGATGAAGCCGAGGTACTCGCCGGGCAGGTCGCCGGCGGCGAGGACGAGGTCGACGTCGCGGAAGCGCTCGCGCATCCGGGGCGAGTACACGAGGGGATCGATCTGGTCGGAGACGCAGAGTATCCTCATCGGCGGCGCGGGGCGGAGAGCTGGACGCCCTTCAGCAGCTCCTGGAGCTTCTCCTTGGTATGCAGCTCGACCGAGCGGTTCTCCGCGAACTCGAGGGCGGGGCGGGTGAAGCCCGCGCTCGTGATTATCCCGCCCCGCACGATGCCGAGCTTCTTCATCTGGTCGATGAGGGAGCGGACCGCCTGGTCGTCGAGGTTGTCCGAGACGCGGAGGAAGCGCACGAGCCGGGGGAGCTTCTTGGCGCCCAGCCACTTGTCCGAGTCGCCCTCGACGGCGATGACGTCGACGCCGTTGACGACCTCGACCACGTCGCGCACGGAGAGCCCCAGGGGCCCGACGACGACGGCCTTGCAGATCTCCAGGAATTCCTCCCGGCCGCAGGTGAGGAAGTCCTTCATCCGGTCGTCGGTGCGGTACTCCTGGTACTGGGTGAGCTTCTCTGCCACGTCGCGGAAGCCCGCCTTCTTGGCGTAGATGCGCTCCCACTGCTCGATGGCCTTGTCGAGGGAGCGCGACTTCTCGTAGCACATGGCGAGGAAGTAGCGGCCGTAGAGGGCCTCCGGGGCCCCCTCGTCCTTGATGAGCTTGACCGCGCGCTCGAGCTCGGGCACCGCCTTGTCGAGGGAGCCCTGGCTCATGTAGCAGCCGCCGCGCTCGACGAGGGAGCGGAGCTTGAACTCGGCGCTCCGGGCCGCCTTGTCGAAGGCGAGGAGGGCCGCGGTGTAGTCGCTCATCTCCTTGAAGACCTTTCCCAGGTAGTAGAAGGCCTCGTAGTCGTCGGGATTGAACTTGAGGGCGGCCTCGAACTCGGCCTTGGCCTCCATGGGGTGCTTGGTCCGGTAGAGGATGAGGCCGAGGGCGTGGTGGGCCTCGTGGAGGCGCTCGTCCATCTCGATGGCCTTGCGGAGGTAGTTGACCGCGACGTCGGTGCGGCCGCGGGACTCGAAGAGCCTGCCGGCGTCCATATAGTGCGAGGCGGCTCCCGGGTCGAGCTTGGTCAGGAGGATGTGCTCCTTGAGGGCCTCCTCGGTCTGGCCGAAGCGCTCGTAGAGCTCGGCTATCTTGCCGCGGAACTCGACCTCGCGCAGCTCGGGGCCGAACTGGCCGATCTGGTTGACCGCCTTGAGCTCCATGAGGGCGAGCTCGGGCTTGCCGTCGGCGAGGTATGCCTGGGCGAGGAACCAGTGGGCGACGCCGTTGCGCGGATCCTTGGCGATGAGGGCCTTCGCGGCCCTGAGGACGGCCGGGATCTTGCCTTGCTTGAGCTGGTCCGAGATGGCCTTCGTCTGCCTCGGCGTGGTGACGAGCCGGATGATGAACCAGCTCAAGAAGCCTATGCCGGCGCCGAGAATGATGATGAGCACGACGATGAACGACATTCGCTTATTCCCGTCCCGTGAGCGGGCGGCCGCGGCTCGCGAGGGGGGCGAAGGCCCCGTCCCGCGATGCTTTTTGCCCCGCCCCCTCCGTGATATCATACTATAGAGCACTTCGCGCGATTTGGCGACACCCGCGCCCGGGCCCGGCCCGGCGGGAGCCAGGGACCGCGCCCTCAGGGAGGATCAGTGGATAGAGCCGGCCGCCTCGCGGCATGCCTCCTCGCCGCCGTAGCGGCGGCCCAAGCGGCCTTCGCCGCGGGGGCCTTCGAGGAGGGGGAGCGGCTCTTCCGCGAGAACAAGCCGCGGGAGGCCGCGGCCGCCCTGGAGCGGGCCGCCGCCGAGCCGGGCTCCGACGAGCGGGCCCTCCTCTACCTCGGCCTGGCCTACCAGCAGCTCGGGAGGCTCGACGAGGCGGCCCAGGCCTTCCGCAGGGGCGCCTCCTCGTCCCAGCGCTGGAGGCCCCTCTTCCTCTTCGACCTCGGCAACGTCTACCTCATCCAGGGAAAGAACTCCTTCGCCGCCGAGATCCTCGGCCAGGCCATCGAGGCCGACCCGGGCCTCGCCGGGGCCTACCTGAACCGGGGCAACGCGCGGCTCTCGATCAAGGACTTCCCCGGCGCCCGGGACGATTACGCGCGCTACCTCGAGCTCGAGCCGGGCAGCGCCCAGCGCTCCTCGATCGAAGAGCTGCTCAGGCGCCTGGCCTCGGGCATCGAGGAGTCGAAGCGGGCCGAGGCCGAGGCCGAGGCCCGCAGGATAGCGGCCGAGGAGGCCCGCAAGGCCCTCCTCGATCAAGTCTCCGCCTCGCTCAAGGCCGCCGCCGACGAGACCCAGAGCCTCTCCTCGGGCTCGGGGGCGGTACAGGGCTACGGCGACGAGCTCAACCTCGACGAATAGGGACGGTACCATGACCAAGAGATCCACGCTGCTCGCAGCCGGGGGGGCCCTGGCCCTCCTGGCGATCGCCCTCGCCCTCTTCCTCGCCCTGGGACCCGGCAAGGCCGGGAAGGCGAGGCGGAACCTCCTCGCCTCGGTCGAGTACTACCAGGAGAAGGGGGACTACGAGCGGGCCCTCGACCTCGTCGACAAGCTCCTCATCGAGGACGCGGCCGATCCCGATGCCCGGGCCCTCAGGGACCGGATCATGGCGGCCAAGGCCGCCTCCGACGCCGCCCAGGCCGACGCCGCCGCCGCCGCCGAGGAGTCCGGCCAGAAGGCCATTGCCCAATCCCTCGAGAAGCTCGGCCAGAAGCTCAAGAGCCCCGCGGCGGGAGCCACCGGCTCCGCTGCCGGCGCGGCGGCCGGCCGCTCGGCGGCCGAGCTGGCGGCCGAGGCCGCCGAGGCCGCCGCGGCTAAGGCCCGCAAGGCCGAGGAGGAGGCGCGCCGCAAGGCCGAGGCGGAGGCCGAGGCCGCCCGCAAGCGCGCCGAGGCCGAGGAGCTCGCCAAGAAGAGCCGGGATCTCCAGGACAAGATGCGCGCCGTCAACGAGCTCGTCGAGCGCGGGGCCAAGGCGGCCGACGCGGGAGACTTCGCCAAGGGCGAGGAGCTCTTCTCCGAGGCCAAGGGCAGGCTCCCCGAGGGCGAGGAGCGCTTCGCCGGCCAGAAGCTCGCGGAGATAGCCGATTCCCTCTATTCGGCCTCGAAGAAGAATCCCGGGCCCGGGGCCGACGAGGCCCTCAAGCAGGCCATCCAGTCCGCCCGCGACGCCAAGAAGCGCGACGCGTCGAACGCCATGCCCTACTACACCCTCGGGAAGATCAACGCCGACCTCAAGCAGAACGACAACGCCATAACCGAGCTCCGCGAGGCCAACCGCCTCGACCCGAAGAACTACCTCTACGCCTACGAGCTCGGCAAGGCCTACTTCAACGCGCGGCGCTACGAGGACGCGCGCCAGTCCTTCGAGGCGGCCGGAACCCTCAATCCCAAGTTCGAGCCGGCTTTCTTCAACCTCGGCGTGACCTGGAAGGCCCTCGGCGACCAGGCCAAGGCCCTCGAGGCCTTCCGCAAGGCGGTCCAGGTCAAGCCTTCCTATGGGCGGGCCTGGCAGGAGATCGGCAAGGTCCAGGCTGCGCGGGGCGACCGCAAGTCGGCGATCGATTCCTACAACAAGGCCATCAGCGCCGAGCCCGACAACGCCCAGGCCATGCGCGAGCTCGCCGTCGTCCTCGCCGAGGGCGGGGACTACAAGGCCGCGGAGGGCCTGTTCACCCGGGCCCTCGGGGTCAAGGACGACGCCCTCACGAACTACAACATGGCCACGGTGAAGCTCAAGCTCGAGAAGGCCCCCGACGCGGTCAAGTACGCCGAGAAGGCCGTGTCCCAGGCGGGCAACGTAGCCCTCTACCAGTACACCCTCGGCCTCGCCTACGAGAAGACGGGCGACGCCGACGGGGCCATCGCCGCCTATACCCAGGCCGCCGGCCTCGACCGGAAGTACGCCGAGCCACGGGTCAACCTCGGGCGCATCTACCTCGACGCCGGCCTCGTGGACAAGGCCCTGGGCTTCCTCGACGAGGCCTACCAGGCCAATCCCAAGTCCTTCGAGGCGAGCAACAACCTCGCGAACGCCTACGGCAAGAAGGGCCTGTACGATAAATCGGTCTTCCACTACGAGATCGCGCGCAACCTCTCGCCCCGCGACCCGACGGTGCAGCTCAACCTGGCCAAGGCCTACGTCGCCGCCAACCAGCTCCCCGCGGCCAAGGAGGCCTACGTGGCCCTGCTCAAGCTCGATCCGGCCCAGTGGGACGCCGCCTTCGAGCTGGGCAAGCTCTACGCCTCGACGGGCGACACCGCGGCGGCCAAGAAGACCCTCGGCGACCTCATCGCCAAGAAGCCCGACTACCCCAAGCGGGCCGAGGCCGAGAAGATCCTCGCCGGGCTGTAGCTGTGCCAAGAGAATGAACCACAGAGATACAGAGGGGATAGGAAAAAAAAGAGAGGCACAGAGGCACAGAGGCACAGAGGCACAGAGGCACAGAGAAGAAAGAGGGAAGTGGAGTATTAGCTTCCCTTACCTGCTCCTCCTTAACTCTGTGGCTCTGTGCCTCTGTGGTATTCTCGTCTTCCGAGTTCTCGCATCTATTCCCGTCGGCTCAGACTATCCTCCGCACCATCCGGTACAGCTCCTCGCGCGTTAGGCGAACCCATATGGGGCGGCCGTGGGGGCAGCGGGGCTCGGGCAGCTCGAGGGCGGCGGCGATGAGCTCGCGCGCGGCCTCGGGCTCGAGCTCGTCCCCGTCCTTGACGGCCGCCCTGCAGGCCATCGTGGCCCTGATCGCGCGGAGCGGGTCCTCGGCGCCGGAGCGGGCGAGCTCGCGGAGCTCCCGGGCGGCGCCCTGCGGCAGGAGGGCGGGGGCCGCGGCGACCATGAGCTCGCCGCCCGAGCGCTCGAGCCGAAAGCCGAGGAGCGCGAGCCCGGGGGCCAGGGCCTCGATCCTCGCCTCCTCCGCGTCGCTCTCGGCGCCGACCGGCTCGGGCACGAGGAGCTCCTGGGCCTCGGGGGGGCGCCTCGCGAGGCGGTCGAAGAGGATGCGCTCGTGGGCCGCGTGCTGGTCGAGGAGGAAGAGCGAGTCGCCCAGCTCGAAGAGGAGGAAGGGCCCGAGTGCCTGGCCGAGGTAGCGGAAACCGAGGGCCGGGCCGGGGGAGGGCGGGGCGGCCACGCGATCGCGCAACGCGTCGATGGAGGGCCAGGACTCCGCGGGAATCCGGCCCGCGTAGCCGCCCGAGCCCTCGGCCGCCCCGAAGGCGCCTACCCCTCCTTGCCAACGCCCGGCCCGGGATGGCGGAAAGCCAGGGGCGGCCGGACCGTCGGCGCCGAGCCCCGAGGCGCTCCAGGGCCCGCCGAGGCCCGCGAGCTCGGGGCCTTCGAAGGGCCCGGGCTCCGGCCCGACCTGGGCGGGATCCCGCCTGGCGAGCTCGCCCAGGAAGTCGCGCAGGGCCTGGGAGACGGCGCGGCGCGGGGCGTCGGGATCCTTGAAGCGCACTTCGCGCTTGGCCGGGTGGATGTTGAAATCGGCGAGGGCCGGGTCGATCTCGAGGAAGAGGAGGGCGCAGGGGTGGGCGCCTCCCGGCAGGAAGCCTTCGAAGCCGTACTCGAGGGCCTGGAGGAGGGGCCACTCCTGCACCCTGCGGCGGTTGACGAAGGCCTGCATGAGGCGGCGGTCGGGCCGGTAGAAGGACGGCCCGGCGAGGACGATTTCGCCCTCGAAGCCCGGCCCCGAGAAGCGGATGGCGTGGAGGAGCTCGCGCGGCGGCTCGCGCAGGCAGTCCGCGACGCGGCCGGGGCGCTCGGCCGGGAGGAGGATCTCGGGCTTGGCGGAGCCGGACTCGAAGGAGAAGCGGATGCCCGGATGGGCGAGGGCCTTGTCGACGAGGACCTGGCGGCAGAGGGCGGCCTCGGCCTGGGGCCGCTTGAGGAACTGGCGCCTGGCGGGGAAGTCGGCGAAGAGCCCCGAGACGGTCACGGTCGTGCCCTTGCGCCCCGCGCAGGCCGAGATCGAGGCCGCGGAGCCGGGGCCCGCGACCAGGCGCTGCGCCGAGGGAGAGGCCGCGTCGCGGCTCAGGATCTCCACGCGGGCCGCGGCGGCTATGGAAGCCAGGGCCTCGCCGCGGAAGCCGAGGCTCCTGGCCCGCAGGAGGTCGTCGGCCGAGGATATCTTCGAGGTCGCGTGAGGCAGGATCGAGAGCGCGAGGTCCTCGGCGTCCATGCCCGAGCCGTCGTCCGAGAGGCGGATGAGGCCGATGCCCCCCTCCTCGATGCGGACGGCTATCTCCCGCGCCCCCGAGTCGATGGCGTTGTCGAGGAGCTCGCGGAGGGCCGAGGCCGGGCGATCGATGACCTCTCCCGCGGCGATGAGCCGGGCGACGGGGGGCGGCAGGACCTTGATGATGCCCATGAAGACTTTATACCCGCGCCCGCTCCTTCCTACAAGCGCCCAGGCGACAGCGAGAGCGCTGTTGGCCCTACGTAAAGAACGAATGGATAAACGCAGAGGACGCAGAGGGCACAGAGGGAAGATAAATAAAGATAAGGAAAGGATAGAATTGCCTTCTTTCTTATCCTCCGCGTTCCTCCGCGCCCTCTGCGTTTCTATTTTAGTTCTTTATAGAAAAGGCCGCCCCGGTTGCCCGGGACGGCCCTTGCGGACAGGTTAGGCGAGACTAGAGATGGAAGCGGGTCTCGATGCTGACGCTCGGCTTGATCTCGGGGCTGTCGATGTTCGTGACATTGCCGTCGAGGTCGTAGAGGTAGACGGGCACGGTCTTGAACATGATGGCCAGGTCGAGGGTCGGGGTCTTGGGCACGGGGATGAGTATCTCGCCGCCGAAGAAGCTGTTCTCGTCAAGGAGGCTGAAGTCCCCGTCGGCCAGGGCCTTGGCCAGGCCGCGGCGCTCGTAGCTCACCGAGCCCGCCGCGTCGAAGATCGGGATGAGGCCCTTGCGGATGTAGAAGCTCGCGCGGAACTCGTCGGAGCCGTTCACCTCGCTGAAGGACTCGCCGGGGGCCCAGGGCAGCATGTAGCCGAAGCTGAAGCCGAGCTTGTCCTTCATGAAGCTGAAGCCGCCCTCGCCGTAGACGCCCATGATGTTGGGCAGGTCGTCCCCGGAATCGGGGTTCGCGGCCAGGTAGGCGTACTCCATGGCGTAGGCGCTGCGGTTCCGGTCGTAGGTGGCGTCGAAGAAGGAGGGCCTGAACAGGCCGGTGAAGTAGCGGTACTCGAGGCGGTAGCTCATGAAGAGGAACTTGCCCATCACGCCGGCCGAGGCTCCCCAGTTGCGGAGCTCGCCGGAGCCCTCGTCGTACACGAGCTCGTACTGGAGTCCCGCGTCGGCGCCCGCTATGTCCTCGCGGAGGTAGGGCAGGGTCACCGCGCCGTCGGCGAAGAGGCGGAGGCTGAGGGCGTCGCTGGCTATGACGGGGAGGTCGAGGTCGATGCCGGCGCCGAGGAGCATCGGGTCGCCCAGGCCCTCCCGCACGCCGTCCTCGAGGTTGGCCGCGGGGGCGATGTCGGCGACGAGGGAGCCGCCCAGGGCGAGCTTGAAGCCCGAGATGGGGCGGAAGAAGCCGCGGAGGCCGAAGATCTCGGGGGCGGCCAGGTCGTTGACGATGGCCTCGAAGCCGCCGCCCTCGCGATCGAGGCCGACGTTGAAGCCGACGCGGCGGACGGCCGGGAACTCGGTGTCGTTGGCGTAGTTCCGCATGATCAGGCCGTGGCCGAGGGTGAGGTTCGAGAGGTTGCCCACCTTCAGGAAGAAGGGATCGACCATCTGCTCGCCGTACTCGAAGTACTTGATCTTGAGGGCGAGGTCCCTCGCCAGGTCGGCCGCGCCGTCGGCGTAGTCGCCGTCGCCGAATCCCTCGGAGCCGAAGGACCACTCGTCGTTGCCGCCGGGGCGGTACCAGTCGTCCGGGTCGAAGAGGTCGCTCGTGTAGATGATGGGCAGGTAGAGGCCGAGCTTGACCTTGCCGAACCTCATGTTCGGCTGGATGACCGCCTTGGAGTAGGTGGCTCCGTTGATCGTCACGGAGCCGATCTCCATGCCGAGGGCCTCCCTGATCCACTTGGCCAGGCCGGACTCGACGGCCGCCTGGTCGGGCTCCAGGGCCTCGGCGGCCTCCTTGGGGCTCAAGTCCTGCTGGGGCTGGGCCTGGGGCTCGGCGCCGCGGGCCTCGGGCGGCACGTCGCTCTCGAGGAGGCGGGCGAAGGCCATGTCGCCGAACTCCTCGGCGTAGGCCCCCATGTCGAAGGCGAAGGCGGCGAAGCTCGCGGCGAAGGCGTCCGCGGCCTGGCCGGCCCCGATGGGGAGGGAGCCGAGGACGGCGCCCGAGGCGTCGAGCTTGTCGAACTGGACGAGGCCGTCGGAGACCATGAGGATGGCCTTCGAGCCCTCCTCGACGCCGAAGGAGAAGTCGGTGCCGCGGACCCCGCAGACGGCGGTCTGGGAGCGGAGCTCGTAGTTCCCGCCCTTGGCGGCCACCGCGCGGACCTTGCCCGAGGCCAGGGTGAAGGCGTTCTTGTCCTTGGCTGCCGTGCCGAGGGAGCTCACCTTGAAGACGCTGCCGCGGGAGAGCTTGAGGATCGAGCCGTTGGGCTTGATGCGGAGCTCGGCCGAGGTCCCGGGGCCCGTGGCGACGGTGGCGCCGACGGGGATGGCGTCGCCCTCGAAGATGCCGGCGTTGTACTTGAGGACGGCCTGGTTGGCGGTGGTAACCGTCAGCTCCGCGCCGTCGACGAATTCCAGGATGAGCTTCTGCCCCGGCGCGGCCCCGGCCTGCGCGGCCAGGAGGGCCGGCAAGAGAAGCGAGAAGCAGAGCCCGATGGCGAATCTCTTCATATGGATTTCCTCCCAGTCGACCTAGAACTTCATGGACGCCGAGATGCTGGAGCTCACGTTGAACTCGTCGGCGTCGGGATCGTAGACGGCGTTGTACTTGAGGGTGAGGACGGAGGCGCCGGTCTTGTAGTTGACCGCGAGGACGGCTACGGAGTTCGTCGGGTCGACGAGGTCCTCGAAGAAGCCGTCTTCGGCGCCGATGTAGTACTTCTCGTAGGAGGCGTCGAAGAAGAAGCCGCCGAGGAGGCCCTCGCCGAAGCGGAAGACCGCCCGCAGGTGGGGGTAGTCGGTCTGCTTGCCCTCGTCGTCGGAGGCGAAGGGACCGTCGAGGGCGGCGGTGAAGACGAGCTTGTCCTCGATGAGGGAGGTGCCGAGGCTCGCGTACCAGCCGACGTAGAAGGAGCTCTCCGGGTCGTAGTTCGTCATGAAGTAGTACTTCGCTGCCCGGTAGAGGTCGTAGTTCGCGTCGAAGTAGCCGGGGATGAAGCCGTCCTGGAGGAAGCGGAGCTGGGCCCCGTAGCTGAAGATGCCGATGAGCCTGCCGGCCACGCCCGTCATGGCGCCGAAGCTGTCGTTCGGGTTCGTCGCGAGGTCGGCGAAGGCGACGAGGGGGAAGAGCTTGTCGGTCCGGATGGGGAGGGTCAGGTCGAGGCCGTAGGCGGCCATCGTGTCGGCATCGTCCTTTTCGTCGTCGCTCGCCGCGTCGTCGTAGAGGAGCGGATCGGCGTCGAAGGCCGCGCTGAGGCCTGCCTGGAGGTTCTTGAGGAGGGGCAGCTCCGTGCCCGCGAGGGGCCGCACGAAGAGCCGGGCTCCCACGACGTCGAGGCGGGCCAGGTTCCCGGTGAGGGCCTCGAAGCCGACGTAGGGGAAGCCGAAGAGGGAGCCGTCGACCCCGAAGTCGAGGCCGAAGATCCGCTTCTGCGGCAGGTAGCGCATGTTGGAGTAGTTCCCGACGATGAAGCCGTTGCCGAGGCTCAGGTCGTCGATCGAGCCGAGCTTGGCGAAGAGGGGATCCTCCCCCTTCTTGCCGTAGCGGAGGTAGAGGACCTTGGAGAGGTAGAGGTCGAGGTAGTCGAAGAAGTCGCCGTCCGAAAGGTACCAGTCCCCCTCGTAGACCTCGAAGTCGTCCCCCTCCGCTGGGTAGAGCTGGAAGCGGAGGGAGAGGTCGAGGCCGATGCCGAACTTGCCGAAGGAGAAGTCGGGCTGGAAGCCGAAGCGGGTCCAGGACTCGTTGGTCGGATTGCCGTCGGCGTCGTCGGGACCGGTCGCGAGCACGTCGGCGCCGAGCTCGATGCCGCCGGAGAAGGCGAAGGCGCTCTTCGCCGCGGGCTCGGTCGCCTCTTCCTGGGCGAAGAGGGCTCCGGCTAGGGAAAGGGCCATGACCAGCGCGATACCTACTCTCATGTCGTAGGCCTCCTTAGGCTCCCAATCTACAACTGTTGAGCAAATTATACAACCTTGACCGCCGAAAAGCACGGCGTCGCTCCCGGCAAAGCGGGCCGCCGCTGGACCCTCCGGTCCCGCCATGCTAGGCTCGGCCCATGAACTTCTTCGATCGACTGGATTCCCTGGCCAAGGACAAGCGCAGCTGCCTCTGCGTCGGGCTCGATCCCCGGCTCCCGGCCGGGACGGCCGATCCCGAGGCCGCCATCCTCGCCGCGAACCGCCGCCTGATCGAGGCGACCGCCCCCTTCGCCATCGCGTACAAGCCGAACGTCGCCTTCTACGAGGCCTGGGGCGGGGCCGGCCTCGCCGCCCTCGAAGCCACCCTGGCCCTCGTGCCCGGCGATATACCGGTGATCCTCGACGCCAAGCGCTGCGACATCGACGCGACCGCCGAGGCCTACGCCCAGGCCCTCTTCGGCTCCCTCGGCGCCGCCGCGGTCACCCTGAGCCCGTATATGGGCCGAGACGCGGTCGATCCCTTCCTCAAGTACCCCGAGCGGGGGCTGTTCATCCTCTGCCGGACGAGCAACGCCAGCGCCGGGACCTTCCAGGACCTCCTCCTGGCTGGATCCTCACCGGCTCGCGCCTCGGAGGCGGAGGGCTCGGCAGTCGGCATGAGCTCCGTCTCCCCGGAGCCGCTGTATATTAAAGTAGCGAGGGACTGCTCCTCCTGGGCCCTCCCGGACGGCGGGGAGACGGCCTCGAGGATAGGCCTCGTCGTGGCGGGGAACGACTTGCCCGCCCTTCGAGCGGTCCGGGCCGCCTCCCCGCGGGCCTGGTTCCTCGCCCCCGGCATCGGCGCCCAGGGTGGCTCCGCGGACGCGGCCCTCGCCGCGGGGGCCCGTTCCGACGGCTACGGGGTCCTCGTCGTCGCGGCCCGCTCGGTGGCCGAGGCCGCCGACCCGGCCGCCGCCGCCCGCAAGCTCCGCGACGATATGGAGGCGGCCCGCGAGCGCCTCGCGAGCGCGGGTCCGGCTCCTCGCCCATCGGCCGCCGCCGCGACGCCCGCGGGAGCCCCCCGGGCGGGAGCCCAGCTCAAGCGCGAGCTCATCTCAGCCCTGATCGGGACGGGCTGCTTCAAGCTGGGCGACTTCGTGCTGAAGAGCGGGAAGCGCAGCCCCTTCTACATCGACCTGCGCCGCCTCATCTCCGAGCCCGGGGCGATGCGCCTCGCGGCCGAGGCCTACGCCGCCGCCGCCGAGGGAGCCGTATTCGACCGGATAGCCGGCATTCCCGCCGCCGGCCTGCCCCTG
The DNA here is from genome assembly GCA_022711355.1 of Spirochaetota bacterium. Lineage (GTDB taxonomy): Bacteria > Spirochaetota > Spirochaetia > Treponematales > Rectinemataceae > JAKLFE01. The sequence goes on along the minus strand of JAKLFE010000005.1, from coordinate 58,658 downwards.
GCCACGGCCGCGAGCCTCCGCCTCGGCAAGCCCATGGCCTGGCCGCGGATGCCCGCCAAGGAGCACGGCACGGGGAACCGGATCGAGGGCGCCTTCGTTCCCGGCGAGCGGCTCCTCCTCCTCGACGACCTCATCACCACGGGGGCGAGCAAGCTCGAGGCGGCGGAGATCCTGCGAGGCGAGGGGCTCGTGGTGGAAGAGCTCGTCGTCCTCATCGAGCGGGGCAGGCAGGGCAGGCGCGACATGGAGGCGGCGGGCATACGGCTCCGGGCCTTCCTCCACGTCAGGGAGCTCTTCGCCGCCTGCGAGGAGCTCGGCCTCGTGGACGCGGCCCGCCGCGCCGAGCTCGAGCGCTTCGTGGACGAGGAGTAGGCCGGAGGCAGGCGCCTCCCGAACCGCGGAGGGGCTTTCAGCGCAGCATGTCGGCGAGGCTGCGGGTCTTGGCGTAGTCCTGGACCTTCCCGTGGAGCTCGCGCCAGACCCCTCCCGCGAGGCAGGACTCGGGATTGGCGCAGCGCTCCTTCTTGCCGCAGCTGCAGGGGGCGATGCCCAGGCCCTCGCCCGAGGCCTCGAGGATGTCCATGAGGCTGATCTCGCCCAGGGGGCGGGCGAAGAAGAAACCGCCTCCCGGCCCCCGGACCGAGTTGATGAGCCCGGCTCGCCTGAGCTGGAAGAATATCTGCTCGAGGAATTCGGCCGAGATATCCTCGCGCTCCGAGATGGACTTGATGGAGACCGGCTGTCCCTTGACGCTCGTCGAGGCGAGGGCGATGACCGCCCTGAGGGCGTAGCGGCCCTTGGTGGTGACTCTCATTTTTTAGCTCCGGATCCCTGGCTTTTCGCTAGGATAGCCACATTCTCCGGAGGGGGCAAGGGAGATTGTTTTTTTTTAACCGAGGCAAGGGGCGAGTTTGGCCCGGTTTCCCTCAGGCCGGGGCGCTGAGCCTCCAGCAGCGGTGGATCTTGCGGTCGCGGAAATCGGGGGGGAGGCTCGCCTCGCTGATGTCCTCCCAGGGCAGGGGGCAGCGCTCCCCCTCCCAGCGGAGGCGCCGCGAGTTGGTGGAGAAGTAGAGCCTTCCCCCCGGCTCGAGGAGGGAGGCGCAGCCCTCGAGGAGGGCGGGCCAGTCGCGGTTCACGTCGAAGTCGGCCTCGGTCATCTTCGAGTTTGAGAAGGTCGGCGGATCGGCCACGATGAGGCCCCAGCGCCTGCCCGAGCGCCTGGCCTCGGCGAGGAAGGCGGGCACGTCGGCGCGCAGGAGGGGGCAGGACGAGGGATCGAAGCCGTTGCGCTCGAGGTTCCTTCCGGCCCAGGCGAGGTAGGTCCTGGAGAGGTCGACGCTCGTGACGCTCCGGGCCCCGCCCGCCGCCGCGTAGACCGAGAAGCTTCCCGTATAGGAAAAGAGGTTGAGGACATCCCTGCCCGCGGACTCGGCGCGGACCAGGGCACGGGTCGGCCGATGGTCGAGGAAGAGCCCCGTATCCAGGTAGTCCTCGAGCTTGACGAGGAAGGAGAGCCCGCCCTCCTCGACCCAGAGCTCCGAGGCGGCGCTTTTCGCCGGCTCTTCCTTTTCCCGCGCCCCGAGGCGCTCGTACTGGCCGAGGCCCCGCTGGCGCCGCCTGGTCTTGATGAAGACCGAGGCGGGATCGATCCCGAGGGCCCCGGCGGCCTCGGAGGCCATGAGCCCCAGCCAGGCCTCCTCCTCGGCCTCCTCCTTCTCGTAGGGCCGCTCGTAGAGGGCCAGGACGAGGGCGGCGAGGGGCTCCCCGGAGGCCGCGGCCCCGGGAGGGAAGCCTAGGTAGCGATCCACGGAGAGGGGAACCTCGGGGATATCGCGGTCGTAGAGCCGGAGGGCGGCGATCCCCTCCTTCCTGGCCCAGCGCCTGAGCTGCCGCTCGTTCTTGGCCAGGCGATTGCGGAAGAATTCGGCCTGCCGCGCGTCCCTATCGGTCATGAGGCGTTCAGGAGAGGCGGCCCCGCTGCGTCTGCATCATTACGCTGAGGATGGCGTAGCCCGAGGAGAGGTCCTCGCGCTGGACGACGACGGAATCGGGGACCTTGAGCTTGGTGTTCGTGAAATTCCAGATGGAGCTGATGCCCGCCTTGACCAGGGTCTCCGCCGTGGCCTGGGCGAAGGGGGAGGGCACCGTGAGGATGGCGATCTCGGCGCGGAGGAGCTTGATGTTCTCCTCGAGGCTGTCCATCGAGAGGATGGGGACGCCGTGGATCTTGCCGCCGACCTTGGCCGGATCGGTATCGAAGGCCGCGATGACATGGAGGCCGTGGAGCTGGAATTCCTGGTAGCCCATGAGGGCCGAGCCGAGGTTGCCCGCCCCGACGAGGACGGCTTCGTGGGACTCGTCCCAGCCGAGGTAATGCTCGATGGCCGCGACCAGGGCCTCGACCGGGTAGCCTTTCTTGGGCTTGCCGATGATCCCCGTGATGGCGAGATCCTTGCGCACCTGGATGGGCTCGAGATTGAGCTCGTTGGCTATGATCGTCCCCGAAATATAGTAGTCCCCATTCCGCTGGGCTTGCCTGATGATGTGCAAATAGGAAGGCAAGCGGCGCACGGAAGGCGCGAAGGAGACTTTTGTCTTGGCCATGATTACTCCAGGGCTGTAAATATAGTGTATTCGATATAAATGTCAATAATCAATCGATATGAAAGTATCGAAATATTGATGAAATAAAAAAGCTCCGGGGAAAAAGGAGGTAAACCCCGGAGCTAGAGCACAGCGTAGAGCCTACCAGGCTCTAACATAAATATACATAACAACCGCAGAATTCGCAAGAAAAACCGGTAAACCCAGCCCCTCCTCGCGAGAAATCCGCCTTGCCGCTCAATCCCACCAGACCCTCGCGGCGAAATCGGGCCGGATCGAAGCCCCCGCGTGGCGGATGACGCAGGCGCTCCTCGACTCGGCGAAGCGATCCTGGAGGCAGCGGGTGAAGCGCTCGAGGGTGGTGCCCTTGGCCACGTCCTCGTCGAAGAGGAGGGCCGAGCCCTGCCGCCACGCGGCCAGCCAGGCCTCGTCCGCTATCGAGACGATGGGCGTCTCGTCCTGGCGCTTGAACATCGAGAAGCGGATGAAATAGAGAGGAATGCCGAGATACTCCGCGAGGAGGAGGCCGGGGATGATCGAGCCGTGGGCGGCCGCGACGAGGAGCTCGGGATGGAAGGCCTTCCTGACCGCGGCGGCGAGGGCGGCGATCCGCGCGGGCTCGGAGGCCCTCCAGGTATATTTATCCAGTCCGCCGGTGTAGACGAAGCTGAGTATCTCGGGCGGGAGCCGGGAACGGAAGGCAGCGGCGGCGATCTCCCAGCCCGGCTCGAGGCGGTAGGCGGCCCGGGCGAGCTCGATGGACTCTCGATAGAGACGGTTGGCCCGCTCGAGCTCGTCGATGGGGCGCTCGATGCGGTAGCGCCGGGCCTCGGCGAGCTCGTAGTAGACCGTTGGATGGAGGGGGAGATCGTGCTCGACGCAGATCTTGTAGTTGAGCATGACGTTGACGAGGGCGGGGCTCCGGACATAGAGCCGGGCGGCGAGCTCGGCGTCGCCGGGAGCGGCCTCCCCGCCGCGGCCGCGGAGCTCGGCGACGAGGGAGGAGGCCTCCTCGAGTATCGAGCCGTAGGAAGCCGCGAAGGCCATGGCGGCGGGCGGCTCCTCCCAATCCTCGCCGGCCAGGAATCGGTCGATCATGCAGAACGTAGTGTAGAAAGAATGCTGAACCTTGGGTAGTGGAGCCCTCGCTTGGGCTGTGGAGCGCTCAAGCCTGCGGCGCCTCGCGCCACGCTGCATGGGCGGCGTGGGCTCGTATGAACGTCGTTCAGAAAGTGCTTGCCCTTTATGAATATTGTTCATATATTACTGAACATCGTTCACTTTTATTCTAGCGGAGCAGCGCCACCAAAACTACAGGAGCAGGAAGACCATGGCCCGCGAATTTTGTATCCGGAATCCCGAGCAGTTATTGAAAAACATGGTGCTTATTCGTGACATCTTGGCGAGGCACGGCATCCCCTGCTGGCTCCACAACGGCACCTGCCTCGGCGCCATCAGGGAAAGGAACTTCATAGCCCACGACGACGACGCCGACCTGGGGATCTACGCGAAGGACTACGAGAAGCTCATTGGGCTCATCCCCGAGCTCGAGGCCGCCGGGCTCGTGCGGATTCCCGAGTACGATTGGGGAGGAAGGCTCGTCCAATTCGTCAACAAGGACGAGGAGGGTAAGGGGGAGCAGGTCGACATCTTCTGGGAGAAGCCGGTTCAGGGGCTCTTGGGTAAAAGGTGGGACCTGGGGGGCAGGGTGAGGGTTCCCGGAAAGTACCTGAATTCCCTGGACAAGATCGTTTTCCTCGGGGAGGAATTCCTGATCCCTCACGACGCCCCCGGCCTGATGCGCTGCCTCTACGGCAAGACCTGGCGCGTGCCTTTGAAGAACGTGCGCACGAAGAAAAGCCTCGCCTTCGAGCTCAAGAAGCTCCTGGCGAATCCAGGGAAGCTTTTTTTCTATATTCGGCGCTTCATCGCCCAGCGGAAGCGGATCCGAGCGGAAGCGCGGGGCCGGGCCGCGGGACGAGGGGCGGGGCCGAGCGGATTGCGGCCCGCCGCGAGGCTGGCCATCGCGCTCTTGGCTTTCGCCGGCTTGCTCCTCATAGCCGTCAACCTGCGAGGAATTGCGAGCTCCGCCGGTTGATCCACCGCCGCGGGCGCCCTCAGACGCTCTCTCGCTCGCCGATGCGAGCGAGCTCGGGCAGGTGCTTCCAGTAGCGCGCGGGCATGAGGCGCTTCTGGAGCCCGGGATTGCGGCGGGCGGGATTCTCGATGGCCTGGAAGTAGCCGCGCCAGAGGGCCTGGGCATCCTCGTCGCTCCGGTCGGGGCCGAGGGCGATGGCCTCCTCGCCGCTTAGGGCTTCGATCCTCCCCCCCCTCGACAGGTAGGCGACGCGGCGCCTGAGGTCGACGAGGGCGAAGGCCTGGCCGCCGAAGCGCCGGGCGAAGTGGGGCAGGAGTGCAGGCAGGACATTGTGGTCGGGCTCGAGGAGGGCCGAGTAGAGGCCGTCGGAACGGGGAGAGAAGCGGGCGAGGCCCTGGAGCCTATGGACCTCGCGCTCGACCCGCGAGCAGGCGGCGCGGAGGATCCTGGTCTCGGGACGGGCATAGTCCTCGGCCGCCCCGGCTTCCCCGCGGCCGAGGGCGGAAGCCAGGGAGAGGAGCTGGGGCTCCACCCCTTCCTCGCTCATCCAGGCTTCGAGGCAGAGCCCGTAGAGGGGCCCGCCCCTCGCTCGGAGGCGGCCCAGCGCCCCCTCCGCGGCGCGGGGATCGGCGCCGCAGGGCTCCCCGGCCTCGGCCTCGTCGAAGAGCCCGGCCTCGGGGGGCTGGGGCGAGCGGAGGCTCCCCGGCCAGGAGCCCGCGCTCAGGGCCAGGTCGGCGAGGATGAGGAGGGACTCGAGAGAGCCGTCCCAGGCCCAGGCTCGCGCGGCCGAGCTCGTGGCGCTCATGCGAAGGCGAGCTCGAGCTGGGAGCTCGGCGGCCTGGCCGCCCCGCCCCCTTCCGCGAGGAGGGGGCGGAGGAGCTCGGGCCCGAGCTCCTCCCCGAGCCGCCTGCCGCGGAGGCTGAGGAACCAGCGGGCTCGCCTCATGACGATCCCCATCTTGCCGAGGTCCTCGGCCTCGAGCCGCGAGCCGCGGCGGGCCGCCACGATGCGCCGCGCTCCCGTGATGCCCAGCCCGGGCACGCGGAGGAGGCGCTCGTACTCGGCGCTCTCGACTTCGACGGGGAAGAAGCCGGGATTGCGGAGGGCCCAGGCCGCCTTGGGATCGAGCTCGGCGTCGAGGCTCGGCTCGGCCGCGCCGAGGATCTCCTCGGCCGCGTAGCCGTAGCAGCGCATGAGCCAGTCGGCCTGGTAGAGCCGGTGCTCCCTTCGGAGGGGAGGGGCCGCGGGAGGGGGGAGCCGCGGATCCGGGGCTACGGGAAGGAAGGCCGAGTAGTAGACGCGCCGGAGGCCGAAGCGCCGATACAGGGAGGAGGCCAGGGAGACGATGGTCCGGTCGTCCTCGGGGCTGGCCCCCACGACGAGCTGGGTGCTCTGGCCTCCGGGGGCGAAGGGAGGGGGGGCGGCGCGGCGCCAGCCCCGGGCCCGGCCCGACTCCTCGCGGCTCTCGCCCTCTGCCTCGCTCATGAGCCGCATGGCCCCGAGTATCTCGGTCCCGGATTTCTGCGGCGCGAGGCGGGAGAGGCTGGCCTGGGTCGGCAGCTCGATGTTGGCCGAGAGCCGGTCAGCGTAGGCCCCCGCCCGTCTGAGGAGCTTCTCGCTGCTGCCGGGGATGACCTTCAGGTGTATGTAGCCGCCGAAGCCCTCTTCCTCGCGGAGGCGGCGGGCGACCTCGACGAGGCGCTCCATGACGATATCGGGATCGGAGAAGATGCCGGAGGAGAGGAAGAGACCCTCGATGTAGTTGCGGCGGTAGAAGGCCATGGTGATGCGGACGAGCTCCTCGGGGCTGAAGCTCGCGCGCCGGGTATCCGCCGAGGAGCGGCTCGCGCAGTAGGCGCAGTCGTTGCGGCAGGCGTTGGAATACAGGAGCTTGAGCAGGGAGACGCAGCGGCCGTCGCCGGTCCAGGAATGGCAGACCCCGGCGGGGCTCGAGGCGCCGATGCCGCCCGGACCCGCGCCGCGGCTGGAGCCGCTCGAGGCGCAGGAAGCGTCGTAGCGCGCGGCTCCGGCGAGGAGGGCAAGCTTGTCGGCGAGCTCCATGGTAATACTATACGGATGTTGCACTATACGCGCAAGTAGTATGCGCCGCGAGGCGATTACCTAGATTGGGCTATAGCTCCCGAGGCCTCCGGCTCCCTATCATCCTGCCATGTTCAGCATCAGCAGCGCCCATGCGGCGAGCGAATCCCTCCGCGGAGAGGTCGAGGATCTGGTCGCGGCCTGCAACCGCGCCGACGGGACCGCCAGCTCGGTCGATTTCGATACGAGCCTCAATTTCCGCCAGGAGCTGCCCGCCTGGCATGCGGCCCGCGAGGGCCAAGGCGAAGGGGGCAGGCTCCTCGGCATCCTCTCGATCTTCGCTCCCGAAGCCGACCGGGCCGAGATCACGGCCCTGGTCAGGCCCGAGGCCCGCCGTCGGGGCCTCTTCTCGGCCCTCCTCGCCGCCGCGGAAGCCCGGCTCGAGGGCCTCGGCTACCGCGAGCTCCTCTTCCTGCGGGACGCGGCCTCCGAGCCGGGCGGGAAGCTCGTCGAGCTCCTGCGCGAGCGGCGGGGGGCGAGCCTCGATCATCGGGAGTTCTCCATGGTCCTTAAGGGGGGCGGCGCGCCGGAAGCGAAGCTTCCCGAAGGCCTCCTGATCGAGCGCGCCTCCGGAGGCGATCTCGGGGAGCTCGCGAGCCTGAACTCCCAGGCCTTCGGCGATTCCGAGGCGGAGGCGCGGAGCTTCCTCGAGGCGACCTTCGCCGTGCCCCAGCGGAGGGTCCTCGTCGCGCGCGGCGCGACCGCGGGGCCGATCCTCGGCATGGTCTCCGTCTTCGTCGACGGCGGCGAAGCCTCGATCAACGGCCTCCTCGCCGCCAAGGAGGAGCGTCGCCGGGGCATCGGCTCCTCCCTCCTCGACCGCGCCATCGCTCTCGCGGCGGCCGAGGGCGCCGAGAGGATCTGCCTCGAGGTGGACGCCCTGAACCGGGGAGCATTGGGCCTCTACCTCAGGCGGGGTTTCGAGATCGAATCCGAGGACGAGTACTGGAAGGCACCCCTCCAGGCCGGCGCCCACGCTCGGGTACGTTGAGGGGCGGCTCATCCCGCAGCTCAGCCCATCTCGGGCCCATCCTCGCGCGCGATGGCCAAGGCGGTCGACTTCGAGCCTCGGGGCGCGGGGCCGGCCGGCCCGCGCCCTCCCGGGGCCGCGGGCCCCGGCCGTTCTGATGTCGCGCCGGAGGTCCTGAAGAAGGCGACGCTCCCGGCAAGGCCCTTCGCGAGGTTCGAGATCTCCTGCGTCATGCCGGCTATCTCCTCGCTCGCTGCGGCGTTGGCCTGGACCACCTGATCGAGCTGCATGATCGCCTTGGTGATCTGCTCGGCGCCCGAGCTCTGCTCGTTGCTCGAGGCGGTGATCTCCTGGACGAGCTGGGAGGTCCGCTGGATGTCCGGGACGATCTGGCCGAGCATCGAGCCGGCCTTCTCCGCGACGCCGACGCTCCTGACCGAGAGCTCCCCGATCTCCGTGGCCGCCTTCTGCGAGCGCTCGGCCAGCTTGCGGACCTCGCTCGCGACGACCGCGAATCCCTTCCCGGCCTCGCCGGCCCGGGCCGCCTCGATGGCCGCGTTGAGGGCGAGGAGGTTGGTCTGCCGCGCTATCTCCTCGATGATGAGGATCTTGGACGATATCTCCTTCATCGCGCCGACGGTCTCGAGGACGGCGCCGGCCCCCTCCTCCGTGTCCTTCGCGGCCTTGCTCGAGATGCGCTCGGTCTGGGAGGCGTTGTCGGCGCTGTTCCGGATGTTGCCGCTCATCTGCTCGAGGGAGGCCGAGACCTCCTCGGTGCTCGCGGCCTGCTCGGTCGCGCCCTGGGACATGGACTCGGAGGCGTCGCTCAGGTTCCCGCTGCTCCTCAAGAGCACCTCGACCGATCCCTTGACCTCCTCCACGACCCCGCCCACGCGCTCGATCATGGTGGCGAAGGCCGAGCCGAGCTGGCCGAGCTCGTCGCCCCGGGAGGCCAGGGCCCCGTCGACCTTCACGCCGAGGTCCCCCTCGGCCATGCTCGCCGCGAGGGAGGTGAGGCCGGCGAGGGGCCGGGCTATGGAGCGGGCAATGGCGACGATGGCCGCGACGGCGAGGGCGAGGCCGGCCAGGGCGATGATCGCGAGCTTCCGCAGGAACTCGTTGAGCGGGCCGTAGATATCGGAGAGGGGCCCGTAGGTGAGGATGATGTCGTCGTCGAACTGGGGGACCTTGATGGAGGCGTAGTAGATCCGGGCCTCGGGAATGGTGCCGAACGAGGCGTCGGACTTCAGTATCCCGTCCTTGAAGGCGGCGAGGGGGCTCCCCTCGAAGGCGTTCGCCTTGAGTATCCTGTCCTGCTCCTCGTGGGTGATGAAAAGCCCCTCGGAGGAGATGAGGCGGGTCTTCCCCGCGGGGGTGATCTTCTTCCCGCCGATGATCTCCCCGACGCGCGTGATGAACATATCGGCCCCGACGACGCCGATGGCCTTCCCGTCGGAGAGGGCCCTGCGCGCGACCGTGACGACGAGCTGGTTCGTGATGCTGTCGACGTAGGGCGCCGAGTGGGTCATGCCCTCGGCGGCGAGGGCCTCGGTGAACCAGCCGCGCTTGTACTGGTCGTAGTCCGGCGGCGGCACCCAGCCCGAGGCGATGATGACCTTGCCGCCCTCGGTCCAGGGCTTGGCCTCGAAGAGGTACAGGTCGCTCAGGTCCTTGTCCTTGGCGACGCTGCGCTTGAAGGCGGCCTGGAGCCTGGCCGCGTCCGGGAATATGGAGGGGCTCGCGTCGCAGTAGGCGTCGATGAGGGCGTCCTTGGGCAGGAGCCAGGCGAGCACTTCGCCCTTGATGGCGGACATGGTGCTCCGGGCGATATCCCGCAGCTCGGCGTCCAGGGATGCCTTATACGTGAAGAAGATGAAGGTCGAGACGATCCCCATGACGAGGCAGAACAGGATCGCGACCAGGGCGATGAGCCGGACCGCTATCGACGAACGCCGCTTCATTCTCCGCTCCTTGCCGTTGCTGACTCGACATAATGCTAGGAGATGAGGAGCGGCTTGTCAAAGCGGGTTCCCGCGCCGCCGGGCTCAGCGCGGGCGGGCCGAGGCGCGGGCCGCGGCCCGCGCCTCGGCGGCGAAGGCGTCGACCTCGGAATCGCCCGTGTCGAAGCTCGTCATCCAGCGGACCAGGCCTCCCTCCCAGTCGTAGAAGAAGCGCGTCGCGCGGAGGGACTCTATCGCCTCCCGCGGCATCCGGACGAAGAGGGCGTTCGTGCGGACCGGGTAGGCGAGCTCGATCCCGGGCTCGCCCTCGACCGCCCGGGCGAGCCGGGCGGCCGAGGCGTTGGCCGCCAGGGCGTTGCGCCGCCAGAGCCCGTCCGAGAGGTAGGCCTCGTACTGGCAGGAGACGAAGCGCATCTTCGAGGCGAGCTGGAGGCGGGCCTTGCGGAGGTAGGGGGCCCGGCGCGCGAGCTCGGGCCGGAGGACCAGGAGGACCTCGCCGAAGGCGAGCCCGTTCTTCATCCCCCCGAAGGAGAGGAGGTCGACTCCCGCTTCCGTCCCGAAGGCCCCGAGGGGGAGGCCGAGGGCGGCCGCCGCGTTCGCGATGCGGGCCCCGTCCAGGTGCAGGGCGAGGCCGGCGCGATGGGCGATGCCGGCCAGCTCCCGCAGCTCCTCGAGCGAGTAGAGGGTCCCGAGCTCGGTGGGCTGGGAGAGGCTCAGGCAGGAGGGCTGGGCCTGGTGCACCGAGCCCAGGACCCCCAGGGCCTCCTCGAGGGCCTCGGGCAGGACCTTCCCCTCCCTCGAGCGGAGGGGGAGGACCTGGCAGCCGACCGAGGCCTCGGGGGCCCCGGTCTCGTCGACCCGGACGTGGGCGCAGTCCGAGCAGAGGACGGCCTGGCCGGGGCCCGAGGCCAGGGACAGGGCGAGGACGTTGGAGCCCGTGCCGTTGAGGACGAAGAAGACCTCGGCCGAGGCCCCGTACTCCTCCTTGAACAGGGCGGCGGCCCGGGCGGTCCAGGGATCCTCGCCGTAGCCTATGGCGTGGCCCGCGCTGGCGGCCGCGATGGCCGCGAGGGCCTCGGGGCAGGCGCCCGAGTTGTTGTCGCTGGCGAAGCTCTGCATGGTAGGGGAGGGTAGCATCGCGATGCCCTTCGGGCAAGCCTGCGGCGGCCCGAGGGGCGCTCCCGCCCTGAACCGCCCCTTGCCCCGGCCATCGGGCGAGTCTATAGTCGGGACCTCAGAGGGAGGCAGCATGGAAGCGTGGCATGGCAAGACGATCGATGAGGCCCTGTCGGCCCTCGGCTCGGATCGCGAGCGGGGGCTGGAGGTCGAGGAGGCCAAGCGCCGCCTCGAGCGCTACGGGCCGAACCGCCTCACGGCCAAGAAGCCGAAAAGCCTCCTGCGCCGCCTCCTCGAGCAGTTCCAGGATTACCTGATCTACATCCTCATGGCCGCGGCGGCCATCTCCGTGCTCCTCGGCGAGGTATCCGACGCCATCATCATCCTCCTCGTCGTCGTCATCAACGCCGTCGTCGGCGTCGTCCAGGAGTCCAAGGCCGAGAAGGCCATCGAGGCCCTCAAGAAGCTATCGGCGCCCCGGGCCATCGCGGTCAGGGAGGGCCAGACCCTCGAGCTGGACGCCGCCGAGATCGTCCCGGGCGACATCGTCCTCGTGGACGCCGGCCGCGTCGTGCCCTGCGACCTGCGCTGGATCGAGGCCGTCAACCTCAAGATCGAGGAGGCCTCCCTCACGGGGGAGTCCGTCCCCGTCGAGAAGGACGCCTCCCTCGTCGCCGGCGCCGACGCGAGCCTCGGCGACCGGCTCAACATGGGCTACGCCTCCACCGTCGCGACCTACGGCAGGGGCCGGGGCCTCGCCGTCGCCACCGGCATGGGCACCGAGCTCGGGCGCATAGCCGCCATGCTCGAGGCAGAGCCCGAGGAGGAGACCCCCCTCCAGCGCAAGCTCGACGACTTCGGCAAGAAGCTCGGCACGGCCATCCTCGTCCTCTGCGGGCTCATATTCCTCCTCGGCGTCGGCGAGGAGCTGCTGCGCCACGGCGCGATCAAGGAAGGCACCCTCTTCGAGCTCTTCCTCACCGCCGTCTCCCTCGCGGTCGCGGCCATCCCCGAGGGCCTGGCCGCCATCGTCACGATCGTCCTGGCCATCGGGGTCCAGCTCATGAGCCGCGAGAAGGCCATCATCCGCCGCCTCCCCTCCGTCGAGACCCTCGGCTCGGTGACGATGATCTGCTCGGACAAGACCGGCACCCTCACGCGCAACAAGATGTCCGTCGTGGCCTTCGAGGCCGACGGCGCCTCGGGCTCGGCCGCCGCCCTCGACCTCGAGCGCCCGGCCCAGCGCCTCCTGGTCGAGGCCATGGCCCTCTGCAACGACGCCTGCCTCGGCGCGGCCTGCTCCGACGGGACGACGGCGGCCTCGACCGGCGACCCCACCGAGATAGCCCTCCTCGAGCTCGCGGAGGGCCACGGCATCGGGCCCGCCGCCCTCCTCGCCGAGGCGCCCCGCGTGGGCGAGCTGCCCTTCGATTCCGACCGCAAGATGATGAGCACCGCCCACGAGCGGGGCGGGAAGCGCTTCGTCGCCACGAAGGGGGCCGTCGACCGGATCCTCGAGCGCTGCGACCGCTACTTCAGGGGAGGCGAGGAGCTTCCCCTCGACGCGGCTGCCCGGGCCGCCATCCTCTCCTCGGTCGAGGACATGGCCCGCCGGGCCCTCCGCGTCCTCGGCGCCGCCTACCGCCCCCTCGGCCCCGGCGAGGCGGGCTCGGGGGAGGGCCTCGAGCGGGGCCTGTGCTACATCGGGGCCGTGGGCATGATCGACCCGCCCCGCCTCGAGGTGCGGGACTCCATCGCCTCCTGCGCGGCCTCGGGGATCGGCGTCGCCATGATCACCGGCGACCACAAGCTCACCGCCCTGGCGATCGGCCGCGAGCTGGGCATCGCGACGGGCGAGGACCAGGCCCTGTCGGGCGCCGAGATCGACGGCCTCGACGACGCGGCCCTCGCCGAGAAGGCGCGGACCGTCCGCGTCTTCGCAAGGGTCTCGCCCGAGCACAAGGTCCGCATCGTCAAGGCCTTCCGCTCCCTCGGCCACATCGTCTCGATGACGGGCGACGGGGTGAACGACGCCCCGAGCCTCAAGGCCGCCGACATCGGGGTCGCCATGGGCATCACGGGCACCGACGTCGCCAAGGGCGCATCGGACATGATCCTCGCGGACGACAACTTCGCCACCATCGTCCGCGCGATCGAGGAAGGGCGGAACATCTACAACAACATCAAGAAGGCGGTCTACTACCTCCTGTCCTGCAACGCCGGGGAGATCGTCACCGTCCTGGCCGCCGTCCTCGCCGGCTTCCCCATCCCCCTGTTGCCCATCCACATCCTGTGGATCAACCTCGTGACGGACACCTTCCCCGCCCTGGCCCTCGGCATGGACCCGGGGGACCCCAAGGTCATCTACGAGAGGCCCCGCGACCCGAGGGAGAGCCTCTTCGCCCGCGGCGGCTTCCGCTTCCTCGTCCTCAACGGCCTGGTGATCGGCGGCCTCTCCCTCGGCTGCTTCTTCCTCGGGCAGTACCGCGCCGGGATCGAGGGTCTGGCCGGGGAGGAGGCCCTCACCCTCGCCCGCACCATGGCCTTCGCCACCCTGAGCCTCTCCCAGCTCTTCCACGCCTTCAACCTCCGCCACCCGACCCGCTCGGTCTTCTCGCTGGGGCTCCTCTCCAATCCCTACCTGGTCGGGGCCTTCGTCCTCGGCTTCGCCCTCCAGGGGGTCGTCATCACCCTGCCCGGCCTCGCCTCCTTCTTCAAGGTCGCGACCCTCGGCGCCGGGGATTGGCTCATTGTCCTGGCCTTCTCCGCCTTCGCGCTCGCGATCAACGAGCTCGCCAAGCTCCTTCGGAGGCTGGCCTCGTCCCGGCGCTGAGCGCGGCCGGGACGCTCCCCTGGCGCAAGGGGCCCGTTCCGGACTAGACTTCACCTCGCGCGCCCCGCAGGGGAGCGCGCGAGGAAGTCCATGGCCAATCCCGCATTCGAATCCTTCGGCCTCGGAGCGGCGGCCCTCGCCGCCATAGCCCGCAAGGGCTTCGAGGAGCCCACGCCCATCCAGGCCCTCACCATACCCCGCCTCCTGAAGCCGGGCCCCGACCTCATCGCGCGGGCCCGCACGGGCACGGGCAAGACCGCGGCCTTCGGCATACCCTTCGCCGAGCTCCTCGCCGAGCCAGAGGCCAAGATCCGCGCCCTGGTCCTCGTGCCGACCCGCGAGCTCGCCCTCCAGGTCTCCGGAGAGCTGATCTCCCTCCGCTCGGGCCCGGCCCCCCGAGTCGCGCCGGTCTACGGCGGGGCCTCGATGGGAGAGCAGCTCAGGCGCCTGCGCGCCGGCGTCGACGTGGTCGTGGGCACCCCCGGCCGCGTCATCGACCACCTGGACCGGGGGACCCTCGACCTCTCCGGCCTCGAGTTCCTCGTCCTCGACGAGGCCGACGAGATGCTCGACATGGGCTTCATCGAGGACATCGAGAAGGTCATGGAGAAGTGCGCCCCCGGCCGCCGGGTCGTGCTCTTCTCGGCGACCATGCCCGCGGGCATCGCGCAGGTCGCCAAGCGCCGCCTCGGCCAGTACGAGACGGTCGAGGACTCCTCCGAGGCCGTCGCCACCGAGCTGGCCGAGCAGGTCTGGCTCGAGGTGCGCGAGGCCGACAAGCTCGAGGCCCTCTGCCGGGTCATCGACGTCGAGGAGGACTTCTACGGCATCGTCTTCACCTCGACCAGGGTCGAGGCGGACCGCATCGCCAAGGCCCTCGAGGAGCGGGGCTACGGGGCCGAGCCCCTGCACGGCGAGATCAGCCAGGAGGGCCGCGAGCGGGTCCTGGCGAAGTTCCGCGAGCGGCGCGTGAACATCCTCGTCGCGACCGACGTGGCCGCCCGCGGCATCGATATCGAGCGCCTAACGCATGTCGTCAACTGGTCCCTGCCCCACGACCCCGAGGCCTACGTGCACCGCGTCGGGCGCACGGGCCGGGCGGGCAACGCGGGCACGGCCCTCACCCTCGTCACGCCCGAGGAGTACCGCAAGCTCTTCCGCTTCAAGCGGGCCGCGGGCGGCGGCCTCAAGAAGGCCAAGGTCCCCGCGGTGGGCGAGGTCTTGGGCGCGCGCAGCGAGCGGATCCGCGGCAGGATCCTCGCCATGGCCGCGGCCATGGCCGCCAAGGCCCAGGCCGCCGCGGGCGGGGCCCCGGCCGGGGCCTCCGAGCCCGCCGCGGCCGGGGCGGGCCCCGCCGATGGCGGCGCGCCCGGGCTCTGGCGCGACATGGCGGCCTCCCTCCTCGAGCGCCTCGACGCCCCCGATGCCCTGGCCGCCGTCCTCCAGGAGGCCTTCGGCGCCGAACTCGACCCGGCGCGCTACCGCGAGATAGCCGAGGTCTCGGTCGACGCGGCCGCGACCGCGCGGCTCTTCATCGGCGTCGGCAAGCGCGACCGCGCCACGCCCCGCGGCCTGGCTTCCCTGGTCAAGCGCCTCTCGGGCCTGCCCGACCGCCTCGTGGGCGGCATCGAGATCTACGAGAACTTCTCCTTCGCCACGGTCCCCTTCGAGGCCGCCGAGAAGGTCATCGCCGAGGCCCGGCGCTCGGGCGGCCTGCCGGCCGTCCGCCTGGCGACCCCCCGCGGCTCGGGGCTAGCCGGCCCGCGCGGCGAGGGGCCGCCGCGCGGCGCTCCTCCCGGCCGCAAACCCTACGGCCCCGGCCCCCGCTCCCCGCGCCCTGCGGGGAAGGCTCCGCCCCCGCGGGGGAAGCGGCAGGGCTAGCTCCGCCCCCCGGCGCCCGGCCAGCGCCGCCCCGGCGCCCGATCAGCGCCGCCCCGGCGCCCGATCAGCGCCGCCCCGGCGCCCGATCAGCGCCGGGGCGCGTTCACCATCGGCCTTCCCTGTGCTAGAATGCGCTCGCCTTGAAACAAAGGAGAGCCCATGCCAGACAGGAAAATCGTGGAGTGCGTGCCCAACTTCTCCGAGGGCAGGGACCACGCCGTCATCGACGCCATAGCCCGCGCCATATCGGGAGTCTCGGGGGCTAGCCTCCTCGACGTCGATCCCGGCGCCGACACCAACCGCACCGTCTATACCTTCGTGGGCTCGCCCGAGGCCGTGGCCGAGGCCGCCTTGGCCGCCGCCCGGACCGCCCGCGAGCTCATCGACATGGGCAAGCACTCCGGCGCCCATCCGCGCATGGGCGCCCTCGACGTCTGCCCCTTCGTGCCCGTCTCCGGCGTTTCTATGGAAGACTGCGTGGAGTTGTCGCGGAAGGTGGGGAAGGCCATGGCGGAGGAGCTCGGCGTCCCCGTCTACCTCTACGAGGCCGCCGCTACCCGGCCCGAGCGACGGAGCCTCGCCGACATCCGCTCGGGCGAGTACGAGGGCCTCGCCGCCAAGCTCGCCCGCCCCGAGTGGGCCCCGGACTTCGGGCCCGCGGCCTTCGTGCCGGCCTGGGGAGCCAGCGTCGTGGGGGCCCGCGAGTTCCTGATAGCGTACAACGTCAACCTGAACACGAGGGACCGCAAGCTCGCCAACGAGATCGCCCTCAGCATACGCGAGGGCGGGAGGGCCGCCAAGGACGCCGCCGGGAACCTCCTCAAGGACGCCGCTGGCAACACCGTCAAGCTGCCGGGGAGGCTCAAGGAGGTGCGGGCCATCGGCTGGTACATCGACTCCTACAGGTGCGCCCAGGTCTCGATCAACCTCGTCAACTACAAGGCCACGGCCCTCCACGAGGTCTTCCTGACGGTCAAGGAGGAGGCCGAGAAGCTCGGCCTCATGGTCACGGGCTCCGAGCTCGTGGGCCTCGTGCCTCTCGAGCCCATGCTCCAGGCCGGGCGCCACTTCCTCAAGCGCATGGGCAAGAGCGAGGGGGCGAACGAGTCGGATCTCGTTGAGGCCGCGGTCCGCTCGATGGGCCTCGCCTCGGTCTCGCCCTTCGACCCCGCCAAGAAGATCATCGAGTACGCCGGCAGGGAGCCTGCTCCCCTCGCCTCGCTCCGGGTCGCCGACTTCGTCGACGAGGTGGCCCGCGACTCGCCGGCCCCCGGCGGCGGCTCGGTCGCGGCCCTCGCGGGGAGCCTCGGCGCGGCCCTCGCCGTCATGGTCGCCAACCTCACGGTGGGCAAGAAAGGCTACGAGCCCTCCTGGGCCTCGCTGTCCGAGCTCGCGGTCAGGGCCCAGGGCGTGAAGGCCGCCCTCCTCCGGGCCGTCGACGAGGATACCGCCGCCTTCAACCTCATCATGGAGGCGATGAAGCTGCCCAAGGGCGGCGAGGCCGAGAAGGCCGCCCGGGAGGCGGCCCTGCAGGAGGGCTACAAGAAGGCGAGCCTCGTGCCCCTCGAGA
Source organism: Spirochaetota bacterium (assembly GCA_022711355.1). Taxonomy (GTDB): domain Bacteria; phylum Spirochaetota; class Spirochaetia; order Treponematales; family Rectinemataceae; genus JAKLFE01. Next base: position 41,525 of record JAKLFE010000005.1, on the reverse strand, counting down.
CGGCCCGCGCCTGCCTCGAGGCGATATCCCTCTGCGCCCTGGCCGCCGCCTCGGGCAACGCGAGCTCGGTCACCGACGCCGGCGTCGGGGCCCTCATGGCGCGGGCGGGGGCCGAGGGGGCCGTCCTCAACGTCCTGGTCAACCTCGGCTCGGTGAAGGACGCCGCCTTCGCCGCCGAGCTCGGCGCCCGGGCCAGGGCCCTCCTCGAGGAGGCGGACCGCCGGCGCGACGAGGCCATCGGCTTCGTGCGGAAGGCGATCAAGTCGGACTAGCTCCTGCCACCATTCCAGCTCCACCCTTCCGCGTGCCACTGCGGAGGGGCGGAGCCCATGGCGCCGAGTCGCGGAGATGGTTCGAGCTCCATGATCGTACGAATACTGGGTTGCCTAGAAAAAAACCTCGGGCTGCTATACAGTCCTGAGGGACATGGATCGGCCACTTACGTTTTTGATCAAGATCATCGTCGCCGGGAACGGCCTTACCCTGCTTTTTTTCGGGATCGCCCAGCTGACTGTACGGCGAAAGAGAGCCGTGCATTACTGGGGCAGCGGCTTCTTCATCGCCGTGGCCCTGGCCTTCGCCCTGGCGGCCGCCGAGAGCATGCGGCTCTACCTCTCCTTCCCCCATATTATCCTCATCGATTACCTCCTGCTCGCGCTCTCGGGCCCCCTGCTCTTCGGCTATTTCCGCCGGCTCGACGATCCGGACCGGAAGCCGACGGTCCGGGAGCTCCTCCTCTTCGTCCAGCCGGCCCTGTTCCTCGCCTCGATGCTCCCCTTCTATAGGCTCGGAGCCCGAGAGAAGATAGCCATCTTCGATACCTTCATGAGCGGCCGCGAGCGGGAGCATTGGCTTTTGTTCCTGACCTGCCAGACCGCCGACCTATGGCTCCTCTTCTGCTCCCTGCTGTTCTTCTTCGGGAAGCTGCGGGCATGGCTCGAGGATCGGGGGACTCCCGCCTACCCGCTGTGGCTTTCCGTCCTGATAGCGGTTTGCGCACTGCTGCACCTTTTCTCTGTTTTTTTCTCGGTGCAGACGGGCTGGCTCTTCCTGTTCCTGTCGCTGGCGCTGCTCGCGCTCGCCCTCTATCTGCTGCATAACTCCGAGTTTTTTCTCCACGACGCGCGCGTCCACCTGCCCTCGCGCTATCTCCGCTCCAAGCTCGAGAACGTCGACCTGGAGGACAGGAAACGCGCGCTCGAGCGGCTGATGGAAAAGGAAAGGCTCTACCTGAACGAGGCGCTCACCCTGGCGGAGCTCGGGGAGCGGCTCTCGCTCAGCGCCCACCAGCTCTCGGAATTCCTCAACGCCGAGCTCGGGACGACCTTCAAGGCCTACGTCAACGGCTACCGGGTCAGGGAGGCCCAGCGCCTGCTGCGCGAACCGGGGGGGGAGACGATCCTCGAGATCGCGCTCAATAGCGGTTTCAACTCGAAGGCCACCTTCAACAAGGTCTTCCGCGAGGCGACCGGGATGACGCCGAGCGAATTCCGGTCTGCGCCGTCCCCTCCTCCCTGAGCCCTCCGCCGGCCATGCCGCGGAGGGCCAAGGGGGAGGCTCGATCAGAAGGAGCGGATGGGCCGAATGTACAGGTTGGAGATATTGTCAGATGATTTTTGCATATCCAAGAGGGTAGCGTTTCCTGGATCGGTGGAATCGTTATCGAACCAGACTACAAGGTATTCTTCGGCCGAACACTCGGTCGATGTATAGTAATACCCTTTCGTGAACCAATTATACTGTTTCGCGTAGAGAGCCCTTATGACCTCGACCATCTCGTCCGCCGAAGGAAGGAACCAATCGTCGTACCCATTCACTGAAAGCGCCTCGCACCATCGCGCGGCGTAATTTCCGCCTTGGCCGACCTGGGCGATTATTTCGGCTGTGTTCTGCTTGCCCGTGCCGATGGCGCGCCCATCGGCGCCCCATAATGCTACGTTTCCGCCGCCCCATGGCAGGTGCATTGCTTGGTCGTTAATCCACGACGCTTCCATGTATTTCCAGCCGTCCCTGTTCGCGTTTCCATTGACGTAGAATATCCTGCCCCCCGCGGGACCTATGTCGCCGACTCTGAGCTTGTAGGTATCGTTGTAGGTCCATTTCGCCCAGAGAACCACGTCGCCCCTCGAGCCGAGGGGAATCTCGGTGACCGCGGTCCCCTGCATGCTCGCGTTATCGAACCATCCGCCGAAGAGCCAGGCGCCCCTCGTAGGAGCCTGGAGGGTGATGGTCGCCGTTCCCGGGTTGTAGAGGGCCGGGTTCGCCGGCGCATTCGTCCCCCCGTCCAGGTTATAGGTGATCGAGTAGTCGTCGGTGCGCACGACGACCCCGGTCGCGTCGTTCCATTTGGCGTAGACCCGTATGTCATCCGACACGGGGCTGGTCTCGGTGAAGGGCGTTCCTTGGCCCGATTTCTCCGTGTACCAGCCGGCGAAGCTGCAACCCTCCCTCGCGGGGGCCGAGGGGAGGGCCGCGATCATCGTGGCGGGCTTCTCGACCACCATGAGCTGCGGGCTCGCCTCCCTGGTCCCGCCCTGCGAATCGAAGGTCACGACATAGGCGTAGTCGCTATCGATCAGGGCGTTGTCGCAGGCCGCAAGCGCCCAGCATACGAGGGCGCAAGAGAGCAGGACAGGCATTCTGTATCGCTTCATAGCTGAATCTCCTCGAGATGGCATATCGCGTCAGAAGGACCGCATGGCACGAACGTATCTGCTAATGAAGCTGTCCATTACCCCGGCGCATCCGAGAGCAGTATCGAAATAGCAGGCATAGCAGTATGTTGACTCTTTAGTCCCATCCGCCGCCGGCTCCTTCTCGGTCGAGGACCAGTAGCGGCCTTCAGAGTGGATGCCCTTGCCGGGCTTCCATACATTGAGATAGGCGTAGGTCAGCTCGTCGATCGAGGGCAGGAACCAGTCGTCATAGCCGTTGAACGAAAGTTCGGAACAGAGCCTCGCCGCAATCCCGAACATGTAATGCGCGCTGTTGTGCTGCGAGACTATATCCTGGGTGTTTTGGGCTCCCGTGCCGACGATCACCCCATCGGCTCCCCAGATGTGCCACTGGTAGCTGCCAAAGGGGACACCCGACCATTCGGTCGAGTCGGGCGCCAGCTCGAGGTATTTCCAGCCGTCGGCGTTCGCGTTCAGGTTCACGTAGCAGATGCGGCCTCCGGCGGGGCCGACGTCGCCGAGGCCTAGATTATACCTGTCGTCATAGACCCATTTGGCCCACAGCTCGACGCTTCCGTACTGCTCGATCGAACCCGCGGGGATCTCGGTCACCGCGCTCCCCGACAGTGTTGAGCTCGTATACCATCCGCCGAACCTGAAACGCTCCCTCGTCGGGGCCGCGAGGGTCAAGGCCACGCTGATATCTTGGGTCGCGGGATTGCCCGCGTCGTTCGTTCCCCCGTTCAAGTTGTAGGTAATACTGTAGGCTTCCTGGCGTATGATGACTTCGATCGTGAAGTTCGCGTACACGGTAAGGTCGCCCGTTACGGCAGTTGCCGCGGTGAATTGGGTGCCGCCGCCGTTAGGCTCGGTATACCAGCCAAGGAATGATCTACCATCATCCTCCGGTGCCGCTGGAAGCTCGTCGATCGTGCCGGCCGGACTCTGCACGGCCTTCATCGAAGGCGAAGCCGCCACCGCCGCGCCCTGTGAATCGAAGGTCACGAGGTAGGCGTAAGCGTCCTCGACTTCGGCCGTCGGAGTCTGGCACGACGACAGGCCGAGCAGGGTCGCGAGCGCGAGCGCCGCTGCGATAGGAAGGTAGGGGGGGGTCATGCCTGATAGTCCTCCATGCGGGGGATCCGCCCGATCGGATCCGATATGAGGAGGACTATAGCGATATGTCGGCGTCCGATAGCCTCATTCTATAATCCTGGACGTCCCGGCAAGGCGAAATTTCGGAATCTGCCTCCTGATCAGCCGCTACGTGGCGGCTTTCCCTACCCTAGTAGCTGTGGAGCCCCGGCAGGAGGTAGTTCACCCCGAAGAAGGTGAAGACCGTGCAGAGGAAGCCGACCACGGCGACGATTGCGGCAAGCCGGTCGCCCCGCCTCCGGACGAAGCGGAGGTGGAGGTAGAAGGTGTAGACGAGCCAGGTCACGAGGGCCCAGGTCTCCTTGGGGTCCCAGGACCACCAGGTCCCCCAAGCCCGCTGTGCCCAGATGGCCCCGAACACGAGGGCCCCCGCGGTGAAGATCGGGTAGCCCACGGCGATGGCGCCGTAGGTCAGGCGGTCGTAGGCCAGCCGCCTCGATTCGTCCTTGGCCGCGAGGCAGCCCAGGGCAGCCGCGAAGGAGAGCGCGAAGAAGGCCTCGCCGACGAAGGAGAAGGCGACGTGGAGGGCGAGCCAGCCCGAGCGGAGGGCCGGGATCGGGGGGAGGGCCTGTTTGGGCGCGATGGGCGAGCTGGCTATGGCGAGGAGAGACGCCGCGACGATCGTGGCCCCGAACTGGACCGGGGGCAGGAAGGGCAGAGCCCGCTGGACGCGATAGGCGAAGCAGACGAGGCAGAGGGCCAGGGCGTAGAACGCGAGGGACTCGAAGGTCCCGGTGAGGGCCGGGAAGCCGATCTCGAGGGAGCGGCCGACCGACCAGGCGAGGAGGGAGGCGGCCGCCGCCAGGAGGAGGCGGCTCGAGGCGCGATCCTCCCGCCTGGAGGGCCGGAGCAGGAAGAGGGCCTGCAGGGCTGCCGAGGCGAGGATCAGGGCGAAGGCGATCGTGGGCAGGGCGTTCATGGCTTCGTATCTCCGAGCTTCTGGATGAAGGCGAGGAAGGTCCCCGCGCAGATGACGAGGAGGGCGGCCACGACGAGGGCGTAGCCCGGATCGGCGACCGCCTGGATGCCCGAGCGCTCGAGGCTTCGTATGGCGAGGAGGGCGAAGGGGCCGGCGCTCTCGCCCGGGGCGGCCCTGAGCACGCGGGGGGCCCCGCTTCCCTCGGGGCCCTCGAGCCGGAAGACGGCCTTGCCCGCCCCGTCGTCGGGCGTCATGAGGAAGAGCCGGGAGCCGCCCGACTCGAGCTCCTGCCCGCGCGCGAGGAGGCTCTCCTTCCCCGCGGCGTCCCGGACGAGGAGGGCCGCCTCGGCGGAGTGGGAGGCCTGGTAGAGCGAGAGCTTGCCGAGCTTGAGCGGGTGGTTCACGCGGAGGGCGTAGCCCTCGATCTGGGCCTCGCCGTCCTTGAGCACCGAGACGCTGCTGATCCAGTCCCGCGGCCTCCCGTCCTCGTAGCTCAGGTATTCGAAGCGCTCGAGCCGGAGGATCCTCCCGTCGGGCAGCTCGGCCGATTCGCCCGGGGCCAGGCGAACCGAGCCTTCCCGGCGGCCGGAGAAGGAGAGGACCGAGCCGACGACGAGGAGCATGAGCCCGAAATGGAGGATGTCCGCCCCGTGGCGGCGCCGGCTCTTCTTGCGGAGCTCCCTCGCGAAGCGGCTGGCGCTGCAGGCGGCGAGGTTCGCGAAGAAGAGGAAGGCCGGCCCGATGAAGAGGAGGGAGCCGAAATAGCGGTCCATCCCCGCCTGGACCAGGACGGCGCCGAGGAGCCTTCCATAGCGCGCCAGGTAGTCGGCCTCGCCGAGGCCCTGGGGTATGGCGGTGGCGAGGGCGCTGCCCGCCGCGAGGAGGGCTATCAGGGCGATCGCGAGCCGCATCGACGTGAAGAACCTGAGGAGCTTCTGCATGGCGCCTTCCTGCACGGGTCTCGGACCAGGGTACAATACGGCCCGGCCCGGGGGCTGTCAACGATCGTCGCCGCGCAATATAGGATAAATTCGATATTTTTATATTTTACAGCCGTGATTCCCCAGGCTATACTTCGAGGCATCTTTCGAGAAAGGAGGTAGCCCTTGAAGAAGTCCATCGCGATCGCGGCGGCCCTGCTCGCGGGCCTCGGCGCCTACGGCGCCGAGCAGTCCTGCGTGAAATGCCATGCGAACGAGGCGGCCATGAAGTCGCTCTTCGTGCCCCCGGTCATAGCGTCTTCCGAGGGCGAGGGCTGAGCTGGCGCCCCTCCCCCGGTCCGGGCGGAAGAGCTGTATAAGGGATTCGTCGTCGACGCCTCCCTCCTCGCCACAGATCCCCACCTCAAGAACGGCTGCGCGAGCTGCCACCGCGGCGACCCGGGAGCCTCGGACAAGGCGCGGGCCCACCAGGGCCTCGTGAAGCGCCCCTCCGACGACCTCGCCTCCTGCGCGAGCTGCCACCAGCCGATAGCCAAGAACTACAAGCTATCCCTCCACTACACGAACGCCGGCATGAAGAACGGGGTCAGGCCCCGCTTCTCGCCCCAGGAGGCCAAGGCCTTCGACGCCAAGGTCTTCGAGCAATCCTGCCGCTCCTGCCACGCCTCCTGCGGCGACTGCCACGTGAAGAGCCCGATCATCTCCGGGGTGAACCTCGGCCTCATGGCCGGGCACAAGTTCGTCCGCAAGGACGAGGCCAAGACCTGCGCCCTCTGCCACGGGGGAAGGGTCTATCCCGAGTTCACCGGCGAGTACGGCGGCAACGCCGACGTCCACTACCAGAAGGGCATGTCCTGCTCCGACTGCCACAAGGCCGCCGAGATGCACGGCGACGGGACCGCCTACGCGGGGCGCCGCGAGGTGGCGGGCCGGCCTTCCTGCGCGGCCTGCCACCCGAGCGGCTCGGAGAAGACCGACAAGGCCAAGGAGGCCCACGCCGACCACGGCGACAAGGTCTCCTGCTCGGCCTGCCACTCCTCCGCCGAGTACCGCGGCTGCGCCTCCTGCCACCTGGGCGAGGGCGCCACCTCGAGCCCCCAGTTCATCCTCGGGGACAATCCCCGCAAGCCGGGGCAGCTGACGACCCTCCGCCTCGTGCCGACGGTCCGGGGAACCTTCGAGAAGGCCGGGATAGCCCAGGCCTCCTTCGACGAGCTCCCCAACCTCTGGGACGCGGTGCCCCACAATACGAAGAAGCGGACGGAGCGCACCAGGGACTGCGCGGTCTGCCACGCGGAGAAGCGGGGCCTGCTCACGGAGGAGGGCCTCCCCGCCGGCGGCTCCGCGGCGAACAAGAAGCTCATCTTCGATTTCGGCTACTGAAAAAGGAGAATCGCATGAAGAAGCTGCTGATCCTGTCCTGCCTCCTGCTGAGCCTGGCCCCGGCCGCCTTCGCTCGGGACATCGCGCCCGTGGTCGACGCGGCCTGGCTCGAGGCCAACCTCTCGAACCCCCGGCTCGTCGTCATGGACGTACGCAAGGTCGAGGACTACAAAGCCGGCCATGTCCCCGGGGCGGTCAACGTCATCGGAGCGGGCCTCTACGTGAAGAAGGGCGATATCAACAACGAGCTGCCCGAGCTGGACGATCTCTCCGACCTCCTGACCGATGCCGGCGTCAAGGCCGACTCCCTCGTGGTCGTCGTCGAATCGGACGGCTCGCGCTTCGCCTGGGCCACCCGCGTGGCCTGGACCCTCCGCTACGCCGGCCTCGAGAATGTCTCCCTCCTCGACGGGGGCTACGCGGCCTGGGCCAAGGCCGGCAAGGCAGCCCAGACCGAGGCCGCCTTCAAGAAGGGCGGGAGCTTCGCGGCCAAGCCCGTCGCGGCCTTCTTCGCCGACAAGGCCAAGGTCCTCGGCGCCAAGACCGCCCAGCTCGTCGACGCCCGGACCTATGACAGCTATTTCGGCGTCACCAAGCAGGCCTTCGTGGCCCAGGCCGGCCACTTCTCCGGGGCCTATCCCCTGCCCAACACCTGGATCACGGTCGACGGCCTCGTGCGGCCCAGGGCCGAGCTCGAGGCCATGGCCCTCAAGGTCGGCCTCGACCCCAAGAAGGAGACCATCGTCTACTGCGACTCCGGGGTCCTCGCCACGACCTGGTGGTGGATCTTCTCCGAGATGCTCGGGTGGAAGGCCGTGAGCAACTTCGACGGCTCCTCCCAGGTCCTCGCCGCGGATCCCGCGGTCAAGTACGTGACCCATACCTGGCGCTGAGGCGGCTAGCCGCGCATTCCGGCGCGCGCCCGGCTTCCGGGCGCGCGCTTTTTTTCGCCCGCGCTTGACTGCCCGGCTCGCGGGCCCCTAGGATAGCGCGGAAGCTGATGGGGCCTGGTGGCTCTCGCGGTCTTCAAAACCGTCGGCCGCGCCTCGCGCGGCGGCAGGTCCGATTCCTGCCTCTTCCGTATGAAAGAAAGCGACTCCCCCCATCCCCCCGCCGTCGGCGCCCTCCTCGAGCGGCCGGAGATAGCGGCCTTCTTCCCGATCCTGTCGCGGCCCCTCGTCCTCCGCTCCGTCCGGGCCGAGGTCGACTACGCCCGCGCCCGGGCCGCCCGACCCGGGGCGGAGGCCGCCGGGGGCGCTGGTCCGGAGCTCATCCTCGATGAGGCGGCCCTGGCGGCCGCCATCGCCTCCCGGCTCGCCGCCCTCGCCCGGCGGAGGACGAGGCGGGTCCTCAACGGGACGGGCGTCCTCCTCCACACGAACCTCGGCCGGTCGCCCCTGGGGCGGGCCGAGTGGGAGGCCGCGGCGGAGCTCAACACGGGCTACTCCAACCTCGAGTTCGACCTCGCGAGCGGGGAGCGGGGACGGCGCGGCTACTTCGCCTGCGAGCTCGCCGCCCTGGCAGCCGGGGCCGAGTCGGCCATCCTCCTGAACAACAACGCGGGCGCCCTCCTCCTGGCCCTCCGCGCCCTGGCCTCGGGCCGCGAGGTCCTGGTATCGCGGGGCGAGCAGATCCAGATCGGGGGGGGCTTCCGCATCCCGGAGATCCTCGCCCTCTCGGGAGCCAGGCTCGTCGAGGTAGGCACGACGAACGTGACGACGGTCAGGGACTACCTCGACGCGATCGGGCCGGAGACGGCCTGCATCCTCTCGGTCCACCTCTCCAACTTCGCGATGCGCGGCTTCGCCTCGCGGCCCTCGACCGCCGAGCTCGCCGCCGCCCTGCCTCGGAGCCTCCCCCTGATCCACGACCAGGGCTCGGGCTGCATGGAGGCCGGCCTGCCGGGGGAGCTCCCCGTCCGCCGCGCCCTCCGCGACGGGGCCTCCCTGGTCTGCTTCTCGGGCGACAAGCTCCTGGGAGGGCCCCAGGCCGGGATAGCGGCGGGACGGGCCGAGCTCGTCTCGGCCATGGGCCGCGATCCCCTCTTCCGCGCCCTCAGGCCGGGCAAGACCGTCGTGAGCCTCCTCGAGGAGCGCCTCGTCCGCGCCCTCAACGGCGAGGACCGGGCCTCGCGGATCCCCGAGCGCGAGGAGCTCTCGCGCCTCGGCCAGGCGATCAGGCGCCGCCTGCCCAAGGAGTCGGTCAGGCTGGTCGACTCGAGCGGGGCGACGGGCGGGGGCAGCTCCCCCGACGAGACATTCCCTTCCCTGGCTCTCGAGCCCGAGGCTTCCTTGGTCGAGGCGGCCGGCGGGGCCGACAAGCTGGCCGCGCGGCTCCGGGAGGGCAGCCCGCCTCTCGTGCCGGCCATGCGGGAAGGGCGCCTCCTCGTCGACCTCGCCGCCCTCGCGGGCGAGGAGCCGGCCCTCCTGGCCCGCCTCCTCCGCGAGGCCCTGGGCCTGGAATCGCAGGGGGACTGAGGGTGCCCGTCGTCGGGACAGCCGGCCACGTCGACCACGGCAAGAGCGCCCTTGTCGCCGCCCTGACCGGGACCGATCCCGACCGCCTGCCGGAGGAGAAGGCCCGGGGCATGACGACCGATCTCGGCTTCGCCCGCTTCGTGGAGGGGGGGGAGAGCATCGGCGTCATCGACGTGCCCGGCCACGAACGCTACATCCGCAACATGGTCGCGGGGGCCTGGGGCGTCGACGGGGCCCTCCTCGTGGTCGCCGCCGACGACGGCTGGATGGAGCAGACGGGACGGCACGCCGAGGTCCTGCGCGCCCTGGGCGCCCCCATACTCGCCCTCGCGATCACGAAGGCCGACCTCGCCCCGCCCGGGCGCGCCGCCGCGGCCGCCGCCGATGCCTGCGCGAGGCTCGCCGCCCTCTATGGCCCCGAGGCGCCCGAGCCTCCCTGGCTGGCCGTCGACTCCCTGCGGGGGAGGGGCATCGCCGAGCTCCGCTCCCTCCTGGCCACCTCCCTCGGGCGCCTGGCCGAATCGGGGCGCCCGACCTCGAGCCCGAGCCGGGGGGCCTACCTCTTCGTCGACCGCTCCTTCGCCTTGCGCGGCTCGGGCCTCGTCGTGGCGGGGAGCCTCCGCGGCGGGCCGCTGAGCCTCGGCCAGGAGCTCCTTCGCCTCCCCTCCGGCGAGGCTCTGCGCGTCCGGAGCCTCCAGAGCTACGGCGCCGAGGTCGAGGCGGCGGCTCCCGGAAGCCGGGTGGCCATCGGCCTCTCCCGCCCGAAGCGGGAGATCGGGCGCGGGGACTGCCTCTGCGCTCCCGGGGCCGGGATCCTGGAGCTCCGTTCGGCCTACCTCGCCCTCGATCCCCGCTACGCTGGCTTCAAGCCCCGGGCCGGCCTCGCGGCGGAGGCCGCCTGCGGCAGCGCCTATCGGGAGCTCCGGATCTGGCCGGCCAGGACTCCCGGCTTCCTCCGCGTCGCGGCCGAGGAGCCTTTCGCCGCCTACGAGGGGCAGCCGATCATCATCCTCAGGAAGGGAGGGGCCGACATACTCGCCGCGGGCTTCCTCCTGGCCGAGGGGGGCGGGGAGCGCGAGGAGCGTTCGAGGCTGGAGGCCGCTCTGAGCGAGGCCGCCGCCGCCCTAGGAGTCCTTCCCGCCTCGCCGTGCCAACACGAACTGCCCTTCGACGGGATCCTGCGGGCCTTCAAGCTCGAGCTGGCCGGTTGCCTCGAGCTTGCAACAGGGGCAGCCCCGATCCCCCGGGCCGAGGCGGCGGGCGCCTGGGCCTTCTCACCCAGGCGCTGGGCTTCGGTCGCGGCTGCCCTGAAGGAGGCTTCGCTCGAGGCCGGCGGCCTTCCCGCGGCGAGCCTCCCGAGCCGCCTCGGCCTGCCCGCCGCCGCCTGCGCCGCCGCCCTGGCGCGGCTCGGTCCCGAGCTCGCCCTCCGCCTCGAGGGAGGAAACCTCGTCTCCGCCAAAGGCCTGCCCGAGCTGCCCCGCTCCGCCCTCGAGCTCGCCGAGCGCCTCGATCTCGCCGATCGCGGCGGCCTGGACGAGGCCGCCGAAGGGGGGAAGGGCCTGCGGCGCGAGCTCGAGCTCCTGTGCAAGCGGGGGAGGGCGGTCAGCCTCGACGGGCGGCTCTTCCTCTCCGCGAAGGCCTATCGGGCCTTGGCCGAAGCCGCGCTCGGCTCCCGTCCCGCGGGAGCCGAGCTCAGCCTCCAGGAGGCCAAGGCCGCGACGGGCCTGTCCCGCAAGTGGATCATTCCCCTGCTCAACCGGATGGAGCGCGACGGCCTGCTGCGCCGGAAGGGGGAGATCCGCCTGGTTCTCAAAGGGATCGGAGGCGAGGGGAGTGGACTTCGCCCAATGTCTGAATAGGTTAAGGGATGTATCCGAATGCAAGAAATTTGGATATTTATCCCCGGAAAGTCTTGACGAAGTCGGCCGTCATTCCGTATACCATGCGCAGAAGATACCTCGGACGAGGAGACTGAAGCGGTGAAAGGTTCCGACGTTGCCGTTTCGGGTATTTCCAAGTCCTTCGGCGACTTCAAGGCGCTGAAGGACGTCTCCCTCGAGATCAGGAAGGGCGAGTTCTTCTCCCTCCTCGGTCCCTCGGGCTGCGGCAAGACAACCCTCCTGCGGGTTATCGCGGGCTTCGAGGATCCCGACGCGGGCTCCGTCAAGATCGACGGCCGCGAGGTCACGGGCCTGCCCCCGGACAAGCGGCGCTGCAACACGGTCTTCCAAAGCTACGCCCTCTTCCCCCACCTCACGGTCTTCGAGAACGTCGCCTTCCCCCTGCGGATCAGGCGGGTCCCGAACCGCCTGGTCCGGGAGATGGTGATGCGCCACCTCTCCCTCGTCCAGCTCGAGTCCCACGCCGACAAGAAGCCCTCCATGCTCTCCGGCGGGCAGAAGCAGCGCGTGGCCATAGCCCGGGCCCTCATCAACGAGCCCTCGGTCCTCCTCCTCGACGAGCCCCTCTCGGCCCTGGACGCCAAGCTCAGGCAGCACATGCTCCTCGAGCTCGACGCGATCCACGACAAGGTCGGCATCACCTTCATCTACGTGACCCACGACCAGCAGGAGGCCCTCTCGGTCTCCGACCGCATCGCGGTGATGAACCAGGGCGACGTGCTCCAGGTGGGCAGCCCCCAGCAGATCTACGAGAATCCCTCCTCCGACTTCGTCGCCCGCTTCATCGGCGAGACGAACATCTTCGTCGGCAAGGTCGTCGCCAAGGAAGGCGGCTTCGCGACGGTGGAGGCGGCCGGCTTCGGCTCCCTCCTCGTCGAGGCCAACGGCGAGGCCCCGGTCGGCGCAACCGTGAGCGTCGCGGTCAGGCCGGAGAAGATCCGCATCGGCTCGGACGAGCCGCTCGGCTTCCCCGAGCTCAACGTGCGCTCCGGCCTCGTAGCCGAGCCGATCTACTCGGGCTTCCAGACCAAGTACATCGTCAAGCTGGCCGTGGGGGGGAGCCTGACGGTCTTCCGCCAGCACGCCAACTGGTCGGAGGGCGTGCCCGACATCGAGTGGAAGGACGAGGTCTACGTCTCCTGGAGCGCCAGGGACGCCGTCGTCGTCGAGTCGAGCGCCCGGCCGCCCTCCTCCGGCGGCATCCGCCGGCCCGCATGAAGCGCAACTACGGCGGCCTCTACGCCGCCCCCCAGGCCCTCTGGCTCAGCCTCTTCTTCGCCGCCCCCCTCGCGATCATCGTCGCCTACTCCTTCATGAAGAAGGGCCTCTACGGCGGGGTCGAGCCCGAGGCGAGCCTGGACGCCTACCGGGCACTGGCCAACCCGACCCTCCTCCTCGTCGCCTTCCGCACCCTCTGGGTCTCCCTGGCGGCCACGGCGGCCACGATCCTCGTCGCCCTGCCCTGCGGCTACAGCATCGCGCGGAGCCGCAACCAGTCCCTCGGGCTCTTCCTCGTCATCGTGCCCTTCTGGACCAACTTCCTCGTCCGCATCTACGCCTGGATAGCCATCCTCGGCAACGAGGGCTTCCTCAACGACTTCCTCCGGCTCGCGGGCCTCGTGGGCGAGCCGCTCCAGTTCCTCTACAACCAGGGGGCCGTCATCCTGGTGCTCGTGTACATGTACCTGCCCTACGCGATCCTCCCACTCTTCTCCACCATCGACAAGTTCGACTTCACCCTCCTCGAGGCCGCCCGGGACCTCGGGGCGAGCAGGCTCGAGGCCATCGTCAAGGTCCTCCTGCCCAATATCCGCGGGGGCCTGGTGACCGCGGTCCTCTTCACCTTCATCCCCATCTTCGGCGCCTACGCCGTGCCCCTCCTCGTGGGCGGCAAGGATTCCTACATGCTCGGCAACGTGATCGCCGACCAGGTGACGAAGACCCGCAACTGGCCCCTGGCCTCGGCCATCTCGATGACCGTGACCTTCCTCACGGCCGTGGCCGCCATGCTCTTCGCCCTCCGCTCGCGGCGGAAGGCGGTCCACGTGGAGATCGACGCGGGCGTCGAAGCCACCGCGGCGACGAGGGCCGCGTCATGAGCGGCGAGGAGACCCGCGCGGCAGGGGAGGGGCCCGGCCGCCTCCGCAAGCCCCTCTTCCGCCGCCTCGCCATCGCCGTGCCCCATCGCCTGGTCCACCTCCTCAGGCGGGCGCGCATCGTCCGCGCCGGCCGCGGCCGCGCCACCGTCGAGCGCTCGGGGGCGCCGCGCAAGCGCGGCTCCTCCCTCTCCGACTACGTCTTCGGCGCCGTCATCCTCTTTCTCTTCGCCCCCCTCATGGTCCTCTTCATCTATTCCTTCAACGCCTCGAAGGGCGGGAGCTGGACCGGCTTCTCCCTCGTCTGGTACGAGAAACTCTTCCTGGGCTCCGACGAGCTGTGGAGGGCCTTCGGCAACTCCCTGGCCATAGCCCTGGGCTCGGCCCTCGGCGCCACGGCCCTCGGGACCCTGGCTGCGGTGGGGACCCAGCGCTACGCCTTCTGGTACCGGCCCTACGTCGCTGCCATGAGCTTCGTGCCGATGATCATGCCGGAGATCGTCGTGGGCGTCTCCCTCCTTGTCTTCTTCGCGGGCGTCGGCCTCAAGCTCGGCATGCTCACCGTGTGGATAGCCCACACGACCTTCAACATCCCCTTCGTCTACCTCCTCGTCTCGGCCCGGCTCGAGGAATCCGACCCGAGCATCGTGGAGGCCGCCCGCGACCTGGGCGCCACCGAGACCCAGACCCTCTTCAAGGTCATCCTCCCCATGGCCGTGCCGGGCATAGCCTCGGGCTTCCTCACGGCGGTCACCCTCTCGCTCGAGGACTTCGTCATCACCTTCTTCGTCTCGGGCCCGGGCTCGACGACCCTCCCGCTGTACATCTACTCGGCGATCCGCTTCGGCGTCTCTCCGGTGATCAACGCCCTCTCGGCGGTCATGGTGGCGGGCACGGTCCTCCTGGTCTACCCGCTGCGCAGCTTCCTCAAGAGCTTCGCCGCCCGCTAGGGCGATGTCGCGCGCGGCGGCCCTGGGTCGCCGCATTCCACTGGATGAGAGGGAGGACGACATGAAAAGTCGACTCCGCGGCGCGGCCCTGTTCGCGGCCTGCGCCATCGCGCTCTGCATAGGCGGATGCGCCAGGAAAAGCGGCGAGGCCGCCGCCCAGAAGAAGCTGTACATCTTCAACTGGACCTACTACACGCCGGACTCGGTGATCGAGAAGTTCAAGAAGGAATACGGGGTCGAGCTCGTCTACGACTCCTTCGCCTCGAACGAAGAGATGTTCGCCAAGCTCAAGGCGGGCGGCTCCGACTACGATATCGTCTTCCCCTCCGCGGACTACGTCTCCATCATGATCAAGGAGGGCATGCTCGCCGAGATCGACAAGTCCAAGCTGATGAACCTGAAGAACGTGGACCCGGCCGTCCTCGCCCGCGCCGAGGAGTACGACCCCGGCATGAAGTACGCGCTGCCCTACTACATGGGCGCCGCGGGGGTGGCGGTCAACAAGACCAAGGTCAAGGGCTACGAGCCCAGCTGGTCCATCTTCCGGCGCAAGGATCTCGCGGGCAAGATGACTATGCTCGACGACATGCGCGAGGTCATGGGCGACGCCCTGGCAGCCCTGGGCAAGTCGGTGAACAGCGTCGACGCGGGGGATCTCGCCGCGGCGGGCAAGCTCGTCAACGAGTCCTGGAAGCCGAACCTCCTCAAGTTCGACGCCGAGGCCTTCGCCAAGGGCTTCGCCGCCGGGGAGTTCTGGGTGGCCCAGGGCTACGCCGAGTCGATCTTCGCCGAGTACGAGGAGGCGCGGCGCTCCGAGGTGGACTTCTTCATACCCAAGGAGGGAGGGCCCCTGTACATCGACTCGATGGTGATCCTCAAGGGCTCGAAGAACAAGGAGCTCGCCCTGAAATTCATGGACTTCATCCACCGGCCGGAGATCTACGCGGAGTTCTGCGACGCCTTCGGCTTCCCCGCCACCTGCAACGTGCCCGCCCGCCCGCTCAAGAAGGGGCCCCAGTGGTACAAGGCCGAGGACCTCGCGCCCTGCGAGCTGAAGAAGGACCTCGGCGCCGACCTCGAGAAGTACAACGCCATCTGGCAGGAGATCAGGGTGGGCAAGTAAGCTCCCCTCCCGTCCCGCGCGCCGCGCCGCCGTCCCGACGAGGGGCGGCGGCGCTTTTTCCCGGCGCTATCTTGAGCGGGGCCGGGCCGAGCCGCTACTATGGCGCCATGACTATCGGCAGCATCGAAAGCGCCCTGGGCTCCCGCCGGGCGAGGAGGGCCTGGATCTACGGCCTCGGCCTCGCCACCGGCCTGGTCGCCGGCCTCGTGGCGGTCGCCTACCGCGCCCTCGCGGCGGCCCTCGAGGCCCTTCGCGCCGCGAGCTTCTCCCTCGGCTCGGGCGCCGGCTGGCCGCGGGTCCTCGCCTGGCTCGGCGCCTGCGCCCTGGCCGGCTCGGCCACGGCCCTCATGGTCCGGAAGGCCCCCCTCATCAAGGGATCGGGCATACCCCAGGTCAAGGCCGAGCTCGCCCGCAAGCTCCGTTCCGATTGGCGGAAGGAGCTCCCCCTCAAATTCGCGGGGGGATCCCTCGCTCTCGGGGCTGGGCTCTCCCTCGGGCGCGAAGGTCCTTCCATACAGCTCGGCTCCCTCGCCGGCGCGGCCCTGGCCGAGCTCTCGGGACGCCCGGAGACGCGGCGCTACCTCCTGACCGCCGGGGCGGCGGCGGGTATCGCAGCGGCCTTCAACGCCCCCCTGGCCGGGGTCCTCTTCTGCCTCGAGGAGCTGCATCGCTGCTTCTCTCCCGTGATGCTCGGCTGCTCGATGCTCGCCGCCCTCGCCGCCGACGGGGTCTCCCGCCTCCTCCTCGGAGACGGAAGCGTCTTCGGCTTCAGCCTGGCCGCGACCCTGCCTTTGCGGCTCTATCCCCTCGTCCTCGCCCTCGGAGCGGCCTGCGGCCTCCTCGGGGCGGGCTTCAACGCGGCCCTTCTCGGGACCCAGTCGGCCTTGAGGCGGCTCCTGCCCCGCGAGGGAGCGCGGATCCTCGCCGTCTTCGTCGCCGGGGGCATCGTCGCCCTCCTCGCGCCGCGGATCGCGGGCGGAGGGCACGCCCTCGTCGAGGCGGTTGCGGGGGGCGGCCTAGCCTTGTCCGCCCTCGCCGCCCTCGCGGTCGGCAAGCTCCTGTTCACCCTCGTGTCCTACGGATCGGGGAGCCCCGGGGGGATATTCCTCCCCATGCTCGCCCTCGGCGCGCTGGCTGGCGGTTTCGCCAGCGGCCTATGCTCCGCATGCGGCCTCGCGGAGCTCTACCTTCCCAACTTCGTCCTCCTCGGGATGGTCGGCTTCTTCACTGCCGTCGTCCGCGCCCCGATCACCGGGGCGATACTCGTCACCGAGATGGCCGGCAGCTTCGGGCATTTCCCCGCCTTCATATTAGCGGCGGTGGCCGCCTCCCTCGTCGCGAGCCTTCTAGGCTCGGAGCCGATCTACGACTCCCTCCTCGCGCTCCTGGCTCCCGCTGGCTACGCGCCCGTCGAGCGCGGGGAGGCAGTTGTGCTCCACGTGCCGGTCCTCGAGGGATCGGTCCTGGATCTCTGCGAGGACGCCCAGGCGGCGATGCCCGAGGGCTGCGTCCTGGTGGGCGTCGTCAGCGGGGAGGAGGAGCGCATAGCCCGGCCCGATATGGAGATCAGGCCGGGGGACCTCGTCGAGGTCCTCGTCGCCGCGAAGGACGCGGGAGAGGCGAAGGAGAAGCTGCGCCTTCTCGCGGGGCACGCCCCGCACTCCGTCGAGCACCCGGACTGAGCGGGGCGTGGCCGTTCCCGAAGCGCGCGGCGATCCCTGTCCGCGTTAGGCGATTCTAAGGCCCCGGCCTCAGTACTCTCCGAACTTGACGAGGTAGACCGCGGAGATCTCCTTGGCGCTCATCTTCACCCCCGCGGCCTTCAGGGCCAGGGCGGCCGACTTCTGGCTCAGGGAGGGCTCGGAGCGCTTGAGCTCGACGAGCTTGGCGACGGAGGCCTCGGCGATGGGAACGCCGCCGTTGAGGGCCGCGAGGAGGCTCCGCTCGATCCGGGAGGCGCCGTCCCCGGCGGGAGCGCCCTCGGCCCCGGCCGGGCCGAGGAGGATGCCCTCGAGGGCGGCGACCTTGGCCTCGAGCTCGGCGAAGCGCTTGAGGACGTAGAGGGGATCGCGGGCCTGGATGAAGGCGGCGGGGTCGCGGTAGGCGGCGAGGGCCGCGGCCGAGAGCTCGTCCCAACCGGTGTAGGCGCCGCGGACGCGGAGCACGCTCTGGCCGGACTTGACCTTGAAGTCGTACTCGGTCGCCGCCCCGCGGAATAGCTGTATCCCGCTCGGCACCGCCTGGACGAGATCCGTTCCCTCGACCTCGAAGCGCTCGGGGATGAGGACGATCTGGAGGCGATCCGGGTAGTTCACCGCGCGGACGGAGGCCGCCGCGAAGCCGGGCCAGGAGCGCGCGGACTCGTAGAGGGCTTCGAGGGCCTTCATCCTGGCGGGGTCGGGCTCGGCCTCGGCGAAGAAGAGGAGCTCCCCGCCCGAGCCGTCGGCGAGGACGGCGAAGGTCCTGCCCTCCTCGGCTCGCTCCCCTTGGGCGGTGAAGATGCTGCCCGAGAGGTCGTAGGCGGCCGCGGCGAGGGCCGCGGCGGCCATGGCTGCCGCAAGCGCGAAGCGTTTCATCGGAAGAGCTCCCTTCATTTCGCCGCTCCTGGCTGGGCCTCGACGAGGATGACGTCGAAGGGCCTGAGGGCTTCGCCGGCCACGAGCTCGGTGACCCGGGCCCTGGTCTCGCCGCCCCTCGTGAAGAACGAGATCCTCGCTATGGCCTTGTCGCCCCTGACGACGTAGCCGGCCGAGCCCTCCGGGGCCGGCAGGCCGGGGCCGAGGGCGAGGGAGAGGTCCTCGGGATCGCGGGGATCCAGGAGGTAGCCGCCCTCGCGGTTCTCGCGGAGGTACTCGCCTACGGCCCAGCCGTAGGAGGCCAGGGCCTTCTCGGCGGCCTCGGCGCGCGCGGCGAGCTCGGCGATGCGCTCGTCGCGCTCCCTGAGGCCCTCGCCGGCCGCGGCGAGGGCCTGGCTGTAGAGGGCCACGGCCCCCCTGGCCTCGGCCTCCATGCGCGAGAGCGCGGGCGGCACCGAGTTGAGGTAGGGCACGGAGCGGAGCTTCGAGGAGAGGTAGAGGTAGTCCTGGAAGGAGCGCTCGAGCCGCTCGCCCAGGCCGGGCTCGGCGAGCCCCGCCTGCGCGAGGTAGGGCGGGAGGGCG
The DNA here is from genome assembly GCA_022711355.1 of Spirochaetota bacterium. Classification (GTDB taxonomy): domain Bacteria; phylum Spirochaetota; class Spirochaetia; order Treponematales; family Rectinemataceae; genus JAKLFE01. The sequence continues at coordinate 22,747 of JAKLFE010000005.1, read as the reverse complement.
AGCTGGGGGCCCGGGGCCTCGGGCTCCTTCCAGCCCGCGAGGAGGGCGGCCGAGCGCTCGTCCTCGAACTTCGGGTTGTAGCGGGCCGTCAGGGAGTCGGCGAGGGAGTCGCGCTGCCTTTGCAGGGCGGCGACGTCCTTGGCGCGGGCCGCCTTGAGCTCGGCTATGCGGGCCTCGTAGAAGGCCGCCTGCCGCTTCTTGTCCACCTCGAAGACGCGGCGCTCGTTGTCCAGGAGCTCCTGCTGCCTGCGGGCCTGGTCGGTGAGCCTTTGGTCGTACTGGTCCATGCGCCCCTGGATCTCGTCGATCTGGGCCTGCTTGGCCTTGATGCGCGGCGAGTAGGATGAGCGCAGGGCCTGCTTCTCGCGGGCGGCGGCGGCGGCGGCCTCCTTGAGGCGCCTCGCCTCCTCGCCGGCCTGGTAGTCCCGGGCCGCGATCGACTGGACCGCGGCCTGGTAGTCCCGGTCGATCGACTCGATCCCGGCCCTGAGGTCGTAGTCGAGGCGGTTCAGCTCGAGCCTCGCCTGCTCCATCTCCGACTCGTTGCGCTTGGCCGTGTCGAGAAGGTCGCGCAGGTTGAGGGCCTCGAAGGCTGCGACGTCGACCGGCGCCGCCGCGGCCCGGCCCTCGATGATGCGCGTGACGCCGAGGGCCGCCGCCCCGAGGGCGGCGATCGTGGCGAGGGTGGCCGCCACTACCACGAAGGAGCGGTTCTTGGCCGTCTTGGCGAATTCCCGCTCGAAGTCGTAGGAGTGGCCCGTGCCCTCGGCCTCCTTGAGGGCCTTCGCGAGGAAGCTCTCCGACTCGCGCCTGATGAGCTGCCTTATTTCGTTGTCATCGCCCATATGCCGTTCCAGTCCTCGGGAGCGGAGCCGCCCGAGATGCGTCCGCGGAAGACCTCCGCGAGGGGCAGGGTGACGCCCTCCCAGGCCGCCTGCGCGCGCGGCCAGTCCCCGGCGTAGTAGGCCTCGAGCCCCGAGGAGAAGGCGCGGAGCTCGGCCTCGAGAGCGTCGTCGAGGAGCTCGGTCCTGACGGGCCAGAAGACGCGCTTGCCCTCGGTCTTGCCCTTGACCTGGACCTTGTCGATCTCGACGAAGCGGTAGGCGACGCCCGCGGCCCCTACGTCCCGCACGACGAACTCGGAGCAGATCACGGGCACGCGGTAGATGCGCGTCAGCCCCTCGAGGCGGCTCGCCGAGTTGACGTTGTCGCCGATGACCGTGTTGGCCATGCGCTCGTAGGAGCCGATGTTGCCGTAGAAGACGTCGCCTCCGTCGATGCCGACCCCGACCTCGAGCAGGACGGCGCGGTACACGCGGTCCTCGGCGTCGCTCAGGGCGCCGCGTCGCCGCACGACCTCCTCGCGCTTGGCGGCTATGTCCCGGCGGAGCTCGGCGGCCACGTCCTGGATGAGGTAGGCGGCGTTGAGCGAGTCGAGGGACTTGTTGCCGCTACCGTCCATGGTGCCGAAGACCGCGAGGAGGGCGTCGCCGATGATGGAGCCGACGATGCCGCGCTGCTCGTGGATGCGGCCGATGGCGCGCTGGTAGTGGAGGTTGAGCACGTCGATGATGTCGTTGCCGAGGGTCTCCGTCATGAAGGTGAAGCCCTTGATGTCGGAGAACAGGATCGTCAGCTCCCGGGTCGTGCCCTCGAGCTTGACCGAGCGCTCGCGGTAGGCGCGCTGCGCGATGTCCTGGGTGACGAACCTGCGGAAGATCGTCATGAGGTTGTCGATCGACGAGGAGAGGGAGTTGAGCGAGGCGCCGAGGTAGGTCACGTCGTCGTTGGGCGCCCCCTCGAGGTCCACGATCTCGAGGCGCTGGTCCGCCTGCATCTCCATGATGCGCTGCGTTATGCGGCCGACGAAGCGCAGGATGCGCCGGACGAGGAGGGTCCCCACGGCGAGGCAGAGCAGGGTCATGGCGAGGATGATGCCGGATACCCGCGCGAAGATCGCGTTCGTGTCCGCGTTGAACTCGGTGATCTCCTCGGCCCGGACGAGGAAGGCGTCCCACTTGGCGTTGTACTTGTAGACCCCGAAGTAGCTGGAGCCGCCGAGGGAGAAGGCGAGCTTGCCCTCCGGCCTCTCCTCGGGGGAGGAGAGCTGCTCGAGGGCGGCGGGATCGTCGAAGGCCGCGGGCTTTGGCTGCTTCGAGGCCCAGAAGAGGAAGCTCCCGTCGCGCTTGAGGGCGAAGGCGGCCGAGTACAGGCCCGTCAGGGGCTTGGCCGCGCTCTCCTCCATCGTCCGCACCGCCGCGTCGAGGTCGCCCTGGAACTGGTAGATCTCGTACTGGTTGGCGGAGAAGCTGTAGATCTCCGTCAGGTCCTTGACCAGGAGGCGGTTGGCGAGGCGGAGGAGCTCGCCGCGGTTCAGGATTAGGTTGATGTAGTTCGTCGCGAAGTTCGAGGCGAGGAGGAAGACGGTAAAGAGCGCGACGATCTTCGTCACCATCGGGACGACGCGCGTTCCGGCCACGCGGGGCCCGAGCACCGACTTGAGCGGGTCCATGTTGCCTGGAAGTGTAGCGTGCCGAGGCGCCCTTCACAAGGTGAAAAGGCGATTACCGCTAGGGCGAGGCGGCCGCGAGGGCGTAGAGGAAGACGGCCGCCGCCGCCGCCAGGTTGAGCGAATCGGCTCCCCCGCGCATGGGGAGGGTCAGGGAGAGGGGGCAGGCCGCGCGCCAGGGAGGGGAGAGGCCGAAGGCCTCGTTGCCGAGGACCAGGGCGAGGCGGGGCGGCCTGCGGAAGCTGCGCAGGTCCGCCGCCCCGGGGTCGAGGACGCAGGCCGCCGCCTCGTAGCCGGCTTCGGAGAAGGGGCGGAGCCCCTCGGGCCCGGGGAGGCGGGCCCAGGGCAGGGAGAGGCTGGCGCCCATCGAGGCCCGGAGGGCCCGGCGGCAGAGGGGGTCGGGGCCCGCCGGCCCCAGGAGGAGGGCCTCGCAGCCGAGGGCGGCCGCGCTGCGGAAGGCCGAGCCGAGGTTGGCCGGGTCGGAGAGCTCGGGGAGGACGAGGATGGTCGAGGCCCGGGCCCCGGGCTCCGGAGGGCCGGCCAGGATCGCCGCGAGCTCCCCGGCTCCCCGCTCGGCGGGGCGGCGGGCGAGGGCGAGGGCCCCGCGATGGAAGGGATAGCCTGCCTCGGCGGCCAGCTCGGCCTCGGGCAGGAGCTCGGGCTCGAGTCCCGGGATGCCCAGGCCCCGCGCCCAGGCCTCGCGGGCGGGGACGCAGAGGAGGGCCTCGAGGCGGAGCCCGGCCCGGAGCCCCCGCTCGATGAGGAAGGCGCCCTCGAGGGCGAGGAGGCCGAGTGCCTCGCGGGAGCGGTCGGCGCGGAGGCCGGGCCCCGGATCCTCAGCGCGCGGCCGCATGGCTCCCCGCGAGGGCGCCCGTGGAGCAGGCGGCCTGGATGTTGTAGCCCCCCGTGTCCCCGTCGATATCGAGGAGCTCCCCGGCGAAGTACAGGCCGCTGACGAGCCGCGAGCCCATCGACTTGGGATCGACCTCCTCGAGCGCGACCCCGCCCCGGGTGGCCATGGCCTCGCCGTAGCCCCCGAGGGAGGCGACGCGGAAGGGGAAGCCGGCCAGGGCGGCCGAGACCCGCTTGCGGGCCTCGCGGCCGAGGAGGGCCGCCGGGGTGGAGGGCTCGATCCCCAGGCCCGCGAGGAGGGCCTGGGCGAGGCGCTCGGGGAGGCCGAGGGCCTGGACGCAGGACTTCAGGCCGCGCTTGCCGTGGGCCCCGAGCTCGGCGAGGAGGAGCTCGTCGGGATCCCCCTCGCCGCTCGCGAGGCGGACGCGGAGCTCGTCGCCGGGGAGGATCGAGCGCGAGAGGTCGAGGATGCCGGGGCCGGAGAGGCCGCGGTGGGTGAACAGGACGTCGCCGCGGCCCCGGGCAGCGAGCTTGCCGCCCTCGCCGCGGCGCAGCTCGAGGGGGGCGCCGCGGAGGGCTATGCCCGCGCAGGCGGCGAAGGCCCAGCCCTCGACCGCGACGGGCGCGAGGCAGGGAGCGGTCTGGGCAATCGCGTGGCCGAAGGCTGCCGCGAGGGCGTAGCCGTCGCCCGAGGAGCCCGTGCCCGGGTAGGAGAGCCCGCCCGTGGCGAGGAGGAGGGCGGGGGCCTCCCAGGGGCCGCCCGCCGCCTCGACGACGAAGCGGCCGCCCGAGAGCGCGGCCCCGCGGACCGCGCAGTCGGTCCTGAGCTCGACCCCGAGCCGGCCCAGCTCCCGCAGGAGGAGCTCGAGGATGTCCCCGGCCCTGCCGCTCGCGGGGAAGAGCTTGCCGCCCTCCTCCTCGAGGACGGCGAGGCCGCGCGACTGGAGGAAGGCGGCCAGGTCGGCGTTGGTGAAGCCCAGGAGGGCCGGCTTGAGGAAGCGGCCGGCCTTGCCGTAATGCCCGAGGAAATCCTCGACGGGGCCCGCGTGGCTGAAGTTGCAGCGACCCGAGCCGCTGGCCAGGAGCTTGGTCCCCGGCCTGCGCATCTTCTCGAGGAGGAGGACCCGCGCGCCGGCCTCGGCCGCCCGCAGGGCCCCGAAGAGGCCGGCCGGCCCGCCCCCGACGACGATGAGCTCAGCTTCCCGCACCGCTCTCCCCCGGCCGCGGCAGGAATTCGGGGAAGCGGTAGGTGGCTATGCCGGTGGCCAGGTCGATGTCGACCCCGGCGGCCCCCTTCCGGACGAGCTCGTCGAGGGCGGCCTGGGCCTCGTCGAGGCCGACCTCGAGGGACATGGCGACCGCGCTCACCGTGAGGGAGCCGCCGCGCTGCTCGGCCAGCCGGAGGACCCGGACGGGGAGGAGGGGGTCGAGGCTCGCGCGCCGTCCCTCGCCGAGCCCCTTCCGCCGCGCGAAGAGGGAGGAGAGGCGGGGCCGGGGCGAGCCCTCGGGCCTGAGGAGGAAGGCCCCGCCGGCGATGAACAGGGCCCCGACGACGATGGCCTGGAGGCCCATCGTGGGGATGGCGGGATTCCCGAGGTCGAGGATGTTGAGGATGCCGAAGATAACGCAGCCGAACCCGGCCGCACGGCGCAGCTTCATGCTGGGATAGTACCCGAAAGGGGCGGGGCTGGAAAGCCGCGGCCCTCCCCGCGCGCCCGGCGATTGAAGCTCCTGCCGCCGAGCAGGTATAGTCCTTAGCCGTGAACCTCATCTCCCTCGACGGGATTTCCAAGACCTTCGGCGAAGCGCCCCTCTTCGAGGGCGCGAGCTTCGGCGTCGACTCGGGCGAGCGCATCGGCCTGGTCGGACGCAACGGCAGGGGCAAGTCCAGCCTCCTGCGCATCCTGGCCGGCTCCCTCGAGCCGGACGCGGGGAGCGTCGCCCGCAAGCGCGGCCTCTCGACGAGCCTCCTTCCCCAGCGCCCCTCCTTCGCCCCCGGGGAAAGCCTCGCGGAGTTCCTGTACGGGGCCGAGTCGAGCCTCGTCGCCTCGCTCGCCTCCCGGCGCTCGGGGGAGGAGGCCCGGGCCCTCGAGCTGAGCTACGCCTCGCTCTGCACCGAGCTTGGCCTGCCCGGGCCGGAGAGCCCCCTCTCCTCCTTCTCCGGGGGCATGGTGAAGAAGGCCGCCATCGCCCGGGCCCTGGCCCCCGGGGCCGAGCTCCTCCTCCTGGACGAGCCGACCAACCACCTCGACGTGGAGACCATCGAGTGGCTCGAGCGCCGCCTGGCCCAGGGGGGCTCCGCCTTCGTCCTGGTGACCCACGACCGCTGGTTCCTCGACGCGGTCTGCGGGACGATGATGGACATCGACCGCCGCGGCGTCCGGAAGTACCCCGGGGGCTACTCCGACTACCTCGCGCGGCGGATCGAGCGCGAGGCCTCCCTCGAGAAGGCCGAGTCGCGGCGCCTCACGAACCTGAAGCGGGAGCTCGCCTGGCTCGGGCGGGGAGCGCGGGCCAGGGCCGGCAAGAGCGAGCGGCGCAAGGAGCTCATCCGCGGCATGCAGGCCGACGTCCTCGAGCGGGAGGAGGGCATGGAGGGCTTCTCGACCTTAGGAAGGCGCCTGGGCAAGAAGATACTCGAGCTCGAGGCGGTCGCGAAGTCCTACGACGGGCGCGAGATCGTCAAGCCCTTCTCGCGGGGCTTCAAGGCCGGGGAGCGGGTCGGCGTCGTCGGGCCGAACGGCTCGGGCAAGACCACCTTCCTCGACCTCGTCTCCGGCCGGGTGCGCCCCGACTCGGGCCGGGTGGACGCGGGCAGCAATACCCACTTCGCCTACTTCGACCAGACCGCCGCCTCCCTCGACCCCTCCCAGACCCTCCTCGGCCTCCTGCGCGGCAAGGCCGAGCGCATCCCCATGAGCGACGGCTCGGTCCTGAGCCCCGAGCAGCTCCTCGAGCGCTTCCTCTTCCCGCGGGCCTCCTTCGACCTGCCGATATCCCGGCTCTCGGGCGGCGAGCTGCGGCGCCTCCAGCTCGTCAGGCTCCTGGCGGATTCGCCCAACTTCCTCCTCCTCGACGAGCCGACGAACGACCTGGACATCGAGACCATCGAGCTCCTCGAGGACTTCATCGCCGATTTCCCCGGCTGCGTGCTCGCGGTCTCGCACGACCGGGCCTTCCTCGACGGGATGGCCGACTCCATCCTGGCCTTCGACGGCGCCGGCCGGGTCGAGGAGTTCGTCGGGCGCTACGCCGACTACCGCTCCCTCCTCCGCTCCGGGCCCGAGCGGGAGGCCGCGGCCGTCCCGCCCCGGCGCGGGCCGGCCGAGGGGGAGGGGAGCGGGGCGGGGAGACCGGCGCGGCGCGCCAAGGCCGGCCTGAGCTTCGCCGAGAAGCGGGAGCTGGAATCCCTCCTCGAGGAGATCGAGGGGCTCGAGTCGGAGAAATCGGCCCTCGAGTCCCTCTTCTCCTCGCCCTCGCCCGGGCCCGCCGAGCTTGCCGAGGCGAACCGGCGCTATCCCGGCCTCGCTTCCCTCATCGAGGCGAGGACCGCGCGCTGGGAGGAGCTGGCCGCGCGCGAGGATGGGTCTCCCCGTGGCTGAGCCTCCGCGCCCCGGGAAGGCCGGCTCCTTCGACCTCCTCGGGCCGGAGCTCGTCGTCGAGGCCGCGGAAGGCTCCCTCCCGGGCCTCCGCCTCGACGGGACGGTGAGCGCCTATCCGAGCTACGTCAACCGCGTCTACGGCCTGCGGAGCGAGGAAGGCGGGGAGCTCGTCGCCAAGTTCTACCGTCCCGGCCGCTGGTCCCGCGCCGCGATAGCCGAGGAGCACCGCTTCCTCCGCGACTGCGCGGCCGCGGAGATACCCGTCGTCATCCCCCTCGAGCTCGCCGGCGGGGAGAGCCTCGGCGAGCTCATCCTCGAGGACGAGGCCGGCGGTCCCGACCTAGCCTTCCTGTTCGCCCTCTTCCCGAAGATGGGCGGCCGCAACTTCGACGCCGAGGGAGACGAGGACTGGACCAGGCTCGGCTCCCTCCTCGGCAGGGTCCACGCCGCCGGCGCCGCCGGGAGCGCCCCCGCCCGCGAGCGCTGCGGTCCCCGGGAGCTCTCCCTGCCCCAGCTGGCCTACCTCCTCGAGGGCGGCCACCTCCACCCCGACCATCGGCGTCCCTTCGAGAAGCTCTGCCGGGGCCTCCTCGAGGAGATCGCCCCCCTCTTCGAGGGGCGCCGAAGCCTGCGGATCCACGGCGACTGCCACCGGGGCAACATCCTCGACCGGCCCGGCGAGGGCCTCGTCCTCATCGACTTCGACGACATGATGACCGGGCCGGCGGCCCAGGACCTCTGGCTCCTCCTCCCCGACCACGCGGCCTCCTGCGGCCGCGAGCTGGCGATGCTCATCGACGGCTACGAGGCCTTCCGCCCCTTCGACCGCCGCGAGCTCGAGCTCGTCGAGCCCCTCCGCTTCATGCGCATGATCCACTTCCTCGCCTGGAGGGCCCGCCAGCGGAGGGACCTCTGGTTCCGCGGGAGCTTCCCCGACTGGGGAGGCGAGGCCTTCTGGATCAAGGAGCTGGAGGACCTGCGCGACCAGGCCCGCCTCGTGCGGGAGGCCCTCGACGGCGCCCGGTGAGGGCGCTACACTCGATCTTAAAAGACTGGACGAGGCGGGGGTGGGAATGGAAGCGCGGGAGCTTGAGGCCAAGGCGGATTTCCCCAGCCTCGCGGCTAAGAAGCGGACGGCGGGGGCCATCCTCCGCGCCCTCGAGGAGCGCGACGGCTTCCTCCTCGTCGGCCACAAGGGCCCCGACGAGGACTGCGTCGCCTCCATGGTCGCCCTCGGCCTCCTCGCCGCGAAGATGAGCAAGGCGGTCTACCTCCACCTCGGCTCGCCCGTCCACGAGCAGTTCGGCTACCTCCTCGAGATCTGCCGCTACAACTCCATCGAGGTCTTCGGCGAGCTCGACGCTCCCTCGGGGCCCGTCGGGGCGGTCGTGGTCCTCGACACGCCCAAGCCCGACATGCTCGAGCTCGGCCCCCAGGTTAGGCGACTCATCGAGGAGGAGCCGCCCCTCATCATGGAGATCGACCACCACCTCGGCGCGGACGCGAGCTATATCGGCGACCCCGGCTACCGCCTCGTCGCCCAGGCCTCCTCGGCGAGCGAGCTCGTCGGCTACCTCGCCCTCAAGCTCGAGGAGGACGAAGGCTTCAAGGCGCGCTGGCAGCTCGGCGAGGTCATGAGCCGCAACCTCGTCCTCGCCGTGCTGACCGGGATCATCGGCGACTCGAGGATGGGCAAGTACCTCAAGACCAGGCGCGAGCGCTGGTTCTACGAGCGCTTCAGCTCCCTCTTCGACCAGCTCCTCGCCCAGAAGACGAGGACGGGCACGGGCAACTTCGCCTCGAAGGAGGAGGTCTTCGCGGCCATCGCCTCCCTCTCGGGGGCGGAGAGGGACTGCTACGAGGGCATGATGGGCCGGCGCAGGGACTCGGGCTCGCTGGGCTACGTCCTCCTCCCCGCCGGGGAGGCGGCCCGCATGCTGGCGGCCCACGGCGAGGAGACCTTCACCGCCGTGGCCAAGTCCGTGGCCGACGCCCTGGCCGAGGAAGGGGGACGGCTCGGCCTCGTCGCCTACCCCGATCCCCCCGGCGCCTCCGACTTCGTCCAGTTCCGCTTGCGGCGCAACCACGCCTTCCGCGGCATCGACCTCCGCGAGCTCCTCGCGAGGCTCGAGATCGCGAACGGCGGCGGGCATCCGGGGGCCGTGGGCTTCCGCTTCCCCAAGTCCGAGGTGGCCGACTTCGAGGCCTTCGCCCTCGAGCTCGTGGCCAGGATCGAGGGCCTCGCGCGGGAAGCGGCGGGCTAGGCGCCCGCGGCTCCTCCCGCGGCCGGGCAGGGGCCTCCCCCCAGCTGGCCGCAGGCAGCCATGATCGAGCCGCCCTTGGCCTCCCGGGCCCTGACCAAGAGGCCCTCCTCGGCCAGCCAGCCTTGGAAGCGCTCCTCCTCCTCGGCGCTCGGCGCGCGGGCTATAGGGGCGCGGCCGGGGTTGTAGGGGATGAGGTTGACCAGGCAGCGGCCGATCGAGGCGCAGAAGCGCGCCACGGCCGCAGCGTCCTCCCTGCCGTCGTTGATGCCCGGCAGGAGGCAGTAGTTCACCCCGAGGGCGAAGTTGCGGCGCTGGGGATAGTCGCGGAGGGCGGCGGCCAGCTCGGCAAGGCCCCAGCGCCGCGCGATGGGCATGAGCCGCGCCCGCTTCTCGTCCTCGCCCGCGTTGAGGCTCACCGAGAGGCCGAGCCGCTTGTAGCCCAGGGCCCGGAGGGCGCGGATGCCCTCGACCTGGCCCGAGGTGCAGACGGTGATCCGCTCCTGCGCGTAGCCCGGTCCCCGGGGATCGAGGAGGACGGCGAGGGCCCGGGCGAGCTCGGGAAAATTGTCGAAGGGCTCGCCCATGCCCATGAACACGAGGTTGCGGCAGTCCCAGCCCAGGAGGATGCGGGCGCTCAGGACCTGGGAGACGATCTCGGCCGCCGAGAGCCCGCGGACGAGTCCGCCCCGGCCCGTCTCGCAGAAGGCGCAGCCCATGCGGCAGCCCACCTGGGAGGAGAGGCAGAGGGTGAAGCGGGGCCCCCCGCCGGCCGCGGCGCCGCGCATGGGGATGCGGACGCACTCGATCTCGCTGCCGTCCTCGGCCCGGAGCAGGGCCTTGGCCGTGATCCCGGCCCCGCCTTCCTCCTCGACCAGGGCGACCGGCTCGAGGAGGCCGACGCGGAAGGACTCCCTCCAGGCCCGGCAGGAGACCGCGGACAGGCCGAAGGCCTCGGGCTCGAGGCGCCCCGTCTCGAAGGCCCGGGCGTAGACCCGGCCCGCGACGCCCGCGCCCGAGCCGAGGCGGCGGGCGGCCTCGGCGGCGAGCTCGCCGGAGCAGAGTCCGAGTATGTCGAGGGGCCTGTCCATGACGGGGTCCAGGATAGCCGTCCGGGGGCCCGGGGTACAAGGGCCGCCGCAGGTTCACGGCCGGGGCTCACGCGGCGTATACTGGCCGCCGCAAGCCAGGAGGTAGCAGCCATGGTGACGGCGGTGCTCATCGGCGCGGGGGCGCGCGGCAAGGACACATACGGGAAGTGGATCGCGGCCCATACGGACCGCGCGAGGCTCGTCGCCCTGGCCGAGCCCTCCGAGGCTCGCCGCGAGGCCTGCGCGGCCGAGCACCGGATCGAGCCGGGCTACCGCTTCTCGAGCGGGGAGGAGCTCCTCGACCGTCCCCGCCTGGCCGATGCCTGCATCGTGGCCACCCAGGACCGGGACCACACGGCCCCTGCCCTGGCTGCCATGGCCAAGGGCTACCAGGTCCTCCTCGAGAAGCCCATGGCCCCGACCGAGGAGGAGTGCCGCCTCATGGCCGAGGCCGCCCGCGAGGCGGGAGTCGAGCTCCGGGTCTGCCACGTCCTGCGCTACACGCCCTTCTTCTCGGCGATCAAGCGCTGCCTCGACTCGGGAGCCATCGGCGCGGTCGCGACGATCCAGCTTTCCGAGAACGTCGGCTACTGGCACTTCGCCCACTCCTTCGTGCGGGGCAACTGGCGTCGGGCGCGGGACTCCAATCCCCTCATCCTCGCCAAGTCCTGCCATGACATGGATATCCTAGCCTGGCTCGCGGACTCGCCCGCGCGCTCCGTCCAGTCCTCGGGCTCCCTTTCCTTCTATAGGCCCGAGAAGGCCCCGCCCGGAGCCCCCGAGCGCTGCCTCGCGGGCTGCCCCCGCTCCGGCGACTGTCCCTGGGAGGCGACCAGGCTCTACCTCCACGGGACCCCCCTCCTCCAAAGCTACCGGGACTCGCCGGTGCCCGCGCTTCGACTCCTGGCCCGGGCCGCCACCTCGCCCCTCATCCGCGGCCGCGTCGACTGGCGGGAGTGGCCGGCCTCGGTCATCTCCGATGATCCCTCTCCCGAGGCCCGGCTCGAGGCCCTGCGGACCGGTCCCTATGGCCGCTGCGTCTTCCGCTGCGACAACGACGTGGTCGACCGCCAGACCCTCGGCCTCAGCTTCGAGAACGGGGTCGAGGCGAGCTTCTGCCTCCACGGCTTCTCCTTCGAGGAGGCCAGGCGGATCCGCGTCGACGGTTCCAAGGGCAGCCTGGAGGGGCGCTTCGGCCTCTCCGGCTCCCTCCTGGTGCTCCACGAGCATCGGAGCGGGCGCCGTCGGACCCTCCTGCGCCGGGCCGATCTCGGGGGCCATGGCGGGGGCGACGCCGGCCTCATGGACGCCTTCTTCTCCTCGGTCGAGGCGAGAAAGGCCGGCCGAAGCCCGGCGGAGCCCCGTACCTCGGCCGAGGTCTCCCTCGCGAGCCACCGCATCTGCTTCGCCGCCGAACGCTCCCGCCTCGAAGGCAGGAGCGTTCGGCTCGATGAGCCGAAGGCCTGAGCTCCGGCGGGCTCCCGACTCGATGCACTATGCGATTGACAGCGTTCGACTTGGGTGTATACTGGTATGGTGAGCAATCACTCACCATATCGGCAAGGAGAGTGTAATGAGTTACGCCATATCGAGTTACCCCGACGCGCATGAGATTTACACCAAGATCGATGCTCTCATGGCCCAGGCTCCGACCCCGATTAAGAAAGAAGCCATGGACGGCTATCTGAAGTTCTTCTCGGAAGGCTGCCCCAAGGCCAAGGCCAAGGTCGAGGAGGCGAAGCAGTACATTCCCGGCGGGGTCCAGCACAACCTCGCCTTCAACTACCCCTTCCCCCTGGTCATCGACCGGAGCGAGGGGGCTTACCTCTACGACATCGACGGCCATCGCTACATCGACTTCCTCCAGGCCGGCGGCCCGACCATCCTCGGCGGCAACGACCCCGCGGTCCGCGCCCAGGTCATCGAGCTCCTCAACCACGTCGGTCCCTCCACCGGCCTCTTCCACGAGTTCGAGCTCTCCCTGGCCAAGGAGATCAACCGCCACATGCCCGCGGTCGAGATGTTCCGCATGCTCGGCTCCGGCACCGAGTCGGTCATGGCCGCCATCCGCGTGGCCCGGCTCGCGACGGGCAAGCGCAACGTCATCAAGGCCGGCGGGGCCTACCACGGCTGGAGCGACCAGCTGGTCTACAGCCTGAAGGCGCCGAGGACCCGCCGCTTCGAGTCCCACGGCATCCCCGCCTCGGCCCAGCGCCTGACCCGCGAGGCCGCCCCGAACGACCTGGGCTCCCTCGAGCGCCTCCTCCGCCTCAACCGCCTCCGCGGCGGCACGGCCTGCGTCCTCGTCGAGCCCGTGGGCCCCGAGAGCGGCACCCGCCCCCTGGACAAGGACTACAACAAGGGCGCGCGCGAGCTCTGCGACAAGTACGGCGCCCTCCTGATTTTCGACGAGGTCGTCACGGCCTTCCGCGTCGGCCTGGGCGGGGCCCAGGGCTACTTCGGCGTGAGGCCCGACCTCACCTGCTTCGGCAAGATCGTCGCGGGGGGCTACCCCTCGGCCGGCGGCCTGGGCGGGCGCCGCGACCTCGTGCTGCGCATGGCCGCCGGCCTCGAGAGCGGCAAGAAGCGGGCCTACGTCGGCGGCACCATGGCGGCCAATCCCCTCTCGGCGGCGGCGGGCTACTTCACGCTGCGGGAGATCGAGAAGCGCGACGCCTGCGCCGCCGCGGGCAGGGCGGGCGACCGGCTCACGCGGGGCCTGCAGGAGGCCATAGCCCGGAGGGGCCTGCCCTTCGTGGCCTACAACCAGGGCTCCATCTGCCACCTCGAGACCGTGGGCGCCATGTTCCTCAAGATCGACTACCTGCGCATCGCCAAGGTCCTCAAGGAGATCAAGCTGCGCAAGCACCTGATGGAGGAGTACGGGGCGGCCTACGCGGCCGAGGGCCTCGTGACCCTGGCCGGCTCGCGCATGTACACGAGCGCCGCCGATACCGACGAGGTCATCGACGACGCCATCGCCCGCTTCGAGCGGGTCTTCGACGCCGTCGACGCGCCCGCCTCGGCGGCGGGGAGGGGGGCATGAGCATGACCGAGCTCGAGGCCAAGGAGGCCGTGCGCGCCGCCGGCGTGAAGCTCGTCGAGGAGGACCTGGTCGCGGGGACCTGGGGGAACGTCTCGATACGCCTCGGCCCTTCCCTCATGGCCATCACCCCGACGGGCACGGACTACCTGAGCATGAAGGCCGAGGACATCGTCCTTGTCGACCTCGAGACCGGCGAGGCGAGGGGGGGCAAGCCCTCATCCGAGAAGGACCTCCACCGGGAGATATACCGCAGCCGCCCCGAGGTGAACGCCGTCATCCATACCCACTCGATGAGCGCCTCCACCGTGGCGGCGGCGAGGCGCGAGGTGCCGCCCATCCTCGACGACCTCGCCCAGATCGTGGGGCCGAGCCTCCGCGTCGCCGACTACGCCCTGCCCGGGACCGGGAAGATGCGCCGGACCGCGCTCAAGGGGCTCCGGGGCCGGATGGCCGTCCTCCTGGCCAACCACGGGGCCGTGGCCCTCGGCCGCAGCATGGGCGAGGCCCTCACCTGCGCCCGCATCGTCGAGAAGGGCTGCCGTGCCTTCGTCGAGGCCGAGTTCCTCGGCGGGGCCAAGGGCATCAACCGCTTCGAGGCGCGGCTCATGCACGAGGTCTACCTGCGCAAGTACTCGCGCAAGAGCGTGCCCGAGGGCGGCGAGGATGCTCGATGAGCGAGGCCCTCCACGTCCTCGCCTGCGACCTCGGAACCACCGGCGTGAAGACCTGCGTCTACGCCATCGAGAGCTCCGGGGCCCGGCTCGTCGCGAGCGCCTCGGCGGAGTACGGCCTGCGCTTCCTTCCCAACGGGGGGGTAGAGCAGGAGGTCGAGGAGTGGTGGGCGGCCCTGGGCCGCACCACGAGGGCGGCCCTCGAGCGCTCGGGGCTGCGGGCCTCCTCCATCCGCGGCATGGCCTTCTGCTGCCAGATGCAGGGGCTCATCCTGGTCGACGCCGAGGGCCTGCCCGTCCGCCCCGCCATGAGCTACATGGACCAGCGCTCGGGCGAGCAGAAGCGCCGCGGCATCGAGCGGGGCCTCAAGGTGGCGGGCATGGACGTGACGAGGCTCCTGCCCTCCCTCCTGGTCACGGGGGGGGCCTCGGCCAGCGCCAAGGATCCCCTGTGGAAGCACCACTGGGTCCGGGACGAGGAGCCCGAGGCCTTCGCCCGCGCCAGGAAATGGCTCGACGCCAAGGAGTACCTCGTCCTGCGCTGCACGGGCCGGGCCTGCATGACGCCGGATTCGGCCAACGCGACCTTCCTCTACGACACGAGGCCGGGCCATTACGGCTGGAGCGCCCTTTTATGCCGCCTCTTCGAGGTGGACATGGGCATCCTGCCCGAGGTGATCGGCGCGACCGACCTGGCGGGGCCCCTCCTGCCCAAGGCCGCCGCCGACCTCGGCCTCGAGCCGGGGACCCCCGTGTTCGGCGGGGGAGGGGACCTCTCCCTCATCGCCCTGGGCTCGGGGGCCGTCGGCCTCGACCGGGCCCACGTCTACATGGGCACCTCCGGCTGGGTCGCCGCGGTCACGGACCGGCGCCGGGTCGACACCGACGCCATGATCGCCTCGGTCCTCGGCGCGGTGGAAGGCCGCTACAACTACATGTCCGAGCAGGAGACCGCGGGCAAGTGCCTCGAGTGGGTCCGCGACCACCTCGCCCTCGACGAGATCGGGATCTACCTCGGTGCCCGCACCGTGGCCGAGGAGCCCGAGCGCCGCTACGAGTCCCTCTTCGATTTCCTCAGCGAGAAGATGGAGGAGGTTCCGGCCGGCTCGGGAGGCCTGGTGTTCGCGCCCTGGCTCCACGGCAACCGCTCCCCCTTCGAGGACCCCTGCGCCCGCGGCGTCTTCTTCAACATCGGCCTGGGCACGGGCAAGCGGGCCATGGTTCGGGCCGTGGTCGAGGGCGTGGCCTTCCACAGCCGCTGGCAGCTCGATTCGATCCGGCGCAAGGTCCCGGTCGCCGGCCCCCTGCGCTTCGTGGGCGGGGGCGCCCGCTCGCCCCAGATCGCCCGCGTCTTCGCCGACATCCTCGGCGAGCCCGTCGAGACCACGGCCAGCCCCCAGAACGCGGGCGCCCTCGGGGCGGCCCTCCTCTGCGCGGCCGGCCTCGGCGCGATCGGCTCCCTGGCCGAGGCGGGCGAGCTCGTGCCGGCCGCCGCCGCCTACGAGCCTCGAGCCGGGAACCGGGAGGTCTACGAGCGGCAGTTCGAGGTCTTCAAGAGCCTGTACCGCGATAACAAGAAGAGCTTCAAGGCCTTGAACGCGACTTCATAGGGCAGGAAAAAGAAAAGGCGTAAACGCGGAGGGCGCGGAAAGCGAAGGAGGAAGGAGGGAGCGCGGCAGGCGCGAAGGATCGGGGGGCTCAGGGCCTCTCGGCGGCGCCCAATGCCCGGTAGATGAAGGCCGAGACCGCCTCGACCACGGAGGCCGGATCCTCGTCCGCCCCCTCGCCGAGGAAGAGCCGGAGGCGCTGCTTGTAGTATTCCGAGCCGAAGGAGAACTGCACCATGAGGAAGAGGTCGTCGAGGCAGAAGGCCGCGGCGGCCTCGTCGCAGCCGGGGGCTACCTCGCCCGCCAGCTTCGCCTCGGCCACCATGGCCCGGTACCGGGTAGCCGCCACGCTCTCGATGCTCCTCGACAGGCCCAGGGCGAGGGGGCCGAGCTCCTCGGTCGTGCAGTCGATGTAGATGCGGACCATGTCGGGATCGGAGCGGGAGGACTCCACCGCCGCCTCGAGGAGGGCCCGCACCCGGGCGCGGAAGCCGCGCTCGCGCCCGATGATGCCGCCTATCGTCTCCTCGAGGTACTCGTGGCTCCGCTCGATGATGGCGAGGAAGATGTCCTGCTTCGTGCGGAAGTACTTGTAGAGGGCCCCGACGCTGATGCCGGCGGCGCGGGCTATGTCGTTGACGTTGGCCCCCGCGAAGCCCCGCTCCGCGAAGGCGCGCTTGGCCGCGTAGAGGACCCGCGCGCGCTTGTCCTCCGGCAGCCGCGCGAAGATCGGGGTCCAGCGCGCCGGGAATTCGGGGCTCTCGTCCACGGCCATGCCTTTCGCGCCCCTCCCCGCGGGCGGGGCCGCAGCCCGATACTACACGCCGGGCGGCCAGGGCCGCAAGGCCGCGCCGCCCCGGGATCCTGCCCCGGGGAGGCGCCGCGCGGCCCGGGGCCGCGGCTCACAGGTCGTCCGCGTAGTCTCCCGCGATGATCCGCTCGATGGCCTGGACGTTGCGCTCGAGGATGAGCTCGTAGAGCCGCCGGCCCTTGTCGGCGCTCGCGGCTCCCGGATCCCCGTTCAGGGCCTCGGGGAAGCGGGACTCGAGGGTGCCCGGGCCGGCGAGGGGGCTCAGGAAGCCCTTGCGCATGTGGCGGCGGGCCGCGCCCATCTCGACCAGGGACTCGTCGAGGGCGAGGACGAGGGAGGTCTCGTCCTCGCCGGCGTGGCCCTGGGTCCCGCAGACTCCGAGGATGTCGCGGGAGTAGTGGAGCCAGTACGATATCGCCGCCGCCACCGTCCCCGCCGCGCCGATCCGGTCGCAGGCGACGGAGAGCATGGCGATGTTGCCCCCGTGCCCGTTCATGAAGACGACGCGCTTGGCCCCCCACTTCGCGAGGCCGAGCCCGACCTCGGCGTAGAGCGAGATCAGGGTCTCGGCGGCGATGCTGACCGTGCCCGGGAAGGCCGCGAGGGAGGGGGTGTAGCCGTAGTGGATCGGGGGCGCCACGACGACGCGGTCGCCGAGCCGGGCCTCGAGGTCGGCGCAGAGCCGCTCGGGGATCATGCAGTCGGTGCCGAGGGGGCAGTGGGGCCCGTGGGCCTCGAGGCTCCCCACCGGGACGATGAAGGCCTCGGCGCCGCGGGTCTCCTCGGCGTAGCGGCCCGAGCGGATGCGGTCTAGGTACATGCTTCCTCCCTTACCTGCTGTACGAAAGGATACGGTCGCGGTAGGCGGCCGCGTCGAGGCTCCGGACGAAGGCCAGCGCGAAGTCCTTCGCGGCGGCGTAGTCGGAGTAGTCCATGATGCTCGAGTTCGTGTGGATATAGCGGGAGGGCACCCCGACGGTCATGGACGGGCAGCCCGAGCGTGCGGTGTGGATCTCCCCGGAGTCCGTCCCCCCGAGTGCCATGAAGT
The DNA here is from genome assembly GCA_022711355.1 of Spirochaetota bacterium. Taxonomy (GTDB): domain Bacteria; phylum Spirochaetota; class Spirochaetia; order Treponematales; family Rectinemataceae; genus JAKLFE01. Next base: position 5,249 of record JAKLFE010000005.1, on the reverse strand, counting down.
ACTGGTGGGGGATCTTCCGCTCCTCGCACAGGCCCACCGCGTAGCGGAACAGGCCGCGATGGGTGATCGAGGTCCGGTCGATGAAGCGCATGAGGGCTCCCTTGCCCTGCTGGCCGAACTCGAGCTCGTCGCCCTGGTTGTCGTTGGCGGCCGAGGACTCGAAGACGATCGCCACGTCGGGCTCGATGGCGAAGGCCGAGGTGCGCGCCCCGCGGAGCCCCGACTCCTCCTGCACCGTGGCGCCGATGTAGAGGTCCACGGCGAGCCTATCCGCGGCGACCTCCCGGAGGACGTCGACGGCGAGGGCGCAGCCGAAGCGGTTGTCCCAGGCCTTGGCCAGGAGCTTCTTGCCGCCCAGGAGGGGGACGAAGGGGCCGTCCACGACGATCATGTCGCCGGGCCTGATCCCGAGGGACAGCACCTCCTCGCGGCTCTCCGTCCCGATGTCGACCAGCATCTGGTCGACGGAGAGCAGGCGCTTCGCCGAGTCCTCCGGGAGGAGGTGCGGCGGGATGGAGGCTACGGCTCCCGGGTAGGCCAGGCCGGTCTGGCCGGAGTAGACCTTGACCCGCTGGGCCATGATCACGTGCTCCCAGGTCCTGCCGACCGGGAATATCCTGATGAGCCCCTTGGGCGTGATCTGCTTGACGAGGAAGCCGACCTCGTCCATGTGGCCCGACATCATGAGCCGGGGCGCGCCCTTCACGCCGCAGCGCTTGACCGCGAAGACCGAGCCAAGGTTGTCGTAGACGAGCTCGTCCGCGTGCTTGGACAGCTCGGCCTTCATGAAGTCGCGGACGGCCATCTCGTGGGCGGCGACGCCCGGGATCTGCGTGAGGGTCTCGAACAGCCGGAGCTGCTCCTTGTCGGGAATCATGATCGCTCCTTGGAAAGTTATTCGAAATCAGCCGCGCGGCGGCAGGCGACGAAATGCCCGGGGGCCGCCTCCGCGAGCGGGGGGTCCGACTCGAGGCATTCGGGCCGGGCGAACTCGCAGCGCGGCGCGAAGCGGCAGCCCGGCTTGGGGTCGATGGGCGAGCTGATCTCGCTCCGGAGGATGATGCGCTTCTTCCTCGCCCCCGCCTTGGGGACGGGGATCGCGGAGAGCAGGGCCTGGGTGTAGGGGTGGAGGGGCTTGCGGAACAGCTCCCGCGTCGGGGCCTTCTCGATCAGCTGGCCCAGGTACATGACGGCGATGTCGTCCGAGATGTGCTTGACGACGGAGAGGTCGTGGGTGATGAAGAGGTAGGTGAGCCCGAAGCGCTCCTGGAGGTCCTGCAGGAGGTTGAGGATCTGCGCCTGGATGGACACGTCGAGGGAGGAGACGGGCTCGTCGCAGACGATGAAGCGCGGCTCGAGGGCGAGGGCGCGGGCGATGCCGATCCGCTGCCGGCGGCCCCCGTCCAGCTCGTGGGGATAGGCGTCGTAGAGCCTGCCGGCGAGCCCGACCGTCTCCATGAGCTCGCGCACCTTGGCCTCGTGCTCCGCGCCGCCCTTGACCTTCCGGAAGATCCTGAGCGGCTCGCCTATGATCGTCGCGACCGTGTGCCTCGGGTTGATCGAGGCGTAGGGGTCCTGGAATATCATCTGCATCCGGGAGCGGAGCTCCTTCAGGCGATCCGGCGGGAGCCCGGTCACCTCGACCCCGTCGAAGCGCACGGAGCCCGAGCTCGGCTCGTGGAGCCTGAGGAGGACCCTGCCGGTCGTGGACTTCCCGCAGCCCGACTCGCCGACCATGCCGAGGGTCTTGCCCGCGTCGATGGAGAAGCTCAGGCCGTCGACCGCGTGGAGCCTGCCCTTGGGGACGTCGAAGTACTTCTTCAGGTCGCGGACCTCGAGGAGGGGGCCGCCGCCCGGAACGGGATCGCTCATCGTCCTTCCTCCTTGCCGCCGCCGAACAGGTGGCACTTCACGCGATGGCCGCCCTCCTCCGAGTCCGAGGGGCGCTCGGCCTGGCAGCGCTCGGTGGCCCGCGGGCAGCGGGGCGAGAAGAAGCAGCCCGCGGGAAGGTCCGTCGGGTCGGGCATGAGCCCGGGGATCGGCGTCAGGCGGTCGCTCTCCTCATCGAGGTTCGGCAGGGATCCGAAGAGCCCGATCGTGTAGGGGTGGCGGGGGTCCCCGAAGACCTGGTCCACCGTGCCGTACTCCACGACCTCGCCGGCGTACATCGTGGCGACGTGGTCGCAGTTCTCGGCCACGATCCCGAGGTCGTGCGTGATCATGACGACCGAGGTCCCGAATTTCTTGATGAGCTCGCTCATCATCTCAAGGACCTGGGCCTGGATCGTGACGTCGAGCGCCGTCGTAGGCTCGTCGGCGAGGAGGAGCTTCGGGTTGCAGGCGAGGGCGATCGCTATGACCACCCGCTGCTTCATGCCGCCGGAGAACTGGTGGGGGTAGTCGCGCGAGCGCGAGGCGGGGATGCCCACGAGCTCGAGCATCTCGCCCGCCCTGCGCTCCGAATCCTCGCGCGGCAGGCCCTCGTGCCTGCGGACCGTCTCGGCGATCTGCTCGCCGACGGTGATGAGGGGGTTCAGCGCGGTCATGGGGTCCTGGAAGATCATGGCGATCTCCTTGCCCCTGACCTCGCGCATCTCCTCGGGCCGCAGGGCGCGGATGTCCCGCCCCTCGAAGAGGATGGTGCCGGAGACGATCTTGCCCTGCGGCTCCTGCACCATGTCGAGCACGGAGAGCGCGGTGGTGGTCTTGCCCGCGCCCGTCTCGCCGACCAGGCCGAGGACCTTGCCGCGCTCCAGCGACAGGGAGAGGCCGTTGACCGCCCGGACCGTCTCGCGGTCCGAGGAGTAGTGGACCACGAGGTCCCGGATGTCGAGTATAGCTGCCATGGTAGCCGCCTAACGCTTCAGCTTGGGGTCGAGCGCGTCGCGCAGGCCGTCGCCTATGAGGTTGTAGGCGAGGACCGTGACGACGATCGCCAGGCCGGGGGCGAAGAGGGTATGGGGCGCGTACTGGATGAATTCGCGCGCCTCCGAGAGCATGTTCCCCCACTCGGGCTTGGGCGGAAGGATGCCGAGGCCGAGGAAGGAGAGGGACGAGGCCCACAGTATCGAGGAGCCGACGTTCAGCGTCGACTGGACGATGAGGGGCGAGGCGATGTTGACGAGGATGTGCTTGAAGACGATGCGCGAGTCGGAGGCGCCGATGCACCGGGCGGCCTCGACGAATTCCTGGTCCTTCACCGTGATGATCGAGGCGCGGACGATCCGGATGTAGCCCGGCACCATGGAGGCGCTGATCGCGATGAGGAGGTTGAAGAAGCTGTTGCCCAGGGCCGCGACGATCGCGATGGACAGGAGGATCGTCGGGATCGAGAGCAGGATGTCCGTGGCCCGCATGATGATCGTGTCGAAGGCCTTGCCCTTGTACCCTGCCAGGGCCCCGAGGGCGCCGCCCGAGACGAGCGCCATGGCGACCGTGACGAAGCCGATGACCATGGACACCCGCGCCCCGTGGACTATGCGCCCGAGGATGTCGCGGCCGTAGTTGTCGGCCCCCAGCAGGTAGCGGTGCTCGAGCTCCGCCTCGCCCTCGTAGACCGTGCCCGACTCCAGGGGCTTGAGGAAGGCGTTGTCGAGCTGGTTCGAGGTGACGAAGCCGTAGTCGAAGAACGCGTCCGCCAGGGCCGCGACGGAGGCGAACACGAGGACCACGGCGAGGCTCGCGGTGGCGAGCTTGTTCCGGGAGAAGCGCCTCCAGAACTGGCCGAGGTTCCTGCCCGCCCTGGCCAGCGCGCGGAGGGGCTTACTTCCTGAAGAGGCGCTTGAGCGCATCGGCGAGCTCCTTTCCGGGGGCCTTCTTCCTCCCGCTCTGAACGGCCGTCTTGATGCGCGGATCGATGAGGCCGTACATGATGTCGACGAAGAGGTTCACGAGGGTGAAGATGATCGCGACGAAGCAGACCGACCCGAGTATCTGCGGGGTGTCCTTCTGGTAGATGGCGTCGACCATGATGGAGCCGATGCCGGGGTAGGAGAAGATCTTCTCGGTGAGGACGGCTCCTCCGAGCAGGTGCCCGAACTGCAGGCCGGCCACGGTGATCACCGGTATGAGCGCGTTGCGCAGCGCGTGCTTGCGCACGACGAGCCGCTCGCCCAGGCCCTTCACGCGGGCGGTGCGGATGTAGTCCTGGCGCATGACCTCGAGCATGGAGGAGCGGGTCATCCTCATGATGATGGCCATCGAGTTCATGCTGAGCGTGACTATCGGCAGCGCGAGCGACAGGGCGTTGGAGGGGTTCGCCATGGCCGGCAGCATCCCCAGCCTGTTCGCGAAGAAGTAGATGAGGACCATCGCGAACCAGAAGACCGGCATGGACGCGCCCAGGAGGGCGAGGACGGTGAAGGCCATGTCGACGGTCGAGTAGGGCCTCGTGGCGGAGATCACGCCCACGGGCACGCCGACCGCGAGGGCCAGCGCGAGGGCGCCGATCGCGAGGATGACCGTGTTCGGGAAGGACGAGAGTATGAGCTCGAACACGATGCGGTTCGTGACGTAAGAGCGGCCGAGGTCGCCGAAGGCGAGGCCGCGGTAGCCGAATTCGGGATGCTTGTAGCCGAAGAGGAAGTGCAGGTACTGGGCGAGGAAGGGGCGGTCGAGGCCCATGTCGGCGCGCATCTGGGCGTAGGCGGCTGGAGTCGCGTTGGAGCCGAGCACGATCTGCGCCGGATCGCTCGGCGTCAGGTACATGAGCGAGAACACGATGAAGGTCACGCCGAGCAGGACCGGGACCAGCATGAGGACGCGACGTGCAGCGTACTTGAGCATCGCTTTATCCTGGGGAAGGGATGCCCCCCGCCGCGGGCGGCGGGGGGCGGCGCCGGGGAGGCCGGGGCGCGGGGCCCCGGCTCCCGAGGGCGCCTTCGGGCTAGAACTTCCTGGTCAGCTTGTGCACGTCGACGAGCTTGGTCTTGAACAGGGCCGCCTCGAGGTTGCCCAGGCGGGGGTGGGTCCCGAAGATGGCCTTCTCGTTGACCATGGGGAAGTAGGGCTTGTCGGCCATGAGCTGGTTCTGGGCGGCGACGTAGGCGGCGGCCCTGGCCTTCTGGTCGATCGAGTAGCGGCCCTTCTGGATGCTCTCGTTGACGAGGTCGTTGTTGTACAAGGCGGAGTTCATGCCCGTGCCGATGGACTCCCCGTTGAAGATGATGCAGGTGTAGTCGGGGTCCATCGTCGGCGTGTACCAGCCGGTGACGATCATGTCGTAGCCCTCGCCCTTCTTGCCCATCTGG